>DXGM01000040.1 GCA_019113915.1 Candidatus Gordonibacter avicola
AGAACGGCCTTCGCCTGCGCCAGTTGCTCGGCCACAGCGGCGTTGCCGGTGCCGCCAATGGTGGTGCGGGCGGCCACGATGGCTTCCAAGTCGAGCGACGACACGATATCAGCCTCGAAGAGGTCGCTTTCAGCCTGGAAGTCGGCCAGCGTGAGGTCTTCCAAGTCGCAGCCGCGCTGTTCGCACAGCAGCACCAAATGCCCCACCACCTCGTGCGCCCGGCGGAACGGCATGCCCTTTTTGGCCAGGTAGTCGGCCACATCGGTGGCGGCCAGGTAGCCCTTCTTCGCCTGGGCGCGCATGTTCTCAGGCTTGATGCTCATGGTTTCCACCATGCCCGCCGCACACACAAGGCACTCTTCCAGCGTCTTGGCGGCGTCGATGGCGCCTTCCTTGTCCTCCTGGAGGTCCTTGTTGTACGCGAGCGGCAGTGCCTTCATGGTGACGAGCAGCGCCACGAGATCCCCCACCACGCGACCTGTTTTACCCCGGATGAGCTCGGCGAAGTCCGGGTTCTTCTTCTGCGGCATGATAGACGAACCCGTGGAGAACGCGTCGGAAAGCTCCACGAAGCCGAACTCGGCGCTTGACCAGAGCACGATTTCCTCGCACAGGCGTGACAGATGCATGCACGACACGCTGCAGGCGTAGGACAAATCCAGCAAGAAGTCGCGGTCGGACACCGCGTCAAGCGAGTTCGGAATGACCCGGGCGAAGCCAAGCGCCTCCGCCGTCATCTGGCGATCGAGCGGATACGTGGTGCCCGCGAGCGCCGCGGAGCCAAGCGGGCTCGCATCAGCCGCGCGCCGGGCGGCGGCCAGGCGCTCGAAGTCGCGCGCGAGCATCCACGTGTAGGCCAGCATGTGGTGCGCGAAGAGCACCGGCTGGGCGTGCTGCAAGTGCGTGTAACCAGGCATGATGATGTCCGGGTGTGCCTCAGCCTGGACGATGAGCGCGCGGCGCAGCGCGACGTTCGCCTCCATGAGGTCGGTGCAGCGCGCCTTCGCAAACAGGCGCGTGTCGGTGGCCACCTGGTCGTTGCGGCTGCGGCCCGTGTGCAGGCGAGCGCCCGCGTCGCCGATGTCGGCGATAAGCGCGCGTTCGACCGACATGTGAATGTCCTCGTCATTGATGTCGAACGCGAAATCGCCCGTCTCGATGCGCTCCTTGATGCGCGCGAGACCCGCCGCGATGGCGTCGGCGTCATCCTGTGAGATGACGCCTTGCGCCGCCAGCATGCGCGCGTGCGCCGTGGAGCCCGCGATATCCTGCGCGTAGAGCGCCTTATCCACCGGCAGCGACGCGCCGAAGCGCTGCGTGAACTCGCTCACGCTCTCGGTGAATCTGCCTGACCAGAGTGCCATCGTGCTCCTTCCCTACGCCAGAATGGCTTCGGCTTCTTCAACGACAGCCTGCGCACCCAGCGGGGTGATGTCCTCGTACTTACCTTTCTTCAGCGGGCCGGCCTGCTTCTCGGCGTCGAACAACTCAGCCGGCGCGCCTTCCTGCCTGCGGTTCTTGGCCCACGTCTTCGTGGACAGACCGTGCAGGTCGATGAAGCCCTTGGCGGCGGCGTGATCGAACGCGTCGTCCTTGTCGTAGGTGGCCAGCGCGTAATCGTAGAGCGAGTAGGCGCTCTTGCGGCCCACGACCGTGCAGGAGCCCTTGTAGAACTTCAGCTTCACGGTGCCGTACAGGCAGCGCTGCGTGGAAGCGAGGAAGGCGTCGAGGGCTTCCTTAAGCGGGGAGAACCACTGGCCGTTGTAGACTGCCTTCGCCCAGGCTTGTTCGATGCCCAGCTTGTAGTGCAGCACTTCGCGCTCCAGCACCAAGTCCTCAAGTGCTTTGTGCGCCTGAATGAGCGCCAGACCTGCGGGAACTTCGTAGCACTCGCGGCTCTTCACGCCTACAAGCCGGTTCTCAATCATGTCGATGCGGCCAAAACCGTTCTTGCCAGCAATCTCGTTCAGGGCATAGATGATGCCGAGGAAGCTCTTCTGGTTGCCGTTAATCATGTAGGGGATGCCGCGCGCGAACGTGAGCTCCACGTATTCCGGCTGGTCGGGCGCGTCAATCGGGTCGGAGGTCATCGTGTAGATGTCGGTCGGCGGCTCGGCCCAGGGGTCTTCCAGCACGCCGCACTCGATGGCGCGACCCCACAGGTTGTCGTCGATGGAGTACGGCGAAGCCTTCGTCGTGGGCACTTCGATGCCATGAGCCTGCGCCCACTCCATTTCCTCAGGCCGCGTGTGCAAATCCCACTCACGCACCGGCGCGAGAATTTCGATGTCGGGGTCAAGCATGGTGATGCTGGATTCGAAACGCACCTGGTCGTTGCCCTTGCCGGTGCAGCCGTGCGCGATGTATTTTGCGCCGAACTTGTGTGCGGCGTCCACAAGGTGCTTGGAAATGAGCGGACGCGACAGCGCGGAGACCAGGGGATACTTGTTTTCGTACATGGCGTTGGCAGCAAGCGCCTTCGACAGATATTCATTCGCGAACGTGTCACGCATGTCCACCACGAGGCACTCAAGCGCGCCGGACTTCAGCGCCTTCTGCTTGATTTTCTCCAGGCCCTCGTGCTCCTGCCCCACGTCACCGACGACGGCAATGACGTCGAGGTTCTTCTCGGTCTGAAGCCACTTGATGCAGCACGAGGTGTCCAGGCCGCCCGAGTACGCAAGTACAACTTTGTCCTTCTGATCTGCCATGATGATAGTTCCTTCCCAAAATTTTCTGCTGGTTTGCGATTATGCCCGGGTCTAACGATGGGTACGAGTCAACCTTGGGTCGGCACGCCGAAGGAGGCGGCTGGCACACGGGGTCCCGTGCTCATCGCGGCTTTTCGCGATGGCGTGAGCGCCGGGCGGCCCTCACGACTTATGCTGCGGTGCAGCTTGGGGGGAAAGGAGGGGGAAAAGCGAGCCCTCGCGAGAAAGTAGACGACTTAACGTCGTCGCAGACGGTCGATGGCGCGCTCAACTTCGATAGCGGCCTCAGGGCTCTCGGCAGCAATCATGATGGTGTTGTCTCCGGCAACGGTGCCCAATGCGCCGCGCAGGCTCGCCTTATCGAGCGCTGCGGAGACGCCGGCGGCTCCGCCGGAGAACGTCTTAACCACGATGAGATTGCCAGCCACATGTACCTCTTCAACCAGTTCAGAGACCATCCGCTGGAGGCGCATTTCCTCCGGCAGCACATAATAGCCGTCGCGGGACTTCACCAGACCCATGTCCATGATGTCCCGAGAAATGGTGGCTTGAGTGCAATCGTAGCCAGCAGCCTGCAGCTGATCCGCAAGATCACGCTGCGTCTTGACATTATGCTCGCGAATGATGTCGCGAATAATGTCATGCCGTTGCTGACGTTTTCTCATGCCCTCCACTCTCTATTAGCGGCGAACTATCACATTCAGTCTCACAGCCATTCGCCGAATATGCAGAAATTCGCAAGTCCGGCAAAATTTATGCAGTAAATAGTAACCCATGACACCGTGTTTGCGAACCCTGAATTTTCAAAAGGCCGCAAAGTTTCGACAAATGTGCGTTAGACGGCCGCCAAAAGCGGCGCCAGGCGTTCAATAAGAGTGTCAATGTGCGCCAGTTCGCAGACAAGCGGCGGCAGGAAGCGCAGCGTGTGCGGGCCGGTGGCGTTGAGCAGGAGGCCCTTGTTAAGGGCGCGCAGCACCACGTCGTTGGCGTTCACCGTTTCGTCCACGTCGGCGGCTACCATGAGGCCGAGGCCGCGCACCTCCTTTATATGCGGCAGCTGGGCAAGCTGTTCGCGCAGATAGGAGCCCGTGCGCTCCACGTGGGCGGCAAAACCTTCGTCGGCAAGCGTACGTAGCGTGGCTTCTGCTGCGGCAACGGCCAGACAGCTGCCGCCAAACGTACTGCCGTGGTCGCCGGGGCCAAACGCGCGTGCCACCTGGGCGCGCGCCGCGCACATGCCCGTTGGCATGCCGGAAGCGACGCCCTTGGCGATAGTTACCACATCGGGCACAATGCCGAAGCGTTGGAACGCGAACGGCGTGCCGCAACGGAAGATGCCGGTTTGCACTTCGTCGCACATGAGCAGCGCGCCGTGCTCGTGCGTGAGGTTGCGGGCAGCCTGCAAGAACTCAGGCGTGCAGGGGTGCACACCGCCTTCGCCCTGCACACACTCCACCATGACGGCGCAGATTTCTGTGCCACGACGGGCGAACAGGTCTTCTAGGGCGGCCACGTCGTTCAGCGGCACGTGGGCGAAGCCGTCGGGCAGGGGCTGGAAGGCTTCCTGCTTGGCAGGCTGCGCCGTAGCGGCCAACGTGGCCAGCGTGCGGCCGTGGAAGCTGCGATCAAGCGTGACAATCACGCGGGGTGCGGCGGCCTCGGCTGCGTGAATGGCTTCCTCGTTGCCGCCCGCGGCGCGTACCTGATCAGCGGAGTGCTTGCGCGCGTAAAGACGCGCCAGCTTGATGGCGCACTCGTTCGCTTCGGCACCCGAGTTCGCAAAGAAGCTTTCCCACGGCTCGGCGTCGGAGGCGGCCCCTTCGTTTAAGAGGTCGGACAGGCGCTTGGCCACTTCACCACGCTGCTCTATATAGTAGTAGTTGCTCACATGGATGAGCTTTTCGGCCTGGCTTTGCAGCGCCTGCACCACGGCGGGATGGCAGTGACCCAGGCTGATAACGCCAATGCCAGCAATGAAGTCCAGGTAAGTGCGCCCCTGGTCGTCCTCAACCTCCATGCCGCGGCCGCGTACAAGTTCGACGGGCTTGCGCCCAAACGTGTGCATGACGTAGGTCGATTCCAATTCCTGCTGGTGCTGAAGGCTCATGCGAGCATCCTTTCAATCAGTGGTACTGAGCTCTACAACAAGAGCCCTTTACCCGCCAGGTTGACCGTAGGGCAAGGGTTCTACCCTTGCCGATAACTACGTCTGACCTGCAATTTTCCCAATGCCGAGCGGCAAGGGCAGAGCCCTTGCCCTACGGAGAACCCCTTAGGGGCACAGCTATGTTACGACTGGCTTCCCCCTGCGTTTTGGAGCGCCTGCTGGCGGTTCTCCAGAAGTTTGGAGGCGAAATTGCCGAGCGGGTGTGCATCAAACTTGCATGCCTCTTCGGTGGAGTGCATCGTGGTGCCCACGCCGGTGCTGGTGAGCAGCTCCAACAGCAGCGAGTGCGGCGTGGTGCCGTTGATGATGTGAGCACGGAACACGCCGGATTCGAGCGCATGCACGCACGACTTGAGCTTGGGGATCATGCCCGTGGACACGATGTTGTTCTCGATGAGATACTGCGCCTCGAACAGCGTGAGGTTCGAGATGAGCGAGGACTTGTCCTGGAAGTTTTCGTAGAGGCCGTCCACATCGGTGAGGAAGACTACCTTGTGCGCGCCGATGGCGGCGGCGATGTGACCGGCAACCATGTCGGCGTTCACGTTGTAGAAGCCGCCGTCTTCGCCGAGCGCCACCGAGGCAACCACAGGGATGTAGTCGCCGGCGACCAGGTCGTCGAGCAGAGGTGAGTTGATGCGCGTGATGCGCCCCACACGCCCGAGGTCGGGTGAGGCCTGTTCAGCCACAATAACGCCCGCATCCGCGCCCGACACGCCCACGGCGAAGTTACCGTGCTCGTTCAAGGCTTCAACCAGCTCCAGGTTCACCTTGCCCATGAGCACGGTACGCACCAGGTCCATGGACTCGGGCGTGGTGACGCGCTGACCGTCCTTGAACTCGACGGGCAGCTCCATGCGATCCATGGCAGCCGTGATGGCTTTGCCGCCGCCGTGCACGATGACCGGGTTCACGCCAACAATTTTGAGCAGCACGATGTCGTTCATGACATCGGCGCGCAGCTCTTCGTCGACCATGGCCGAGCCGCCATACTTGATGACCACCGTTTTGCCGGTGATGTTTTTGATCCAGGGAAGTGCCTCGACGAGCACTTCTGCGGCTTTGTGGGAAACACCCTTGGGGCGCGTGTCCTTTGCGTACTTCATGAGCGGTAATCTCCGTTAATCGTGACGTAGTCGTGGGAAAAATCGCAGGTCCACATGGTGGATCCGGCGTCGCCGGCACCGAGGTCGACATCGATAATGATTTCGGGTGCTTCGAATCGTCGGAGCGCTTCGTCTTCATCGAACGGCACGGTGAGTCCCTTGCGGCACACGGGCAAACCCAGGATGTCGATGGCCGCCTCTTCCTGGCGGAAGACGGCACCCGACTTGCCGATGGCCATAGCCACACGACCCCAGTTGGCGTCATGCCCGTACACGGCCGTTTTCACGAGCGGCGAATTTGCGACCGCACGGGCGGCGGCGTCGGCATCTGCCTGGTTGGCCGCGCCGGTGACGTTCACCGTCACAAGACGCGTGGCGCCTTCGCCGTCGGCGGCCATCTGGCGTGCAAGGTTCTGACACACAGCATTGAGCGCCTGCTGGAACGCGGCGAGAGCGGGTGAGCCGGGTGCGAAGGACTGCACGCCAGCAGGTGCGGCCGCGCCGTTAGCAAACAGGAAGCATGAGTCGTTTGTGGAAGTGTCTGAATCCACCGTGACCTTGTTGAAGCTGTTGTTCACGGCTTCCGTCAGCGCATGGTGCAGCACGTCGGACAACACGGGCGCGTCGGTGGTGATTACGGATATCATCGTGGCCATGTTCGGCATAATCATGCCGGAGCCTTTTGCCATGCCCCCTACCGTAAAGATGCAGCCGGGATACCCAATGTCGCTCCCGTCGAAGCTGACGGCAGCTTCTTTCGGGCGCGTATCCGTGGTCATGATGGCGCGCGCAGCATCTGCCCCACCAGCAGCGGAAAGAGCAGCGTGGGCGACGGGAAGTCCCGCTTCGAACGGTTCGAGCGACAGATGTTCGCCAATGACGCCGGTGGAAGCCACCATGACTTCTTCCTGCGCGCAGCCAACTACCTCGGCCGTAAGGCGCGCCGACGTGCGGGCGGTTTCTAGACCGCGCTCACCCGTTGCTGCGTTCGCGTTACCCGAGTTCACCACCACGGCGCGCGCCGTTCCGTACGCTGGCTCGCCAGCCGCGGCCCCCAAGTACTCGCGCGAGACGCTCACCGGCGCCGAACAAAATACGTTTTTGGTGAACACCGCAGCGCACGCGCACGGTTCGTCGGCAACCACAAGCGCCAAGTCGAATCGCTCGGGGTTCTTGCGAAAGCCAGCATGCACACCTGCGGCACGAAACCCCTTCGCCGAGGTAACACCGCCCCCTTCGAGCGGAGACGAGGGCGCGGGACCCGCTGGCGCAGCAGGCGCTCCCTGGTCGCGCAGTGGCGCGGGCGCCGCGGAGGCGATTGCGGGATGGTCGATCATGGGCTGCCTCTTTCTTGGTTCTTACTGAGGGGATGACCTTTGCTGGAGAGTGCTCGCAAGGGTCGTGAAAGGTTGCCTACACAGGCACGGCGATGGCGTCAAAACCTCGTCGTTCGGGCAGGCCACACACCACGTTTGCACACTGCAGCGCCTGACCGGCTGCCCCCTTGCCCAGGTTGTCGATAGCGCACACGGCAATGAGCATACGCGCAGAAGCGTTCACAGCGAGGCCAATATGGGCGTTGTTTGTACCAACAACCGAGGACGTCTTCGGCATGGAGCCCGCGGTGAGCACCTGCACAAACGGTGAATCCTCGTAGAAGGTGCGGTAGTGTTCCACATACACGGCCGCATCAAGGGGCGCGTCGGGTGCCAGCGGGATATTCACCGTGGACAGCAGGCCGCGATTCAGCGGAGCAAGGTGCGGCGTGAACACGAGGCGGCCTTGTAGGCCCAGTATCTGTTCGATCTCGGGAGTGTGACGATGCGAGGCTACGCTATAGGCCTCCACGTTTTCGTCGGCGAAGCAGAAGTGTGTGCGTGCGCTGGCCTTCTTGCCGGCACCCGTCACGCCCGATACGGCGTCAACCACCACAACGCCATCCGGCGCAGCTTGCCCCCCACGCACGGCAGGCGCTGCCGCGAGCGAGGTAGCCGTGGGGTAGCAACCCGCGCACGCCACCAGCACGCCCTCGCCTGCCTCCCGGCTCGCGTGAACGCGAGTGAGATCAGCCCGAAAGAGTTCAGGCAGGCCAAATGCCGCGCGAGACAGCAGCTCGGACTGGGTATGGGGCGTGTTGTACCACTGCTCGTAGACGGCTGCATCCTTGAGGCGGAAATCGGCCGACAGGTCGATAACCGTCGCGCCACGCGCAACCAATGCGGGTGCCATCGACAGCGCAGCCGTGTGCGGCACCGCGAGAAACACCAGGTCACAAGTCTCAAGAGCCGGGTCATCGTGCGTGATAAACGTGAGGTCGGTGGCACCGGTAAAGCCAGGATATTCCACGGCAACGGGAGTGCCAGCAAGCTCGTTGGAAGTGACGGCAACCAAATTCAGGTCGGGGTGGCGCAGCACAAGGCGCACCAATTCGATGCCCGCAAACCCTGCTGCTCCCACAATTCCCGTTGTGATGGCCATGTTGCTCCTCGCCTGTACTTCCAAAATAGTGCGCCTGCACAAAAATGCGCTTCAAGCCCGGTTTTCATCATCCTAAGAAAGAAACGGACGTTTTGCAAGGCGCGCAATGAAATAGTTACACTTATCTTTGCGCTCTGCGAAACCGCGGACGCCTCATTTAGCAGTTCTTCGTGTGGTGGTAGGTGGGGACGGCGGTTTCGAGGATGTGGATTGCTTCCTCGTCGGTTTTGCTGATGGCGGCTTCCAGTTCGTCAAGCTTGGCGGCCACTTCGTCGTAGCTGATTTCTTGACCGGTGGAAATCATGATAGAGGCGTTGTTGGTGGGAAGCGTGCTTTCCTCATCCATGAGCAGTTCTTCGTACATCTTCTCGCCATCGCGCAAGCCGGTGAACACGATGTTGATATCCACGTCAGGCACGAGGCCTTGCAGCTGGATGAGGCCCTTCGCCAAGTCGACAATTTTGACAGGCTCGCCCATGTCGAGAATAAATATCTCGCCGCCGCGTGCCATACCACCTGCCTGGATAACCAGGCGCGACGCCTCGGGAATGGTCATGAAGAAGCGCTCGATTTCCGGGTGCGTCACCGTGACAGGGCCGCCTGCGGCAATCTGGCGCTGGAACACCGGAATAACACTGCCATTGGAGCCCAGCACGTTGCCGAATCGCACGGCGGAAAAAATGGTTTTTGATGTGCGTGCGTAGTACTGCATCACCATCTCGCCCATGCGCTTCGTGGCACCCATGACGCTGGTAGGATTCACGGCTTTGTCGGTGGAGATGAAAATGAAGCGTGCGGCACCAAAGGCGTCGGCGGCGCGCACCACATTCAGCGTGCCGAACACGTTGTTGTGCAGCGCCTCGCGCGGACAGGACTCCATGAGCGGCACATGCTTGTGGGCGGCCGCATGGAATACAGCACCCGGGCGATACTTCGCGAACAGTTCGTTCACACGCGCTTCATCACACACGCTGCCAATCTCAATGACGAGATCGATGTCGTCATACTCGCCCAGAAGTTCGTTGCGCAGCATGTAGGCATCGTTTTCGTAGATGTCGAAGATAACGATGCGTGCGGGAGCAACCTTGCACAGTTGGCGGACAAGTTCGCTACCGATTGATCCGCCGCCGCCGGTGACAAGCACCGTCTCGCCAGCAATGTAGCCCGACACCGCGCGCGTGTTCAAGATAATTTCCTCGCGGCCAAGCAAGTCGGCCACATCCACGTCACGCAGCTTCACGTCGCCGATCTCGTCGAGCGAGAGTTCGCGGACATTCGGCAGGGTACGCAGCTTACAGTCGGTCTTCGTGCATTCGCCATAGATGCGCTTGCGCTCTTCCGGCGTGGACGAGGGAATAGCCACGACAATTTGCTCGATGTCGTATTTGTCTACCAGATCAACAATGTCATCAGTGCCGCCTTCTACCTTCACGCCATGGATGCGGCTGCCGCGCTTGGAAGGATCATCATCGGTGGCCACGAGCGGAATGCCAGGCATGTAGGGATCCTTCGAAGCCATGCGACCAATGGCCAGCGAGCCGGTCTCACCCGCACCCACGATGAGGGTGCGCGGGCGGTCACACGCACGCTGCGACGAGGCAAGTGCGCGGCCCTTCTGCCGCATGATGCGGAATATGAACCGTATGCCTCCCATGAAAAATATCAGTAAGATGCACGAGACAACGAACACACGAATGGGTAGGCGCACGTCGATGATCCACAAAAACACAGCACCGACCAGTGTGGAAAGCACCACCGCCAAAACGATTTGAATCACTTCGTCAATACTGGCGTATTCCCAGAGGTTGTTATACATCCTGAACAACCCGAGCACCGCCACATTGATAAGAGCAAGAATACCCAACATGAAGTAGATCTCGTTGTTAACGAAAACCTCGCCCTCCACGTCGGTCAAAAGCGATGCAAACCAATAGGCGGCATACGTCGCTACGATGTCAAGCAACAAGAGAAGCGCTGTTCTTTTTGTGATGTGAGCATCCACGTGTAGCCTCGTCCTTTAGTGGAATAAGCGAAACGTCGTCATTTCACTGACAAGCTCGCCGATCGAAAGGTTATTGTATACAAAGTAACGTTATCTTGCACTTGACCCACGCGCCTTCAGGAGTTTGCTACATGAATAAAACAGCCCAAGTGAAAGCACCCACCATAGAAACCCCCGTTCACACAGCCCAGCCGGCGCGGGAAAGCAACATCGACGCCATCGTTTCGTACTTCGAAAGCGGCATCAAGCCCGCTTCGGTGCGGGGCGAGCTGGGCATTGAGCTGGAGCACACCATTGTGCGCGACGATTTGTCCCCCGTTTCGTACCACGGTGCACACGGAGTGGAGTGGCTTTTGGAGCAGCTGCAGGCCTCCTTTCCTCAGACAACACGCGACCCGGAAGGCGATCTTCTGGGCGTGGCGCGCCCTCGCGAAGCCGTGACCATTGAGCCGGCGGCACAGCTTGAGTTGTCGGCGGGACCCTTCGAGAACTTGGACGAGGCGCTTCACACCTTCGAGGCGTTTGAGCGCGACCTTACAGAGGTACTGTCCCCCGTGGGCGAGCGTGCGCTCACGATAGGCTACCACCCCACAGCGGCTGCGCTGGATTTGGAGCTTATTCCCAAGCGCCGCTACAAGTTCATGGACTTGTACTTTTCCGAGCGAGGGCCGTTTGGGCAGCGCATGATGCGCGGTAGCGCGTCTACCCAGGTGTCGATTGATTACTGGTCGACAGCCGACTGCTTGCGCAAGCTGCGCCTGGCGTTTGCTTTGGTGCCGCTGTTTTCGCTCATGTGCGACAACTCCCCCGTGTTCGAGGGAAAGCCACGCACCCACCAGCTTGTTCGCACCGAGATATGGGAAAAGTGCGATCCCGACCGCTGCGGACTGGTACCCGGCGTGATGGACCCCGCCTTCGACCTGCGCCACTATGCTGAATATTTGTTGGACACCCCCGCCATTCTGGTACCCTGTCGCAAGGAGCAGTGGTGCTATTCCGAGCGCACGTTCGGTGATATCTATGCCACGCGTACGATGACGCGCGCCGAGGTGGAGCACGCGGCGTCGATGTTCTTCAATGACGTGCGGCTGAAGACCTATATTGAGATACGGCCCGCCGATGCGCTGCCCATTCCGTATGTGGTGGCCTATGCTGGCATAGTTAAAGGGCTCTTCTACAGCGCAGCTAACTTGGACGCACTCGACGAACTGTTTGCGAAGGTAAGCGCTGCCGATGTGAACGACGCCAAGGCCGCACTCATGGCACACGGATACGAGGCGCAGGTATACGGGCGTCCTGTCGCAGAGCTTGCCGACCGCGTGATGGAATTGGCTCATGCAGGGCTGAGTGAACATGAGCAGCCCTATCTTGCCCCCTTGGCGCAGCTGGTAGCCCGCCGCACTACGTTGGCAAGTCTGAGCGAACAGCACAACTAACAGGACACGTGCGACAGTTCGATAACACGGCACGGCGTATCGCATGAAGGAGGTCCTTATGGACCATACCAACAAGATGGTGACGGTGGCATACAAAGGGTTCTTCGACGATGGTTCGGTGTTCATCGACCAAACCAGAGAGCCCATTGAGTTTCCCTGCATAGAGGGTTGGATGCCTCCCGTCTTCATTGAAACCGTGCGCGACATGGCTATAGGCGAAACGCGCACTGCGCACGTGAGCCCAAGTGAAGCGTACGAAGAGCGTACCGACGAGCGCATCATCGACATAAAACGCGAGAAGATACCCGCCAGCGTTCGGTTGGTGGTGGGCGAGATGGTAAACCTCGAACAACCCGACGGCCAAACCTTCCCTGCGCGGCTCATATCGCTTGACGATGAGGTGGCCTTATTCGACCTGAACCACGACGCCATCTGCAAGGCGCTCAACTTCGAGTTCACGCTTTTGGACGTGAACGACTTGCCCGACCGCTGAGCAACTGAGCGACAGACTTGTGACGACTTGGAGAGACTTTCAAGCCGCAGCCAGGGTTCTACGAACCCGTAAGGTAGACTGAGTCTACTGTTTTTTGATCGAGAGGAGCTCTTTTCATGAGCAACGAAGGTAAAAAGGTCAAGGTCCACTACACGGGCACGCTGGATGACGGCACGAAGTTTGATTCCTCGGTTGACCGCGGTGAGCCTATTGAGTTCACCTGCGCCGCTGGCCAGATGATTCCGGGCTTCGACGCAGCCGTGAAGGATATGGAGCAAGGCGAAACGAAGACCGTACACATTCCCGCAGCCGAAGCGTATGGCGAGCGTCGCGACGACATGGTGCAGAAGGTGCCCGTTGACCAGATTCCCAATGGCGACCAGCTGCCGGTGGGCCAGACCATCTACATGCGTGGCCCGAGCGGCCAGCCTTTCCCCGTGTTCGTGGAATCCATCGAAGACGGCGTAGCCACGTTCGACATGAACCATGAGCTGGCAGGCAAGGACCTCAACTTCGAGATTACGCTGGTTGAAGTCTGCGACTAATCGCACCTCTGTGCACGTTGCCTCGAAAGGCGCCTTCGGGCGCCTTTTGTTATTGAGAGACCCAAGCGCTACCATGGAAGAGCCTCTTCCTCGAAGCAGCAAGGCACGCGTGGGAAGGCCAACGTCCCGCAACCACCGCCTCCGAACAGGAGTTTTTCAAGAGCGCGGGGCGACAGCACTACCAAAGCATCTTCGCTCCCCTCCTTTACGAGCACGGGGGCATCGGCGGTACGCACAAGGCGCGCAAGGGTGCGCGTGTTTTCTACAAAGGAAAGCTGGACAGCATTCATTACCCTCACCCCCTCTCCAGGCGAACGGCCAAATCGAGCAAGCGCTCAGTAAAGGTATACAGTGCGTTGTGATTGATGACCGCAATGCGGCGAGCCAAGCGTTGCGAGGTTTTACGGTCGAGCGAGTCGAGGTGCGGCACGGGAGTACACGAGGCTTCCTTCTCCGGAGCGTCGCCGAGTACGCGCGCCGCCTTCTCTTGCGCGGCACGGGACTGCACCTTGTCGTATTCGAAGCCGAAGAACGTCATCTCCCAGTAGGCGCTGGCCAGCGCCACGTAACGCTCACGCCGACACCAGCCGCTCCCGAGCCACACCTTGCACCCCAGCGTGTCTTCCCAGGGAGCAAGCGTGTACGTTCGCTCCAGACCAGCCCAGTCGCCGTCATCTACCCGGGGGCTTTGAGGCCCCAAAACCTTTCGCAAGCGCTTATCCGCCTTCTTGACCTCCTTATACGAAGCAGCGGGGCCGCCCGTCGCGCGAACAAGCCGACGCGCGCTTTTCTCATCAAGCACAGGCACCAACGCCGCATGGAGACGCCAGCTGATAGACCAGTCCCGCGCGCTCAACACATACGATTCACGCGGCACCAGTACCCAGTTGCGGTTCGCCTGCGGGTTAACGGTAAGCGCCATCATCGCATCGAGCGAAGCGTTGAGCCGCCGGCACATAGAAGCACGCTCTTCCCTGGTAGGCCGCCAGCCCCGACAGGCAAAATCATCTATGACAACCCGCGCAAACACCTCGCGATCACACGTCGCGAGCGCTTCCTGCAGCGTGGGAAGATCACTCAAGCGCAGGTGCTTGTGCTTCTTCACAGAATGCTTGCTCATGACAGCCTCCCCTCATAAGAAGGCCTAGCTTTGGAGGCATGAGACAGTTGGAAAGCTCCTGCGACATGACGGGCACACACGTGCGCGGACATGGCAAGACACCTCGCTTCCCTGCGTTCCCGGGCGGAGAGGATCTTGCAAGCGTGGTACGGGCGGCAGGGAACACTGCCGCCATCTATGGGCTGCGGTATTACGAAAAAGCAATAACCGAAACAGCGCTTGCACTGGCTCTTTTTGTTCGCCGACAGTATAGCATAGTAATAGAACGTTTGTTTGCAAAATTGGAAAAAATTGGAACAATTGTACGCAACTTGAAGACCCTCAAAACACGCAGGCAGACGCGCCCCTAAGACGCGGCGAGGGCATCTTCCTCTTGACTTCGTGCTTGACGGGTGAACAGGCAAAAAGCACTCACTTCGCCTTGAAGGCACCCGTCACCACCAACACTACCAGCTCAGCAGTTCGTAGCCGTCTTCCGTAACCACCAGCTGAACTTCCCACTGCGCGGTATCGCTTCTGTCGGCAGTGCGCACCGTCCAGCCGTTCGGATCGGTCATGTCAATTTCCTGCGCGCCGGCGTTAATCATGGGTTCAATAGTGAACGTGAGTCCCGGCACCAGTACCATGCCCGTACCCGCCTCAGCCACATGGCTCACAAAGGGGTCTTCGTGAAAATCGAACCCGATGCCGTGGCCACCAAACTCGCGCACCACCGTGAAGCCGCAGCTGTTCGCATACGCCTTCACCGCCGCGCCCACATCTCCAATGAAACCCCAGGGCTTCACGGCCGCCAAACCGGCCTCAAGAGCCTTCTTCGTCTCGTCTACCAGGCGCTTCCGCTCCGCCGACACCTCACCAATGCAAAACATGCGCGAAGAATCCGAATAGTAGCCGTCCAAAATAGTGGAGCAGTCCACGTTCACGATGTCGCCCTCGGCGAGCACGTGGTCATCCGACGGAATGCCGTGGCACACCACCTCGTTTACCGAGGTGCACACGCTGTTGGGGAAGCCCTCGTAGCCGAGGTCGGCCGGAATGCCACCGTGCTCCACCGTGTAATCGTGCACCCAGCGGTCAATCTCGCCCGTGGTGGTGCCCACCGTAATATGTTCGGCCACGTAATCGAGCACACCGATATTAATAGCGGCGCTGCGCTTAATGCCCTCAATGTCGGCCGGCGTTTTCAGCAGATCGCGCGGGGGCACTTCGAACCCCTGGTCGGCCAGGTTTTGCAGGCGCTCATCGAACGTGAGGTGACACTTCTTGTACTTCTTGCCGCTGCCACACCAACATTCATCGTTGCGGCCGGGCTGGGGCTGTCCATCATACATGCAGGTATTCCTTTCGCTCGCGGGCTATTGTACCGCGAACTTAGTGTTTGTCGTTGGGGTTTCGCGAAGATCGACGTGTCACCCGGTGATAGATAAGCATGCCCGCCAGCACAAACACCGCCGTGATGGCGAACACGAGCGCCGTGGCACGCCAGTCCCCCGCCGCCGCATACGACGAGGCCAGCGTGGCCGCCACCACCGAGGGCAACCGCCCCACCGTGGTGACAACCACCAGGTGAGTAGGCCGCATACCCGCCAGCGCAGCGAAGTACGCCATGATATCTTTCGGCAGCCCGGGAATGAAGAACGCCACAAGAATGGCCAAGTCGAAGCGCTGTGAATACTTGAGACGCTGCAACTGCTCGCGGCGTTTGGGCGACACCAGCACCCGCAACACCTTCTCGCCAAAGCGGCGCACAATGCCAATAATGGCAAGGCAGCCCACCACGCTGGCCGCCAGATACACCAACGCGCCTTCCCAAAAGCCAAACGCATAGCCGGCCGCCAGCTCAAGCGGCTCGCTGGGCACAATGACGGTGACCTCCTGCAACACCACCAGCACCCCTAGCGCAAAGGGGGCAAGCGGACCCAGGCGCTCCACCTGCTGCTGCACTACATGGCCATTCGTGAGATACGCAAGTACCGTGCGCCCGTGCGTGGCCAGCAGCACGACGGCGACCACAACCACAACGGCCAGCGCCGCAAGGATCGCAATCCGAATATGCCGCGCCCGCTGCTCCTGCCGATCCGGCTCGCCCATCGCCCGCCACCTTCCGCTTCCGCCTTCGCTTCGCTCGTATGCCACCAGCCATTGTCATACGAAGCACGCGCGTGTGCGCGTGCGGCGGGAAACGGTTCGTTGAAGACCGGGTTACGAAGGCGCGCTTACGCGAACTGCTTCTTCGCGCAACCAATGCCGAGGGCACCGGGGCCCACGTGACACGCGATGCTCAAGGGAAGGCGGGCCACGTGAACAGCATCCGTGGCGAAATGGTCGCGAATGTCGGCGGCGAAGGATTCGGCATCTTCGTCGCGATTCGTGTGGGCGACGTAGAGGTGCACGTGCTCAACGCTGGTGAAACGCCGCTCAATGTCGGTAGCGAGCGCCTTGATCATGGTGCGCTTGGCGGCTTTGAACGACTTCGCAATAGCGAACGCGTCCAGCTTCTCGCCCTGAATTTGCAGGATAGGCTTGATCTTCAGCAAGGAACCAATGGAGGCAACCGCCGGCGTGATGCGCCCGCCTTTGCGCAGGTAGTCAAGTGTGTCCACCATAATATAAATGCTTGCGTCAAGTTTCGTGCGCTCAAGCAGCGCGGTCACCTCGGCGGCGGTGCGGCCCTCAGCTACCCAGCGCAGAGCATCAAGCACAGCCTCGCGCTGCGTGACGGAAATGCGCTGGTTGTCTACCACGTGCACGCGCCCGTCGAAGTGCTCCGCCAGCGCATGAGCGGTCTCGCACGACCCAGAAAGGCCGCTTGACATGGGAATATAAATAATCTCGGCATATGTTTCCAGCAAGTCGCGCCACAGTTTTCCCAAGTCAACAAGGGAGGGCTGCGAGGTAACGATGTCGGCACCCTCAGCCAGACGCGCGTAGAACTGCGGGGCGCTTAGGCTCACGTCTTCGAAGCATTCCTCGCCGTCTACCACAAACGGCATGGGCACCACGTGGACGCCGAGCGCCTTAGCCTCGTCGCTCATGATGCCGCTGTTTGTATCCGTCACAAGCGCGATACCCTCGGTCATGTGTCCGCCCTTCTTTCCCCGGCGGCACGCAACCGCTCTGCGGTGGGCACCCCTGGCCCACCCTTCTCCTCGTGCGTCAAATTATAGCGTCATAGGTTTGGGCGAAGACCCAAGCGTGCACGGAGCCACGCCATCTTCATGCATGACACGCGCTCTTTGTTTTAGCAAGCAGCTCAGTGCAGGTTTCCGCAGAAGGGAACCGGTCTCCCTCGGCCGCCGTGTCATGCTCCTTCGCACGACCGCAAAAACGACGACAGCCACGGCTTGCGCGCGGCGTGCTACACTTCCCCCGACAGCGCTTCTTGGGCCTGGTTAGCACGTACGTGACACAAAAAGCCCGTTTCAGGCACGAAAAGAACCCTCACCATCCGAGTGAACTGCGAAAATAGGAAGGAGGCCGCGATCAGCATGGAAGGCGTCCAGCCCGCACATGATCGGGGCCTTGCTGTGTCCCGCCTTCACTGGAGAAAGAGGCCCATGAGAATCGCGATCGTCGACGACTGCTCCGCCGATGCCGAAGCGCTCGAGCACGCCATCGTCGCCCATCTGACGCGTCGCGGGCGCACGTGCGAAACAGCGCGGTTTTCCGAGAGCGGCGGGCTTTTCGCGAAGGACACACTGGCGTTTGACCTGATATTTCTCGATATCTATTTGGGCGACGAAAACGGCATTCGCATTGCCGAGCGCCTGCACGAGGAACGCTACCCGGGGCTGGTGGTATTCACCACCGTGTCGGCCGACCACGCGGTGGACGGGTTCCGCGTGCGCGCATTCCACTACCTGATGAAGCCCTACACCGACGAGGATTTGGCCGTGGTGCTGGACGAAGCCCTCGCGCGCCTGGCGACGGACGAAACGGTGCTTTTGGCCCGCGACGGCGCGGTGCCGGTAAATGTGCCGCTGTCGCGCATTCGCTATGTGGAAACCGACGGCCATTATTTGATGGTAAACACCGAGGCCGGGCTCTTGCGCTGGCGGCAGTCGTTCGCCCGCCTTGTGGACATGCTGGCTTCCTACCCGCAGTTTTTCACCTGCCACCGCGGCATCATGGTGAACCTCGACCACGTGAGCGAACTCACCGACGACGGCTGCTTCATCATGGAAGGCGGCAAACGCCTCCCCGTGCGCCGTTCCTCCCACGCCGAAGCCCGCCGCCGCTACTTCGACCGCCTCTTCGCCGCCACCCGCGACGCGGAGTAAATAAGTAAGGAAAATCGCCGCACATTCGGTTAACAGTTTTCTTTCTAAATAGACCTATTTTTAGACCTATTATTGATACCTTTTTAAGGTCAATCCATGCTATACTCACCTTAAGAAAAGGAGGTTTCTATGACTATGTCAACGTTTACCGTCGGGCTGTCCGAAGCCAAAGCGAATCTGAATAAAATCGCAAACCTTGTCAATGAGACAGGCCAATCAGTCACTGTCTTTAAGCGCAATCGCCCCTATATCACCATTTCACCTGCCCAGGAAACACCCAACGAGGAAACCCTTGAGGCTATGCAGCAATCCGAAGCCATGCGAAATGACCCTCGAACAAAAATATACCGAAGCGCTGAAGAGCTGTTTTCGGAATTGGGAATATAACTCATGTATAAGTTCTACCGAACGCCAAATTTCGAGCGCGACGTTAAACGGTGCCTTAAAAAACATCGTGATATGAATGAATTCAAAGCGGCTGTCGTTGCTGTGCTCAACTCTGATACAACGCCTATCCCGCTTTCGTTCAATGATCATGCTTTAAAAGGCAGTCTTCAAGGCAAGAGAGAACTCCATATAGGTGGAAGAAAAAGCGATTGGCTCATTATATATAGTAGAGAAAACGAGGTCGTGGGCTTCGAAAGAACGGGAACACATGATGAGTTGTATCGATAGCTATTAGTGAGTGTGATTAAAAGCCGGGCGAGGGATTCGCCCGGCTTTTTTGGTTGTTAGCCGCGAACTTCGGCGCCGGTGGCGGCGCTTACTTTTTTGATGAGGCGGTCGTGGGTTTTGTCGACTTCCTCGCTGGTGAGGGTGCGGTCGGAGGCGCGGTACGTGAGGGCGAACGCCATGGACTTCTTACCAGTGCCGACGCGCTCTTCGTCGCGGTAGACGTCGAACAGGCGCGCGTCTTCCAGCAGCTTGCCGCCGGCTGAACTCATGCACTGCATCAGCTTCTCGCAGGTCACGGCTTCGTCAACCACAAACGCCACGTCCATGGACACGGCGGGGAATGTGGGCACATCCACGTAATCGCGCGCGGGACGGCTAGCCTTCACGAGCGCGTCCACATCCAACTCGAACGCCACCACCGGCGCGTCGGCCTCAAACGCGTCCACGGCCAGCGGGTGCACCTCGCCTACCCAGCCAAGCTCGGTGCCGCCGGACAGCACCGCCGCCGCACGGCCAGGCTGCAGGTGCGGGGCCTCGTCGGCGGCAAGCGCCTTGAAGCGCACCTTCGGCAGCGCCAGTTCGCGCGCGAGGTTTTCCACCACGCCCTTGCCGTCGAAAAAGTCGAACGCAGCGGGCGCGTCGTTCCACCCAGCGTCGCGCATGGCACCGGCCAGGACACCGGCCAGCTTGCGCTTCTCCTTCGGCTGCTTTTTGCCCTCGTGAGCGAAGAACACCATGCCCGACTCGTACAGCTGCACGTTCTTCACGCCGCGGCTTTGATTGTAGGCAACGCTACGCAGCAGACCAGGGATAATGCTCTGTCGCATAACGGATTGGTCGGCGTTCAGCGGGTTGATGAGCTCCACCGGTTCTCCCAGACCATCAGCGGGCAGGCGCAAGCGCTCAAGGTCGCCCGGCTCGGCGAACGAGTAGGTCATCGTCTCGTTCAGGCCGCTCGCGCGCAGGGTGTGGTTGATGGTATCCATGGTGCGCTCGGCCGGCGTACGCGTGCCCACGCGCTCGCGGCCGCCGGGCAGCGTGGCCGGAATGCGATCCATGCCCCAGAGGCGCAGCACTTCCTCATACAGGTCGATTTCGCGCACGAGGTCCGGGCGGAATGTGGGTGCGGTCACGGCCAGCGTGTCGGCATCCGCGGCGTCCGCCACCTCGCAGCCGAGGCGCACAAGAATGTCGGCAATGAAGTCGCGCGGAATGTCCGCGCCCATCATGACACAGAAGCGCGGAATGCGGAATGCAAGCTCCACCGGCTCAGACACGCGCGGCCACACATCCACGATACCTGCATCATTGGCGCGCGCGACGCTCACGGTACCGCCCGCCACCTCGGCAATGAGCGCGGCGGCCGCGGCGGAGCGCGCCTCAATGTCGTGATCATCCACGCCGCGCTCGTAGCGCAGCGAGCTTTCGGAGATAAGACCCAGGTTACGGCTCGTGCGGCTGGTGCGACCAGCCTCGAACGTGGCAGCCTCAAGCAGGATGTTCACCGTAGCGTCCGTGACTTCAGTGTCGAGCCCGCCCATGACACCAGCCAGCGCCACCGCGCCCTGCTCAGGCGTGGCAATAACCGTCATATCGGAGGTGAGCGTGCGTTTCTCGCCATCGAGCGTGGTCAGCTGCTCGCCGTCCTTGGCCGCGCGAATCACCACGTGCGCACGCCCGTCAGCACCAGTGAGTTTGTCCAGGTCGAACGCGTGCAGCGGCTGGCCCAGCAGGAACAGAATGTAGTTCGTCACGTCCACGATGTTGTTGATAGAACGCTGACCGATGGCCGCTAGGCGCTCGACCATCCAGTCGGGGCTCGGCCCCACCTTGCAGCCGCGAATGACGCGCGCCGTGTAGCGCGGGCAGCGCACGTCGTCTTCGATGGTTATCTGCACGGCTTCGTCCACCGGCGTTGCGGCCACATCAAGCTGCATCTTTGCGGCCATCTCGCCGAGCGGGTTCGTCCACTCTTTCTGGTACATCGCGCCCACTTCGCGCGCGAAGCCCGCCATGCTCAGGCAGTCGGGGCGGTTCGGCGTAATCTCCAGGTCAAGCACCGTGTCGGAAAGCTTCGCGTAGTCGGCAATGGGCATGCCCACGGGCGCGTCATCCGGCAGAATCCAGATGCCCTCGTGGTCGGCCCCCATGCCCAACTCGCGACGCGAGCAGCACATACCCGCGCTTGCCACCCCGCGCAGCTTCGACTTTTTTATCTT
Organism: Candidatus Gordonibacter avicola; assembly: GCA_019113915.1. Lineage (GTDB taxonomy): Bacteria > Actinomycetota > Coriobacteriia > Coriobacteriales > Eggerthellaceae > Gordonibacter > Gordonibacter faecis. The sequence goes on from DXGM01000040.1 coordinate 21,233, forward strand.
CAAATCGCCCGGCAGCACCGCGCCCACCGCGGCCACCGGCACCTTGATGCCCGCCACGATGTTCGGCGCGCCGCACACAATCTGCACCGGCTCGTCCGCACCCACGTTCACCGTAACCACGTGCATATGGTCGCTATCGGGGTGCGCCTCGCACGTCTCCACGTGCCCAACGACCACACCATCCAGCGCCGCCCCCGTCTTCTCCACACCTTCCACACCCGTGCCCGTCAGGTCAAGCCGGTCGCAGAACGCCTTAATGTCAGTCGGCACTTCCACATAGTCGGAAAGCCACTTGAGAGATACTTTCATGTTGTTCTTCCTTCTATCTTTAGCCGCTGCATGCGGCCCCGTTGCTCTCTTTGCTATCGCCGCACGGGATCCTTCGACTCCGCGCTACGCACTCCGCTCAGGATGACAAGCTATCCGCAGCCTCGCACTCCGCTCAGGATGACAAGCTGTGACGCACTCCAAGTAGATCGACAACCTAAGCGCTCGCGAAGGGACGGTGGGCGATGCCCACCAAGCGAGTTCCGCAGCGAAGCGAGGACTGTCTGAGCGACTGGGCGTCGCCCACCGCCCCGCCACAAAACTAAAACTGCCGCAAGAATCGCATGTCGCCTTCAAGCAGCATGCGCAAATCCGGCACGTTGTACTTCAGGCAGGCGATGCGCTCCACCCCCATGCCGAAGGCGAAGCCGGAATATTCCTCCGGATCAATCCCCGACATGGAAAGCACGTTCGGGTCCACCATGCCGCAACCAAGAATCTCAATCCAGCCCGTGCCCTTGCACATGCGACACCCTTCGCCGTGGCAGATGCCGCAGCTCACATCCACCTCGGCGGACGGCTCCGTAAACGGGAAGAAGTGTGCGCGGAACCGCGTCTTGCGCTCCGGCCCGAACACCTGCTTGCACAGGTAGTCCATCGTGCCCTTCAGGTCGCCAAAGGTGATCCCGCGATCAACCACCAAGCCCTCGATCTGGTGAAACTGCGGCAGGTGGGACGGGTCGGCCACATCGCGGCGGTATACCTTGCCCGGCGCAATCACGTAGATGGGCAGCTCTTCGTCCTCCATCGCGTGCACCTGTACGCCGGAGGTTTGCGTGCGCAGAAGCACGTCGGATTCGCCACGCACGTTGCATTCGGCACCCGAGCGGTCAACCACGTAGAACGTGTCGGCCAAACCGCGGCTGGGGTGATCGGCCGGTGCGTTCAGCGCTTCGAAGTTGTAGTAGCACGTCTCCACCTCAGGCCCCTCGGCCACCGAGTAGCCCAGGCCCAAGAAGATCTCGGAAATTTCGTCGATGATGCCATTGATCAGGTGGCGCGTACCCATCTGCTGCGCGCGGCCGGGCAGTGTCACGTCCACGGCCGCCGCGTCGATGGCAGCCGCCAGTTCCGCAGACTCAAGCGCGGCCTTGCGCTCGGCCAGCGCGGCCTCCACTTCCACGCGCACCTCGTTTACGGTCTTGCCCACCTCGGCGCGCTCTTCCTTCGGCACCTGGCCCATGCTGCGCAGGTACCCCGTGAGCGAGCCTGACTTGCCGAGCACCGCCACGCGCACCTGGTCAAGCGCTGCGGTGTCGGCCGCCTGCGCGATGTCGGCCAGCGTCTGCTCGCGCAGCGCCGCCACTTCCTCCACGATTGCCATCAGCTTCTCCCGTTCCTTTCCGTCTCTTCTCGCCTCTGCGAAGCGCCGTGCTCGGCCCCCGCGCCAAACAAAAAGAGCCTTCTCGCGTCCTTGCCCGTTGGGGAGTGATCCCCGGATCCAAGGACGAGAGAAGGCTCTCGCGGTACCACCTCGGTTGACGGCTGCGCCAACGCGCGTGCCGCCCGCTCGTTTTGCCCTGTGACGGGAGCACCCGGCGCGTCCTACTTGAGCGTCTCGCCGCAGGCCGCTGGGCCATGGGCGTCCGCGTTCAAACGCGCTGCTCGGAAGGGAATCGTCGCGCGTGCCGTCCGGGCCCTTTCAGCCGGTGAAGCCCGTCTCTGAGGGCGGCAGTGATGCACGACGCTGTCTTCGTCATCGCATGTAACCGTGAAGTATACCCCAACGAACGCCAAGCGCGCCCACTTTTCCGCAGAGGTTTCACGGAAGAAGGAGGAAGAAGGTGGGAGAAGGTGGCCGCACATTGACCGCATGACCCATGGCGGAGCGGGTGATCCCCACCGCGGGTCATGGCGCGCCGGCATTAGGAAGAAGGAACAGCTTCCACCTCATAAGAGAGGTTAGCAACAGCTACTTGGGCATCTGCTAGGTAGTTGAGCTGTGCTCCTTCGGGAAGAGACATACCGAAAGCAACTGCAAGATTGGAATTAGCAGCTATAGTCCAGCCGCCAGTAATGGTTTCACCTGCTGCAGGTGTGGTAAGAGGAACCTTCACTTCCGCCCCAGAACCCTTGGGAGGCGTAAGCAGAACACGTACACCCTTTATGGTTGTTTCGTTAGCGAAAAGCGAGGTAGCATCCTCACCTTGCTTGCTGATAACCGAGGTTACTTTGATAGGTTCAGCCGAAGTGGACATAAACTCAAGATCTTCCCCCGTGACGTTGCCCGAAGCATCCACCTGAATAAGAACAGCAGTGGGGAACTTGAAGTTGAGTTGTAAGTTCCAGTGAGCTTTAAGTGTCACGTTGTCAGTATCTTTGTCCCAGTCGGCTTTGCTTTCACCCTTCTCGTCGTAGTACTGCTTGTTGTTGTCATCAAAGTAACCAGCAAACGTGTAGCCACCCCTGTCAGGGATTTTGATCTTTGGCATAGGGGCATCATAGGTAACAACTGCTGTGACATCGCCATCTTTGCCCTCAGCGAAGTCAAACTTCACCGTATAGGTCTTTGCCTTCCACTGGGCATACAAGGTATCGCCCGAGGTTTTGTCCCAGTTCTGAGCACTGGTTCCGTCAGCTTTGTAGTATTGATTACCACCAGCTTGAGCGTCAAAGTAGCCTAAGAACTCGTAACCCTTCTTTGTTGGAAAAGATGAAATAACCTCCATGGAAGAATTATAGGTAGCAGTGGACGCAGTAGGACCACCTGAGCCGGTATTTGGGTCAAATTTAACAGGGTAAGTATCAGCCTTCCACACAGCATACCAAGTGGCAGACTGCGTAGTTTTCGTCGGCAGTTCTTCCGCCTCCCCCGTCGGCGTTGTGGACCAGCCATCAAACTTGTAGCCGGGCTTTTTGGGATCTTCAACAGGAGCGACTGTAGGTTGAAGCAGTGTAACATCGAAGCCTTGAGTTGTCGCTGCACCCCACATACCACCATTGCCACTAAAAGTCACTCGAACCGTAATGAGCTTAGTGCTGTTGGAGTTGGTCACACGGAGACCGATAGGCGTTTTGCCTGGCTGGCCTCCTTCACCTGCTGACTGATTTTTGGACGAGTCAGTAACACGCAACCCTATAAGCGCAGTACCGAAGTTGCCGGCATCCGCCGCAATAGCAGGGACGGGCGCCAGAGCCGTCAGTACAAATGCACAAGCAAGTGCGTACGTCACAACATGCCAGGTGAACCGAAAGTTTGATATGTTTTTCTTGCTTGACATGCTTGTCGGTATCCCTTCCAATAATGCAATTACTTGGGACTTATAACAAAAGGCTTCTTGGATCGTTCGTTGTATTTTTAAAGGCAGAAGCAGGGACACACTCCATAAAAACTCGTAGCGTGATTGTTGTCGCCGGGGTTTCCTTCCGAGTTCACCCGAAGGAAGCTCAAGAAGGTATTCGGATTAACAGAGCGCTCCCACCAAATGACGCCAACCGAAGAAGCTGCTGCTTCAGCATCTTTTTGGTATACCTTCTTGAGACATTCGTTTACATTGTTGTTTTGATCCACCTTGCCATGCCAGTAAGCATATTGTGTGCCCTCTTGAGCCGACCAAGGATAGTCGGAAGCCCAATAACTGGCTTCAACAAGCTCGGAGTAGCTCGCAAGGAAAAGCTTGTCGTTGGAAGTGATGGTTGTAGAGGTATTCTCCTGGCTGTCAGGCTGGTATTTCTTCTTGACAACCTCGATGGAGTTTTGCAGATCTTCGGGGACTTGGCTCCAGATGGTGTTGGTATCCTCGCCATAAGGAACAATGTCAATTCCGGGGTTCATGTTTGCGCGGAGTTCGCTAGTACCCCAGCCGCCGGCGTTGGTCTTCTCATAACTATTCATCTGGTAGCCCTCAGTTCCAAATAGGTTTTTAAACTGGAACGTAAGACCAGCTTTGCTGCCGGATATCTTATCGTCATGGAAAACTCCGATAATGCGCAAGTCGTATGTTCGACCATCGTTCCATGTTGACTTGCACACGTACTTAGTATCATCAGTGGCGAAAGCTGCGTACATGTCGTAGTACAAGGAACCCGTCCCTTTTCGGGAAATATCTTTAGCATGTGTTTTAACATCATCGAGAGAATAAATCTGATTCGGAGTTACCGAGATGTCTTCGAGGTAAAAATCGGCATTTTTAGTACCATTGCCCGATGGCTTGAACGTAAAGCTTTCGAACGTACACATGACCGTAGCGAGGGGTTTTGGATCACTACTGCCATTCGCTACTCCTTCTATCACTTGAGCATTTGCCAGAGCGAGATCGTTCGTCAGGTTCAAACGGAAGGTATAGGAAGCCCAAGATTCGGGGCCCATACCGAAGGCTGCTTTATCAGATTCAGCAAGAGTGACGTTATTCACACCCGCCCCATAGCCGAAGTCTACAGCTGCACCTTCATTATTTTGGGGATAGAGGCTAAAAATACTTTGAGTATCAAGGCTTCTTGCAGGGTCATTTGTTTCGATGAAGCTTTCCGTGGAGGTGTTTTCACATGCAATACTATCAAGTTGTACAGCAAGACCAACGGAGTTGTTTTTGAAGACCGCAGAGCCAGTAGCACAGTCGGGCTTTGTTGCCACATCATAGCCGCTACCTTCTCCAAGGATAACCTGCGTGGGGGCAGAGACGTTGATTTGGAGATCGCGGGGATTAGCGAGGTAGGCTCCAGGAAGGGAGGTGCTGGCATCGAAAAGGGCAATGTCGGCCTCAGCATTGGGGTTTGGGGAGACTTCTACGGTGCGGGTTGCGCGAGTGAGTTCGACATCGTCGAGGGTAAGAATTGCGGTGATGTCAGAAGTGCCGGCTTTCTTGGCTGAGACAGTGCCGGCATCCACCGACAAGGGAGCGGCAGCGTAGGAGTAGGAAGCCTCAATGGGATCGGGAACTTCCAGGCTGCCGCCTTCTAGCAGGTTGGCTTCCTGGCCCGCTTCGATGGCGAGGGGTTCTTCGGAGAGAGTGATGCCGTAGGGCATGAGGTGGTTACCATCAGCAGGAAGACCTGGGTTCCAGGAGTCCTCGGAACCGGAGGGGATGTAGATCGAAACATTAGTGCAGCCTGCGAGGACATCACTTGCGACCTCGGGAGTGCCGAGGGCGACCATGCGATTAAGTGATGAACAGGATGCGAAGGCGCGGGAGCCGATGGACTCTATGCTGGCAGGAAGCCAGATGTCCTTGAGAGAGGTGGCTTCGAAGGCTCGCTCCCCTATCTCGCGGAGGGTGTTTGGAAACTCGATGGTTGATAGGTTCGCGCAGCCGGCGAAGGCTCCGTTGTTGATGGTGGTGATAGTGGTTGGAAGTTTGATACTGGTGAGGGAGCCGCGGTTCGCGAAGGCGTTTTCGGCTATGGTGCTCACGCGATAAGGGACGCCGTTGATCTCGGTGGAGACGGGGATTTCAAGGTCAGCCTCGGGATCATCTTTGCCTTGCCAGGAGACGGAGAGGGTGTAGTCATCAAGCAGGGTGTAGGTGAGGCCAGTGGCTTCGTTGGCGCTGTCTTGGTTTGTGGTTGAGCCGGGCTTGGCGGGTTCAGCGAAGTTCTTAAAGCCGGCTTGCTCCCAGGTTGCCTTGCGGGCTTCGTAGTCTTGGCCTGCCGGGAGGGCTACCACTGCTGTTGCTTTGGTTTCATCCGTGAAGGCTGTGGGGTCGATCTTTTGGACAGTGCCCAGGGCAGTGATGGATGCGAGGTCTTTGCAGCCAGCAAGAGCATCTTTGTCGATGGTTTCTGTTTCAGCAGGAATCACGATGGAGGCACCAACGCCTGCAGGACAGGCTACCAGGGTCTTCATATCCTTGCTGTAGAGGATGCCGTCGTAAGAGGTAAACGTGGCACTGTCCCCGACCAGGAGCCGAGAGAGGCTGCTGCACCGGGAAAATGCAGCAGCAGGGACAAGGGTGGTCTGGTCGGGGAGAAGCAGCGCCCTCCTTGCCCTCGGGAATGAGCAGGAGTTGCGAGTAGTCTTTGGTAAAGAGCATGTCGTCAAACGAGACAAAGCCCTCACACTTGGGGCTTATTTGGACATGCTTGAGCGACGGGCAGTTTACGAGTGCACCGTCGTCGATATGTTGGATTGTTTCGGGAAGGGAGAGTGACTCTACAGAAGAGTCAGTGAATGCCCCCCCCCCCC
>DXGM01000005.1 GCA_019113915.1 Candidatus Gordonibacter avicola
AAAACAAACGAGAAAAACCCCGAATTACCTATTGACTCTTTATAGCTGGACTACGGTTAACCTGCTACTGCTTTCCGGTCAGTTAACCTGCGTCGTAAAGCTAGGGAAGGGCTACCCTATAGCGTATTAGCCAGCGCGAAGCGCGTCACACTTTTGTGAAGCAGGAGTGCGGCGGGGGGTTTTACAAACCCCCCTCGTCCCGCAGGCCCTACTTCAACCTATTGACAAACCAATCCGCCATCGAGATCAGCAGGTCGCGCGAAGGGGAGGGGCGCACCATGTCTACCAGGCGATTCTTCGCGATGCTTGTGAGGTTCTCAGCGTAGTTGCGGGCGTAATCAATGCTGCCGGACGCTTCCATAATGGCTACAGCCTCGGCCAGCACCTCCGGGTCCTTCTCCTTCGACGAAAGAATCTCAATCAGGCGGTTGCGGCTCTCGGAGTGCTGCAGCGCGTGCACCACCATGAGCGTGCGCTTCCCCTCCGTAATGTCGTTGCGGAAGTCCTTCTTCGTGCTTTCCTCAGAGCCAATAAGGTTCAGCAAGTCGTCCTGAATCTGGAACGCCAGGCCCGTGTCCAGGCCATAGTTGCGCAGCGCCTCAATTTCGGACTCGGTGCCGCCGCCGATGATGGCACCAATGGCCAGCGGCACGGCGCCCGAATAGTGCGCCGTCTTGTGCGTGGCCATGACCAGGTAGTCTTCCGGCGTGATGTCGTAGCGGCCGTCGCGCGCCCAGCCAATGTCGAGCGCCTGGCCCTCAATGGTGCGGCGCGTCATCTCAATGAGCTCGTTCACCACGCGCACCTTGCACGCGTCGTCGAGCGCCGGGTCGTTGATAACCGTGCCGTTCACCAGCGACAACGCCAAGTCGCCCATGTTGATAGCCAGGCCCATGCCCTCGGTGAGGTGCAGGCACGGCTCGCCGCGACGCAGTTCCGCCTCGTCGGCAATGTCGTCGTGAATGAGCGCGGCGGTATGAAAGTGCTCGATAGCCGCGGCGGCGCTAGTCGCGCGCGCCATGTCGCCACCCACCGCGCGGCACGCCGCAAAGCAGATGAGCGGGCGATGCCGCTTGCCGCCATTTTGGCTGTACGCCGTCAGCGGGCCGTACAGGTAGCGGTCCATATCGGGGTGCGTCCCTTCAGGAATGAACGAGTTCACCAGCGCGCCCACCCGATCGGCGTAGCACGTCAGGTACTCTTCAAAGGACTGGGGAGGTTCTTCCACGGCTGCGATAATTTCGTTGATATTCTCCATGGCACTTTCTCTGTGGCTGGGGTTGACCAAACGTTGCACAATGGTATCACAAGTGTTGAGCAGCCCCGCCCCGCTCTGCGCTAGCGGCTCATTCTTAAGGGTTTCTCCGCATATTCAGCGAAAAATGAGGAAGGAGGCGAAGCGGCCGCGGTTCAAACTGTGCGTGCGGCGGGCAGCCTTCTCTTCCTGCGCGGGCGCGGGCGTGCTACCATGAGCGGTGCGCGAAGGAGGGGTCCCTTGGAAAAGATGTCCAAATCGCACGAAGATTATCTGGAAGCTATTGTTATGCTGGGCGGCACGACGGAGGCGTCGGTGCGCTCGGTCGACATTGCTACGAAGCTGGGCGTGTCGAAGGCCTCGGTCAACAAGGCCGTAACGGCGCTGAAGGAAAAGGGCCTGGCTGACCAGCCCTATTACGGCGATATCACGCTTACTGACGAAGGCTACGCCTACGGTTCATCGGTGCTCGACAAGCACCACATGCTGTTCACGTTCCTTACCAAAGCGCTGGGAATTCCCTCGGAGCAGGCCGAGGAGGAGGCGTGTCTCATGGAACACGCCATCAGTGATGAGTCGTTCGAAAAATGGAGTTCTTATATTAAGAAGCTGAATTTGTAGGCCCGCGCGCGGTGCCTCGCCGGCAGCGTTTTGGGCGATGACAGCCGCGATTCAACCGTTTAGCAACACCCCCCAGACACAAGGCGCCTCAGTAGCGAGGTGCCTTTTTGTATGCTATGCTTCACGGTGCTTCTGGCATTACACACACCATCACCGAACCACGATGCACAAGGGAGCAGAATACCAGTGGGTAAGCAGGCGAATATTCTTTCGTTTGACGAGGCCAAGCGCTCTGTTGCGGCGCCGCGCTCGTCTGCATCTGCGCGCTCTCGCAGCCGTGCGGAGAGCCGCCATGCCCCTGGTACTTCCACGCGTCGTGGTGCAGCGTCGACCGGCTACCGGGGCGCTGCTTCCACCCGCGGTGTGTCTTCTCCGGCACTGGTGCAGGTGCCGCGTTCCACGGCCGCGCGCCGGTCGGGCGATGGCGCGTACGCCGCGTCATCCCGCGCAGCGGTGACCAGCTTCCCTACGAGCAGCGACTACTCCCGTGCAGGCACAAGCGCGCGACGCAGTGGTGCGCGCGACGTGCGCGTGAACCGCTTCGCCCCCGAGCGTGACTTTGAGTTGGAGCGGGAACTGGGCTTCGAGGGAGGCTTCGGAGACCAAGAGCAGGCCGAAGAGCCCGCCCCCGAGAAGCGTTCGCGCTGGCAGGAGTTCCGCCGCAAGCATCAGAAGGATCGCGCGGACAAGAAATTCGAGAAGCAGTTCGGCGGCAGCAACGCGCCCGCAAGTGACGCCTCCAGTGGCCCGCGCGCGGCCGTATACAAGGGCGAGATGGGCGCGACGCATCGCCGCTCAGCCCGCATGCAAAACGATGCGCCGACCGCTTCCGCCCAGAAGAAGCGCACCGCTAGTTCTGAGGGAAGCCTGAAGCGCCGCCTGGTGGCGAGCGGCGTGGCAACGCTCTGCCTGGTTCTGACCTGCTGGTTTCTGTACACGCCCGCGCAGCAGCTGTACCATTCCGTGCGCGAGCACGACCGCCTGCAGGCCGAATATGCCGCCATCGAGCAGCGCAACGCGTCGCTTGAGTCCGAGGTGAACGCGCTGCAGACCGACGCCGGCGTGGAGGACCGCGCGCACCAGCAGTTCGGCTGGGTGAAGGAAGGCGAGCAAACCGCCAACGTGAAGGGCCTCACGCCGAAGGAAGACGAGTCCACCTTCACGGCGAACATCATACCCGGCAGCGTGAAAGCGCCCGAGACCTGGTATTCTCCCCTGCTCGACGCCGTGTTCGGCGTTCAGTAGGCGAAAGGGAAGCGCCCTATGACCTCATCTTTTTTGACTGACCCCGCGCCCGCGTGCGCGCCTGAGGGCGCGCTGCGTCCCGGGCGCTATGCCGCCATCGACATTGGCACCGTAACCTGCCGTATGCTGGTGGCCGACATCGACGAAGCCGGCGCGCTGCACGAGTTGCGACGTGAGTACGCTATTACGAATTTGGGCGAAGGCGTGGACGCCACCGGCGTGTTGAAACCCGAGGCCATGCGGAGGGTAGCTGAAACGGTGGCGGGGTATTGTGCCCTTCTGGACTCATGCGAGCCGGCGGACGGAAGCGGCATCACCGTGGTGGCCGTGGCTACCTCCGCCGCGCGCGATGCACGCAATGCGAGTGAGTTCGAGGCCTTGCTGGCCGATGCTGGCGTGCGGCCCACCGTGATTCCGGGTGCGCGCGAAGCGGCGCTGTCGTTCGCGGGGGCGTCGTGCGACTTTGTGGGCGAGAATCTGCTGGTGGTGGACGTGGGCGGCGGCTCGACCGAGTTGGTGGCCGGCCCGGCGGGAGGCGAACCCGTGCGCGTGCACTCCTTCGACATTGGGTGCAGGCGCGTGACCGAGAAGTTTTTGCCGTCCGACCCGCCTGCCGCGAGCGAGCTGAGCGCGGCGCGCGCGTGGATTGAGGACGGCATGCGCCCCTACTTCGAGGGCTTGCGCACGGATGGTTTCAAGCCTCAGCGCGTGGTGGCCGTGGCCGGCACCGCCACCAGTGTGGTTGCGGTGCGCGAGCGCATGGCAACGTACGATTCCTCGCGCGTGCACAAGGCGAAGGTGTCGCGCGCCAGCTTAGATGAGGTGTACGAACAGCTGGCTGGCGTGTCGCTGGATGAGCGCCGCCGCGTGGTGGGCCTGGACCCCGGGCGCGCGCCGGTGATTGTGGCCGGGTTGCTTATTTTGCAAGCAGTGCTGGATCTTGCCGGGGCCGACGGCTTCACGGCCAGCGAATCGGACATTCTTCACGGCATTATCCTGGACGCCGCGAAAGCCTAACCCCGCCGCGGCGAAATCTTTGCTACCATATACAAACACGGGGGCGTGGCGGAATTGGCATACGCAGGGGACTTAAAATCCTCCGACTTCGGTCTTGCGGGTTCGAGTCCCGCCGCCCCTACCATATATAGTGCGCGAAGAAATATGTGACGCGGAATGTCATTCTACACGAGCGCAACTTCCCCTGTCATCCTGAGCGAGCGAAGCGAGCCGAAGGATCCCGAGCGGCGCCAGCAAAGGGAGTCCCTACTAATTACTATCGCAACCCTCGCCATCTCGCCGCGGCCACAATAATGTGACGCGCTTACGCGCTATCTATTACGCCAAGAGTTCCCCACATCCCCACCTTTACGCCGCGGGCTGACTAAAATGCCATAACCCCTGATAACTGCCAGGTCCCCGTAGTCCAGCTATAAAGAGTCAATAGGTAATTCGGGGTTTTTCTCGTTTGTTTTGGCTGCTTTTGATGACTGGATGGAAGGTCTTGGTTCGTAGGCTCTTTGTTCTTTCATGAGAACGAGAATAACTCC
>DXGM01000041.1 GCA_019113915.1 Candidatus Gordonibacter avicola
GAGATCCCGTGCGGCGCCAGCAGGAAGCGCCACGGCTGTCGCCGCACGGGATCTCTCCGCTCGCTTCGCTCGGTCGAGATGACAAAGGGGTCGTTGTACGTAGGAGTCAAGAACATATATTCGTGATGCTAGGGGATGAGGCTTTGCCAAAATAATTTTAAATTGGGTATTGCGCACCGTGCGTTTTATCAGTAGAATAACCAACGCTGCAAACGCAAGGGGTGTTAGCTCAGTTGGTTAGAGCGCCGGCCTGTCACGTCGGAGGTCGCGAGTTCAAGTCTCGTACATCCCGCCATTTGAACCTACGAAAGCCCGCCACTCGGCGGGCTTTCTGCTTCTTTCCCCTCATCAGGCACACAACGCGCACGTGACGCGCCCTACCCCAGTGACTCGATGCCGCCTTTTACGTAGTGGTCGATGGCGTTTTGTATGCGTTCCCAGCGCTCAAGGTCGAGGGAGGCGGCGCGCTTGGCGGAGGCTAGGCAGCCGGCTAACTGGAAGAATACGACGCCCTCCAGCTGTTCGTCGGTGAGCGTACAGGCACCAGTGAGTTTGCGCCGATAATCCCCGCATGTTGAGGGCACCAACTTCTCCACGATGCGCGCGGCGAGTGCGTCGTCCATGAACAGGCTGCGGTAGCGCTCGTTCTCGCGCACGAAGCTGCAAAACGTCGCCGAGCAGTTCCGGCACCCACCCAGTGGCGCGGCGTCCACCTGCTCAATCACGCTGCGCATCTTCTCCAGCGCTTCGTCGAGCGCCTCATCTAGCACGTCGGAGGTGTTCTTGTAGTGGCGATAGAACGTCTGGCGACCCACGCCCGCCTGCGCGCACAGAGCCGTCACGGTGACCTCGGCGAACGGTCGCTCCCGTGTGACAGCAAGCAAAGCCTCTTTGATAAGCGCCTTCGATCGTGCAGCCCGCGCGTCTTCCTTGGCGCGGCGCGTTTCGTTGTTCACGGCGAGTCCCCTCTTTCCCCTTGTTGCTCGCACTGAGCAAAGTATACGCCCACCCGCGCCCCGAAAGAAGTGGAACACTTTGGACACACCTGTTCCCTATGAGACGAAGAGCTGCGGAACGTCACGCAACGCCGCAGGTCAAACATTCACCCTCACCGTATCATTGCTGCCACAAGTAAACGACCGCGCGCTGGGGAGAGCGCGCGGGATCGCTTTCCACAGACAACACGTTTGCAGGAACTCGCAAGCGAACAAAGGGGCTCACCATGATTTTCGACATCGTACTCAACCAAATGATCGTGTTTTTTCTTGTGCTGCTCACCGGCGCGGCGGCAAGCAAACTGGGCGTCATCCGCAAGGACTACTTGCCCGACTTCGCAAAACTCATTTCGAAGGTGCTGCTGCCCGTCATGTTGTTCTTCCTGACATACAGCCGCTCCACGCGCGAGACGGTGTTTGAGAACCTACCCATGATTGGTCTGGCCGCCGCGTTCTACGTGGTGATCATCGCCGTCACGTGGGTGCTGGCGAAGATCCTGCGCCCGGTGGGCGACAAGGCAAAGGTGTTTCGCTTTGCGTTCATCTTCGGCAACACGGGGTTTGTGGGCATACCTCTGCTTGCGGCGCTGTTTCCAGATTCGGGTCCGCTCTACCTGGCACTGTTCTCCATCATCGACCAGGCGCTCTTTTGGACTTACGGCATCTACCTGGCCACCGCAAGCGGCACCAAGGCGCGCATCAACGCGAAGAGTTTCGTGAACCCGAACCTGATAGCCATGGCGCTTGCATTCGCGTTTGTGCTGATAGGCATACCGCTTCCGGGTGTTGTGTGCGATACGCTGGGGCTCATCGCCAACGGCACGAGCGCCATGTGCATGCTCTACCTGGGTGCCCTCTGCTACTTCTCCAACCTGAAAGACGCGCTGAGGTCAAAGGAGCTCTACGCGGGCATCGCCGTGAAGATGATTGCCCTGCCGGTGGCGGCGGGGTGGCTCTTGAAGGCCACGCCGCTCGACCCCACCATGACCACAAGCCTGGTGCTGCTCATGGCATTGCCCACCATGACGGTGGTGCCCATGATTGCGAAGATGCACGGCACCGAAGGCGACTACGCCGCGGGCCTCACCGTAGGCACCCTGGTGGCAAGCGTGGTCACCATCCCACTGGTGGCGCTACTGGCGCTGTAGCGCTAGGCGCGTTGGTCGATGCGCGTGAGCGACACCACGTGCAGGGCATCGCCGGAAACGCAGGGCTCGCAGTCGGCCGCGGCCGCTTCAGCGAAGTTCACAGGCTCGTACGACGTGTTCGCAATCGGCGTGAAGGAAACGGGTGGCTCTCCGCCGGCATCCAGCACGTTGTAGGCGTCCATGCAGGCGCGCAGCAGCACATCGGGGCGCAACGACCCGGTGGGTTTGGCCTCCAGCGAGAACGTGACCACCGCACCCGCAAGGTCGAAATCGCCCACCACAAAGTCGCTCACGCGCAGCGTTTTCTCCTTCTTCTTGCGCACGACGGTGACCTCGTCAACGAGCGGAAGGTGCTCGGGCGTACAGGACAGAAGCGCGCGATAGGTGCTCACGGGATACGCCACGGACGCGGCCGGCGCGCCGGGTTCGATGTAGTGACACTCCTTCACCATGAGGTCGGGGGCGCTGGCCGCTTGGAGCGCCTCAAGCGCCTGTTCAGGCGACACGTAGCGCGTCAGTTGCAGGTCGAATATCTCGCGCAGGCCACCCACTCCCACGGGAAGCGCCGCGCCGAAGGCTATCTTCATGTGCGGCGAGAAGCCCTGACTGATGGCGAACGGCAAACCAGCGCGACGCACGGCCCGCTCAAGAGCGCGCGCCACCTCCAGATGCGACAGCAGCGCAAGCCGCCCCTGCTTGCAAAAGGTCACACGTAAACGGAAGATGCGAAGATCAGCCACGAGGGGCCTCCTCTCCCGAAGCGGCCACATCCGCAGCCGCGGCCGCCACCGAAGGCGCAGGCGCCATGCGCTCAGCGGCCAGCACGTTGTCGGCATCGAGCCCAGGGCACACACCGCACGCCGAGCACGCACCAAACGTGCAGTCCGGCGTCGTGCGACCCTCGGCGGCAAGACGCCGCTCGCGCGCCAAAAAGCGCTCCGACACACCGGTGGACACATGCGACCACGGCATGACGCGTTCCACCGGATAGCTCGTCTGCGCCACGGCCGCCGGGTCGATGCCCGTTTCAGCAGCAGCCGCCCGCCACGCTTCCTCGCTGAAGCACTCGGTCCATGCGTCGAAGCGCGCACCACGACGCCACGCGGCCTCAACCCACGCCGCCGCCTCGCGCCCACCACGGCTCATGACCGCTTCCACGAAGCTGGTCGACGGGTCGTGCCAGTGCACGTCAACCGCCTTGTACTTCACCGAATGCCGCAACAGGTTCACGCGGCGCTGCGCCTCTTCAGGCGTAATCTGGCCGTCCCACTGAAACGGCGTCTGCGCCTTCGGCACGAACAGCGCCACCGACACGCTCACGCGCACGCTGCCGCGCTGCTCGGGGGCCACGGCCGCCTTTGCGCGATCGTACGCGCGCTGCGCGAGCGAGGCGATGCCCTTGATGTCGTCGTCGGTTTCGGTGGGAAGCCCAATCATGAAATACAACTTGCAGCGCCGCCACCCGGCCGCAAAGGCTGCGTCCAAGGCGCCGAACAGGTCATCTTCGGTCACATTCTTATTGATAACGTCGCGCAGCCGCTGCGTGCCGGCCTCAGGCGCAAACGTGAGGCCGCCCTTCTTCTGCCCGGCCACGAGCCCCGCCATATCCACGCCAAAGGCATCGAGGCGCTGGGAGGGCACCGACACGCGCACGCCCTTGCCGTCGAGCGCGCGGTTCAGGCGCGTGAGGATGTCGGCAATCTGAGAGTGGTCGGTCGATGAAAGCGACGTGAGGCTCACCTCGTCATAGCCCGTTTCCGCCAGACCCGTCAGCACCGACTCCACCACATTGTCGGCCGAGCGCTCGCGCACGGGGCGATACATCATGCCCGCCTGGCAGAAGCGACACCCGCGCGCGCACCCGCGCAGGATCTCCACGTTCAAGCGGTCGTGCACCACCTCGGTGAACGGCACGACACACGGCTCCCACCCCGAACTCTCCGCAAAGCCCGTGAACAGGCGTTTCTCGAAACGCACCGGCAGGCCCTCTTCCACGGGCTCTATCCACGACCCCGCTTCTTGCGCCTCAGCCTCGCTACGCCAGCGATAGAGCGACGGCACGTACCAGCCCGGCTCCTGCGCAAGCGCGCGCAGAATGGCCGCGCGGCTCTCCCCCGCCTCGCGCATCTGGCGAATAAGGCAGAGCGCCTCGGGCACCGCCTCCTCACCTTCACCAATGGACACAGCGTCGAAGAACGGCGCGTACGGCTCCGGGTTGAACGCGCAGGGACCACCACCCAGCACAAACGGGTCGGCCTCGGCGCGCTCATCTGCCTGCAGCGGAATGCCCGCCAGATCGAGCGTTTCCAGAATGTTCGTGGCCGCCAGCTCGTGCGGCAGCGTGATACCCACCACATCGAACTCAGCCAGCGGCGCGCAGCTCTCAATGCTGAAGAGCGGAATGTCCTCCGCGCGCAGCGTGTCGCAAAACGCCGGCGCCGGCAGAAACGCCCGCTCAGCCGCCATGCCTTCCACCGCATTCACCACATTTACCAGAATGCGCACGGCCTGGTTCGCCTGCCCCAATTCATACGTGTCGGGATACACCATGCAGAAGCGGAAATGCGCGTCGGGCTTGTAGACGCAGCCCCATTCGCGGTTGAGGTAGCGCGCAGGGCGCTCGGCGTCAGTGAGCAGCGGCTCGAGGCGCGGCCAGAGGTCCGTCATCGGAATGATCCTTCTTTCCTTATATACAGGGAAGCGTTAGTGGGAGGAACGCGAGTTCTTAAGGCGGGAACGGGCCACGTCAGCCACCGAGCGCGCCGCAGTGCGAGCGACGTCGCTGGCATCCACACCTGCCGCCTGAGCACCTGCCTGCACCACCGACGAAGCCAGCGGCACCGCAGCGCCCGCAGCGGAGCGCGCCGCGCCCTTCACCTTCGCGGCCGCCGTGCGCGCAACTCCGGAAAGGCCCCCGCCCGTCGTCGCACCAGCCACCGCAGGCGCGGTGTCGCCGCAGGCAATCTCGCGAGCATCTTCCGCCAGCTCCACGGCCTTGTCGCGTGCGCGGGCCACCACACCAGCCAGACCCGCAATGTTTCCGCCCTCTTCGAAGTACTCGATGGCGGCACGGCCCATGGCCTGCGTGCCCGTATAACCAATAGCGGCCTTCACGGCCCAGCCGAGTGCCGGCACAAACGCCACCAGCTGGCGCGCCACCGAACGGCAGGCGAACGCGCCACCCACCACGGCGGCCAGTTCCTTCACGCGCTCCATACTCATGGGCTCGCCGTAGGCGGCGGCAATTTGCAATAGCATCTTCGCCTGATTGAGTGTCATGATGGGCATATCGGCACCCGGAATGAATACCACCAGGCCAATGCCCGCGTTTTGTACCGACGTGGCATTCACGGCGTCCACCGACAGGGGCCTGCGCACAAACGGGAAGGCCAGCGCGAAAGCCAGCCGCTTGTCGTGACACGTCTCGATAACCCACTCGCCCATGCGGCGGTCGAGTGAGGCGGCGGCGCGCTCGTCAAGCGCGTAGGGCTCACCCGATCCCGCCGATGCGGGCAGGGCACGCGCATCGCGCGGCACGTCAGGAGCCACAATGTCGGCCTGCGGCAGAGGATGACCCTGCGCATCAGCGATGTCTTTCACTAGCGCGGGCAACGAGGTGGCAATCATCACGGGCACACCCGCAGCGCGCAACTCGTCGGCATGAGCACCCACCTCAGGCGACAGTCCGGCCACGATAACGGCCATGTCGTCGCCCACAAAAGGCGCGAAGGGGCGGCCGTCCAGGTACACCAGCGACACGCGCGCATGAGCACTCTTGCTCGCAAAGGCGGCACGCACGCGAGCCACCACGTCGCCCGGCGCGGTTTCGTCAATGTAGACGCTCACCGACAGCGGCGTTTCGCGCGCCTCGTCGATGTTCGTCGCCTCGTCGATAACAGCCTTCACGTCAACGGGTAGTTGCATAGCTGCCCTTCTTCCCACTCGTATTGTTATGGGCCCACACCGAGCCAATGAGCCCTATCAGCGCGAAGTTCAACAACATGAACGACGAGCCATAGCTCACAAACGGCAAGGGGATGCCGGTGATAGGCATAAGCCCACAGGTCATGCCAATATTCTCAAGTATCTGGAACAACCACATACCTATAGCACACATCACGATAAGCATACCGAATAAATCAGCGGCCGCACCAGCTATGCGCAAGCTTATCAAAACGAGTGAAACATACAGCGCTATCAGCGCCATTACACCGAAAAACCCAAGCTCTTCAGCCAGTACGCAGAAGATAAAGTCGGTCGGTGCTTCAGGCAAAATATGAAGCGCGTGCTGCGAGCCCTGCATGTAGCCCTGTCCAAACAACCCGCCGGAACCAATAGCAATCTGCGCCTGTTTAAGATTGTAACTGGTACCCGTCGGGTCGATGTCGGGATCAAGAAACACTAGCAAACGGTTACGTTGATACTGCTTAAGTAGCTTGTAATCGCCCGTCGCATTCTTGATGACTTCATCCACTGCAAACACGCACGCGATGGCCACCACACCCGCCAGGAGGGTAATCAGCAAGAACTTGAGTCGCGCACCGCCCGCAACCAAGGCCACCGCCCCAATGAACAGATACACCAGGCCGGTTCCCAAGTCGGGCTGTGTCATGATGCACAAAAATGGTATCAGCATAATGCCGAGCGCCTTGCAATACTCGCGCGGGTCGTCGAGCCGCCCACCGTAGCGCGCCACCACACTTGCATCCAACAAAATGACGGTCAGCTTCGCGAACTCGCCAGGCTGCACTTGAATGCCCACGTTAATCCACGAATAGGTACTTGTTCCCGCATCGGTGCCGATGATGGGAATGTGGGGCGAGAGGATAAGCACCACATTCACGACGAGAAGGAAGGTCGTTGCTTCCGACAAGCGACGGTAGTCGAAGCGCCACATAATTATCATGGCCACCACACCCAAAGCCACGCCGACCAACTGCTTTGAGAATTCGAAGCGTTCTTCGCCCTGCACCGCTGAATATAAAATCACCAACCCATAGCCCGACAGAAGGACCACCACCACAAGAAGCGGCAGGTTAAGCGAGGGAAACCTGCGCGTACGCGTGGCATCGGACACAGACCTGTCGGGTGCGCGCACGGTATCTATCTGCGGCGGTTGCGCCATAGCGTATCCCTCCCTTCCTAGTCGGTTCGTCCCGAGGAACCCGACGTGGCCAGCGGTTGCGACTTGCCGGTGGATCCTGCTACCGGTGCCACCTCGGTCAGTTCGCCTGCATCACACTTGAGCGCCGCGGCCAGCACTTCAATGCCGAGCGGTGCACCTACGGCTGAACCGCCACCGCCCTGCTCCACCACGCAGGCTACCACGTACTTGGGGTCGTCGTAGGGGGCATAGCACGCAAACCAGGCGTAATCCTCCTGGCCCGCCTTCTCACCGGTACCGGTCTTGCAAGCTACCGTGGCCGGGTCAAGTCCGAACTGGTTGAACAGTGCCACCAACTCGGCGTTTTCGGTACCTACCCCACGCAACGCGTCGCGTACGATGTTAAGGTTCGCCTGATCAACGTCAGGTTCGCCAACAACTTCTGGTTCCACCGTAGCCGCTACGGCCCCACTTGCGTTGCGCACCTCTTTCAGCACATGCGGCTTCATAAGCTTACCGGTTGCAATAGCACCGTACGCCACGGCCACCTGCAAGGGTGTGACCAACACATCTCCCTGGCCGATAACCATGTTCGTAGAGTCGCCACCCTTCCAGGGAATCTCCGCCGGCACATCACGCCAGCGCTCGGCCTTCCACTCCGGCGTGGGAATACGACCAACCGTTTCACCAGGAAGATCGATGCCCGTCTTTTTACCGAAGCCGTACTTCTCCACCTCGTCCTGCATGGCCGTATCGCTCACGGTGGGGTGTGCATTACCTCCAAGGACACTTGCATCGAAGAAGCTTTTCGCGATGTCGTAGAACACCACGTCGCATGAATTCACAATACCGCCGCGGAAATCAAGTATGCCGTGGCCGGAGTGGTTCCAGCACTTCTGTTCCACGCCGGTATGCCACCCATCCCACGAGCCACCGCAATCCCACGTTCTGCCGCCACCGGCGAAGCCATACTTGAGGGCGGCCAAACCGGTGAATGCCTTAAACGTGGAGGCAGCGGGGTATTCGCCCTGAACGACGCGGTCGAGCAGAGGATGGTACGACTCATCCGAATCGTAGGTATCCCACACCTCGTTAGAAATACTGCCGGTGAGCAAGCCAGGTTCAAACGTGGGATAACTCGCCAGTGCCGCTATACCGCCGTCGCGCACATCCATGACTACCACTGCGCCCGCACAGCCTTTGCCGGTGCCAATGGTACCGTTTTCAGGAGCGATGAGCGCAGCAAGGGCGCGATCACACACGTACTGCACGGGTGCTTTAATGGTGAGCGTCACATCGGAGCCACGCGTGGGCTGCGTTTCGCTTTCCACTTCCACCACGTTGCCGTCAGCATCGGCGATGACGGTACGCTGGCCATGGTCACCCGCCAACAGGTCGTCGTAAACGTATTCCACGCCCGCCTGCCCCACTGAGTCACCGAGCTCAATGGTACGTCCGTTGCTCGCAGACGCCAGGTTCTTCTCATTCACTGCTCCCGTGTAGCCCACCACATGGGCTGCCAGAGCACCGAAGGGATACTCGCGCACCGTGCGCGTTTCAACCGACACACCCTTAAACGCATCGGCGTGTTCGGAAATAAAGGCCACGTCGCGCAGACGCGCATCACTTACCACCACGCGCTGGCTTTGCGCACCTGAGGTGGCATCTTGAATGCGTTGGCGCACCACGTTATAAGGCAGTCCAAGCACCGTGGATAAGCGCTGCACCACATCACGATCGCTCGCCACATCGGCATCAGCCAACACGGTAAGCATCGAGCGGTTCTTCACGAGAGCCACGCCGTCGGCATCGTAGATGCAGCCGCGAGGCGCGGGCGTGGGCACCACGGTGTACTTGTTCTCAGCGGAGAGGCCGGCGTAGTATTCCGACGACATCACCTGCATGCTCCACAGCTTCACGGAAAGCGAACCGAAGATAGCCGCCGCCAGCACACCAATGGCAGCGAAGCGGGACTTGAGCCCATCAGCAGGCTTTTTGGACGCCGGCTGCGACGAAGACACGCGCGGTGCGGACGAACCGCCACCCCCGTGTTTGCCGCCCGCCCCCAGCGACGAGGACACGCCCACGTTACCCACCGAGCGCACATCTTTTTTCTTCTGGCCAGCATAGGGCGTTTTCGTACGGTTACGCACGGCGAATACAACAACGATGACCACGAGGGCCACCACCAACGTGATGGCTGCGGCGATGAGGGCGGCTACCATACGAGACGCCCCTTAGCGGAGGTGCGGCGAGCCGGGCTGGGCAGGAGTGGCCAGAGCGAGCACGCGCGCGGCAAGCGGATAGAGGATGAGGCCGATGGCGCAGTCGTAGAGCGCACACGGCAGCGCGCGGTAGATGAACACGTCAAGCGCTCCGGCATCAAAACCAAACGCCATCAGCAGCGCGCCGTAGAGCGTCTCCACCACCAGCATGCCTACCATGAAAATAACCAGCGGCATGAACAGCGTATCGTTGTCGAGCACCATAAAGGCGCGCGACGCCAAAAACGTGACCAGGACCAGCAGAAACGCCATAGCCCCCACCGGGCCACCCGACACGAGGTCAAACGTCAGTCCCAGCACGAAGGGCAGCACCGGGCCGGACGTGGTCGGACGCACAATAGCCACCAGCAGCGCGTACACCGCCACGAAGTTCGGCATGGCCGCAAACACGGCAATGTTGGGGGCAAGCATCACCTGCAAAAGCACCGCCAGCACCGCGCCCACTATCAGCGCCACGCGATCACGGGTCTCACTCATGAGGTTTCGCCCCCTTCCTGGTCGTCGTTGGTGCCGTCCTGCGTGGCGTCGCCATCGCCATCGGTGGTGCCTGCGTCGCCAGAAGCATTCGCGTTGCCGCCGTTCTGCGCCGTGTTGCCCAGCGCGCCTTCGGAGTTCAGGCTTTTCACCACCAGCACTTCTTCAAGCGAGGCGGCGGTGTCGTTCGGCGACACCACAATGCGCCCCGTGGCGTTGCCCGCAGCCGTGTCCACGCGCACCACGGTGCCAATAATGAGGCCGCGCACGTAGCTGCCGCCGAGGCCCGACGTCACAATGACATCGCCCACCTGCGGCACCTTCGTTTCGTCGATGTTCTCCAAATACAGTAGGCCCTCAAGCGAGCCGCGCACGATACCCTCGGCCCGGCTTGACTGCACGAGCGCCGCCGCGCCCGACTTCGAATCCGTGAGCAGGCGCACATCAGCCGTGCGCTCCGTCGTGCGGAACACCTGCCCAATCACGCCCGAGGAACCCATCACCGTCATGCCGGTATTCACGCCATCAGCCGAGCCCGCATCAATGGTAATGAACTGGTCATACGCCTCGATGCTCTTGCCCACCACGCGCGCGGCCACGCCGTCAATGTCGTAGGAGTTCTTGAGGTTCAGCAAGCCTTCCAGGCGCTCGGCTTCCTGCTTGTACTCGTCGGCCTGGGACAGGAGGTTGCGGAGCTGCTGGTTTTCTTCGCGCAGGCTAGTGAGCGAGGTTTCGTCAGCCGTGAGGTCGGCCAAGCCGTCGCCCATCGACGAGGTGGCATCATCAACCGCCGCACCGGCGAACTTGAACGGCGCCACGGCACCGGCCACCGCGTTTTGCACGGTGTGCAGCGGGCCGTTTTCACCCTCGCGCGCGTAGAGCGTCGCCAGCGCCAGGGAGGCAACAAGCAGCACGACGAGAAGCACCCGTCTCATTGATGCCGAACCGTTCTGTTGGAAGTTAAGGGCCATGCGGGAGGGGCTCAGGCCTTACTTCGATCGCATGAGGGTTTGCTTGAGCGCCGTCGGAGTCTCGAGCACCTTTAGGCAGCCAGTTACCACGTTCGTGAGCGCCGTTTCGCTCACCCACACGGGAATTTCCAGCTTGTCGGTGAGGTACCGGTCGAGGCCCGAAAGCAGGCCACCGCCGCCCGTGAGCAGGATGCCGTTCTGAATGATGTCGGACGCCAAGTCCGGGTTCGTCTTCTTGAACGTTTCCTTGATGTGGACAACCATTTCCTCGCAGGGTGCCACCAGGGCCGCACGCACATCTTCGGACTGAATGGTCACCTCTTTGGGCTGCTCGGTGATAACGTCTTGGCCGGAAATGATCATGTCGCGCTCGCGGCCGTCCTCAAACGGCAGAATGGAGCCAATCTTGATCTTGATGATTTCGGCCGTGCGCTCACCAATTTTGATGCCCAGAAGGTCGCGCAGGTGCATGGCGATGGCTTCGTCCATGCGGTTGCCCGCCAGACGCAGCGACGACGAGGTCACGATGCCGCCAAGCGAGATAACGGCCACTTCCGTGGTGCCGCCGCCGATGTCAACCACCATGGAGCCCGTGGGCTCGGTGACGGGCAAGTCGGCACCCATAGCGGCCGCCATGGGCTCTTCGATGAGGTAGGCCTGGCGCGCGCCCGCCTGAATGGCGGCCTCGAACACCGCACGCTTCTCCACCGAAGTGGCACCGCACGGGATGCAGATGACGATGCGCGGCTTCGCCTGCCACGGATACTTGCGCACCGCAGCCTTGTTAATAAACGCCGAAAGCATAGCTTCGGTTACGTCGTAGTCGGCGATAACGCCATCTTTCAGCGGATGCTCTGCCGAAAACGCCTCAGGCGTGTGGTTGATCATGTTCTTCGCCTCGTGACCAACGGCGAGCACGCGATGGGTGCTCTTCTCGATGGCAACGACGGAAGGCTCGTTGATGACGATACCCTCACCCGTAATGGCGACCAGCGTATTGGCAGTTCCGAGGTCGATGGCCATGTCCGTCGACATCTGGCCGGTCAGACCCGAGAACACGTCTAAAAAGGACATAGAGGCAAACCCCTTGAATCTCGATTCCAAGTAAAATCGAATTCTAGCACAGGCGTTGCTCCCCTGTTGAAAATCCACGAGGGGCACACCCGTCGCTTCGGCGAACATGCCCCCCGTGTTAATTCATGGTTGAAGGAACCTAGTGGACGCTGCAACTGAGGCACGGGTCGTACGCGCGCACGAGCTTCTCTATTTCCTGGCGGATGGCGTCCTCTTCGGCCCCTTCGGCCACCAGCTTTTCGGCCAGAAGGCGCATGTCAGCCTCCAGGTTCGCCACGTTTTGCGCCGTAGGCGTCATGATGGAGGCGTGCACTACGTTACCCTCATCGTCCAGTTCCAGGTCGTGGAAGAGCGCGCCACGCGGTGCTTCGGTGAAGCCCACGCCGCGGCCCGCACGCACCTCGAAGGACACCGGCTCGCTGCCTCCCTCAATGGCGCCCGGCTCGGCCAGCGCGCGGCAGATGCCCGCGCAGCGATCGAGCGCGTCCACCAACTCCACGGCCTGCGCCACGTTGTTCATGAAGGGGTTCTTCTCCGGCGGACGCAAGCCCGCCTTCGCGGCGGCCATCTTGGCCTTCTGCCCCAGGTGCTCCCACGAGGCGTTCACGCGCGCGAGTGCACCCGTGAAAAACGGTGTGCCGGTGTCGCGTACGCGCGCGAGCAGCGCCGCCGAATGCGGCACGTCGTACTCTTCCAGGTGTTTCTCCACGTCATTCGCGTCAAACTCGATGCCCGCCTCCAAGAAGCGCGCGGTGTTCGAGCACTCCACCGGATAGTAGTCGGGCTCCACCATGGCCAGCATGTCGCCCGCCGTGGCAATGTCAGGCACCGTAAAGCCGTGGAACAAATCGACGGCCGCCGCGGCAAACGCACCCGCCGCGTCCATCTTCTCGGCCAGCTCAAGGTATTCCTGCGCGCTGATCTCGTGCGTGAAGCCGCCCACCACCGCCGTGATGGGGTGAATGGAGCGCCCGCCCACCTTCGTGCACAACTCATTGCCAAGCGCCTTGAGGCCGAGCGCCTGCTCGAACAGCTCAGGGTTGGTCTCGGCCAGGGGAAACACGCTCACCTGCCCCACGAAGTCGGGCGCGGCCAGCACGAACAGGTGCGTTGCGTGGTTTTGCAGGTAGGACCCGTACACCAACAGCTCGCGCAGGGCGCGCGTGCGCGGCGTCACCTCAACGCCGAAGATGCGCTCGATGGCCTTGAGGTCGGTGACCACGTGGCTCGCCGAGCAGATGCCGCAGATGCGCGACGAAATGTAGGACACCTCGCGATAGCTGCGCCCGCGTACCATGCTTTCGAACAGGCGCGCCGGCTCAACCACGTTCATCTCAACGGTTTTTACCACGCCGTCTTCAATGACCACGTGCACATTGCCGTGACCCTCTACGCGGGCGATGTGGTCTACGTGTATGGCGGTTTTCGTCATGAAAGCTCCCTACTCGCTCGCCTGAAGGGCGGGGTTCACCTGGTTAAACATCTCAAGTGCGCGATCGAAATCGGCCACCGACACGCCGTAGCGCTCGCACGCCTCACGCGCCGAGGGCAAATTCGCATCGGGCGAAAGGCCGCGGCAGCCGTTGCAGGGGCGGCCCAAGTTTACGCAGCGCGCACCGCACCCGGCGCGGGTGACCAGGCCCAAGCACAACTCGCCCTTGCCGAAGAAGCAGCATGTTTCGTTGCGCTTGCAGTCGCCACACATCGTGCGCGTGGGCACCGCTTTGTTCGACCCATAAAGCGCGCGTTGCAGCACGTCCACGAAATCGAGCGTGTCCACCGGGCACGTGCGCACCTCGAAGTCCACATCGATGACCGCCTGCACCGGGCGCGGGGCAATCATTTCGCCGCAGGCCGCAGGCACATGTTCGTATACCTGAGCAGGCCGCTCAATGAATCCCGCGGCGGCCATGCCGGGGATGCCTGCCGTCGTGGCGCACGCACCCACGGTGATAACGGTAGCGGCGCGCTCGCGCACCTGCCGCACGGTGGCCTCGGCTTCCTCGGTGGTAATGGCGCCTTCAATAACGGCTACGTCGAAGTCCTCGGGCATGGGGTCGCTCGAGGTCAGCTGCCAGTAGCGCAGGTCAATTTGGCCAAGCATCTCCATGAGGTGCGCCTCAGCGTTCGTGATTTGTAGTTGGCAGCCAAAGCAACTGGCCAGTCCCACCACCACCACGCGCGGCGTCTTCGGCATGTCCTGACAGGCGATACACTGTCCGCTTGTGTTCGTCATATTACATCGACCCCTGGATGTTCTTGGCTTCCCAGTAGTTGAACACCGGCCCATCAATGCACACGTACTGGTGTCCAATCTGGCAGTGGCCGCACTTGCCCATGCCGCACTTCATGTGGCGCTCGAAACTCACGTAAATGTGGTCGTAGCTGATGCCCTTCTTGCGCATCTCGTCAATGGCGAAACGATACATCACCGGCGGGCCGCAAAGCGCGCCATACGTGTTCGACGCGTCTATCTCCAGGTGCTCAAACGGCTTTGTGACCAGGCCCACTTCGCCATCCCACGTGTCGTCGGGATGATCGACCGTCAGATACAAGTCGAAGTCCTTGCGGTGGCGCCACATCTCGAACTGCTGGCGGAACATCACCTCGGAGGGGTTCTTCGACCCGTAAATAATAGTAACCTTGCCGAATTCACTGCGTTCGTCGTGAATGTTGTTGATGAGCGAACGCAACGGCGCAATGCCAAGGCCGCCCGCCACCAGCAAAATGTCGTGGCCCTTCATTTCCTCGATGGGAAAGCCGCGGCCAAACGGTCCGCGCAGCCCCACAATGTCGCCGCACTGCATGTTGTGCAGCACCGTGGTGAACGTGCCCGCGCGGCGCACACACAGCTCAATAAAGCCGCGCTTCGTGGGAGAGCTGGAAATGGAGATGGGCGCCTCGCCCACGCCGAAGATGCTCACTTCCACAAACTGGCCGGGCTCATGGTGAAATGCGTCGCGAATGCGGTCGTCGATAAGCCGGAATTCGAACAGCTTTTCCGTGGCCGTGAGATCTACGATGGATGTAATACGCGCTGGCCAGGGGCGATACGGATTCGCAGCCATCATTTCGTCGCCCGTCAGCGGGGCGGGCTCGGCAGCCAAGGGCTTCACCTGCACCGTGGAAACCGCACAGCTACTCGGCATCTTGCGCCCCCTTCCTCGCGAAGAATTTCAGCACTTCAATGGGGTTGATGTTTGCCTTGCAGGCCTTCACGCAGCGCCCGCAACCCACGCACAGCATGCGGTCGTGGTTGGCCAAGAAGCCGTTCAGCTTGTGATACATGCGGTGGCGCACGCGATTGCGGCCGTCAGCGCGGAAGTTGTGCCCGCCTGCTACCTCGGCAAACTGCGGCGACGTGCACGAATCCCACGTGCGCTCGCGCCGGCCCGTCTTGCCATCGGGGTCAAGCGTGTCGCGAATGTCGAAGCAGAAGCACGTCGGGCACACGGCCGAGCACGCCGTGCAGGCCAAACAGCGCCCGCCGAGTTCTTCCCAGAACGGGTCTTTGTGGAACGCGTCCATGAGCATGGCCACGTCCTGGATGTCGGGAATGTCCTCGCTGAACGCAGCCTGACGCCGCCGCGCCGCATGACGAAACGCAATACGGTCTTCGTCGGTGGCCACACGGGGGTTGCACGCCGCTTCAAGAATGTTCGCGGCTTCCACACTTGAGATGCTTACCAGGTAGCGGTCGCCAATGTCTTGCAGGAACAGGTCGTAGCCGAAGCGGGCCTCGTCGGCGCCCCACAAATGACAGAAGCACGTCTCGGTGGGCGTGCAGCTGATGCCCACAATGAGCGTGGCTTTGCGTCGGGCCACGTAGTATGGGTCGGGCATGCGCCCGTCGCGGAATACAAGATCAAGCCTGTTCAGCGCATTGATGTCGCACGCATGAGCGCCAAACACAACGCGGGGGGTGATCTCCGCCGCAAACGCGGCAACCTCGTTGTCGCGCGCGTCGAACGGAAACAGCGTTTCCGTCGGCGGTAAGAAGTACTTCTTCGGGGAGGAGATGGTGGTGTCGTATCCCAGCTCAATGTCGTCGAATGAATGGACGGCCTCGAACACGTAGCTCCGGTCACGCTTGACCGGAGCTACCACTTCGTAGGTTTCCATGAACGCCGACACGAGCGAGGGCAACTCGGCTGCATCAATGACGCGGTAGAGCATGCTCTCGTCCTTCTCTCGTCTGGCTTTTTGTGCCTATACGATGATCGGAGCTTTTACGCGAAGAAAATCCCGATCTCACGTTCTGCGGATTCGGGGCTGTCCGATCCATGAATGACATTTTCATCCATGATAAGGCCGAAATCGCCGCGAATCGTGCCGGGGGCGGCTTCTGCCGGATTAGTGGCACCCATGAGCGAGCGGCACTTCGCCACCGCACCCTCGCCGGACACGACCATCTTCACCACGGGACCGCTGGTGATGTAGGAGATGAGGCCCTCGTAGAACGGCTTGCCCTCGTGCTCGGCGTAGTTGGCCTTCGCCTGCTCGTCGGTCACCATGCCCAGCTCCATGCGCTCGATGGTAAGGCCCGCGCGCTCGAAACGATTGACGATCTCACCGATGTGGCCGTTGCGCACGCCATCGGGCTTAATCATGGTGTAGGTCTTCTGCACTGCCATAGGTAGCTCCCTTTCTCGTTCTCTTAACATGAAGAAAGTGCGCGCGGGTGCGCGCACTTTCGGTGAACCTGGTTAATTCTGACTTGCGAAGTAGGGCTCGATATTGGACACCTTCCAGCCTATCATATCGCGCACGAGCGACACCTTGTACTGGATGTCCCCGCCTTGCTCGGTCTTGGCCGTCAGGTAGACGGTCGAGTTACTCATCGACTTATCCACGCCATTCACCACGGCGTTCGGGTCGGCAACCACCGGGTCAATCATAGTTTGCGCCCGCTCGCTGTCCACCTCTTTGGCGAACACGGTGGACACGGCAGCCTCAGGGTTGGCCAGCAACTCCTTCGCCACCGTTTCCTGCGACGGGTAACCCCAGCCCTGCGTGTACAGGAATACCGCCGCGCCGAATGCCACCAACACCAGCAAAATCAGCACCACGAGGAACTTCAGTCCCACGTTGCGACGCTTGCGATCCTGCTTCGCCAGGCCCTTCGACCACTTTTCCAGCTCTTCGTCGCTTGCGTTGAAGAAGCGATCGGAGCCTTCGGAGGCGGGATAGGGCTGATCCCCGTAGGAATCGGCGTAATAGTACGGGTCCTGCTCGCCGTAGGCGTACGGGTCCTGCTCGGCGTACACGGCCGTGCCGTCGGCCGTCACGTCCAAGCCGGACATGTCTGCCGCCACCGAGGGAATGACCTGCGTGATTTCGGACGTTCCCTGGGCCACCGCCGCAATGGCGCGCTGGTAGTCAACGCTTGCGGAGTCGGACAGGTAGTACGTCTTGCTGGCAATGGCCTGCTCGAAGGCGTTGACCGCCTTCTGCATCTGGCCGCATGCCACGTAGGCCTGGCCGAGGTTCGCGTACAGCTTGTTCTTCGTGTCGGGCTGCATGTCGAACTGCAGCGCACTCTCATACGAGGCCACCGCATCGGCCGGACGGTCGAGCGCCATGAAGCACACGCCCAGGTTGAGCAGGGCCTTCGTAGGATCGGGGTTGCCCTCGTCGAGCGCCGCCTCACGGAAGGCCACGCCCGCCTCGGCGGACTTGCCCAGCTTCAACAGCGCGTTGCCCATGCCGGTGTAGGCCTTGTACGGCGTGTCGTACTTCGCATCGGACACGGCAATTTCGAAGTGCTTCACCGCATCTTCGTAGTCATGCAAAGCGGCATACGCCATGCCCAAGTTGTAGTTCACAGCCCCGCAGGCATCGTAGGCTGCATCGGCCGTGGCCTGGGTGTACGCCTGAATTGCCTCATTGCAATCCTTGAGCTTCACCAGGCAGTTGCCTATCTGATGATAAAGCAGCCCCATCTCGCCGGGCGCCAGCGGATGGCTTCCGTCCTGCAAGCACCGGGTAAACGCGGCGAGCGCGCCTTCGTAATCCTTCGCAGCATACGCTGCGCGGGCTTGCTGGAATAGGTCGTTGTTCATCTGCTTCCTTACCTACTTGGTCGAGGATGGCCGGCGACTACGCGGGCGCTTACTCGGCAGCGTTCTCGATTTCCACGTGCTCGATCACATCGCCCACGCGCAGGTTCCCGATGACATCGAGACCCTCCAGCGTGTCGCCGAACACGGTGTAGCCCGAGTCCAGCATGGGCTGCTCGCCCAGGCAGAAGTAGAACTGCGAGCCGGCCGAGTTCGGATCCTGCGAGCGCGCCATAGCCAGCGTGCCATCGTTGTGCTCGTTGTGCGGGTTCGTGGTGTACTCTTCCTTGATGGAGTAGCCCGGACCACCGGTACCCAGACGGGAGCGGCCGCTCTTCGAGACGTTCACCACTTCCTCGGAAGTGAGGTCACGCGTGTTCGGGCAGCCACCCTGGATGACGAAGCCCGGCACATAGCGATGGAACTTCAGGTTGTCGTAAAAGCCCTTGCGCGCCAACTCCACAAAGTTGCCCACGTGAATGGGGGCATCCTTGCCGTGGAGCTGCACACGAATGGTGCCCTTAGACGTGGTGATGACGGCGATCTCATCGCCGGTCGGCTGGTATTCGGGCGTGTACATAGCCATGGGTGGCTCCTTTTCGTTCTTTCGTTCGTCTTTACGTTCGCGCCCACGCGAACATGGGCGGTGTACCGCATACGAAAGCGAATTTTAGCAGGTAACCCAGCCGAAACAAGAAAAATCGTATAACATCCACTGCGCTTTGACCGCCAGGCGCGCGGCACCTTTGACCTAGCTCGGTGCAACGCGCGCTTACCGGCGCGTGAAGATGCTGACCACTTCCACGTGGTAGGTTTGCGGGAACATGTCAACCGGCTGCACCGAGACCAACCGATAGCCGCGCGCCTCGAAGCGCTCCACGTCGCGCGCCCAGGTGGCGGGGTTGCAGCTCACGTAGGCCACCCGCGTCGAAGCGGCGGCCGCGATGTCATCCACCACGCCATCGGCCAAGCCCGCGCGCGGTGGGTCCACCACCAGCGCGTCCAGCTCACCCAACTCAGGGAGTTCACGTGCGGCATCGCCGCCCACCACTTCGATGTCAACCTCATTCATGTCGGCGTTGCGGCGCAAGTCACGCACCGACGAGCCCGCCGCTTCAACGGCAACCACGTCGGCCCCCGCCTGCGCAAGCGGAACCGAAAACGTGCCGCCACCGGCATACAGATCGGCGACGTAGAGCCCCTCAAGGCCTTCAGGGCCTTCTTCGCCCCAGGTGCCGCCGAGGCCCTCCACCACTGTGCGGATAAGTTTTTCAGCCTGTGCGGTGTTCACCTGGAAAAACGATGGCGCACTGGTGAGGAAGCGCGCACCGGCCAACTCTTCTTCCCAGCAGCCTTTGCCGTCAAGCGTTTCCACACCTTTGATCTTGCGCGCTTTGCCCGGGTCAGCCATGACGCGCACAATGCTGGTGGCCTTGATGGCGCTCTTGAGCGTTTTCGCTATGTGTGCGCGCGGGAAGGCGCCGGGCGTCGTCCAGAGCGCCACTTCTAGGTCGCGCGTGCGCAGGCTGTGGCGCACCCCCACGCGGAAGATGCCCAGGTCGGACGACCCTTGGGCAAACTTGAGTGCCCCGCGCAACGCCTTCGGCGCCTTCGCGATGGCGTCGTGTGCCAGCGGGCAAGTGCCCGGCGTGGCGATGTCGTGCGTACCTTCGCGATGAAATCCCAGTTGGAAGGTGCCGTGCTCGTCGGTACGCGCGCCCAGCTCCAGCTTGTTGCGATACCCCCACTGACGTTTGCTCGGCAGGCAGGGCTGCACGAGGGCCTCGGCGCGCTCGGCATCGAAGTGCGCCGTGCGGACAAGCGCCGCCACCACGTTGGCGCGCTTCGCCTCAAGCTGCGCCTCGTAGGACAAGTGCTGCCAGGGGCATCCCCCGCATGCCTCCCCTGCCCCACACGTGGGTGCGATGCGCGCAGGCGAGGGCTCCACCAGGCTCACAATGCGCGCGCGGGCAAAGGTTGGCTTCTCTTCCACCACCTCAACAACAGCCTCGTCACCAGGCACCCCGCCCGCCACAAACACCGTCTTCCCACTCCCCAGATGCCCCACAGCCTCAGCCTCATAACCCATACGTTCAATGAGTATAGTCTCGTCCATGAATTTGAAGATCCTTCGCTTTGAGGGTAGTTTTCATCCATCATAGCGTATAATCGTGCGGCGTGCCCTTGTAGCTCAGGGGATAGAGCGTCTGCCTCCGGAGCAGAAAGCCGCAGGTTCGAATCCTGTCAAGGGCACCAGCTTTCTTCGCCAGCAATTCACTGATCGAATCAATCATCATATATTTCACCTTCCCTCCTCATGTCAAAATCGCTTTCGTGTAAAACCGATGAAAGCGAGAAGATATGACCGACTTGACGAGCGCTGTCGCCGAATACCTTACCTATTGCCAGCAGATTAGAAGACTGAATGCTAAAACGATCAAGGCGTATCGGTGTGATCTCAGGCAGTTTGAAGAGTGGCTCCACAAAAATAAGATGCAGTTTGGGGAGCGAGCCATTTTCGGATACCTCGCTTTCATGAATGCAACATATGCACCGAGCAGCGCTAAACGCAAAATCGCGTCAATAAGAGCTTTTTCGGCGCATCTCTATTCGCGAAATCGCGCGAAGGATCCGTTTAACCTCATTGAAGTAAGAATCAAGGAGCCAAAAAGACTTCCGAGAACCATTCCACTCGTTGATTTGAAACGCATCATCGGAGAACCCTTAGAGGCATCGGATGACCCAAGCAACTACATCCCTGTTCGAAACAAGATGATTGCTGAACTTCTCATCGCAAGCGGAATCCGCATTTCAGAACTCTGTTCACTCGACGAGCACCACTTCGACAGTGGCAGCAGGAGTCTTTTAATCATGGGTAAAGGCTCAAAGGAGCGAATGATTCAGATCGAAAGCGACAAGACGTTATCTGCTTTTGCCGTCTACCTCAAGGCACTTCACGCCTTTCGCGCAGAATTGGGTGTTGAGGAAACTAGCAGTAAGGCGCTCTTTATCAACCGATTTGGCGCTCGACTCACAGAGCAGTCAGCAAGAAATGCACTAAACCGCCTCACTTCCGAAGCGGGGGTGCTGCTACACGTAACGCCACACATGTTCAGGCACACATTCGCAACGATGCTCCTCGAAGGCGACGTAGACATCCGCTACATCCAAGCCCTCCTCGGCCACAGCTCAGTAAAGACCACCGAAATCTACACCCACGTAACCTCAACCAAACTAAGAGAAATCATGAAATGCAAAAACCCAAGAGACTTAGTCGGCGGCCCAATAGGAACAGAGTAGATTTTCCAACTCCTGATAACCACCAATTATCGAGAGCCTTTCTTTAAAACAGCAGGAGAAACGCCTTGTCGCAAATACAATTGCTGCCTCATCAAAAAAGATTTATATGCCTGCTTACTAGAATCTGGGCCTCGCACGATTGTGTTGTGATAGAAGGGGCTTCTGGATGTGGAAAATCATTCTCATTTGAATATATGTTGGAAGAGTACCTTCAGTATGGATTTGACCAGGCGTTGTTATTTGACGGCGATGCTTTATATGATGATTGTGAGTATGCTCCCTTTAAAAATACAATTTCTGATCATTTACACAACAACGAAACGATCGTTACAAGAGGCATTGTAGAGGCAGCAAAAGACTTACCCGGAGGAAACACGATAAGTTTTCTCTTCGACACCCTATTCAATTTGGGGAAAAAGAACAATTTGGACATTCTGAACGAAGATGAAAGAATGATTCTTAACTATCTAAAACGAATTGTTCGAAACAAAAACACGGTTATCCTATTCGATAATATTCACCAGTGGGATCGCAGATCGCTACAACTTCTTAAGCATATCATCACCTCGGCGAATACTATAGCCTCCTCTTTCCCATATAAGGTGAAATTAGTAATGTCAGTAACGACCAATCAAGCAGGAGCAAATGTTGACTTAATAGAAAAAATAACTAATGATGTTCCTAAAAGCCACAAGCTATCTTTCCCCACAATGTCTCTTGAAGATTTTTCTGTTATTTTTCAAGAAAAAGCACAAAGAAGATTGCCTAAGAAGCAATTAAGACTGCTCTATAATTTAATTAATGGACACCTCAAAATATTGTTTGAGGTCGCAAGAGACATTAGATTCAATTCATTTGATTTCGACGAAACTCAGCAAAATAGCGTTAAGTATTTTCAGGCAATACTTTCAAAAAGGCTTCAAGAATTTGGTGCAACCGGAGACCAGATAGCTAACGTTCTTGAATATGCCTCCATACTTGGCAAAACATTTTCGTGCTTCGAGCTTTTAGTTGCAACCGATTCATCTAGATCAAAACTTGAAGAATTGATAAATGATTCTAATTCATTAAATTTAACCGAAGATGCATCGAAAAATGGCTACATTAAATTCGCCCACAGCATCGTTCATGAAATATTTAAGTCTCGAGTTGACTCAAATCATATTGATTATTACTATCGACTTTCAATTTGTCTAAAGGAGATGAAGCCCAGCCAGTACTTAAGAAGAGCAAGATATATGCTTGCTGCTGGCCGTGAAGAAGAGGCTGGCACGCTTTACATTCTCGAGTTTCTTCAACAATTGAGAAACTTTGGGAACATCCCCCAATCATTAATTCTAGAAGCGGAACTACATTTAGATAGCAAATTGAC
>DXGM01000042.1 GCA_019113915.1 Candidatus Gordonibacter avicola
AAGAGCTCCTCGAGCTCGTCGAGATGGAAGTTCGCGAGCTGCTCGACAGCTACGAGTTCCCGGGCGACGACACCCCGATCATTCGTGGTTCCGCTCTGAAGGCCCTCGAGGGCGACAAAGAGTGGCAGGAAAAGGTCTGGGAGCTCATGGACGCGGTGGATTCCTACATCCCCACGCCGGAGCGCGACATCGACAAGCCGTTCCTGATGGCTGTCGAGGACACGATGACCATCACCGGCCGCGGCACCGTTGCCACCGGTCGTGTGGAGCGCGGTACGCTGCATGTCAACGACCCGCTGGAGATCATCGGCATCAAGGAGACCCAGAACACGGTTTGCACCGGCATCGAGATGTTCCGCAAGCTGCTCGACGAGGCTCAGGCTGGCGACAACATCGGCTGCCTGCTCCGCGGCATCAAGCGCGAAGAGATCGTGCGTGGCCAGGTTCTCTGCAAGCCTGGTAGCGTGACCCCGCACACCGAGTTTGAGGGCCAGGTCTACATCCTGACGAAGGAAGAGGGCGGCCGTCACACGCCGTTCTTCGATGGCTACCGTCCGCAGTTCTACTTCCGCACGACGGACGTCACGGGTGTTGCTCACCTCCCCGAGGGCACCGAGATGGTTATGCCTGGCGACAACATTGAGATCAAGGGCGAGCTCATTCACCCGATCGCAATGGAAGAGGGCCTGCGTTTCGCTATCCGCGAGGGTGGCCGCACCGTTGGCTCCGGTCGTGTTACGAAGATCATCAAGTAACACTGCTTTGCTGCTAAGCGCGGGGCTCGCACGCCTGCGAGCCCCGCTTCTTGAAAATTCATGTGTATCCGGAAACGTTATCAAGCTCGTACGTAAGCGATTAGAGGAGAATTCATGCGCACGTTGGTCACCTTGGCCTGCACCGATTGCAAGCGTCGCAATTACACGACCAAGAAGAACAAGCAGAACAATCCTGATCGCATCGAGTTGAAGAAATATTGCAAGTGGTGCGGACATCATACGCTGCACAAGGAAACTCGATAGCGTTTCAGGGAAGAAGCAAGCAATAGGCCAGTAGCTCCAATTGGTAGAGCGGCGGTCTCCAAAACCGCATGTTGGGGGTTCGAGTCCCTCCTGGCCTGCCAGCTTGTTTATCTGGAAGCAGCTTGCATTCAGGTTGCTTGTATGAGCAGCTTGGAATCAGGCTGCTTGTTTGGCGTTTAAGACCGATACGAAATTACCCGGGTTCTCGGGCGAAGGAATCAGATGGCAAAGAAATCAAAGACACAACGAGCGAAGGCTTCTGCCGCCCGTGCTGCACGCAAGGAACAGGCGCGCGAAGCTCAGGCCGCTAAAGTCGAGGCTAAAGACGTCGCCGAGGCTGATGCCGCTGCAACCGAACCCAAGAAGCGGTTTTTCAAGAAGGCCGACAAGGCCGAGGCCCCTGCCGCTGACAAGCAGGAAAAAAAGAGCGAGAAGCAAATCGAAAAGAAGTCCGAAGCTAAGCCTAAGAAGCGCCGCTTCGGTTTCCTGAAGGATGTCCGCGCGGAAATGAAGCGCGTGACGTGGCCGACCAAGCAAGACGTGTTCCGTTGGAGCGTTGTTGTGGTGGTTGCGCTTTTGTTCTTCGGCGTGTATGTGGCTCTGCTCGACAACGTTATTATTACGCCGCTGCTCGTAGCTATTTCTGGGCTGGGGGCGTAGGACATGTCGAAGAAGTGGTATGTCCTGCACACCTACTCGGGCTACGAGAACAAGGTGAAGAAAAACCTTGAGACGCGCATCGAGACCATGGGTCTTGAGAACAACGTGTTCGCCATTGAAATCCCCACCGAAATGGTGACGGAAATCAAAGAGGGCGGACGTCGCGTTGAGAGCGAGAAAAAGGTGTTCCCGGGCTACGTGCTTGTCCGAATGGAGTTGGACGACCGCAGCTGGGCCGCTGTTCGCAATACCCCCGGCGTTACCGGGTTCGTGGGAAGCCAAGGCAACCCCGCTCCGCTGACGCGTGAGGAATACAATAAGATTATGGGCATGGGCAAGCCGCGCGCTGGCGCTCCGAAGAAGACCTCGTCTTCTATCGAGGTGGGGCAGTCGGTGAAGGTAGTGTCCGGTCCTCTGGCCGAGTTCGACGGTGTGGTTTCCGAGGTTATGCCGGAAGCTGGCAAGGTGAAGGTTATGGTGTCCATCTTCGGACGCGAAACCCCCGTGGAACTGTCGTTCGACCAGGTGGCAAAGATTTAGCACTACGAGGATGTAAGCGGCAGCGTGCCCGCAGTGGACCGGGGCTTCTCACGCACACGCTGCTTCGTCGATATACGTTCACACTGATTGATCAGCTGAAAGGATAACTCTCATGGCTGAAAAGAAAGCAACCGGCTTTATTAAGCTTCAGATTCCCGCCGGTGCGGCAAACCCGGCTCCTCCGGTCGGCCCGGCTCTGGGTGCTCAGGGCGTCAACATCATGCAGTTCTGCCAGGCGTTCAACGCTCAGACGCAGGATCAGTCCGGCACTATCATCCCGGTCGAAATCACGGTGTACGAGGACAAGTCGTTCACCTTTGTGTGCAAGACCCCGCCCGCGGCTATCCTCATCAAGGAGAAGCTGGGCATCAAGAGTGGCTCCGGCATTCCGCAGATCACCAGCGTGGGTACGCTGACCGAAGATCAGCTCCGCGAGATCGCCGAGCTTAAGATGCCCGACCTCAACGCCAACACGGTGGAGGCTGCTATGGAGATCATCGCCGGCACGGCGCGCTCCATGGGCGTGCGCATCGAGGGCCGCGAGATGAAGAAGAAGTATGTGCCGTCCCGTAAGGTGGCTGCCATGCTCTCCGGCAAGGAACTTGACGAAGACTAAGCGAAGGTGGCGTTCCCGCGAACGCCACTTTTTCTGTGTTTGTGCGTGTATGTTTGGGTACTACCTCGCCGGTCGAGAGCCGCGTGAGGCGTGCAAGATGACAGTGGAAGGGCGCGAGGCGTCCGCTACGAACCACGAAAGGAACTATTATGACGAAGCATGGTAAGAACTACCTCGCCGCAGCCGAGAAGGTTGCCGAGACTCCCTACACGCCGCTTGCGGCAATGCAGCTGGTCAAGGAGGTTGCATCGGCTAAGTTTGACGAGACGGTGCAGGCCGACTTCCGCCTGGGCATCGACACCCGTCAGGCCGACCAGCAGCTGCGTGGCACGGTAAGCCTGCCGAACGGCTCGGGCAAGAGCGTGCGCGTGGCCGTGTTCGCTGAGGGCGAAGCGGCTCGTGCTGCTGAGGAAGCCGGCGCCGACATCGTGGGCACCGACGAGCTTATGGCTCAGATCCAGGCTGGCGAGTTCAACTTCGACGCCGCCGTGGCTACGCCGGATCAGATGGGCAAGGTTGGCCGTCTGGGTAAGATCCTCGGCCCCCGTGGTCTCATGCCGAACCCGAAGCTGGGCACCGTTACCAACGACGTGGCGAAGGCCATCAACGAGCTCAAGGGCGGCCGCGTGGAGTATCGCGCCGACCGCTACGGCATTGCGCACGTCATCCTCGGCAAGGTGAGCTTCACCGCTGAGCAGCTGGCCGAGAACTACGGTGCGGTGTATGACGAGATCCTGCGCATGAAGCCTGCCGCGGCCAAGGGCAAGTACGTGAAGTCCATCGCCGTGTCCTCCACCATGGGCCCGGGCGTTCCGGTGGATTCCTCCGTGAACCGCAACTACACCGAAGCCGCTGAATAACCGTTCAGCACGCGACACAAAAAGAACCCGCGAAGTACTCCGCGGGTTCTTTTTTATTTCAAGCTAGTTTAGTTACGCCATGACAACTTCTACTTCTTCTACCTCTTCCGTTTGTGCGCCACCCTTGCCCAGGTCGTGGCCGGCACCTTGAATGCGGCCGAGCTTGGTATTGTCCTCCGTGCGGCTACGCAGCTCGGGGATGGGGCTTTCGGCGTCCTCCAGGCGGTAGTCTTCGCCGTCCTTCTTCTGCGTGTCGCGAATGACGCGGTGGCTCGGGACATCTTGCACACGGCCGTTCACATGCGCGTTCCATGAGAAGAAACGGAAATCGTTCGGCAGGTCGTCCACCTCGACGAATTCTTCGTCCTGCGCGGTGAGCGTGACCTGCTCGGCCAGTACCTCGCGCACGTAATCCTTCGTGGGATGGAAATCCAACAGCTCCGGGAACTCGCCTTCTGGGATGAGCTGCTGCCATTCCATACCCTCGTACTTCTGTAGCAGTTCGGCGGCCTTGTGCAGGTGTGCAACTTCCTGCTCGAAGTGATGACCCCAGATCTTCTTCGTGTAGGCGTCCACCTCGGTTTCGTAGAACGAGTAGTACAGGTAGCATTCCATGTACTCGCGCAGCAGCATGTTTTGCAGCCACGTGCACGACGGGTCAAGCAGCGAACCGTAATGTGTGACGTGCTCTTCTTCCACCATGCCAATTTCCTGGTAGAGGTCGCGGCCGGCGCCTTCGGGCACCGTGTTGCCCAAGTTCATGTAGAAGTTCATCGTCTGCTGCTCGCCGGCCGTGAGGATGAGCGCGCCCAGCGTCGTGCGGATGTCGGCCGTCTTGGCGTTGCGTGGCATGCGCACGGCGTCGAAGGGATGGCGATGGTGCGCGATGGTGGGGCGGCCAGGCGTGATTTCAATGGTGTCACGCACCAGCTTGTGCGCCGGCAGGTCCTCGTCGAACTTGAGCAGGTTGGAGTAGCGGTACAGGTGGTCGAAGTCCTCAAGCAGGGCGAAGTCCATGCAAGCCTTCGCGTACTCATCGGGCTCGTGCATGGCGAGCCATGCTGTGAGGTCGACGGCCAGCTGCTCGTAGCCGATGGTGAGTTCCAGCGTGGTTTCGTTGGAGGGGGAGAGCCAGTTCACGTGCTTCTGCTGGCCCTGCTCGATGCGGCGCACGAGGGCGATTTCGCGGCGCAGGTCGTTGTTCTCGCAGTTGCGGTGGAAGTTGTGGCCGAACATGACCGCTTCCACCTCAATGCCGTTCATGAGGATGATGCGGGCCTTCGTGTAGGGGTCGGCCTCCAGCTTGTCGTAGGGCTTGGGCGCGAGTTCTTTCCAATCGAGCATCATGTCTTCTAGGGATTTCGTCGGCTTTTCGTCGAACGGGTTCATACTGCCTCCTTCTTGCTGACGGAGCGCGTCGGCCCTCGGCTGGCGCGCGTGATTCCGTTTCATGCTAGGACGGCAGCGTATGTCTGGTGCGGGCGCACGGGACGTCGTTTCCAGGCTGTACAAAGGTCGTTACGACGCGGAAGCGGCCGAAGGTGGACGCGGGGGAGTGTTATACTGGGCGGCGGTATATATGCGACGGGGCAAGAAAGGTGCGCGAGGCATGATCATCAAGAAGTCGCCGGCCGAGATTGAGGCCATGAAGGAAGCCGGCCGCGTGTCGGCTAAGGTGCTGCGCGAAGTGGGCGCGGCAGTGCGGCCGGGCGTGTCCACGTTGGAGCTGGATGAACTGGCTGAAATGCTCATTCGCGCCGAGGGCGGCATCCCGGCGTTCAAGGGCTATGGCGGCTTCCCGGGTTCCATCTGCGCGTCGGTGAACGAGCAGGTGATGCATGGCATCCCGTCGGCTAGTGTGGTGCTGCAGGAAGGCGACATCATCTCTATTGACACCGGGGCCATTGTGGACGGCTGGGTGGGGGATAACGCCTGGACGTACGCGGTGGGGAAGATTTCGCCTGAGAAGCAGCGGCTACTGGATGTGACTGAACGCTGCATGTGGGCCGGCCTTGAGGCGGCGCGCCCGGGCAACTACCTGGGCGATGTGGGGCACGCCATTCAGTCATTGGCTGAGGCGGCGGGTTTTGGTGTGGTACGCGACTACGTGGGCCACGGCATCGGCCGCGACATGCACGAGGACCCCAACGTGCCGAACTTCGGTCGCAAGCACACGGGCGTGCACCTGGAGCCGGGCATGGTGCTGGCCATTGAGCCCATGATCAACCTGGGTACGTACAAGACCCGCCAGATGTCCGACGGCTGGCTCGTCTCCACCCGCGACGGCCGCCCCAGCGCCCACTTCGAGAAAACGGTAGCCATCACGGAGGATGGCCCGGTAATCCTCACCACCGAAGAAGGCCATAGGCGCCCAGTGTAGCAATCATGGCTATCAATCCTGCGCGCCTCATCTTAGGCTCCTTCTATTTCAGCTGTTTGCCGTTGGTGTTCCAGTAGAAGCGTTTGAACTTGGGGATTTGGTTCACGTGCATGGCGCGGGCCCAGAAGTTGTGGACGAGGGAGTCGGGCGCGTAGTGCAGCGGGTAGGGCTCTGACGTGTGGCGCAGCACTTCGAGTGCTTGCTGGAGGCGCGCACGGTTCTCCATGCTGCGGTCGAGCACGTAGCGCGGCACGCAGGAATACACGAACGGGTTGTACGCTTCGCGGTACTCGATGGGCTCGCCCAACAGGAACTCGCGCACGATGAGTTCGACGAAGTTTTGGCCGCCCAGGCTCATATAGTAGGTGTTGCGGCCGCAGCGGGTGTTCACCTCGAAGAAGCGGAAGGAGCCGTCGCGTTCGTCGTACTTGATGTCGAAGTTCGCGAAGCCGCGGTAGCCGGTGCGCTTGAGGAAGCGCTTCGCCGCCTCGATGATGGCTTCTTCGCGCTCGCCCATGATGCACACGGGGTTGCCGAGCGCGGTGGGGTCGTGATCTTGTAGGCACACAACGCCGCCGGACACGACGCGCAACTCGCCCGAGGCATCCGAGAACGTGGTGAGGGTGCGGATGGCGTCGTCGCCTCCGGGGATGAAGTCCTGCAGCACCAGTTCGTTGGTGTAATCCGATGTGCGGATATTGTGCCACACCTGCGCCAGTTCCTCAGGCGACTCAATCTCGTAGATCTTGCGCCAGCCCTCGATGGTGGCATCCTGGAACTGCGCCGAGTTCGACGGCTTCGCGATGAGCGGGTAGGGGAAGTCGTTGACCGGCAGCTCGGTGGGGCCGTCTTCGCCGCACGAGAAGTACCAGGTGTGCGGGTAGGGAATGTCCAGCTCGTCGCACAGCTCGTAGAAGCGGCGCTTCTGCGTGATGTCGTCGAGCAGGTCGAAGTCGATGTAAGGCACTGTGTAGCCCGCCGCTTCGAGGCGCTGCTTGCCGGCGGAGAGCATGCGCGCGTGGCAGTCGTCGCAGCCGAGTACGAGCAGCACGCGGCTGGGGTCTTCCGCAAGCACGCTGGCGGCCGTGCGCTCGAGCGCATCGTAGAGGCCCTCTGCCTCATGGATGTGCGGTTCCAGGCGATAGTCGGTGAAACGGCTGGCTGAGAGCATCTTGATGTCCTGCGTGGCCAGCACAATGGTGCGCTCGACGCCATATGCGCGATGCAGCTCGCGCACGTAGCTGTACGCGAGGATGTCGCCGCCCACAATGACGGGCTGCAAACGACGCGCCACCTCAGCGGCGGAAACAATACGGGGGTTCTGCATGGTCATAGCTCGGTTGTCTCTTTCCCTGTTGTACTTGTTGATCTGCCATTATCCCACAGATAAGTCCCCGCTGCCGAACGCACGCCGCAAGCACAAAAATCCCTTCTCAGTTTTCCAGAGTCAAACACCTGTTGACGTTTCTTTCGTAATTCAACTACTCATTAGTCAACGATGTCGTAATAAACCGCTTCAAATGTCGTAATAACGGGCCAGTATTACGACATTTTGGGCGAAAAACCCCGATTTCCGCGCCAGTATTACGACATCGGACGCCATCTTTGATATGGGGTTTCCATTGTCTATCTTGGGGGATTGGACGGGTTAGCGTATCATACCGGGGGATACGGACGAGCAGAACAGGAGCATTGGCAGATGTGCGGATTCGTGGGATTTACCGCGGTTGATTATGACGTTGAGACGAACAGAGCGGTTGTGAAGGATATGGCCGACCGCATTGCGCACCGCGGGCCCGACGACGAGGGCTTCTTCGTCACCGACGACATTGCGATGGGCTTCCGTCGCCTGAGTATCATCGACCTTGAAGGCTCGCACCAGCCCATGCAAAACGCCGACGGCACCATTACGGTCACGTTCAACGGTGAAATCTACAACTTCCAGGAGCTGCGCGCGGAGCTGGAGGGCCTGGGCTACGCGTTCAAGACGAACGGCGACACCGAGACCATCGTACACGGCTACGAAGCGTGGGGGACTGACGTTTTCGAAAAGTTGCGCGGCATGTTCGCTATCGCCATCTGGGATGCGTCGAACAAGCGCCTCGTGTGCGCCCGCGACATCTTCGGCATCAAGCCGTTCTACTACCAGCACGACGAAGGCCGCCTCATCTACGGCAGCGAAATCAAGGCGTTCCTCGCGCACCCCGCGTTCCACAAGGAACTCAATCGCGAGCAGTTGCCGCAGTACCTGTGCTTCGAGTACATGAACGACTCGCAGACCATGTTCAAAGATGTGCACAAGCTGCTGCCCGGCCATTTCATGGTATTCGAGAACGGCCAGCTGTCCACCGAGTGCTACTACCACATCACGTACAAGATCGACGAGTCGAAGAGCCTCGACGAATGGGCCGACGAGATCAACCGCGTGTTCGACGAATCCGTGGCGGCGCACGAGATTGCTGACGTGGAAATAGGCAGCTTCTTATCGGGCGGCATCGACAGCTCGCTCGCCGCGTTTTGCATGGGGCAGCACGCGCCGGACATCAAGACGTTCTCGGTGGGCTACGACATCGGCTGCGAGGACAAGCTGGCCGAGATCAACGCTCTGCCCGACTTCGACATCAAGTTGAACGAGCTGGAGGATGCCACCGCGTTCGCCGAGTGGGCGCATCTGCCGAACAAGCAGGTGAAGGTGACGGCCGAGGAATTCCTCGACATCGTGCCCACCGAGCAGTACCACATGGACGAGCCCTTGGGCGCGCCGAGCGCCATCCCGCTGTTCTTCGTGAGCAAGCTGGCGCGCGAGCAGGTGAAGGTGGTGCAGTCGGGCGAGGGCGCCGACGAGCTGTTCGGCGGCTACTGGATCTACCACGACCAGTTCGAGTTCGACAAGTACTTCCGCGTGCCGCGCCCCCTGCGCGCCGCCGCGGGCGCCATTGCCGAGAAGCTGCCGCCGTTCCATGGCCGCCGCTTCGCCATGCGCGGCTCGGGCGGGCCGGAGAAGAGCTACCAGCGCGCGTCCATGAACTACATGTGGGACGAGATTCCCAACGTGCTGCGCGACTACGAGGGCCCATGCCGCCCGTGGGAGTGGTGCAAGCCGCACTTCGACGAGGCCGCGAAGCAGAACCTCGACATCATCACGCAGACGCAGTACGTGGATATGGTCAGCTACATGCCCTTCGACATCTGCCTGAAGGCGGACAAAATGTCCATGTCGCAGTCGCTTGAGCTGCGCGTGCCGTTCCTCGACAAGAAGGTGCTCGACGTGGCG
The DNA here is from genome assembly GCA_019113915.1 of Candidatus Gordonibacter avicola. Taxonomy (GTDB): domain Bacteria; phylum Actinomycetota; class Coriobacteriia; order Coriobacteriales; family Eggerthellaceae; genus Gordonibacter; species Gordonibacter faecis. Next base: position 9,350 of record DXGM01000042.1, read on the forward strand.
CTGCAACTGCCCACCGCGTGCCGCGTGGACGACGAGCACGCGAAGTACGCCCTGCGCGTGGCTGCAAGCAAACTGGGCTTCCAGAAGAAGGTGGCGAACATGCCGAAGCAGCCGTTCATCACCCCGCTCACGGTGTGGCTGCAGACCGACCTCTACTACGACCGCATCAAGGAAGCGTTCACGAGCGAAGCCGCACACGAGTTCTTCAACGTGGACTACCTGGTGCAGATGCTCGACGACCACAAGTCCGCCGACTTCTCGACGGTGGAAGGCCGCGGCAAACTCAAGATGATGCGCATCTGGAACATCTACTGCTTCCTCTGCTGGTACGAGGTATTCTTCGGCAAGACGAGTGAGAAGTTGGCCCCGAAAACGCAGGTAGCGTAAAGCGTTTCGGCCGCACTGCATGAGGTTGGCCGCAGGAGTGTGGCGGCCAGCTTGGATGCCGCACTCACGCTGCGCAAAGTGTGACGCGCTTCGCGCTATCTAAATAAACCACAAAGTGGTTGCCCTCCCGACCACTATGGCGAGGGCTCTTTCATGTACCATAAATCTAACTAAAAAGGTAACCTTCGTAGGGGCGTTTCATCACGAAGCGCCCTCTCCGCCGAAGGCGGAGAACCCAACCGAGACCTGCGTTTTCGCGCTCCGCGCGAACGGGTGCTTCCCTAAAGGGACTAGGCGCTGCGCGCCGTCGCTGATAGCACTCCTACGGGGATAGCCAAACAAGTACGTTAACCAGGGGAGATCATGCCCTCGTCATGATGATGGGGATGCGCATAACATTCTGGCATATTCAATAGCACGAAGCGCGTCACACTTTTATGCAGCGGGACGGGGCTTTTGTTGCAACCCCCCTCCCGAATCCCAACCTTAGAACAGCGGAATGCGCCCCAAAAGAAAATCTTCGAGGGGCGCCTCGCTCGAGCCTACGACGAGTGTGTGCGTGTCAGGGTAGCGGCGCGTAAATGCGTCAAGGCCGCCAAGGCTTTTGATCTTGCCGCTTTTCACCTCAATGGCGGTTCGCGCCATGCCGTCCTGAATGACGAAATCCACTTCATCGTTCCCCTCGCGCCACCAGCATACGTCGAAATGCTCCTTGATTGCGCGTTTGAGCAGGTATCCGCCGACGGCGCTTTCGACAAGATGTCCGCGTCGGTCCGGGTCAGAAAGTAGGAATTCGCGATAGCGGCCGTATGACGCCACCATGAGCGAGGTATCGTGTGCGATAAGTCGTGGCGAAGAGGCGCGCGTTTTCATGAGCTTCTCGGTATACTTTTGAAGCCCGCTGAGCAAACCGGCATCCGAAAGCAGCGACAGATAGTGCGCAACAGTGGTGGCGTTTCCTGCATCGTCAAGCTGGCCGAGCAACTTTCGGTACGAAACCTCTTGTCCGGAATAGGCTGACCCCAAGGTGAACAGGGCCTCCATGAGGGCGGGCTTCGTGACACGGTCAAGCGAGATAACATCTTTGAGTACGCTCGGCGCAATGATGGAGTTCTGCAAGTAATCGAGCCAACGATCCTTGTCGTTCTTGAGGGGCGCCGCGCCCGGATACCCACCGAAATAGAGATACTCGTCCAAGGTGAATCCGAAGGCCTCAGCGCATTCGTTGAAATCCCACTGCAGGCAGGAGATAATCTCAAATCGGCCGGTCAGCCCCTCGCGCAGTCCCTTTTGTAGAAGCAGCGACGATGAGCCGGTAAGCACCACAAGAAGGTTGGTTCCTTTGTCGGTATCTTCGTCCCAAAGCGCCTTTACTACAGCCGACCACTGCGACACCATCTGAACCTCATCCACTACCAGCAGAGCACACCCCTCTAAAGCGGCGAGGCGCCGCGCTTCGCCCCATTCACGCCGAAGCCAGTCCTGCGTTGCAGGAATGTCTTGCGAAGCGCGAACGAATCGCACGGGGCGTGTTTCGGTTTCCAAAGCTTGCCTGACCGCGGTGGTCTTTCCGGTTTGGCGTGGGCCCACAATGACTTGAATAAAACGCCGCGGCTCCTGGAGGCGTTCTACCAGAGTATTTACGATGCTTCGTTGAAAGTGAGGCTGCATGGCTTGTCCTTTCTGTTTAGAGCCATACTAAGGGACTGAATAAAAATGTTCAATGACTGAACAAATTTGTTCAGTGAGTGATGCAAAAATGTTGCGAGGGGTGGGTAACGGGTTGGTGGTGGGAGTTTCGGGGGTGTGACGGAATGGCTGGTCGGAGGGAGGCGCGTGCTAGGCTTGGGCGGTAAGTAGGTCGAAACCCAAGGAGTTCTCATGCGTGCCAAGCCGCTCTCTCGTTCGCTTGTTTATTGGTGTGTAGCTGTGTTTGTGCTGGCGGTGTGTTGTGCGCTGGTGCCCGGGCGGGCGTTTGCGGAGGTTGCTGGCCCGTTTGAGGTTGAGGGGCCTACAGACTCGTTTGAATGGGATGGCTCAACGCTCACCATTACTGCAAATGGCGTCACCATTCAGGGTATGTCAAGCGCGGATGCTCCGGCGGGGGCGGTGGTGGTCGGCGACCAGGTGCAAACGGTCGGCATCGGCGCGAACGTGCGCATTTCCACGCTCACGGTGAAGCGCGCGACCACGTTTGTGGTGAGCGGCACGAACAATGAGGTGTTTTAGGTGGATACCGTACGCGACGACGCCATCGGCGGCGACGGCAGCATCACTATTGAGACCGGGGACGCTGGCGTGGACGTGTTCGACCGAGCGGTAGTCCGCGTCGATGGGCCCATCCAAGCGGCGCACGTGTGGCAGAAGGCGCGGCTCGTGCTGGGGCCGCGCGCCGATGTCAAAGGCCCCATTACGGTGTACGGCGGCATCCTCGATCTGTCGCAGGTGATGTTCGGCGCGCCTATCCCGATTGGCGGCATTGCGGTGGGCACCACCGCCACGCTCGCCATCGTTGCTCCCTTTGGGGCCACTGACCTGCATCAACTCATCACGTACCAGAACCTTGTTATCTACGACGCGGTGCCGGTGTATGAGAACGAAGAGGAAATAGGCACGCTTAATACGGATGGGTCGTTCAACATCACGGCCACGCGCCAGGTGGCTTTCCGCGGGTTCGATGGCGCACCGCTGGCGACGGAAACCATCAAGCTGTTCGGGGCGGCCACGGCTCCGGTGGTGACGGTGCCCGAGGGGTATCGGTTCGTTGGGTGGGATCAGCCCTTCGACTATGTGACGAAAGATATGACGGTGAATGCGCTGTTCGAACCCATACCTTCGTCTGATGTGCAGCCCACGCCTCCGGCGGGGACGGGCGGCTCAGGCGGGGCGGGTTCGGCGGGTTGTGCGTCGGTAACGAAGCCTTCGAAGGTATCGTCTCGGGCGACGTTAGCTGCAACGGGTGATGCAGTTCCCAGGAATGCAATGCTTGTGGCAGGCATGGTGGCAGCTATTGCCGCAGGTAGTGCGGTTGTTGCCGCGGTCGCACTAGCTCGCGTGCGTCATCATTCCTAACGCACGGCGCGCCAGCGTGTATCTTGCCCGCGCATTATCGCCAGCCAGACGCCGCTGCTAACCCCTGCCGCGCCCCAGCTTCCCCTTCACCTTGCCAACAATGGAGGTAACGAACGCTGCCTCGGGCACGTGTAGCTTCATGGACAGGCCAAACGTCACCACGAGCGCCACCACGCCGCCAGCAATCACGTAGGCGAACGCCTGCGGGATGGAGCCCGACAGCGGCCCCACAAACGTCTGCAGCGCGAACAGCACGCCGCCGCCCGCCGCGGCACCCAGCCCGCCAAACACCAGGCCCGACAGCACCGCCTTCGCCACCGAGCGTAGGCCAAACGGCCCCAGGCGGTGCCGCAGGTACGCGAACAGGCAGATATCGGCCACCACGTAAAACATGACCTCGGCCACCGCGATAATCTCAATAGGGAAGCGCCCGATGTTCGCCGCGCCAAACATGGTGAGGCCAATCTGCACCGCGCCCGCCACGAAGTTGAACGCCGCGAACACGCCCATCTTCCGCAGGCTGCTGAATATTTTTTGCAGGTACGTGTTCACGCCGTAGAGCGGCAGCGCGAACGCCCACACGGCCAGATACGACGCGACCGACGATACGTTCTCCATGGTAAACGCGCCCGCGTTGTAAAGCGTGACCAGCGGCAACGCAAACACCATAAGGTACATCGCGAACGGAATCATGAAGAACAGAATTTGGTTCGTGCCGCTCACAATGCCGCGCTTCACGCCCGCAGCGTTGCCTTCGGCCTGCATGTCGGCTAGCTCGGTGAACATGGCCGTGGTGATGGGCACCGCCAAGAACGAATAGGGCAGCGTGAACCACAGGCGCGCGTACGTGAGGATGGACGGCCCGTTGTCGGCGAAGCTGTACGCCGCGGCGTTCTGCACCGACACCACGGCAAACGAGCACACCATCACAAACACCGTGGGAATGCCAATGCCCAGCGTCTCGCGCAGCGCCGGGTCGCGGAAGTTGATGCGCGGGCGGATGCGGATGCCATTCTTTTTGAGCGCCGGCAGTTGAATAGCCAGCTGCACAAACACGCCAAGCGGGTTGCCGATGGCAATAATGTAGAGCGCAAGTTGCTGGTTCTGAGGCGCCACCAGCACATACAGCAGAAACGATGCAATGACAATAACGTTGTTCGCCGCCGGCGCTATGGACGACCACAGGTAGTCGCGGTTCGCGTTGAGCAGGCCCGATATGATGGCACCCGCGCCGTAGAACACAATTTGTATGGCGAAGAACTGGAAGAAGAACACCGCGTCCGACATCTCCGCCTGGTCGGAGTAGAAACTCTGCGTGTAAATAACCACCGAGGGGAACGCGATGCAGAGCGCCGACACCACGCCCAGGAACACTACTACAATAGTGAGCAGATTCGACGCGTACTCGTTTGACGCTTGCTGCCCCAGCTTCTTTTTTACTGACAGGTACACGGGCAGGAAGGCCGTTACCAGCATGCCTCCAATGACCAGCTCATACAGCAGGCTTGGCAGATTGTAGGCTACCGAGTAGGAGCTGGCGAGCAGCGTGGAGCCCAGCGCGAAGGCCATGGCCCACGTGCGCACGAAACCCAGCACGCGGGAAATCATCACGCACACGCTGATGAGCGCCGCCGAAGAACCTACTTCTGCGGCGGAATCGGTGGGGGCGGGCTGCTCGGTGCGCACGAGCGTTTTGTCCACGCCCGCGTGGCGGCCGCCGACGAAGATGGCGCCGGTTGCACCGGGGTCGGTGGTGGGGGAGTTGGCGGGTGCGTTGGCTGCGCCCGCCGCACTCGCGCCGCCACCCGCGCCCGCTGCCGCCGTGCGGTCAACCCCCGCGTGCCGACGGCTTCCGCCCGCGCCACCCGCAACCGGACGGTTGGCATACGCGCCCGACCCATCCACACGCACGTCCTTCGGCACCGCGGCACGGCGCGGCTGAGGCCGCGGAACCACCTGGTCTGCCACCTTCGCGGCAATAACCGTGCGGTCGAGCCCCGCGTGGCGTCCGCCCACAAATAGCTCCGACGTGCATCCCGGGTCGATTGCGCGTGCGTGCGCCGCCGCCCGCCGTCCGACAGGCGCAGCCTCGCCGTGCGCCGTGTCACCCGCAGCGGCGGGCGCACCAGCAGCCCCCGGACGCGCCGCGGGAGCAGGATTAGAAGCGCCATGTGCCATATCGGCAACGCGCGTATGTTGAGCTCGTGCGAGCTTATCGGACATGAACGGACGCTTTCTTGACCTTCGGATATAATGTCCCATCATAGCAAACCCGGAAAGAGGACCTTCATGCACATCCTCATCGTACGCAATAATTCCAACTCGCAGGCCATCGACGCGTCGCTTCTGCTGGCGACGTACCTGGCCACGCAGGGGGCGGCTTACACGCTGGTTGATTCGTCGGAGTTGTCGTGCCGCTGTGACCACGAAGAGGTGAACGCAGCGTTGACGGCGGGTGTCGACATGGCGGTGGTGCTGGGCGGTGATGGCACCATCCTGCGTACGGCGCGCCAGATTGGCACCACCGGGGTGCCCATTCTGGGTATCAATTTCGGTCGCCTCGGCTTCCTGGCGAATTCAAGCGAAGAGGGTGTGGTTGCTGTGGTGGCCTCGGCCTTGGCGGGCGACGTGGTGGCCGAACACCGCACCAACCTGCGCATCGACGTGGTGTGCGAAGGCGAGGAAGACCCCTGGGCGAACGACGGGGAAGGCCAGTTCAGCGCCTTGGCCCAGTCGCTGGAAGCCCCCGAATCCCCGCGCACGTTCTTCGCCCTGAACGAACTGGCCGTTACCCGTGGTGCGAACGGCCGCATCATCGACTTCGGCCTGGACATCTCGGGCGCACATATCGCGGACATGCGCGGCGACGGACTGGTGGTGGCCACGGCCACGGGCTCCACGGCCTACGCGCTCTCGGCTGGCGGCCCGCTGGTCTCGCCCGGGTTCGCAGGCCTGGTGGTGGTGCCGCTCGCGCCCCATACGCTGCATTCGCGCGCCATTGTGACCGCCGCCAACGACGTGGTGGAAATGGACCTGTCCCACAATGCGGACACCCGCGAGGTCACGCTGTTCGCCGACGGCGAGCTTCTGGAATTCGAGAGCCCCGTCACGCGTGTTTATATCGCACGCGGCGAGGCTCCCACGGTGCTTCTGCGCTACCAACGCGAAGGCTTCTACGAACACGCCGCAAAGGTGTTTTTCTAGGCACGCATCAGCGCCCAAAATGGCGTTTGAAGCGCTTTAACGCCTCTAATCCCATTGCTCTAGTTATATATAACCCCTGTTCATAGGGGTTATTTTTTGTTGAAAAAACTTCACGGGGGTGTTATTTTCTTCCCTCAAAGCATTGACTTCCGCCACCCCCATGGCGTATCTTAGCTCACTAAGCTTCCACGATTTCTTCATGGAAGCCAGAACAGAGGAGTTTTTTACGTATGAGCACGCAAGATGGTCAGAGCACGCAGAGCCTTCCAGTAGACGACAGCACAAGCACATCCTCCAGCCAGGCTGCCCACGCGGCCGACGGCGCGCAGGGGAGCGGCGCTGTCCCTTCTGAATCGGCACCTGCCGGTCAAAGTTCCGCAACCGGAGCTTCTGATTCTTCTTCCACCACAGCGGGGGCGGCCGCCAAGGCTGCCAAGGGCGCGGGGAAAATCCTCGGCCTGTCTCGTCACGCCTTCGCGGGCGTGGTGGCTGCGGTCGCCGTGGTTGCGGCGGTCACGGCTGGTGTGGTGCTGACGCAGCAGCCCGCGCTTGAGGACTGGTTCGACCCGAACGCTTCGCAGGGCCAGTTCGAGGGCAAGAGCAAGGAAGAAATTCAGGCCGCCCTGAACGAAGAGGTCAAAAAGGGCATGATGAACATCTCCATTGCCGCCGTCATCAAGTTCCCCGACGGCGCGTCAGAGGGCGAGGCGCGCATTGAGAACATCGCTGCCAACCCGGTGGATCAGAAGGTGGTCATCGCGCTGAAGGATTCGGGCGAAGTGGTGTATGAGTCTGGTGCGCTGGCGCCTGATCAGCACATTCAGAATATCAAGCTGACGCGCGACCTAGATCCGGGCGACTACACCGCCGTGGCAACGTTTACGGGCTACGATCGCGAAACGCACAAGCAGACCGGCCAAGCGGCCGCCGAGTTTGTGATTCACGTAGAAGGCTAAGGGGCCTTCCGCGAGAAGATACGTAGAGCATGTTCGACAACGTAATGGCACAGAGGAAAGGACAAGAAGGATGAAGTTCACGAATTTGAAGAGGGGTATTGCCGGAGTATGCGCAGCCACGCTGCTAACAGGCATGTGTGTGGCCCCGGCGTTTGCAGCGGCGGTTACTCCTAGCGTTTCTAACGGAGGTGTTGATTCTAGCAATGCAGCCAAAACTACGATCAATGCCCAAGTAGATGGACAGCTTTCGGCAACGGTTCCTACTACCCTTACTGTTGGTATCAGTTCTGCTGATGGAAGTCTTATATTTCCTGCCGATAGCGAGCTCTATATTGAGAACACAAGCTCGGCATACGGGATTCACGTCGTAAGTATTGAGGCTAGTGCTGGAAGCTTGCTCGATCAATCGAGTGCATTCGCAAGTAGTACAGCTGCAAATGCGGCATGGCTGAAAATTGGCACCACGTCTGCTGATAAAGATCTGAGTTCGAAGCTGACGGTTGCAGATGCTAGTTGGGATGTTGCATCTGCCTCCAAGCTTCCAATTAAGTTTGCAGGTGCAGTAAAGAACGTTAACACGTTTGACCCGTTCACTTTGACAACTCTGACTTGGACTATTGGTGGGGGTCTATACGCATAGTTTGATCAAGAAAGTAGAAGCTAAGGATTGTGGTTTTGCTTCATGATGAAGCACGATCTACATAAGAAATTTTTGCATGCGGCCGCGCTAAAGATTGGCGCGGCCTGCGTGCTTACTTGCCTGCTGGTGGTGGGGTTTTTGCCTCTCGGTTCGTTGGGCTATGCCGAGACTCCGCAGGTGGGGGAGGGTACGCCGGTTGTTGTTGAGACACCTGAATCCTTGCCGCAACCTGGAACTCCCGAGATAACGGACGAGACGTCCACGCCAAGTGACACGCCTGTCGAAACACCCTCGGAGCCGGCGGTCGAGCCGCAACCTCCCGCCGAAGACCCCGCACCCGTCACACCGACGGAGCCGGTCAACGACCGCACGTGGTTCATCGGCGCGGACGACGCATCGGCCGTTGTGGCTGAACTCTGGAACGACGGCACCTTCGTCGTCGACGGAGCAGGCGACACGCTTGTATTCGAAGACGCCAAAAGCGTTCCATGGCTCAAAGCCGGGTTCGCGGCCGATATCAAGCGCGTCATCTTCGCTGACGTCATCGCACCCAAGAGCCTTGCGTACTGGTTCGAGGGCTGCGAAAACCTCACTGAACTGGCCAGCGTGCCCGCGGCACTCGACATGACGCACACGTTCTTCAACTGTGCCAAGTTGAAAGAACTCTCCGACGATTTCACGTTTGCACCCGATGCAAAAACCAAGGCCTGTTTCGGCTTCGCCGAGACGCCTACCGAACCACTCATCACGACGTATCGCGGCACCGATTCCGCAGTGCGCGCCTACGACTGGGCCCAAGACGGCCGCACTCTCGTAAACCCCGACGTCCCCGTCACGCCCGACGCGCCCGATACGGGCACCGATCAGCCCGAAAACCCAGCTCCCAACCCCGATGGCGAAGCAACAACGCCAACTGACCCCACTGATCCTGCGAATCCAACGGAACCAACCAACCCCGACGATCCTACAACTCCAACAGAGCCAGCCAATCCTGACGATCCAACCAACCCCACCGACCCGGCTGACCCCACTACTCCCGACGACACTACTCCAACCGACCCCGACGCTACCACGCCATCAGACCCCACGCTCAACCCCGATGCCACCGACCAACCCACCGACGAAGTTCCCCCGGTCGAAGAGGAACAGCCCGTCGAGCCGCCTGCTCCGCAGGTGAGCATCACGGTGCCGTCGTTGGTCTCGCTGATCTTGGGGCAAAACGGCCCGAACTCCGCGAGCATTTCGGTGTCGCTTGCCAACAACTCCGAAGCGCCGGCCGAGGTTGTGGGCGTGCGTCTGAAGAAGGCGAGCACCGACCTGCCAGCCGGTACCTGGTCGCTCGTGTCGGCCCAGACCGGAGCCCATTTCGTCGACGATGCCCGCTTCACCCCGCTTGGTCTGGAGGCTGTGCTCGACACTCCCGTCATGTTGCCGTCGAGCGCCGAAAGCATCGATCTGGTGTGGGAAGGCACGTTCACCGACCTCGGCATGAAAACCCTTCTCGAAACCGCCGCCGCCTCCGAAGGCTCCTTCGCCTACGGCACCCTCATCTGGCACATAGAAGCCGCCGATTCCACAGTGTAAGCGTTGTGGCGCTGGGGGAATAAAAATGTGACGCGCTATCGCGCTACTCATTACACCAAGAGATTGTTTCCTCCCTACCACTATGACGGGGGCTATTCCGTGTACGATAAACATAACTAGAACGGTAATCTTCGTAGGGGCGCTTCACGAAGCGCCCTCTCCGCCTTCGGCGGAGCGGATGCTCTGGAGAGCATCCCTACGATGGTGATCTAACAGGTAAGGTTAACACTATCTGCATATGTCCGCGTCATAATGTGAGGGTAGGTGGGGGTGTCTTGGCGTATTAGGTAGCGCGCAAGCGCGTCACACTTTGTGGAGAAAGTGTGGAGGCTTGGAAGTTTAGGGAATGCCTCTTGTTGCGGGCTGGGGGATACAATCTACCTGCGGGAATGGGGAATTGCGGGCTTGGTTCTGCTGTCGATAGGGAAGATGGGCCACTCTTCACAATCCCGAATCGCATGCTACTATGCCGACTATATGCCGCATGCAAGCGACGGACCGGGAAACGATGTCGCGGCGGTATGCACGGGAAGAAGCACTACAAAAGGACAAGGGATAATCATGCGAAACCGAATGTCACGGTACGGCAGAACGGCGTGTGTAGTAACGCTTACACTCGCGCTTGCTGCCGGCCCACTACCTGCCCCAACGTAACGGTGAGCGTCCGGACGACGCCCAGTGCCCGTGGGCAGATTTTAGCCTATTAGGAACAGTTGGATAATATTTGGGAACGGTATTACAAGGCAGACCAATCACGGGCGCGGACAAAGGGCGAATCCGGATTGGGACTTGCAATCGTTCACCAGTTGATCCAA
>DXGM01000043.1 GCA_019113915.1 Candidatus Gordonibacter avicola
AAAATATGAATTCCCGCAAAGTCGCCCGAATTCTCCATGATTCTCCAGAGGGATATATTCTACCTGCGGTTTTGTCGCCTCTTGGTCCGCGCTTTCTCGGCTTTCCCGAGAACAGGGTTCTTCCGCACGCCCTTCACAAACCGCCGGCGCGTGCTACTATGCGGATTATATGCCGCACATTGGCATAGCCTCGGGGAGGTACGCTGTACGGGAAATGCAGCGCCCTGAGGAAGCCTTGAGGGCCACGTCGTACGGGAAATGCGACGCTCAGGGCTAGTGCAGCATCGGGAAATGCACTAACAGGAGTAAAGGGACAGAACAATGCAACGGGAAATCCGACCTTCACGGGTCGGCAGGACGGCGTGCGCGCTTTTATTGTCGTGCGTCCTGTCGACGACTATCTTCATGGACGGCGCTACGGCGCAGCTCGCCTACGCGGCGAACGGCCCGGCCACAGGCGCGCAAACCACTCAGAACACAGCAACGGGAGGCGGCCAAGCGGGCACCTCTGCACAGTCGCAGTCGCAGCCGGATGGCGAGTCTGCCGCGAACCCCAACCAGCCTACAGGTGGTGGGGAAGGGGAAGGCGCTGCGGAAAATCCGACAGATTCTGGTACGGAAAACCGCGCGCAGCTTTCCGAGAAAGTGCCGATTGAACAGGCAATATCCGGCACGCCGACCACGGGGTCGGTGCCTGCGTCGGCACCCGGCGACGCCTCCGCCACCCTCACCCCTTCCGGCCAGATCGCCGGCAAGGTGACGCTTGCGGGCGACGATGCCCCGGCCGTGGCGGGCATCATCGTGCGCGACGGCTTGAAGTATGAGGTGCTGGCGAACGGCACTAGCGTGAAGCTGGTGGGCGCAGCCTCTGCGGCCCCGGCGGGCGATATCGCCGTGCCCTCAACGGTGACCGGCGGAAACGACACCTTCGCCGTGGTGGCCGTAGGTTCGCACGCCCTGGCTACGTGCGCCGATGCCACGTCGGTCACGCTGCCGGCCTCCGTGCGCGACGTAGCGCCCGACGCCTTCGACGGCTGCCCGTCGCTTGCGTCCATTGAGGTGGCGGCCGCAAGTGAGCACTTCAGCTCCCTCGACGGAATGCTGTTCGACAAGGCGGGCGCGAAGCTCGTGCGCTGTCCTGAGGGCAAGCGCGGCGTGGCTGTGCTGCCTGCCAGCGCAACTGATGTGTCGCCCCAGGCGTTCGCGGGCTGCGCGGGCGTGACGTCCGTGGCCGTGACCTCGAACGATGGTGAAAGTGGGGAAGGCGGCGACCGCGCTGACGCCACTGCTGGCGAACGCGCCGCTGCAGGGGAGGGCGAACCCGCAGGCTCAACCGCCTCCACTCCCGCCTTCGCAACCTTCGGCGGCGCGCTCTACACCGGCGACCTCACAACGCTCGTGTTCTGCCCGGCCGGCATTGGCACGGCCCTCGTGCTGCCCGCCGAGACCGAGGTCATCGGCCCGCAGGCCCTCGCCGGGTGCGCGAACCTCGCGTCCGTGACCCCCCTCGGCACCGTGCGCACCATCGACCCCACGGCCTTCGCCGACGAAACCAAGGCAGCCGCCACCGTGGCGCTTCCGGCAGGGGAGGACTACGCCGCGCGCAAGGCCGTCTGGGAAGTGGCCGGCTTCCGGCATTTCGCCGAGCCCGCTCAGCCCGGCGCAACCGCGCGTCCGGAAACCACTGACTCCCAGGCGTCCGCCAGCGGCTTCGTGTTCACCCTGCTGGCTGACTACACCCTCGCTGTTGCCTGGGAAGGTGCAGAAGATCCTGCCGCACATCTGGAAATCCCCGCATCCGCTGAGATCAGCGGCGTGTCTTACCGTGTGAGCACCATCGCTCCCAACGCGTTCGCAAACCGCGCAGCGCTCGAAACGGTGAACCTTCCGGCCGCCGTTGCCACCATCGGCGAAGCCGCCTTCGCCGGCTGTGCCAACCTCGCAAGCGTCGAACTCCCCGCCGCGCTGCAAACTATCGGCGAACGCGCCTTCGAAGCCACCGCTCTCACATACGTGTGGCTTCCCGCCAGCATCGCAACCATAGGCCCGCGCGCCTTCGCAAACTGCGAGGCGCTCACCCGCATCGTCGCCCCGGGCACCCCCGAGGTAGCCGACGACGCCCTCGCCGGCTGCGCGAACCTCTCCGTCTACTGCCCGTACAGCGCGGAAGGCACTTACCCCTGGAACCTGGGCCTTCTCGCCAACAACAACCACCTCATGCCCTACGGCCTCACTCTTCCCGAAGAGCCCCTGCAACTTGAGGTAGGCCAGCAAGCCAACCTCTTCGAAGGTGCCCTCTGCGAGTCGCCCGAGCCCACAGACCTCACCTTCTCCTACGCCGCCACCCCGCTCTCCGTAGACCAAACCGCCCAGGTCACCGCCAAAGCCCCCGGCACCTCCGAGGTCACCGCAACCCTCACCCTCGACGCCCAAGAACTCGCGCGCGCCACCCGCACAGTCGAGGTAACTGTCCCGGCACCCGAGACTCCCGGGATGCCCGTAACCGACACCACCACGCCCGAATCGCTCGAAGCTCCCACCAACGAGCCCACAACCTCCACCTCCAACCCCGCCGAAACTCCCCAAATGCTCACCGGCACCATGAACCTCTCATCCGTCGCACCCAACCCATTGCTCGGCACCACCTTCGAACAGCAAACACCCGCACCCACTGCCGCACAAACAACCAACGACATAACGCCCCTTGCGGCCAACGACCCCTTCGAGCAAGGCAAAGATGGCACCTGGTTCAGATACACCATCACCAAGGCCGACGCGTCTACCAACACCTACGAAGTGTCTGTCGGTGCCTCGGCTGACGCCGCAAAAAAGCCAGAAGGCTCCGTCGTTGTACCTGATCAAGTGACAAATAACGACACCACTTATACCGTCACCAGCGTCACAAGCAGTGGATTTGCCGGCTGCAGTAACTTGCGGTGCATAACGCTTCCCGAAACGGTCAAAATCATTGAGTCGCTGGCGTTTAACCAGTCCGGCCTGTCCGAGACTCCCGTCATGCCAGGTGTCCAGGACCTCAGGGTCTCAGCCTTCCGCGATTGCGACAACCTGCAAGAGTTCACCGTTCCCCCTTCGGTTGAATACATGGGTGTGCTCTGCTTTGAGCTGTGCAGTAACCTGCGCAAAGTGGTTCTGCCCGATACCATCAAAGGCATGTCGGCTAACAATGCAAGGCTCGCCGCTCTCTTTGTGGGCTGCTATACGTTGGAAACTATCGAGCTTGGCAGCAATTCCCTTTACAAACTTGTAGACGGTGCGCTGTACTCCAAAGATGGAACAAGCCTTATCGATACCGGCACCCGCCATGACCAGCTTTTTGAAGTGTCATCAGGCACTCAGCGAATCGAAGACAGTTCCATCAAAGATAGGGAAGGTATCCAGGGCGTAGTGCTTCCGTCAAGCGTAACCGAGGTATTGCACTCAGCATTCAGAGGATACCGCGGGTCCGAAATCCTTTGTCTTCCTCCGGCGGGTAGCCAGCAGATAGACTCAGCTGCTCTTACCTCGCCCTGGAACGGGGTGTCAATGACTAACGTGGCAATCTACTGTAGCGATCCTGCCGCCTGGGAAGGCAACGAAGGCACGACCATCAAGCATGACGTGGGCCTTCCGGCTTCGTATGGCGTGCCGAGCGACGGGGGAGCAACCACGCTTTCCACGAATCTTTCCATTCCGGAGGATTCTCTGTTCGCGAATAACATCGAAGTTCGCTGGACGTACTCGGAAGGCGCGGAGAAACTGGCCACGTTCACGCCTTCCGCCGACGGTCGCATCTTGAACATCGCTCCGATCACACAGGCACCGGGTACGTTTACTGCTACGGCAAGCATGGTCTACATCGGCGCGAATGCAGGCGAAAACGGAACGGTGCTCGCCACAGGCCAAACGACAGTCACAGTGGCCCCTTCGAGCGGCGCGCTACCTAGCTACGCAGAAGGTGCAAACTCCAATACTGACGTCTCGGACGAGAGCCTTGCTTCCTGGAAACTCGAAAACGGCGTTCTCGACATCAGCTGCACCCCCGGCCGCGTCATCAAAGACCTGGGCTGGTACCGCAACAACGATTCTGACCAGAATCAAAGCGGCTACTGGGGAGACCTGCGTCCTCTGGTCAAAAAGGTCGTCATGACCCCCGGTCTCAAAGCCGAAAGTATGGCTCTTTGGTTCATGAACATGACGGAACTTGTAGACGCGTCAGGTGTATTCATCCCCGAAGGCGTGACCTCGGTTGATCGTTTGTTCGCCAACTGCCAAAAACTCACCAGCCTGCCTGAGGGCTTCACCATACCGGCAAGTGTGGAAACAACGCTCAACATGTTCATCGACTGTTTCGCGCTCAAAACGCTGCCCAGCAGTTTCGCCATCCCTGCCAACTCGAAATTGACCGTTGCCCAAGGCATGTTTGCCCAATGTTACAGCTTGGAATATCTGCCCGACGGCGTGGTGCTCCCAGACACCCTCACCGGCAGTTGTCAGGCTATGTTCCAGCGTGCTGGCATCCGGGAACTACCTGCGCGTTTCACCATCCCGAAGGGGGCGGAGCGTATTGACTACTTGCTGTATGAATGCCGCTCGCTAGAGTGCCTTCCTGAGAACTTCGCCATTCCTACGGAGGCGACGGGCCTCAATATGACCAGCATGTTCTACGAATGTTCTAGCCTCACCTCACTGCCGAAGAACTTCACCATGCCCGAATCCACCAACACGGGAGCGATGTTTGCGTGCTCCAATGCTGGTTCGCCGCTCCCGCTCTATTATGCAGGCACCGACACTGCGCTCACTGGGAAGGGGACTGCCTGGTGGACTGCCCAAAACCGCGTCCTTGTCACGCCGAGCACCACCGGTCAAGTGCAGTTCCAAGTGCCCTCCGCCACAGCGCCTGATCAGTGGGAAACCGTTACTGCCTTTGTGCCGAACGCCTCCGGCCTCATGCCCGAACCTGCCGCTCCCGCACGCGTGGGCCAGGTGTTCACACTCTGGTACACCGACCAAGACTGCAAGCAGCGCTACGACTTCGGAAAGTCGCTGGTTGAAAACGGCGTCGAAGCAGCCGCCGACGGCACCTACCAACTCTATGGCCGTTACGCCGCTGCGGCTACCGGCAACACCGCTACCAGCTCAGGAGCCCTACCCACGGTAGACAACCAGGGCTCTGCCTGGTGGTCACTCGGAAAGGTGGAGGGGTCGGAAGGTAGAAAAGTCACTCTCTACCTGCGCGGCACCGGCAAGGTAGCCGACTTCGGATGGAAGGATATCTTCGGAGATTTCTCCACCACACCAGCCGTTTCTGAATACTGGGGCGTTTTCCGTGTCAATGTGAACGCCATTGCCATGCAGCCCTCCTTTAACGCCGAAGCGACCGATTACTGGTTTCGGAATATGACCAATCTTACGGACTTTAGCCAAGGTCACCTGCCCCAGAGCGCCACTAGTCTCAAGGGCATGTTCCAGGGCGACAACTCGCTTACCTCACTGCCGGAGGGGCTTTCGCTGCCCGCAGGCTCGCTCGACGCAAGCTATCTATTTGCCGATGCTCGCTTGACTTCGCTTCCGGCAAGCTTCACCCTACCCTCAACTTTGCAATCGGCACAGTGCCTGCTCAGGAACAACCCGATCCAACAGATACCTGATGGCTTCCTGCTGCCAAGCAGCATCAAAAACGCCAGCTTTTTGTTCCAGAACACAAAGGTAACCTCCCTTCCAGATGGATTCACTATCCCCTCTGGTGGGGTGAACGTAACGGGCCTCTTCCTCGATTGTTCCCAGCTCAGCGCACTGCCGGAGGGTTTCTCTGTACCTGCTGATATCCAGTTCGGCCACGACGCTGCCACCGACACCGATCGGGGCATGCAGTTTATGTTTAACGGCTGCAATAAACTCACGTATTTCCCGGAAAGCTTTGACTTCCCAGCGGATATTGCTGCCAACGACGCGACGAGCGCATTTCCTCCCTTCTACGTGGACCCTGCCACTACCACAACACCGCTGCCCACGTACTACTCCGGTACCAACGAGGCAGTCCTTACCTTCGACTGGGCAAGCCAAAACCGCGTGCTCATCACCGACCCCGCTGGCCGCGGCCACAAAGTAACCTACAAGTTGGCAAACGACGACGGCACCTGGAAAACCTACGCCACCGTGCTCACCGATGCCGCTGGCATCGTGCCGCAACTGGCCGAACTGCAATCCGAAAAGGGCTTCACCGGCTGGTCCGCCGACCCCGATTGCCTCGAACCCTTCGACTTCGCCACTCCCGCCACCAGCGATGTCACCGTCTACGGCAAGCGCTTCATTTACGGTGGCCGCGACAAAGCGGTGGGAGAAGGCCAGCTGCCCGTGGACCCCGACACGGGCGAAGCGTGGTGGCAAATCACCAACGACGGCACCCTCATGATCTTGGGCGACGGCAAAATTCAGAATCTAGGGTGGTCGTGGGAATATACCGATATTTCAATGACCCAACACTGGGGTGCTCATCGTGGAGACGTGAAGAGTATTCTTATGTCTGACAACCTGCGGGCATACAACATCAATGCCTGGTTCCAACGCATGGATAACCTGCGTGACATAAGTGGAGTACGCATTCCCGGTGAGACAACGGCGGCAGTCTGGCTCTTCTTCAGGTGTACGCAGTTAGACAGGATTCCGGATGGCTTCGACCTTCGGTTTCCCGAGACCTGCACAAACTGGCACTGCCTATTTGGTGAGTGTAATAAGCTATCGTGGTTGCCAGAAGGATTCACTATTCCTGAGTTCGTAACTAAGGCCGATCAGATGTTCAAATACACGGCACTCACCAGTGTGCCCGAAAGCTTTGTTCTGCATGATCGGCTGAAAGACGTATCGCTTATGTTCGAAGGGTGCGCGCAGCTCACGTCGCTGTCGAATAACTTCCGGTTGGTTGAAGGCAATGCGATCATGTATAGCATGTTCATCAACTGCACCTCTCTAACTGCGCTGCCGGAAGGTTTCACCATTCCTAATACGGCTACCAATGTAAGACAGATGTTCTCAGGTTGCATCTCACTCACTTCACTACCTGCTTCCCTCGATTTGAGGAACGTCACCGCTTCGGGCAAGGACACCATGTTCGCACTGGACGCTGGCATCTACGGCGAGAACCCCCTGGTCACCTACTATGCCGGCAACATCGAGAACCTCAAGGTGAGTGCGGACGTTGCCGACGCGGCGGCCTATTGGCGCACCACCTACCACCGTGACTTGGTAAGTGCGGTGCCCAGCAACCGCAGCTACGTTTCATTCTTCCTGTCAGGTGCGGACGGAACCTATGGTGACACACCCTGGACCAAAGCACTGTCGGCCGAAGGCGGCATGGTAGCCGAACTCGCCGCGCCGCCAGTGGACGGCAAAGCTTTCGCTGGCTGGTACACCGATCCCACCTGCACCAAGCTGTTCGACTTCACGAAGAGCCTTGCCGAGAACGGCCTGACCAAGGAGCCTTACGCACTCTATGGCGCCTACGCCACCGCTTCCGGCGCGCTGCCTACTGAGAGCGATGCCGCCAACACCGACCCCACCATCGCCGGTTGGCACCTCACCACCGACGGCACGCTGTCCATCTGGAATGCTCCGGGAGAAGTTATTGCGCCGTTATGGCACGACTCTGTTGATTCTCCTGCTTATCTTAACTATTGGGGCCCTCTACGATCTTCAGTAAAAAGAGTAGTAATGGATGAAACTATAAAAACATCCAGTTTGCTCGCTTGGTTCTGTGAAATGCCCCAGCTTGTCGATGGAACGGGAATCTTCATTCCGGAAGGAACTAAGGACCTTTGGAGAATGTTCCACAACTGCTCTGCGCTCGTGACTCTTCCCTCCGACTTCGCTATTCCTAACGGTGCTGAGAACCTGCGAAGCATGTTTCGCCATTGCGCAAGCCTCAAGCAGCTTCCATCAGGCTTTACTCTCCCTTCTTCTGTAAATAATGTCTATGCAATGCTAGAGTTTAGTGGAATCGAGTCTCTTCCTGCTGGTTTTTCCATTCCCGAAACAGTAACCGATGTTGGTTGGATGCTGAGCAATTGTGTTAGCTTAAAAAGCTTGCCAGAGAGCTTTAAGATCCCGGAAAATGCAACGGAAGCTCCGGGTCTGTTTTATGCGTGCTCGTCTCTTACCTCCCTTCCATCTTCCTTCAAGATTCCGGGGTCGATGCAAAATGCTGCAAGTATGTTCGAACATTGCAGGTCGCTTTCGTCTTTGCCTGAGGGCTTCAAATTTGAAAATCCTTCTGTGTTGACTAATGTTTCACACCTATTTAAGGACTGTTACAGCCTTACTTCACTGCCATCTTCTTTTGTGCTTACTGGGCTTGAAGATAAAGTTGATCCCGCTAAGCCAATATTTACGACGAATAATTTTACGGCTAGCACTCCACTCACAACTTATTACGCCGGTGATGACTTGACATCCCTCTCGGTTGTTGCCGGAAGCGATGCGGCTGCGACGTCAGAATACTGGCTGCAAAAGCACCACCGCAAGCTTGTGAGCAAAAATGATTCGCTGCCCGAGGGGTTCAAGAAAGTGTCATTCAAGACGCGCGTGGTGTCGGCCGATGAGGTTGCAAGCCCAATTCTGAACTGGGATGACTTTACCACGATAGTCACAGACGCCACCGGCACTTTCCGCGCACCGGCTGCTCCTGTGCCCTACGGCTACGGCTTCGACGGTTGGTACAAGGACCCCGAGTGCACCATACGCTTCATCTTCGATGCCGATGGCTCAGCCTCGGTGTCGGCTGATACGGTACTCTACGGCAAGCTGGTGATGCGTATCAGCTTTGACGCGCCCACCTCTGCGGTCATGGTGCTTGATGCCTCAGGTGCCATCCAGCCCGCGCTTGCGCAGGTGAAGTCATACTCCGCCGTGCCGCTTGCGGTAAGCACAATCTCATGCACCAAAATGGGTGCCGCCGAACAACTGATTGACGCTGTCTCGCTTGACAAAACAAAAATAGTGGTGAGAGACGCCACCGACCCCGACACCTCAACGTCGCTGACTTTCGGAACCGAAAAGCCCACCGGCTTCACGCTTCCCGCATCCACCAGCGCCAGCGCTCCTGGCACGTTGAACCTGTTTATCCAGATGAACGCCCCACCTGAAGCCACCTACACCTACGTAGGCGACGGCCTCATAACCGACCTAGCCCGCCTCACCTTCCAAGTGAGACCTATGTAATAAGTGAGACCCGCCCAACCAAGCGAACCCGCCAAGCAAACCTCCCCTTGCCGTCACCCACCCGGCAAGGGGAGCCACGTCGCACAAAAGCGCGACGCACTCCGCGCTACTAATTAAGCCACAAGATGCCTCTCTCCCTACCATCATGACGAGGGCGCGTACTCGTAGGTCTATCTCACATGTTCGGCAACCTACGTAGGGGCGCTTCACGAAGCGCCCTCTCCGCCGCAGGCGGAGAACACAACCATGACCTGCGCTTTCGCACTCCGCGCGAACGGCGCTTCCGTAAAGGGACTAGGCGATTCGCGCCGTCGCTGCTAACTCCGCTACGAAGGTTGTGTCACTTGCAAGTCAATGCTTTCAAGTCAGTCAGCCCTCGTCATAAAGCAGGGGAGGCGAAATACCTCGTGGCGTAATAGCCAGCGCGTAATGCGTCACACTTTATAAAGTATGCGCTACCTATATATAAGTGGGAAGTCTCCGTAGAAGCCCTCCCAAACACCCGCGCCGCGCTTTCCGCGCTCAATCACCTTACGGTGCCAAAGTTGTAATCGGTACAACCAGCACTCCGTCCTTGCGACGATACGCAAGATCGCCTTTTCCCACGACGATTGCCAAAAACTCTGGAGGGCGATTGCGCGCCGCAGCATTCCCCGAAATCTTCTCTTTCAGTCTCAGCAGCTTCGCTGAAACCTCATCGGAAAGGGCATCCTCGCTCAGCTTAATCTCGATGGCTCCCCAGCGGCCATCGCCCAGCTCAATGACTACATCGGCTTCAAGCCCCTTCTCATCGCGATAGTATCCCATTCGGTTGCCAACACCACCGAGCGATGAAAGATATACGCGCAAATCGCGAACGCAAAGCTGCTCAAACAAACAGCCAAGGGTTTGCGTATCTCTCAACAGGTTGCTCGGTGTTGCCCCGATCAAAGCCGCAGCGAGGGAGGGGTCGACGAAATAGCGTTTTGGCTTCGTGCGAACATTGCACGAAGCGGCGGTTCCCACCCTTTCAGATCCTCAATAATAAAAAGGCGCTCCAAGGCCTCAAGGTACGACTCCACGGTGACGCGATGGGGTGTCTCTTCTTCTCCATAGCCCATATCTTTTGCTAGGGTCTCGTAGGTAACCGCCTGCGAGACGTTCATAGCGAGGGCCTTCATGAGACGTCGCGCTGTTTCGGGAGTTTTTTCCAGCTTCGGAATACTCACCTCCAGCACGCTGTTGATGTATTCAACAGGTGTTTCTAGTGCGAATTCGTCATCCATGCCCAGGACTGATGGCCATCCTCCTCTACAGCACCATCTCGCTATGTCGGCAACTTCGGTCTTGTTGCGCGTCGGATTGAATACGCCATCAAACAAGCCCTTTAAGCTTACCGTGCCGTTAGAATCTCCAGTTTCGTAAAGAGACATAGGCCGCATGCGCAGCCTCGCAATCCGGCCGGTTCCACTGTGATGGATTCTTTCATCTTTGGGCTGGCATGAGCCGGTGAGGATGATCTGACCTTTCCTGTTCGCGTTGGTGTCAATACGGTTGCGCGCAGCATCCCAGATGGAAGGAACCTCCTGCCACTCATCAACCAAGTGCGGCTCGGCTCCTTCGAGGACAAGCATTGGATCGGTCAGTGCTGCAAGCCGCGTAGGTTCAGACACCAACGTGTCAAAGCTCGCTGCGTGTGCCAAAGCCGTCCATGTTTTGCCACACCACTTCGCACCGGTTATCTCGACGCCTCCGAATGATTTAAGCATCTTTTCTAATCGTCCGTCGATGACGCGAGGCAAATACCCTGCTGGGGTAAGCTTTTCAGTTTCCGCGCTTTCCATAAAGCAACCTTTCAACACCGCCAACTGACATTTTACGCCCATTCCAACTGACATTTTACGCCAATCTCAACTGACATTTTACGCCGCAGCAGTATTGATGAGAAGGGTAGCACCAGAACGGGAAAGATTTCCAAAGCCCAAAACAGTTGATATCGTGCGAGCAATGTAAACGATTTTGGAATTGAAAAATTCATCTAATTATATCGTGCATGCTAAAGTAAACCAAAGATAGTATTTTGTTCAAATGCAAAAAGTGGTATAAGTGAAGACAAATGCTAAGAGACAGCGACATACAGCAGATTAAAGCCATCGCAGATCATGTCGAATCTCTTTTCAAGACGCTCTCAAACGACGAGATAGGCAAAGTCGAATCAACTCTTCGCCAAGAAATTAAGCATCAAGCGGCAATTGCCCGAGCTAAGTGCGCCGAACGAGAAAACGGACAAGATCGCTTCGAACGGTAGCATAGGTGGACTAAGCGCCACCAAGATTAAAATCTGCCCCCTGGGAAGAAAAAGCCCGCGTTGGTAAGCGGGGGAGAAATGATCTCGTGACGTACGAGCCAGTGTCAAGTGCGTCACTTCCAGCCCTCTCAATACCCCTTCAACCTGCGGCAATGCACCCGCATTCTCAGCTCCTGCCACATCCCAGCGCCCCACGCTCAAAATATGGAGAAACTGTGAAGGTGGCTGGTCGTGTGGAATATCTACCGCACAAGTGGTGAATATAATCCACCTGCGATTTTAGTTGAATCTCCCGAACATCACGGCCTCTCAGTGGCCCCGTGCAGCCCTCCACCTGGCCTTCACAAAACTGCTTGACGTGCTAAGATGTCGATTATATGCCGCATTCATGGCACATACCTCGTGGGGTGCAACGCTACCAATAGGGCGTTTCATCTGGAGAAAAGGGACAGGGAATGCGACTTGAAAACCGAACCGGGTTCGGCAGGGTAGCGCGCGTGCGCCATCCCGCCCAGCTCGTGCGCCGGCCCCCACGGACGGCGCGGTTGCCGAGAGTAGCGCCTGAGCGACGGAGCACCCCTGCGACGGGAACGCAGACCTCCGTTCAGCAAAATGGCGGCGCCTCCACGGGTGAGGCGAGGAAAGTGGCAATGGGTCGGATCAGGTCGCATCCGACGACGCAGGCTTGTCGCCCGACGGAATAGCTGTCGGGCGCGGCCTCGGCGTTGGAAACGTTCGCGCCTTCGGGCCTCGGACGGCGGCTCCATGCGAGGTCTCTCGCAAAGGAACAGAGCAGGACATGCGCGCCCGCGCACGGCCTGTTCATGTAACGGTAAGCAGGCGGGAAAAGGAGGGGACTCCTTCCAGCTGAAGAGAGTGCGGTGGCAACAGTAGGCATACCTTATGAGTGAGGGGATGACATATCGGCTCCACCCGGAACGCTCCAACGCGGAGCAACCGGTGGTGGCACGCCGCGGCAGGAAGGTAACGCCGCGGTCTGTTCGCATACCTAAAACGGAGGGGGGCCACAACAAGGGCTCCCTTTGCCAGTATTCCGTAGGGCAAGGGTTCTACCCTTGCCGCTTGGCATTGGTGAACAGGCAGGTCAAACGTAGCTGCCGGCAAGGGCAGAGCCCTTGCCCTACGGACAACCTGGGTAGAGGCCCTACGCCGCAGCCCCGTTGCCGTTCCCGGCGCCGGCCGCGCTCGCAACCAGCGCCCGCGCTCACTCGCGCGCCCGCGCTCCCGCATTACGCGCAGCACCTGCTAAGCCCGCACCACCGCACCACACCACACGGAAAAGCGACCCCCCAAGGTCGAACCCGATAGAGGAGGATGTTCCAACGCATGACTGAAGAGAAACAACAAACTCAGGCAGAACCCGCCGACGAGGCCCAGGCCGCGCAGGCCGCCCAGGCCAGCGACCCCAGCGCCGCCCCCGCCCCCGAGTCCGGCGCCGAAGCCCCCGCGCCCGCAGCCGCCAAAAAGAAGCGCACCACGCGCATCGTCATCGCCGTGGTGGCGGTGTTGGTGGTTGTGGCGGCCGCCTTCGGCATTTGGCAGTTGGCAAGCGGCGGTATGGACAGCTTCTTCGACTCCAACGCCCTGGAGGGCCAGGCGCCCTACAAGACGCCGGAGGAAATGCAGGCCGAGCTCGACCGCATCGTTGAAGAGGGCATGTTCAACATCTCCATCGCCAGTGTCATCCAGTTCGACAACGGCACGGCCCCCGGCAAAGCCTACATCGAAAACGTGCCGGGCAACCGCTACCTCATGCAGGTCACCATCACGCTCGACACCGACGACCCGGCCCAAGCGGGCGACGTGGTGTACGAGACCAAGGCCATCAAGCCGGGCCAGTACATTGAGGACATCACGCTGACGAAGGACCTCGACCAGGGCACGTACCCCGCCACGGCCACGTTCACGGCGCTCGATGCGGAATCTCATGAAGAAGCCGGCAAGGCCGCGGCGAAGGTGACCCTGAACGTGATGGGGTGATGCGCATGCTAGCGCTGGAAGTACGGGATCGAGGTGGTTGATGACGCAATGACCTCGACTCGAACAAGCCCTCGCTCACGGGTGGCGCGAGGGAAGAAATGTAAGGAAATGGCTACAACCAAAAGGAGGAAAAGCCATGAAGAAAAAGACAGTAGCGGCATTGGCTCTGTCGGCTGTGCTGGCCATGGGAACCGTGCCAGCGTTCGCTGCGGATCCGGAGGGCACTGTTACCGCCCCGGAGGATTTTGATTACAACTCGACAACTGGGGTTAACTCGCAAAGCACTACCGTATCTGTGAAGACGATTGTCGGACAGATTAGCGCAGCTATTCCCCTAAATGCGACCATTATTGCAAAGATGGGCGGCGGGTCGATTACAGCACCAAAACCAGCGGACGATGGCTATTGCATCAAGAACAATTCGATATTCCCGATTAAGGTGACGAAGGCGGAAGCTAAGCAGGGGGAGGGATGGGTTTTAAAAACTGATGCTAATGTTTCAGGTACAGCAGACCCCACTGACACTACAACTAAGATTGGTGATATCAGCCTGAAACTTACTCCTGGGGCGTCAAGTACTGCTTGGGATATGGGATCAGCTTTTGCAACTTCTAAAGACTGGGAGATCGGCGCTGCATCATCTGCCTCTGCGCCTGGTGTTTTGACTCTTAAACTCGAAGGTAAAACCTCAAAGTTAAGGCAAGCATACGATAAGAATGCTGTTGAAGCGGTCACTATTACTTACACAATCGACGCTGCTCCCGCTGACACCTCCGCCTCCGGTGGCGATGAAGCTGGTGGTGGCGGAGCCGGCGCCTAGTTTCCCCACCCAGTACAACCCGCAATAACCACCTGGTAGGCGCGCTGGGCGCGTCTACCAGACCTACCTAAAGAAGGAACACGATCAACCATGCAGACACCCGACCGCCACACCGAACGTACCACTCCGCAGCGCGAGCGCGCCGGATCAACGCCGCCGCGCGAGCGGACGGACGCGCCGCGGCAGGCGGGGGCCACTCAGCCCTCCGCGCACGCCCCTCAGGGCCAGCGCACACCTGCCGCCGGTGCGCCCGGTGGTGGCCGGGCGTCTGCGTCGCGTTCCTCCGCGGGCGCCCAGCGCGCCGCGGACACTCCATCCATTGTCACACGTCGCAGAGCATCTTCCGATGGTCTTGTTAATTCCCTCACGGGAGACAAAGCGAGCGGCGTGCGTTCGCACAATACGTCAAGTGCGCAGGTGGCAGAAGGCAACGCGTCCAAGGGCAATGCCGCCACCTCGGGCGCGGGTGGAGTGCCCGCGGCGCTTTCCCGCAAACCAGCCAGCTTCTACATTGCCATTGCGGTGGCCGTGCTGGCGCTTATTGTGGCGGCGGTGCTTGCATTCGCACTGTTCGCCCAAACCGGCGCCGGCCGCGACCCGAACGCCGCAGTAGGCCAGCTGGAAGGTAAAACGCAGGAAGAGATTCAAGCGGAGCTCGACCGCATTGTGGAGGAGGGCATGTTCAACATTTCCATTGCCTCCACCGTGCAGCTGGAGGACGGCACCTCCGAGGCCGAGTTGCGCATAGAAAACGTGCCGAACAACCCCTACCTCATGAAGGTGGAAATCACGCGCGACGACACGGGCGACACCATTTACACGTCGGGGCTTATTGAACCGAACCACCACATCCAAAAGGCGAAACTCGATGTCGATTTGGATGCGGGCGACTATCCGTGCACGGCGGTGTTCTACGCCCACGACAAAGAAGACGAGCAGCTGGTAGGCCAAGCGGCCGCCAAGCTCACCGTCTCGGTACTGAACTAGGAAGAGGGAAGTAGAGATGCAGGCTATGAGAAGGTATGCTCACAAGATTTTGGCGGCACTGCTGTGCATGTGCCTGCTCATATCATACACGCCGCTCCCCGCTTCCGCAGCCGGAGCGCCGGAACCATCGGTATCGGGAAGTGGCGGCTTTGAAGATAACGGTAACGGCTTCCAGGCAACCAGCACGGTTAACGTGCTAACGCTGCAAACCTTGGAGGTGGTTTCCAAGACCGAAGATTTTGCCGCTCCGCTTGGGAAAATAAGTAGCGAAAAGTACAATCTTGAGGTTGTGGCAAAAGGTCAAGGCGCATTGACCTATGACTGGACGCGTACGGTTTACAAAGCCGATGACTTGAATGCTCCTGTGACCGACGATATTTCCTTTACTTACGGGGGTACTGACACCAAAGATAAATCATATGCAACATATGATTTATGGAATCACGTTGATACGCTCAAGGATGGGTACGCTTACGTCTACAAAATAAAAGTGACCGACGAGACGGAGAAATCCGTTGAAACCACTATCACGGTGACAGTGTCGAGCAACTACACGGATGGTGAAAGAACCAAAGACAACGTGTCCGTTAAAGGTTCTTTGCATTATCTTGCTGTGCTGAACGTTGCTACGCTTGCTTCGGAATCCCCGGCATACTCTGCTCTACAACAGGCGGCTGCTGGTCTTATCGTGGGCAACGCTTGGCAAATCGACTTGACGGGTACTTCTGGTCAGGCACCGTTTATGGGTAAGGTGGCTGTCTCAATTCCGGTTCCCGTAGGTATCCCCGAAGGTACTGATCCTGTCATTTTTGGCATGGACAGTGAGGGTAAAATAACTAAGTACACACCTAAGGTAGAAAACGGAAAGGCTGTGTTCGATACGACGAGCCTTGGTATGTTTGCAATTGCATGGCAAGGCACCAGTCAAAATGAACACACCATCACGGTGGAAACGCCTGAACATGGCTCTATTTCTCCCAGTGGTGATGATAATGGTCAGATTAAGGTAGCCGATGGCGGCTCTATTACATTCACGATTAGGGCTGACGAGGGCTACGTCCTCAAGTCGCTCACGGTTGACTCTGATGATGTCACCGGTCAGATTGTAGGCAATACTTACACGTTTACTGAGGTAAAGGCTGACCACACCATTTCCGCAACCTTCGAAGCCGTGCCGGTTGAGCCTGAAACCAAGTTCTCGGTGAGTGCAAGCGTTGATGGTGGTCTTCTTGGCAACGGCAAGGTGGCTATTGATAATGGTACACCTGGCGATACAGTTAGTACTGAGATTGAAAAAGGCAAACCTGCCATTATCTATTTCACACCTAATGATGGTTATGTCATCGATGAGGTGAAGGTTGATCTGGGCGACGGCAAAGGTGCTCAAAAGGTTCAGGTTATTGGCAACTCCTACAAAATTTCTGCGGTAACCGCTGATACCACAGTAATCGTAAAGTACAAGGAAGGCACGCCAGTTCCGGTGCCCACCTATACCGTTAACGCATCAGTAACGGGCGGGGGCGGCACGGTACAACCCGACACTCAGTCAGTAAAGCAAGATGCCACTGCGACTATAACGGTAGCGCCTGATCAGGGCTACGTCGTAGATACCGTTACTGCGAACGGCGCAGATGCCAAGAACAAGCTGGATGACAACACCATCACACTCCAACACGTCGACAAAAACATCAACGTAGTTGTCACGTTCAAGCTTGATAAGCAGACGTTTACCGGTACGGCGACTGCGGGCGAGGGCGGCACTATTTCGCCTGCTGAAACGACAGTAACGCAGGGTTCTTCTGCGACCTATTATATTTACCCCGACAAGGATATGCGTCTTAAGTCGCTAACGCTGACGCCCAAGGATGGCACGGCGTCTGACGTGGCTAGCAAGGTTGTTGGCGGCGTGTACGTTCTTGATAACGTACAAAGCGATTACACCCTGACTGCCGAGTTTGAGGCCAGTGGTGTTGTGGTGCCTGAAGACACTTACTACGCGGTGACCGCTTTTGTGGCGGATCTTCAAGACGGCGGTAAGGGCGGCAGCATTTCGCCGTCTGGCGTGACGCGCGTGAAGGCTGGCAGCTCGCAGACGTTCACGTTCTTGCCCGAAGAGGGCTATGTGGTAAATACGGTAAAGGTGGATGACGGTGCGGCATTTGCGCCGCAGGGTTCCTCCTACACGGTAGGCCCCGTGACGAAAAACACCACCATTGAGGTTACGTATCGTTCGTTGAACTCTGGCGAGACGCAGCCTCCTGTCGACACCTTTGATATTACAGCCACGGCTGGTTCCGGTGGTACTATCTCGCCGTCGGGCACAATAAAGGCAGCCAAGGGCGGCTCCATGCCCTTCACTTTCATCCCCAACTCGGGCTATGAGTTGGATCAGGTGCTGATAGATGACGTGAACAATGCCGATGCTGTGAAAGCAGGATCGTACCGCTTCGACAACGTGCAAGAGCCTCACTCCATCCAGGCCCTGTTCAAAAAGAAGGCCGCTCCTGTTGAGCCCGACTACTACAACCTGACGGTGACCGCTGGCTCTGATGGTTCGGCATCTCCGTTGGGTACTACCCGCGTAGCAGCCGGAGCTACCCAGACGGTATTCTTCTATCCCAATACAGGTTTTGTTGTTGGCGGAGTAACCGTAACTGATGGTGATGGCACGACCACCTACACGGAAAACACGGCTGAAATGACCAAGCTGACGTTGGATGCCATGAAGTCCGACGTGTCGGTGGATGTAACATTCCGCACGGCGAACACGGATGCTGGTGAGCAGACGCCTACAATCACGAAGCACAAGTTGACTTCTGTTGCAGAGACAGGCGGCACTATTTCACCTGCTGGTGATATTGAGGTGATTGACGGCGAGTCCGTCACGTATACGGTGACCCCCGAAGCTGGCTACACGCTTAACACTGTCACGGCAAGCGAGGGTAGCGGCAACGTAAAGATTGAGACCAAAGACAACAAGGTTACGGTGTCTGAGGTAAAGGGCGCTGCCACTATCAAGGCTACCTTTAAGGCTGAGGCCACGACGCCGGTTGAGCCTACCTATCGTACGGTCACTGCTACATCCAATGAGTTCGGCACCATCTCGCCGTCTGGCCAAGTGCGCGTAGCAACCGACCGCTCTGTGACGTTCTACCTTATTCCCGATTCTGGCAAAGTGCTAAAGAGTCTCAAGGTGGGTGGCGAACCTGTTGAGGTGATTGGCAACTCCTACACGCTTCCGGCGGGCAAGGAGAATGTCACTGTTGCCGCTGAGTTTGGCGAGCCTGAGTCTGGTCAGGAGGTACCTCCTGTACCAACCACATACAACGTGACTTCCAGTGCGTCAACGGGTGGTACCATTTCACCCTCCGGCGTGACCCGTGTTGTGTCGGGTGGAGAGATGCTCTTCACGTTCACCCCCGATGCTGGTTGGCATCTGTCCCAAGTAATGGTGGATAAGACTGATGTAACCTCACAAGCTCAAGGTGGCTCCTACCGTGTCCTCGGCATCACCGAAGACACCACCGTCCGCGCAACCTTCGAGCGTGATGCTGCCCCCGACGTTCCCACCCCTGTTACGGTTACGACTTCCGTCAACGATGAAACCATGGGTTCGGTGTCTCCTGCGGGCGAGAGCAAAGTAGCCCCTGGCAGCACCCAGACGTTCTATTTCACTCCTGAGACGGGTTACAAAGTTACACAAGTTATAGTGAATGATACTGTGATTCCGTGGTCCGGTTTGTCTTACACGCTGGCCAACATCACCGCAAATACGACGCTTGAAGTGACATTTGCGGCGGTCGATACCGAGGGCGGCGAAGTACCTCCGGTTGTGCCGGACATGCATACAGTAAGTGCGACAGTTCCGAACGGAAACGGTTCTGTTTCACCTGCTACAGCGCAAGTTGCCGACAAGGGTTCACTCCTGCTTACCTTTACGCCGAGCGAAGGCTATGTGCTTAAGTCGGTTAAGGAAGGCGAGACAGATTATACTTCACAGGTGACAGCCTCTGGCACCCTTCGCCTGACGAATGTAACCACTGGACATGAACTCACGGTGGAATTTGTTCCTGCAAGCGAGCAGCCCACCAACCCTGATGCTCCCGAGTACCGCACCATTAGCGCCTCTTCTGGCGACGGTGGCTCTCTCTCGCCCGAGGGCGACGTCCGCGTGCCTATGGGCGGCGAGCAGTCATTCGTTGTGAGACCTAATGATGGTAAAAAGCTGAAATCGCTCACGCTAACGAACGGCACCAATTCCCAGGTTGTTACTGACGAAGTTACAAATGGTGTTTATACGCTAACCGTTCAGGAAGATTACACGCTTTATGCTGAGTTCACGGCGCTTGAAGAGGGCGACTCGAAGCCCTCAGTTCCCGATACTCACAAAGTAACTGCTACGGCTGGTCCGGGCGGCACGATATCTCCTAGCGGTACGTTCGAAGCCGCTGATAACAGCACGGTAACATTCGTACTTACGCCCGATGCTGGCTACGAACTAAAAGAAGTGAAGGATGGGAGTACCGTACTAGCCGTTACAGATGGCGCATGCACGCTTGATATGGGTACGTCTGATCACACTGTGACGGCGACGTTCGCCCCGAAGTCGATTGTTGACCCGCAGCCCTCCTATCATACGGTGACGGCCAGCGTTGAAGGTGGCAATGGCTCCGTTTCTCCTGCGGGTGCAACTCGCGTGAAAGACGGCGGCACGCAGACCTTCCTGTTCACGCCTGACGATGCAAGTCAGTACACGCTCAATGAGGTCAAGGTTAATAATGTACCAGTTGCTGTTGACGGTTTCACTTACACTTTGACTGACGTACATAAAGACACGACCGTGGTCGCTTCATTCCGCGCACTTGAGGATAACGAGCCCAATCCGACACCTCCTGATACTTTTAAGATTACGGCTGATGCTGGTCAAGGTGGCTCTGTGTCGCCGTCCGGTGATGTGGCGGTGGCGAAGGGCTCAACTCCCTCATTTACCTTCATCCCTGAATCTGGTTGGCAGCTGTCCGAGGTCACGGTAGATAATCAGCCAGTTGCTGTTCAGGACAATATCTATACCTTCGCTCCGGTGACGGGAGATGCCAAGTTGCACGCCGAGTTTGAGCGTGTCAGCGCCCCTGAGCCTCCGGCTGACCCCATTGTTACCGCCACCGTGAAAGACGGCGTTGGTGGCACCATCACGCCCTCCGGTGTTCATACCGTACCGCGCGGCTCGTCGCCCGTTTACTCCATCGTCCCTGACGAGGGCTATAAAGTTACCTCTATTGCTATTGATGGCCGTTCAAGCGCTTTCAGTGGCACTAGCTTCACTCTTTTCAATGTGACAAACGACACCACCATCGAGGTTGCGTTCGGGAAGAAGCAGGAAGGCGACGTTACGCCTGATCCAAAGTTCTACAACATTACCGCCGAAGCAACCGCGGGTGGTACTATCACACCCGAAGGTATCGTGCCGGTAGCTGAGGGCGAAGCCATGAACTTCACCTTTGCCGCCATCGACGGCTACGAACTTTATAAGGTAGTAATTGACGAAGGTACAGCTGATGCGGAAACGCTTGAAAACGAAAAGTTGCCCGTTAATGGCTATCGCCTGACCAATGTCCAGGCCCATCACGCCATCAAAGCTTATTTCGCAAAACAAGGCACCACTCCCGACCCAGAAGACCCCGACAAGCCCACCGGCACGGCGATCATCACGGTGTCGCATGGTGAGAATGGCACTATAACGGCCGTCAATCCTGATAACACTATTACTGACGGCAAAGTTGAAGTGCCCCTGGGCACCAACCAAGGTTTCAAGATTGCAGCAAGCACTGATTACGTCATCGAGAAAGTCACCGTGAACGGCAAGGACATTGAGGTTCCGGATTCTCCCCGCTCGGAGTACGTCTATGACTTCGAAAACGTCACTACAGGTGGCTCCATTTATGCTACGTTTGCGCCGGCTGACCAGCCGATAGTGAAACACTACATTGATGCTTCTGCCGATGAAGGTGGCACCATCACTCCAAGCGGCAAAGTTGAAGTTGTCCACGGCGAGGATGCGGTGTTTACTATCGAGCCTGATAGCACTCACGAGATCGCTGGTGTGTTTATCGGCGGGGATAGCACGAACAAAAAGGGTGAACTAGCAGACGATAAGTACTACACGTTCACTAACGTAGAAGCTGACAGCTCTATTCATGTAACGTTCCAAGAGAAGACCACGCCTGTCGAGCCGCATACCATTATGGTTTCAGCGGGTGAAGGCGGCTCCATCATGCCCAGTGGCACGGATGGTGCGGTTAAAGTTGAAGATGGTGCTGACATCACCTTCAGCATTGAACCCAATGAAGGCTATACCATTGAAAGTGTGACGGTAGATAATAAACCTGCGCTTGATCAGCTTGCGAATGATGAGTACACGTTCAAGAACGTAACCAAAGATCACTCCATCAGTGCAACGTTCAAGGAAATAGATGTCACTCAGCAATATGATGTAACGGCTCATGTCAAAGACGGCAATGGTGCTGTTGCTATCAATGGCGGTACTGCTGCCATTAGTGCTACCACTAAAGTGAATGAAGGTGGGGAAGCTACCATTACCTTTGCTCCGGAAGACGGTTACATCATCAACACCGTGTCGGTTGACCGTGGGCAGGGCGCAGAGCTGGTTGCCGTGACAGACAACTCTTTGAAGGTGTCTAACATCACGTCTAATGTGACGGTTACAGTCACGTACAAAGAAGAGGGCACTACGCCTCCTGATCCGGACACGTTCACGGTGAGCGCTACGGCTGGCGAGGGTGGTTCCATCACGCCCGCTTCGCAGACGGTGAAGCCGGGTGAGTCGGCGACGTTCCATCTGTATCCCGAGACGGGCTATGTGCTTGATACGCTTACGTTGGATGATCAGGATGTCACTTCGGACGTTAACGGTGGCGTGTACGTGCTGAAGAACATCAGCAAAAGCTGCGAACTCGTAGCCACGTTCAAGACGACCGGCATTGAGGTGCCCGACGACGTGTATTACACGGTGAAGGGCTCGGTCAAGGACAACAAGGGCGGCACTGTTTCGCCGTCCGGCACGGTGCGCGTGAAGGCTGGTGCTTCTCAAACATTCACGTTTGTGCCGGAGGAGGACTACACACTGGATACGATTTCCGTTAACGGTGGCGATCCGGTGAAGGCGACCAGCCTGTCCTACACGGTTGATTCCGTGATGGCAAACACCACGGTTGAAGGCACGTTCCGCGCAGTAAGCAGCGGGGGAGAGCCTCTGCCCGTGCCTACGATGTGGGACATTACCGCTACAGCTGGATCTGGTGGCTCTATTTCGCCATCCGGCACGGTGCAGGTAGCCCAGGGTGGCTCCATGCCCTTCACGTTCATCCCGCAAGCTGGCTATGAGATTGACGAAGTAACGATAGACGGTACGGCTAACCCTGATGCTAAAGCTGCCGGTGCGTATCGTTTCGACAACGTGACGAGCACTCACACAATTGCTGTCACTTTCAAGCAGAAGCAGGTCGATCCGACGGAGCCCGACTACTACAACCTCACGGTAAACGCGGGCGAGAACGGCTCAGTTTCGCCTGAGGGCACTACCAAGGTAGCGGCAGGCGCTTCCCAGACGGTGTTCTTCTATCCCAAGGAGGGTTTCGTTGTTGGTGAAGTTACCGTAACCGATGCGGATGGTACGACCACCTACACGGAGAACACGGCTGAAATGACCAAGCTCACGCTGGACGCCATGAAGTCTGACGTGACGGTGGATGTTTCCTTCGTTGAGTCCAAGGGCGAGCCAACACCGCAGCCCAAGACATACGAACTTACCGCATCTGTTCTCACAAAGGGCGGCTCCATTTCGCCCGCCGACGTGACGAAGGCGGTTGAGGGATCGTCTGTTACCTACACGGTAACGCCCGAGGCTGGCTATCATGTGAAGAATGTCCTGGTAAACAACAAGACAGCCACCCTGAAGAACAATAGCTTCACGGTGTCTAACATCCGTATGGATATCACTATTACTGTCTCGTTCGAGCTTGATGCCTCGACGCCGGTTGAGCCTACCTACCGTACGGTGAAGGCTACCTCCGAAGGCCCGGGCACCATTTCACCGGCTGGTCAAATGCGCGTGGCAGCCGATCGCTCGATGACGTTCTACCTCATTCCCGATGAGGGTATGGTGTTGAGCAGTCTCACGGTAAACGATAGCCCCGTTGAAGTGGTTGACAACTCCTACACGCTATCAGCAGGTACGGACGAAGCTTCCGTTCATGCGGTTTTTGATGAACCTGAGGGCGGTGTGACGCCGCCTCCCGCTCCGGTGACCTATGAGGTTACATCCAGCGCCACCACGGGCGGCACCATTTCGCCCTCTGGTGTGACGCGTGTCGTGTCCGGCGGAGACGTGCTGTACACGTTCACGGCCGATGCTGGCTGGCACCTGTCCACGGTGACGGTTGGTGGCACGCCTGTGACCGACGATGTTCAGAACAACTCCTATCGTCTTCTTGGTGTAACCGAGAACACCACGGTGCAGGCAACCTTTGAGCGCGATACCACCACGCCGGATGACCAGAAGCGCTATCAGGTGGAGGCCTCTGTGGCTGGCGCGGGGGGCACGATTTCGCCCGCAGGTACCTTTGAGGTGGCCCCTGGTGCAACCCAGACGTTCTATTTCACGCCGAATGATACGGATGACAACAAGTATCGGGTGAAGTCTATTACGCTGGATGGCGAAACGTTCAATTGGTCTGGCCTGTCCTACACGCTTGCCAATATTTCTCAAAACACGACTCTTGCGGTTGAGTTCGAGCAAGTTCCGGATGACGAAAAGCCGCCAGTTAAGCCGACCATGTACGATGTGACCACGTCATCAACGGGCGACGGTACTGTTTCGCCTTTGGGCACAACCAAGGTTGCCGAGCATGGCTCGCTGCTGCTCACCTTTACGCCCAACACCGGCAGTGAATTGACCTCTGTCAAGGTGGGTAACGACGAGAAGATCTCAGAGGTGTCTGCCTCTGGTACGCTGCGTTTGAATAACATAACAACTGCTCTTACGGTGTCTGCGACGTTTGAAACCAAGAGCACTCAGCCGGATAATCCTGAGGTTCCTGAGTACCGCACCATTCACGTTACTTCAAGTGCTGGTGGCTCCCTGTCTCCAGAGGGTGACGTGCGTGTAGTCAAGGGTGGCTCGCAAACGTTCATCGTCACGCCGAACAAGGACATGAAGCTTGAATCGCTGACGTTGGATGGCAATCCCGTTGTTGGTTTCAACGCGGAAACTGATAGCACGTATACGCTGTCCGATGTTGCAAATGACTGCACCTTGCGTGCTGAGTTCGTGGAGCGAGATGCGAGTGTTGATCCTGAGCCTCCGACTCCTCCGGTAAGCCATGTGATTACCGCTACGGCCAACCAGGGTGGTACCGTGTCTCCGTCCGGCACCTTTGATGCCGCTGATAACTCGAGTGTTACGTTCACATTCGTGCCCGAAGCTGGCTACAAGCTGTCGGCTGTGACGCTGGATGATGCCCCGATCACGGTTACCAATGGCACCTACACTTTGAGCAACATCTCTGGTCCTCACGAGCTGAACGCAACCTTCGTTCTGGAAACGGTTACTCCTCCCGCGCCCACGTACCACACGGTAACGGCCAGTGTTGAGGGCGGCAGCGGTTCCGTTTCTCCTGCGGGTGAGATTCGCGTGAGGGATGGTGGTACCCAGACCTTCCTGTTCACGCCTGCGGAAAATTCCGTTATTGACAAGGTAACAGTGGATGGTCAGCCTGTTGTTGTCGATGGCTTCACCTACACGCTTACCGATGTGCACAACGACGTGCCCGTAAAGGTCACCTTCCGCGCGGCCACGCCTGATGATCCTAAGCCGACGCCTCCTGAGCCTCTTGTCATTTCGGCGAGCGCTGGTCAGGGTGGTTCCGTGTCGCCGTCTGGCGATGTAACGGTGGCTGCGGGTTCCACGCCTACGTTTACCTTCGTGCCGGATGCTGGTTGGGAACTGGCTAAGGTGACGGTTGGGGGCACTGAGGTTGCTGTTCAGAACAACTCCTATACGTTTGCTCCGGTCGTGGCACCCGCAAAGCTGCATGCTGAGTTCCAGCGTGTGAGCAACCCTGAGCCGGTGCTTGACCCGGTCATCACGGCCTCGGTCAACGGTGGGCGCGGCAAGATTTCGCCTGCTGGTGCAGTAACGGTGGCGCGCGGTTCGTCTCAGACGTTCTCGTTCATTCCGGATGCAGGCTACAAGGTGTCTCAGATTACCGTGGGTGGCAAAGCCTTTGACTTCTCGGGCTACAGCTACACCATATTTGATGTGACAGCTGATATGACCATTGGGGTTACGTTCGAAGCTGACTCGTCGGTGGAGCCTCCTGCGGTTCACACGGTGTCGTCCTTCGCTTCGGCTGGTGGCATCATCGAGCCCGAGGGTGACCAGTCCGTTGTCCATGGCGGTGCCCTCTCGTTCCGTTTCGCACCGTACGATGGCTATGAACTGTACCGCGTGGTGGTGGACAAGGATTCCGAGGCTCCCTATGAGCTCTCACAAGACGAAATGGCTGCGGGTACGCATCGCATCTCCAACGTGCAGGGTAACCGTACCATTCACGCCTACTTCGCACAGCAGGGGACGAACCCCGACCCGGATGTCGACCCCGATCAGCCTACCGGCAGCGTAATTATTGCGGCTAGTGCTGGCGAGCACGGCTCCATCAGTCCTGCGGGTGATGTGTCGGTGACGTTGGGTCAGGATGCCACGTTTACCATAGCGCCCGAGAGGGGCTATGAACTTGCTACGTTGACGGTTGATGGTCAGCGAGTATCCAACCCGGGCTTGTCCTACACGTTCCCGAACGTGCAGGCACCGCACACCATTAACGCCACGTTCAAGGCGTCGCAGGTGCTCACCATTACGGCCGAGGCTTCTGCGGGCGGCACCATTGACCCCAGCGGCACGAAGGTTCTGAATCGCGGCGAGTCTCAGACGTTCACCTTCTCGCCCGACGCCGAGTGCGAACTGGTGCGCGTGCTGGTGGACGGTGCCGAAGTGCCTCAGGCGGTTGCTGATGGTTTCTACACGTTTGACAACGTGGTGTACAACCACACCATCCGTGCTGAGTTCCAGAAGAAGACTACCCAGCCGGTTGAACCTGAGTACGTGGTTATCCATGCAAGCGCCGGCCCCAACGGCATTGTTTCGCCATCCGGTGATGTACGCGTGAAAAAGGGCGAAAACGCCACGACGTTTACGTTCATGCCGAACCAAGATTACGTCTTGGACGATGTGACGGTTGATGGCGAATCTGTTCTGTCCAAGTTGAATAAGTCGCAGTTGACGCTCACGAATGTGAAGGCAGAGACTACGATATACGCCACCTTCCATGAGCAAGAGTTGGGCGAGCCCGACCAAGAGCTGCCCACGATGTATGAGGTGTTTGCCTCCGCGACAACCGGTGGCTCCATCTCGCCGCGTGGTGCTGTGCAGGTGGCCGAGAACCAGAGCGTGAGCTTCCTTGTGAAGCCGAACGCGGGCTACCAAGTGAAGCACATGCTGGTGGGCGCGGAAGAGAAAGCATTTACGCCTGAAGGTGGTACGTTTACGCTTGATAACGTGACCGCTGCCCAAACAGTGCGCGCCGTATTCGAGCACATTGATGCTACGGAACCCGAAGATCCCAACTTGAATGTGGATGTTCAGGTGAAGGTGAAGGTGCAGCAGCAAGTTAATACTCATGATGCTGGTGTGGTTACCCCCACGTTCACTACCGTAGAGAAAGGTGGAACAAGCGAGCCGTTCTACGTATACCCGAAACCGGGCTACGGTGTGGAAAGCATTACGGCGAACGGTGATCACATTGAATTCCATGAGATAGGCAAGGCTTCTCCGGAGCCGGCTACGTTCTCGCTGTTCGGTGCACGCGCTTCGTTGTTCGCGGAACATGATGAACCTGGTGCCGCTGGCGGCTATTGGTTCGTGGTTCCGGACGTGACGGAAGACCTCGTGATTGATGTTGCTTTCAAGAAGCTGGCGGAAGGGGAGGCCACTCCTGAGCCGGTGCAGACGCACAAGATTACGGCTCGCGCCGGTGCTGGTGGTTCCATTATGCCCACCGACTTGCAAGTGCCGAACGGGGAGTCCACCACGTTTACCGTGAAGCCTGATAGCGATTACGTTTTGCAGTCGCTGACGGTGCTGCAAAACGGTAAGTCGACTGACGCAACAGGTCGCATTGCGAACAACCAGTTCAAGCTTGATAACACGTTTGACCTGGCTGCCGATACCGTGGTGTCCGCCTCGTTCCAGCATAAGGAAACAGTGGTTGATTACGTGGTGGTTCATGCGTCCGTGAATGGTGCAGGTGGTACCGTGTCGCCTCTGGAGGCACGGGTCGAGCGCGGTGGAAACCAGACGTTTACTTTTAAGCCTGCATCCGATAAGTACGTCCCCGATACCGTAACGGTGAATGGCGTAAAGGACGCTAACTTTGACGGTTCCTATACCTACGAGATAAAGAATGTCCAGGTGGAGAGCAACCTTGTGGTTACCTTCCGCGAGACGCAGGAACCCACTCCTGCGCCGAAGTTCTACGACGTAACGTCTTCTGTTAACGACAAGACGATGGGCTCGGTTTCTCCGAGTGGCACCATGTCCGTTGAGGAAGGTCAGTCCCTTGCGTTTAAGTTCACGCCGAAGGCGGATCACCGCTTGGCAAACGTACTGTTGGATGGGTCGCCGGTGAGTCCTTCGCTGTGGGCTTCTGGTTCGTATACGCTCGGTGACATTCGCGGGCCGCACACAGTACAAGGCGTGTTCGAAAAGGTTGAGACGCCTCAGCCTGATAAGGCCATTGTTACTGGTCAGGCGGGCCCTGGTGGTCGTATTTCCCCTGCAACGCCGCAGACGGTCAACGTGGGCGAAAGTGTCACCTTCACCTTCTATCCGAATTCTGGCTACGAAGTGGAATCGGTGACGGTTGATGGCAAGACTGCTCCTAATCCTGGTACGTCTTATACCGTTCAGACAACAGAGTCGAAGAACTACTACTTGTACGTCACCTTTAAGAGCAAGGGTAATGTGAACCCGCCGACGCCTGGTCCTTCGGTGAATACGCACTACATCACAGCTAAAGCTGGAGAAAACGGTAGTATTTCGCCGTCGGGTACCGTCGAAGTTGTTGATGGTGAAGATGCTGCGTTTGTATTCAAGCCTAAAGACGATGGTTATGTGATTGACTACGTCGAGGTTGATGGCAAGCGCGTGGATAACCCAGGTACCAGCTACACCTTCGAGAATGTGAAGGCTGGTCACAAGATTTACGTGGCGTTCCGCGCTAAGGGTGCTGAGCCTACGCCGCCGCCAGACGTTGATCCGACGTTCCACATTATCAA
The DNA here is from genome assembly GCA_019113915.1 of Candidatus Gordonibacter avicola. GTDB lineage: Bacteria > Actinomycetota > Coriobacteriia > Coriobacteriales > Eggerthellaceae > Gordonibacter > Gordonibacter faecis. Next base: position 28,719 of record DXGM01000043.1, read on the forward strand.
GGCGGGCGTGACGAATAATTACGGCGGTATTGTTTCTCCGTCGGGCGAGGTGCGCGTGGAGCATGGCAAGGGGCAGACGTTCTCCTTCCTGCCATACCAGGGTTACATGGTGACCGCGCTGTGTATTGATGGCGTGTGGATGCCGTTCAATGGTTCGAGCTACTATCTGGCCGATGTGTCCAATGGACATACCCTTGAAGTGAGGTTCGCACCTATTGCGGCGCCGGCACCTACCGACCCGATTGATGGCATCAACCGTGGACTTGATCAGGGTATGAACCTATTGAAGACGGGCGATGCGAATGGTCCTTTGGCGTGCACGGTTCTGGGCTTGGCGGTTCTGGCTGCTGGCTTGGCGGTGACGGCGCGTCGTCGGAGCACCCGAGGCGATCGCCGGTGAAGCAAGCCACCTCTCCTGTGATGTTCGGCCCCGCGCACCTCGCGGGGCCCCCGCGGCGCTCAAGTGAGTTAAACGCCGCTTTGGCCCGGAAGTGTTCGCCCGCAGTGGGGGAGCGCTTCCGGGCTTCGGCCCAAACGGCGGGGCTGGCACTGCTGCTGGCCGCGGCTGTGATGGCGCCCGGGATGTGCGCCGCACCCGCGTGGGCAAGCACCCCGGTTCCTCCGGATAGTCCGGGGCTTGCCGAAGGGGCGATCCCCGCACAAAGCAATGAGGTTTCAGACGCGACTTTTAACGAGGTCGCGTCTTCTGCGTCCGCGGGCGCGCTGGGAGTGGGACCCTGGTTTGCCCAGTTCCAGCCCGAGGCGGTGGAGGCTGCTCGCACAAGCGTGCCGCCGCGCCCCTCGGCCGCCGACATGGCACACCTGGCAGCAGCCGTGCTGGGAGCGCTGGCCGCTGGCGCTGGCGCGGCGGGCGTTGCGTGCCTCATTGCAGCCCGCTCCCGCGCATCGCGCCCGTCCGGCAATGAAACGAAGTAACCGATGGCGACAAAACGAAGGAAACTCGATGCAGGAACCCGTTAGTACGTCCGACACCCTGTCCCTCGACGCCCTCTTCTCCGTGGCGCATGACGAATCCGAGGCCGCAGCCCCCACTCCGGAGGCCGCGGCCCCCGCCGTTTCGGGGGAAGATGAGCAAACTACTGATATCTGGTCCGCCCTCGCCGCCTGGCACGGCGCCTCCCAGCCTGGGGATGCCCCCAAGCCCGCGGCGCCCGCGTTTGCGTTGAGCTTTGCCGGCTTGGGTGATGAACCTCTGGTGATTGAGGCTGAGCCCCCGGCGCGTGAGGCCGCCTCGGCTGGCTCGGATGACTTCCTGTTGTCCCTGCTTGGCGGGGGTACTGAGGCTGCGGAGGTGTCGCAGCCTGCGGCTGCTGCGGATGAGCCAGTGGATTTGGCGACGCTTTTTGGGGCTCCGCCGGTGGAAGAGGCCTCCCGCCAGCCCGAGCCCGAGCCGGAGCCTGACTTCTCACTGGCATCTCTCTTTGGCGTGCCGGAGGAGGACAGCCAGCCCGCCGCTGCCCAGCCTGTTGAAGAGGCGGAGCCGTTCGATCTGTCGGCTTTGCTTGGCGGTGCAGAGCCGGAGGATGAGCCACAGCCCGAACCCGAGGCGCCCGCTTTTCAGCCGGAAGCGGTGGTGGAGCCTGTAGTGGCGGAGTCCGCTGTAGCGGAGCCGGCCTCGCAGCCCGAGCCTCCCAAGCCCTCCATCCGCAGCCGCTTTGCCGACCTGCCCACACCCGGCGAGCCGCTTCCCCAACGCACTCCCGAGCCGGTGAAAGAGATCGAGCCTGAGCCAGCGCCCGAGCAAGAGCCCGAAGAGGAACAGGCAGTCGAAGAGGACGCTGTATCTGAAGAAGCATCCGAACAAGAGCCTGAACAGGAGATTCATCCTGAACCAAAGGCCGAGAAAGCCGAGCCCACGCCTCCGTCGGAAGCCGCCGAAGCTTCTGAACACACGGCAAAGCCCAACGCCGAACTTGCTCCCGTGACCAATCTCAAGCCGGGGCGCAAGCCCGCCGAGCCCACGCCCGAGCGCGAGGAAGAAGATCAACTCTGGTCCGATTTCGAGTCCGATCTTGAATCCGAACCCGAAGAAAAGCCCGCTGGGGGCACCGTCGATCCGGAGCCCGCTACAAAAGAAGAGCAGCCCGTTGAGGCTACGGCCAAAGCGGAATCTTCAACTGAGGCTGATCAAGACGCTTTGGATGAAGAGGCAACCGCAGAAGCACCCGAAGAGCAGTCGGAGGATGTCCAGCCCGAACTCGTGTCGGAAGCCGCAGCCGATGAGACCACCGCGGATACCAAGCCGGCTTCGAAACCAGACGAAGAAGCCCCTGCTGAAGCAGAACCAACTTCGGAAGCTTCTGACAGCGAAACAAGCACACCCGAACCTGCCCCAAAAGAGCCTGCTGAACAGGCTCCCAACGTCGCGGCCTCTTCCGCATCTGAACCCGCTGCTTCCGCTCCAGCTGACGTTCCGGAACCTCCTGCGGCAGTACCCGCACCTACTCCGGCTCCTGTGCCAGCACCTGCACCTACTCCGGCTCCCGCGGCAGCGCCTGCGCCTGCACCTGCTGTGCCAGCGCCACCCGCACCCGCAGCATCCGCCCAGATCGACACCCCTCGACCGCGTCGCAGCGTCATGATGGCGGGCGTGGCGTTGGTGGCTGTCGCCGCGCTTGCGGCAGCGGGGGCGGCTGCCATGGCCGTGGCAGGGGAGGACATTCCCTTCTTCCGCCAGGCCGCTGAGGCGCAGACGCTCGTCGGCTCCCCACAGGTGGAGTATCGCTACCTCACGAAGGCCCCTGATGGTCAGCTGTGTGAAACCGTCGAAACGGCACGTTTCAACTCCCGTGGTCTTCTGGAGCGCAGCCACATCAGCATTACATTACCAGACCCCAGCCAGGCAAACCAGATGCTTGCCAACGCGCAGGAAACGTTCGGCTCCTCGTATCTTGAGGGCCAGGTAGAAGGCAATACGGTCACCTTCACCATTTCAACGGCGGGGGAGGGCATCAGCAAAGAAGCCTACACCGAACTTCTGCGCCAGAACACCGAGGGCTTCTCCGAGCCCACCGAAGCATAATGCAAATAGCCCCGGATACGAGTCGCATCCGGGGCTATTTGGTTCGCGGCCCTACGTCCGCGTTGTTCTGTGTACCAGTTACTGGGCGACGCTCGCCTTCACCACGCGCTCGGCGGCTTCGCGCATCGCGTTGTACACCTCAGGCGCCAGCATGACGCAGGAGATCTGGTTGTCGGACACCAGCATCTTCACCTTGTCGCTCTTGATGCTGCGGACGAACTCGGCCTCTTTCGCGCGGCCCAGGTCGTCAGAGGTGATCAGCAAGTTGGACAGACTGTCCAAGCTAGGCAGATTGTCGGTTGCCATGGTGGAAGCTCCTTCTCTCGTTTTTTGCGGGTGGCAATAGCTGGAATTATAGGCCACACGCACGCGGCGCAACCGCAGCTATGAAAAATGATGAAGATATTCCACAAACAGACAAATAACCTGCTAAAATAAAGCAACCGTTGAAGGGCGAAAAGTAAGTACACCCTTGGGTAAACGATGGAAGTGATGGGTTCATGCCGAGAACGAGCAAGGAAGAAACGCGGCGCGTGCAATGTAACGTGCTCAGCTATTTGGCCGACCGGGCCGAGAAAAGCCGCACGGTTCCGAACGTTTCTTACCGAGAGATCAGCGATGCGTTGGGGTACTCGCAAGCGCGGGTGCGGCACGCCTGCAGGCGACTGGTTGCCAGCGAGTGCGTGCGTCGAAATGTGTGTTACGCCGAGGACGGGGGTCAGCGCGCGAATGCGTACGCGGTCACGCCGAAGGGGTGGAGTCTCATCAAAGATGAGCACATGGAGGCACACGTAGCTAAGCGCGGTGCATAACGCGCCATCAGGTTATCAACGCGTGTTAGCCGTTAGTGGCTGTCGTGTGCAGCGTCTTCCGGTTCGCCAACACCTTCAAGCAGTTCTGAGAGCGTGATGCCGAACCCGTCGGCGATGTCGACAAGCTTATCGAAGGTGGCATTGTATTTGCCCGTTTCGATGCCCGCCAGATAACCGCGGTCCATACCTATCATAAGCGCGAACTGCTTGCGGTTTATTTGGTGCTCATTACGGAGCCGCCGCACGTGACTGCCGAGCTGTTTTCTTTTAGCAATAGTATCCATGGCTGCATCATATGGGGTGTCGAAAAAGGTGATGTTGAATATATTCTCCTTTCTAAAAGAATATGACACAGGGGTCGGCAAATGACATTGGTGCGGTATACAAGCGTTATCCATGCGATACCTCTCCTCGTAGGGGACAGAAGGTTGCCTGAGCAACGGGAAGGATATGTTGATTGGCGGACTTTCGCAGCGCGCTGATGTCGTTTGCGTAAGAACCGTAAGCGAGGTGGAAGAGGGCTTTTCTAATCTCGCCGAATGTCGTACAATGCTCGAACGCTCTTTATCTGCCAGCGTGGCGCAACGGTAGCGCAGCAGTTTTGTAAACTGCATGTTGCAGGTTCGAATCCTGTCGCTGGCTCCAGAGAAACACGTGGCCGGAAGAAAACTTCCGGCCTTTCTTTATGCCTCTTTATGCCTGGAAGTGCTGGGAATGCGGCGCTAATGAGTGCACTTACTATAGCGTGACTACTCTTTGTTAAAGCCCAGAAGTCAAGTATGAATTAAATTGCCACAATTTGTGTGGGATATAACTAACGTGGGGGCGTTGGTTTTGCTACGGGTTGGTGCGGCGGATTGCACGCGGAGGTAGGGCGTGGTTGCATGGGCGCATGAAGTATCGCAAGACATATGTGGACGTGGTTGCGCGCATCGACGAGGACGGTAAGGTAACGCCGCTGTCCATTCGCTGGCGCGACGGCCGCGTGTTCGAGATCGACCGGGTGATCGATGTCATCCGGCGTGCATCCACGCGCGTGGGCGGCACGGGCCTGCGCTACACGGTGTCGGTGAACGGGCGCGAAAAGTATCTATTCTTCGAGGACCCCCGGTGGTTTGTTGAGGAAGTAGTGCCGGAGGATTCAGAGGGCGCGGCGGGAGGCGCTGGCGCTGGAGCTGGAGCGACGGGCGCGCAGCCCGGCGCGCGGACCCGCCCGGCGGCAGGTGGCTTATCGGGCCTGACGGCCGGAGGGAGCCCGGGTGCCGGGTTCGCTGAACGCGCTGCCCATCACTTACGAGATGCCCTCGGCTACAACTCCCGCCGCCCCCTCCGCCACCCCACCCGCCGCAAACCGCCCAAAGGTCGCTGATGCGGCGTGCGGCATCGCTCGCGTACTATCTTGTCATCCTTCGACTACGGCGCTTCGCGCCTCCGCTCAGGATGACAAGGACCTCCACTGCTGGTACCTTCTCCAGCACGTTCTCTACCTGTGCCCCCTTGTGGAGGCTTCTCTTTCCGTTGCTTGCGCGCGGGGGATTGGGGTAGAATGCGGGCGGGAATGAAGTTCTCCCTAAGCTGGCTTGGGCCAGTTTGAACCGCTGATAAAGCTGATGACTTCTGCATGGGCCGCCTGCGGGCGCGCTGCTGCGGGGTCGTCGGCTTTTTTTCGTTCCGGGGGGCACGCGGCGCGTGGCGCGGGCGAGCGTGCGGGCGTGAACAGGAAGGATGGACGGGCGTTATGTTTGAGGTGCTGTGTGTAGGCGCGGGTGGATTCGTCGGCGCGGTGGCGCGCTATCTGATGGGGCTTGTGCCTTATGAGGGCGATTTTCCGCTCATGACGTTTCTCGTGAACTTCCTGGGTGCTGTGTTTATTGGCGTCATTGTGGAAATCACGTCGCTGACCTCGCTTCTTTCGCCCAACGCCACGCTGTTTCTGAAGACGGGCGTCTGTGGCGGCTTCACGACGTTCTCCACCTTCTCGTTGGAAACCCTGGCCCTCTTCCAAGAAGGCAACTACCTCACCGGCGGCACCTACGCCATGGGAAGTCTCGTAGCTTGTCTCGCCGGCGTAGCCCTCGGCATGGCCGCCGTCCGCGGCGCTGTGTCCCTGGTTCGCCTCCTGAGCGTCCAGGGAGGGTAGCGGAGCGGTTGTTCTGCTCGTAAAAAACTAGAGCGAGACTGCTTGTCGCAACCTCGCTCCGCAAAAACGTCGAACGTTTTTCTATGCAAATAGAGAATACCAGCTTGAAACTATATGTCAAGTAGTTAGTATTCTTCCTACTTCGCGCCATACTGCTCGTAATACGCGTCCAAAGCGGCTTTTACCTGGTTGTTTATCACTACGCGGCCTTGGCATTCGCGGCCGTAGAGGTGTTCGGTTACCTCGGCCATGTCGACGATGGAGGCGGTGGGGAAGCCGTAGCGTTCGCGGACCTCGTCGAGGGCGCACATCTGGCCGCCTTTGCCCACTTCCAGGCGGTTGAGCGACACCATCAGGCCCACCACCTGCACATTCGCCTGCTCCATGAGGATGGGGTGCGTCTCTTCGATGGACTTACCCGACGTGGTGACGTCCTCCACAATGACCACGCGGTCGCCGTCGTGCAGCGCCGAGCCTAGCAGAATGCCCGTGTCGCCGTGGTCTTTGACCTCCTTGCGGTTCGAGCAGTAGCGCGCCTCCTTGCCGTACAGCTCGGACAGCGCCATCGTGGTGATCACCGACAGCGGAATGCCCTTGTAGGCCGGCCCGAACACCACGTCGAAGTCCAGCCCGAAGTTGTCGTGGATGGCGCGCGCGTAGAATTGCCCCAGGCGGTGGAGCTGCGCGCCGGTGACGTAGGCGCCCGCGTTCATGAAGAAGGGGGATTTGCGGCCGCTCTTCAGCGTGAAGTCGCCGAACTTCAGCACGTCGCTTTCCACCATGAACTCGATGAACTCCTGCTTGTAGGCCTCCATGCCGCTCCTTCCGTTTGTGTTCGCGCCTGCCGCGCTGTGGGTTTTCATGATACCTGATTGGCGAGGAAGCCGGAAGCGGGGGTGGGGGTGTGCGGATGGGGGGCGCGCGGGGGTTCGGGAGTGCGGAGTGGCGCTGGCGAAGGGGGCGCAGGGCGTGCGGGCGCGAGGTGCAAGCGCATAGGGTGGTGCTGGCGAAGAGGGCACACGCGACCTGGTACCTTAAGGAATTCTGAAGAATGCTTAACGACCGAAAACGGTTGGCGCGCGTATCGCTTTTCACGCGCGGGCGCGACGTATGCTAAGAGAAAAGGTTGGAGAGCCTGAGAGGGGCTTCGTTACACCCCGCGAGAAGTAGCATCCGAAAGGTGGATACCATGGAGTTCAAAGAAGTTCAGTGGGAAGTTGACGTAAATGGTGGCGCGGGCGCACACGGCGTGGCGCGGCCGGGGACGCTTGCCCGCTTTCTGGGAAGCAGGCATCTCACGACGGCGATATTCGTGTTCTACCTGGTGGTTCTCACGTGGATCATCCTGTTCAAGATGCAACTCTCGCCCGACATCCTGGGAACCGTCCGCAGCATCAATCTGATTCCGCTTGCGGGGGCGACGGTCATCAACGGCGCGGCTGATTACCGCGAAGTGGTGCAAAACGTGCTCGCATTTGTGCCGTTCGGCCTGTTCATGGGCATGCTGACAGCGGGCCGCCCCTGGTGGCGGGTGCTACTGCCGGTCACAGCAACCAGCCTTGCGTTCGAAGTGCTGCAGTATGTGCTGGCTGTAGGCATGAGCGACATCACCGACCTTCTGGCAAACACCCTCGGCGGCGCGATCGGCCTGGGGCTGTATGTGTTCGTCCGCCTCGCCGCGCGCTCAGACACCCGAGCCCTCCGCGCCTGCAACACCATAGCCCTCATCTGCGGCCTTATGCTCGCGTTGCTGGTAGCGCTCCTGGTGATAGGGAACCTGTAGGGTTCTAGTTTATTTATCGCACTTGCAAGAGCCCGCGTCATAAAGCATGGGATATGGGATTCTCCTGGCGTCATCAGTAGCGCGAAGCGCGTCACACTTTAACGGGCATCGGTCGCTGGTTCGAAGGCTACCAGGATGCCGGTGCGGGGGTAGTAGGTGGTGTGGGCTATGCCGCCGGCTTCGGCGAGGGGGCGCAGGGCCTCGCGATCCTGCTCCTTCACGGCGAGGTGGATGGTGTGGCCCTCGCCATCCGTCAGTTCCAGCGCCAGGTCGGTCGTGCTCAGCGCACGGTAGCGGCCGGTGGGGCGCTGTTCCTCGAAACCGGTCATCGCGCACAGGGTTGTGCGGGGTCCTTCCAGCGCATCGGCCACCACCTTCGCGCCCTCAAGCGCACCCGCCACGCACGCGACGCTACCGAACGCCACCATGAACAGGAACAACGCGGCACCCCACGCGCGGGGATAGGCGCGCGGATGACGCCTGCGCCACAGGCGGAGCGCCACAAACCCCGCGACGCACACAAGAATAACCACCACAGAAACCACCGGGACGCTGTCCGCCGCAGATAGCGCGCCCAGCGCGACAATCACAGTGCCGCCGTATCCAACAATGTTGATGAGCGCCGCCCCGAACTCGCGCACCCCTTCGCGCAGCTCCTGTTTCCACGCCTCACGGCCGCGCGGGCGGACGCGCCAGTTGCCCGCAAGAAACACAATCGCATAACCCAGCAGCGCCAGCCCCATCGCCAAAAATCCCGCGTTGGCGGCGGCGCGGTTCGCGAGCCCCGCGTTCCCCACCGAGGTGCCAAACTCGCCCACCATTAGGGCACCGAACCCGCCGAACAGCAGCACAAGCCCCACTATCACAACTACTTTCTGCCAGGTGCTGAGCCCCGCCCGGAATATCGCCACTGCGTTCCCTTCTCTTCGCAAACCTCAATTTCGCCAGTATACCCGGCCTTTAAGGAATCTTTAGAAACCGGGCACACTATGGGGTGCGTCAACGAAAAGCGAAAGGAGTGCGCATGGGTTACGTGCTTGAGACGAGGGGGCTCGTCAAGGAATTTAAGGGGCAGCGCGCGGTGGACGGCGTGTCGCTGCATGTGCCGGAGGGCGCGGTGTATGGCTTGTTGGGGCCGAACGGCGCGGGGAAGTCGACGCTGCTCAAGATGGTGTGCGGGATGCTGCGGCCCTCGGCGGGCGAGATTTTGGTGGCCGGGCGGCCGTGGACGCGGAGCGATTTGGCGGGCATTGGCGCGCTCATTGAGACGCCGCCCCTGTACGAAAACCTCACGGCGCGCGAGAACCTGCTCGTGCGCACGACGCTTCTGGGCGTGGGCGAGGAACGCATCGACGAGGCGCTGGCCACGGTGGAGCTGACGAACACGGGGAAGAAGCGCGCGGGGCAGTTCTCGCTGGGCATGAAGCAGCGACTGGGGATTGCGCTTGCGCTGGTGGGACATCCGCGGCTGTTGGTGCTGGACGAGCCCACCAACGGGCTCGACCCGGTGGGTATTCAGGAATTGCGGGCGCTCATCAGGTCGTTCCCGCAGCGCGGTATCACGGTGGTGCTGTCGAGCCACATCTTGGGTGAGGTGGAACACGTGGCCGACCTCGTGGGTATCATCGTGGGAGGACGGCTGGCCTACGAGGCGCCGCTTGACGGCGGGCAGGACTTGGAGCGGCTGTTCATGGATGTGTGCATGGGGAAGGCGGTGGCGTAAATGGCAACGAATGGGCAGGTGGGAAGCGTAGGCACGTTCCCCGCGACGCTGCGGGCCGAGGTGCGGAAAGGCAAGCGCGGCGCGGCGCGGAAGGTGGCGCTTATCGCGCCGCTGCCGTTTTGCCTGTTGGGTGTGCTGGCCTCGGGCGTGATCCCGGGGATGGGCGCGGTAGGCGGCATCAGCACGGTCATGTGGAACTACTGGTACGCGCTCATGCTGCCCATCGCGACGGCGCTCATGTGTGTGTCGGTGGCGAACCTCGATGCGCGGCAGAAGCTGCGCCCGGTGCTGGGGCTGCCGCTGCCTCCGGTGCGCACGTGGTGGGCGAAGGTGTGCTGCGGCCTTGGGCTGGTGGTGGCGGCGAATGTGGTGGTGCTGGCGGTTTCATGCGTGCTTACGATGCTGGGGGCCAAGGGGCCGAACGTGTTTGAGGGCGTAGCAACCGTGCTGGTGCTGACGATTGGAAGCGCGTGGATGATACCGACAGGGCTTGTGCTTACGATGCGCTTTGGCACGCTGGTGGGCATTGCAATTCCGGCGTTGCTGCAGCTGGGCGTAGGGATTGCGCTGTGGTCGTCGGCGTCGTGGTACCTGTTTCCGTCGGCGACGGCGCTGTGTGCGGCCGCGCCGTTCACGAGGACGGAGCCCTCGGGCGTGCCGCTTGAACCGGGCGCGGCGTTGGGCGTGTTTGGTTGGGAATGCTGGGCGGGACTTGCCATTGCGGCGGCGCTGTTTGCGATGCTGGCTGTGGCAGGCGCGGCCTGGTTTGCGAGACGGGAGGCGAAGTGATGGGTGCGCATGAGATGGCAGCGGGCGCGAGCGCGCGTGCGGGCGTGCACGCAGGCGTGGGTGCGGGTGCGCGGATGACGTTTGCGTCGGCGTTGCGTTCGGAAGCCGTGCGTCTGCGCCGCTCGCCGCTGGTGTGGCTGCATGGGGTGCTGGCGCTTGCGCTCGGTGGGTGTGCAGGCGCGTATTTCGCCTGGACACCGTGGGATTCGCTTTTGGGCACGGACGCATTCTTCCAGCTGCTGGGCGCAGGGGCACCGCTGCTCGCCGGCATTTCCTGCGGACTTGCGGCCGACGCAGAGCAACGCGCGGGCGACGCGACGAACCTGCTGGGCGTGTCTTCCCGCCGTCGCGCGCTGGCGGCGAAGGTGGTGGCGCTCTTGGCGCTGGGGCTTGCGGCCGCGGCGCTGGCGGCGGTGGTGTTCTGCGGGATCCTTGCGGCGGCGGGGCGCGTGCTGCCCGCGGCTGGCGCGGTGGCGCTTGCGGTGGTGGGTATCGCCGTGGGAAGCGCGTGCGTGTACGCACTCTTTTTGTGGGTGGCGCTCAAGTTCGGACGCAACGCGGCCATCGGCGCGGGAGCCTTCGGGTTCGGCACGGCGCTCGCGCTTATGGGCGGCCTGGCGAACGGGCTGGTCACGGGCACGCTTACGGGTGGCTTTGGCGTCGGACTGGCGGCGGTCGTGCCGTTCGCCTGGCCCTCGCGCCTGGCATCGCTTCCGCTGGAGGCGTCCATCGCTCAGGCGACGGGCACGGCCGAACAGGCAGCGGCCCTGTGGGTGTCGTATGTGGTGGTGAGCGCGGCGTGTCTGACCATAACATTGCTGGTTGTTGCGGTGTTGCTGGCTGCCGCGAACCGCTTCGAGGGCCGTCGCGGTAGGGGGGAATAGGCTGTGCTACACTCGCACGACGAGAGAAGGAGGAAGTTCGTGGCGCGCATTCTGGCAGTGGATGATGACCAGGCTATTCTCACGCTGCTTGGCCGCATTCTGGTCAAAGACGGCCATGACCTCACGGCTCTGGACAACCCGGCGCGCGTCGAGTCGCTTGACCTGGGGCGGTTCGACTTGGTGCTGCTTGACGTCATGATGCCCGGGATGGACGGGTTCGAACTCTGCCGCCGCATCCGCGAGCGCGTGGACGCGCCCATCGTGTTCCTCACAGCGAAAAGCGCGGAAGAGGATGCCGTCTATGGCCTCGGTCTGGGTGCGGACGACTACGTGCGCAAGCCGTTCGGCGCGGCCGAGTTGCGCGCGAAAGTAGCGGCTCACCTGCGGCGCGAGCGGCGGGAGCGCAAGTGTGCGCTGTCGTTCGGCGACGTGCGACTGGACGTGGCGGCGCGGCGGGCCTTCGCGGGTGAGCAGGAGGTACTGCTCACGAAAACGGAGTTTGAGGTGTGTGAATTCCTCGCGCGCCACCCCGGGCAGGTGTTCTCGCGCGCGCAGATTCGCGAGGCGGTGCTCGGGTGGGACGCGGAGTGCGACGAGGCCACCATCTCGGTGCATGTAGCGAACGCGCGCGCGAAGTGGCGCGATGTGGGTGCTGAGGTGATCGAGACGGTGTGGGGAGTGGGGTACAAGTGGACGGCGTGATGCGAGAAGATGGTGTCGGCGGTGTCGCTGGTAGCGCTGGCGGCGCGGCGCGACGGCGCGGGCTGCCGTTGTCGCTGGTTATCCTGCGCTACTTCGCCTACGTGTTGGCGGCGACGCTCGCCGTGGCTGTGGCAGCGTTTGTGGCGTTCGCGGTGATATTGAACATGGGCGTGGCTTATCCGGCAAACGAGGGCGACCGTGCACTTGAGGAAACGTCGGCGCGCCTGGCTCAGCTGGCTTCCGATGACCCGGCGGCGCTCGATGCAGCCATTCCGTCCTGTTACTGGTGGACCACGTTTGCGCCCGATGGCACGCGTCTCGGCGGAGACGCACCTGATGGCAAAGCCAGTCTGTCGCGCGAGGCGGCGTTCGGCGGGCTGTCTGTGGAGTACGGCGTGCTAAGCACGGCGCGGTACGAGCCGGTGGAGCTGGCGGACGGTACCACGTGTGTGCTCGCGTACGAGTACCTGCCGCAGTTTGTGTCGAAGGAGTTGCGCGATTCGCTGCCGAATCCGCAAAACGTTGTGGTGGCGGCGGCCGTGGTGCTGTTCGTGGCCGCGCTCGCGGGCATCGTGACGCGTGCGGCGCGGGTTATCGCGCGCAAGATGAACCCGCTCACGGAGGCGGCGCGTCGCATTGAGGGGCACGACCTGGACTTTTCGGTGGAGCGCTCCGGCGTGCGCGAGATCGACGACGTGCTGGGCGCGATGGACGAGATGCGCTCGTCGCTGAAGGAGTCGCTTGAGGATCAGTGGCGCAGCGATCAGGAACGCCGCGAGCAGATGGCCGCGCTCGCGCACGATTTGAAGACCCCGCTCACGGTGGTGCGCGGTAATTTAGACGTGCTGCTGGAGAGCGAACTTCCTGATGAGGAACGCGCCTGCGCCACCGACGCCGCTGCGGGAGCCGCGCGCATGAGCGACTACGTACGGGAATTGATTGACGTGTCGCGCGGCGGAGCGGCGGTGTTTTCGCCAACTGAGGCCGACGTGCGAGCGTTCTTCGCACGCGTACATTCGCAGGCCGAGGCGTTGGCGGCCGCAGAAGACGTGCGGCTGACCTGGGGTGAGGACGCGCAGCTTCCCGAAACGCTGCAGATGGACGAGGCCCTGTTTGAGCGCGCCGTGCTGAACGTGGTGGCGAACGCGGTGGAGCACGCGCCCGCGGGCTCGCTGGTTGAAGTGGCCGTACGCGCTGACGAAAGCGGCAGCGTCGTGGTAGAAGTGAGCGACGAGGGCCCCGGTTTCTCCCCTGAGTCCCTGCGCCGCGCCTGCGAACCCTTCTACCAGGGCGACCCCGCCCGCGCCACGCAAGGCCACAGCGGCCTCGGCCTCCACACCGCCGCCCGCGCCGCCACCCTCCACGGTGGCATCCTCCACCTCACCAACCGCGACCCCGCTGGCGCTCGCGTGACCCTTCAGATTCCGCGCCTTTCACTACCCACCAGTTGACTTTCCCCGCCGCAAGTCAACCACCCCTCGCTTGTGTCAACCACCAGTGGGCCTCATACTGAAAAGAAACCACAGCGAGAGGGGCGTCGGACGTGCATGAACTCAATAGTGAGAAAGCTCCCGTCCTGCGGGCAGAGGGGTTGGCGTGTTCGTATGGGGCGGTGGAGGTGTTTGCGGGGGTTTCCTTTGCGCTGGCGGCGGGAGAGATTGCGTTTCTGACCGGGCCGAATGGGGCGGGGAAGTCGACGCTGTTGCGTTGCTTGGCTGGCTGGGACGTGCCGCGCGAAGGGCAGGTGGAACTGTGCGGGCGACGCTTCAACGGGGCCGACCGTGCGCTGCGTTCGCTTGTGGCGTTCGTTCCCGACGTGCCGGCATTCTACGACGACCTCACGGCGGGCGAACACCTGCGCTTCGTGCAGCGCGCGAACCACTTGGCGCCGGAGGACGATCCGGCCGAAGAGCTGCTTGAGCGCTTTGGGCTGGCGCGGCAGCGCGGGCTGTTGCCTTCGTCGTACTCGCGCGGCATGCGGCAGAAGCTTGCGCTGGTGTTGGCGTTCGCGCGGCAGCCTCGGGTGATGCTGCTGGATGAGCCGTACGGGCCGCTTGATCCTGAGGCATCGCTGGTGCTGAGCGCGCTTCTGGACGAGGCACGCGCCGCGGGAACTGCTGTGCTGATAAGTTGCCACCATGAGGTTCCCGACCTTGCGCCGGATGTGCTTATGCGCTTGGAAGAGGGCCGGCTGGCGGTGGAGCGACCATGATCTCGTTGGCTCTCAGTGCTTCCGACCTGCGGCTTTTGTTGTGGCTGCGCGCACGGCATGCGCGCTCGACCATCAATCGGGCGCTGCATTTGCTCGGCGTCGGCGTGGAGGCGGGTGGGCGCACTGAGCGCCTCTACCAGCTGTATGCGGTGGGACTCATGGCTGTGTGGGCGGTGATCATGTGGTCGTGGTTGCTTGATACGGTGGTGAAAGGGTTCGTGCTTGCCGGTGCCTCGGCCGCTGTGCTTGCGGTGCAGGTGGCGCTGGCCGCGTGCGCGCTGGCGCTGGTGTGGATGGGCGTGAATGGGTTGCGCACGTCGCCGCTTAAGTTGACGCACGCTGACATCGCGCAGGTGGCTGCGAGTTCGGTGAGTGCGCGTGCGATGGTGCTGGTGGCTGTGGGTGCGCAGGTGCTTGGTGGGGCCGTGGTGGGCGCGGCGGTCGGGTTCTTGCTGGGAGCAGGTGCGGAAGCTGCCAGCGCTTTTGGCTCGGGCGCGGCGGTGGGGTTCGCGGCGCTGGGGGCGGTGGCGGTTGCGGCGGCAATCGGATCCGGGTGGCTTGTGGGTGTCGTGCGACTTGCGAGTTCGCAATGGCGGGCGTGGCAAGTTGTTGTAACGGTGGTGGCGTTGGTGGCTGTGGCAGGTGCCGGGGTTGTGCTGGCATTTGTTGCGGGCCCTTCCGCTTTCGCGTTAGCAGCCGCTGCTGTGGTTCTGCCAGCGTTTACCGCACTCTTGCTTGTCGCGCCGCGCATGAACATGACGGCGGTCATTAAAGAGAACGCGCTTTACGCTGACTTACAGCCCTTCGGCGTGTTCTCCCCGCTCAGCGAGCAGGCGAAGGCTGACTACCGCCGCCGTCGCAAGCTGGCCACGCGTCCGCCACGCTTTGCGCTGCTGCCGGGGGAGGGGCGCCGTGCGCTTGCGGCGCGAGCGGTATTGTCGCACGCGCGGCAATACGACGGGCTGTTTGCCCTCGTCGTGCAGGGAGTGTGCGTTGTTCCGCTTGGCGCGACGGCCGTGCTTGGAGTTGGCGGGCCCGTTCTGTTTTTGTTCTGGTTGCAAGTGGTCGCTCTCATGCCGGCGGGCGTGCGCGAACTGTCGCGCGTGTTTCGCGACGACGTGCGCAACCGCCTCATCCGTGAGCGCCTGCCATTCAGCACGCTTGAGCTGCTGGTGTTCGACTCGCTGCCGGCGTTTGTCCTGACGACAGTGCTTGCCTGCGCAGTGTGCGCCCTGGTTGCGCCGCCTGGCGTTCCTGCGGTAGGTGCCGCCGTGCTCGCCGTTGTGATAAACGGCTGCACCCTCTTCACCTGCGGCCTCGACGCCGTGCGCCTCACCCCTCGCGGCCCGCGCCCCTGCTACGAATACGGCGCCATCGCCATGGTTCTCACCGCCTTCCTACTCTCCCTCTTCGCCCCCTGGCCAATCGCCACCGCTGGCATTGCGCTCGTAGCTGTCACAAGCGCTTTTATCATCCACCACGGAGCCGAGTGTCCCCACTAGTGCGAACCCAAGGCAAACACGCCACACGAACAAGGTTCGCACCGATTTTTTCGAGAAAGGAAAGCCCCAAAACCCAATCCCCACCCCATTGACCACCCAATCCCAACAAGATAAGGTAAAAAAGCACCTACCACAACCAAATACTGCGGTCGTTCTCCTCGTGGAGAACGTGGATTGAATAGCAAAACGGGGGTGTGCTTTAGCAAGAAATTTGTTGTCACCTTCCGCACGGAAGGTGGGGATTGAAATACCGCGAACTGATCTGTGAGCGCGGCAACCGTCTGGTCACCTTCCATATGGTTGTAGGTTATGCCCCAAGTGTTGTTTTTGCTGCGCTTGGTAGTTCCTCGGCCGTACGCTCTTCCCAGCCGACGACACCACGAAGAGGTTTCGTTTCCAGTTCCAGGTAGGCGCCATCGCGGAGTTCGCGTTCTGTTTGGAAGGTGATTTCGGACTTTGCACCGCTCGCGTCCACTGCGTCCAGGTGGTACTCGAATTCCATGCCGCCATGTGGTTTGATGGCGCTCACCTGCTCGTTGTCGATGCGCACGTATGCGTGTCCGCTTTCGCCATAAAACGCCCACATGCCCACACCGATAATCGCCGCCACTATAACCGCCGCAATTCCTAAACCTATCAGGGTCTTTGTTCCGCTTCGCACGATGCCTCCCGTCTTTGAACTTCCTTCATTTCGATGGCTCCTAGTTTAGAAGCGCATCCTGACGGGTTGTTTGGCGGGCCCTTGTGATTACCTTACGAGGCAAGAAGGCCCCGGCATCAAGAACGCCAGCGACACTTTACGAAGCGTGGGGAAGCCCCGCAAAGCCCCCGGGCCTCACGCACCAACAAAGTGGCATATCAGGTTCACTATCTGGGGGAAGAAGGCCATGACGAAGGCGGCGCGTACTACTTGCATGATCACGACGTCGGTGTTTTGTACGCCGAGGTCGTCCATGATGAGGGCCATGTCTGACGCGCCGGCGGGCGACGCGATAAGCATGCCCTCTTTGCGACCGTAGCCGAAAAGGCGGCTCTCCAGGCGGCCCGTGGCGAAGCAGTTCAGCGTGTAGCCGGCCACCAAAATGAGCGCCGGCACGGCAAGATCAACCATGCCCGCGAGCCCTTCCGCCGTCAGCAGCGTGCCCAAATAACAGCCCGCGACCAGCTGACACGCCTTTTTCACCTGCTTGGGAATGTAGGCGAAATCGAAGCCCAGCTTCAGCACGAGTACCGCCAAAATGGAAGCGGTGAACGTGAGGCCGGGAACACCGGTCGCCTTGCCCAGCAGGCCGGCGAGCGTGGCCACCACAAGCGCGGCAAAAGTGGAAGCAATCGACTTCTGCTTCGACTTCACGCGCTGTGCGTCGGAAGCGAGCGCGCGGTTGCCCGGGTCGGGGTGCCCGTGTGCTGTGCGCAGGCGGTCGAACGCGGCAATCATCACGGGAAACACGCCAATGCCCAGCACCTGGCGAATCAGCTGCATAACCGTGACCGCGGGCGCGTCGGCGCCCATGTCGGCCGCCACGATGGGCGTGTCGTTGATGCCGCCGGGCACGGCGCACATGAGAGAAGTCACCAGGTCAAGGGGCGAAGTGGCCCACAGAACAAACCCCAGCACGAGGTTTAGAATAAGAAACGACACCAGCATGACCACGATGGGTTTCACGAAGCTTCGCAGCCGCGCCACATCACTGCGTTCAAGCGAGCAGCCGACGAACGCCCCGGCCACAATCTGCACGCCGGTGCGCGTTCCCGATGGCAACCACGCAAACCCCGTGGATACGTTGAGCACCGCCACCGCCACAAAAGCCCCGATCATCAGCCCGGCCGGCACCTTCAGCCTCTTCAGCAGCAACCCGCCCGCCGCGCCCACCACAAGCGTAACCACCAACGCCCCCACAACCGCATCCCCCATGCCGCACGTCGCCCTTCGTTACTATTCTCGCATGAGTATACTCATCGACAGAGACATGAGCAAGCGTTACCCTCTTGCACTTGTACTGAGTAATTTTACTCAGTACAATGAGTAAAATTACTCAGTAGGAAAGGAACACCCATGTATGAGCGAGCCGTTGTTAAGGTGCTACGTGGTCGCATGGAGGAACCGCTTGGGCTGATGCAGGTACTTGTTGGGCCACGTCAAACGGGGAAAAGTACGGCGCTTAAGCAAGCGAGTGCCGACCTTTCCGTGCCGGTTCATTCGGTGAGCGCCGATTTCGCCGACCAGGCGTGGCTCCGCACTGAGTGGCAACAGGCTCGGAACTTAGTTTCCGCACGCGGCGAGGCCCTTCTCATTGTCGACGAAGTGCAAAAGATCGAAGGCTGGTCAGCTGTCGTCAAGGAGCTTTGGGATGAGGATCGCCGCGGCGACGTCAACCTCAAAGTGTTCCTCAGCGGCTCGTCCTCGCTTCTTCTTAGCAAGGGGCTTGATGAGTCGCTCATGGGCCGCTTCGAAATGCTGTATTGCCTACAATGGACGTACGCCGAGTGCCGGGAGGCGTTCGGTTATTCGCTCAACGAGTTTATCTATTTCGGTGGCTACCCGCGCTCAGCTTCCTTCGTTGCGGATGAGGATCGCTGGCGGCGATTTATGCGCGAATCAATCATCGAACCAACTATCTCGCAGGATGTTCTTGCCCTCGCTCCCATCAAGAAGCCTGCGCTCATGCGCGCCCTGTTCACACTGGGTGTTCAGTACTCGGCGCAGGAACTTTCCTACACGAAAATGCTGGGTCAACTGCAGGATGCGGGCAACACCGTCACGCTGGCCGAATACCTCAACCTGCTTTCGTTGGCGGGCATGCTGTCGGGTTTGCAGAAATTCGACATGCGCAAAACGTCAAGCAGGAAAAGTTCGCCGCGCCTCATGGCGCACGACAGTTCGCTGCAAAGCGCCATGCTGGAATTGCCGCGGAAGTTCATAGAGATGGATCGGTCGCGCTGGGGCCATCTGGTGGAAACGGCTGTGGGAGCGTACCTGATCAATCGCGGCCGCGAAGAGGGGTTCGAGGTGTTCTGGTGGCGCGAAGGTGCCGCTGAGGTGGATTTTGTGCTGCGCAAAGGCGAACTGATTACCGCCATCGAGGTGAAGAGCGGTGCCGTGGGGAACCTGGAAGGCATGGAGAAATTCCTGGAGCTGTACCCGAAGGCGTATCGCATTGTCGTTGGTTCTCCCGAGGTTTCGCTCGAAGACTTTTTGCTGGGGAAAGTCGACCTGTTTCTGCTGTGAAGTGCAGAAGTGCAGGAGAAGCTATCGAGAAGAGTGGCGCGCGTGGAATCGCGGCAAAGGGAAGTGGAAGGAAAGTCAAGATGAAGAAAGACCTCGTCAGAGACGAATTGGAGCACGGTGCGAAGGGTGAGCTTTCACCTCGGGAACAGATGGAGTCGGGGGAGTGGTTTGATGCGGCGGATGGGGGGCTTGAGCGGGATCGCATTCATGCGCGCGAGGTGATGCTGCGGTTCAACACCGATCCGGCGCTGTCGTCTGAAGAGCGTACGGAACTTTTGCATGGGTTGTTTGGCGCATTGGGTGAGGGTACGGAGGTGTCTCTTGGCGCACAGGTGGACTATGGCTTCGGCATCTTCGTCGGGCGCAATAGTTTCTTCAACTTCAACTGCACGTTTCTCGACGGCGCGCCCATCGTGTTTGGCGACGACGTGTGGGTGGGGCCGGGCTGCACGTTCGCCACGCCGCTGCATCCGCTGGTGGGCCGCGAGCGCGCGAAGCGCATCGACGCAGATGGCACGCCGCATTTGTGGGAGCGTAACCTGCCTATCACCGTGGGCAACGACGTGTGGATTGGGGCGAACGTCACGGTGAACCCCGGCGTGACCATTGGGGACGGGGCTGTGGTGGGCTCGGGCAGCGTCGTCACGCGCGACGTGCCGCCGCGCACGCTCGCGTTCGGCAACCCCTGTCGGGTCTTCCGCGAAATTACCGACGCCGACAGCATCGCGGACGCACTCGCCGAGGCGGGCCTCGCGTAACGCGGGGCACCCGCGCGCTCGCAAGCCGCCGCTGCGCCCGCACCCGCGCCCCTGCGCTTCACAAATCTTCACCAAGGAAAACTTTTTCGTGCCATGCGGCGCGATAAGCGTTACTATGGTCTCCGAAAAGTAAACGAAGGCTAACGCTCCCGCGCGAACGGGGGCAATGCGCGCGCAAGGAGACGATCAGTGGGCGCTTTGAACAACCTGCCCATCGGCAGCACAGCCACAGTGGTGGCGGTCGGCGGCGAAGGGTCGCTGCGGCAACACTTCCTCGACATGGGCATTATTCCGCAGGTTGACGTGACCATGGTGAAGCACGCGCCCATGGGCGACCCCGTGGAGGTGAGCATCCATGGCTACGAACTCACGCTGCGCGTGGACGACGCCCGCAAGATTGAAGTGGCTGATGAGCGCCCCGCCGACACGTCCCGCACGGGCGCGCCCCGCGAGCGACGCCTCTTCCACGAGCAGAAACCCCTGCCGCACCCCGGCCTTGGCGAGGGCGGCAAGTTCCACGACAAGGACGACGAAAGCCCGCTGCCCGAAGGCGAACTCATCACGCTTGCGCTCGTGGGCAACCAAAACTGCGGCAAAACCACGCTCTTCAACCAGCTGACCGGCGCAAGCCAGCACGTGGGCAACTTCCCCGGCGTCACGGTTGATCGCAAGGATGGCACCATCCGCGGTCACGCGGAAGCGCAGGTCACCGACCTGCCGGGCATCTATTCGCTCTCGCCGTACTCCAACGAGGAAGTGGTCACGCGCCAATTCCTGCTAGACGAGCACCCCCGCGGCATCATCAACATCGTGGACGCCACCAACGTCGAGCGCAACCTGTACCTCACCATGCAGCTGTTGGAACTGGGCGTTCCCATGGTGCTCGCCCTCAACATGATGGACGAGGTGGAGGGCAACGGCGGCACCATCCGCGTGAACGAGATGGAGAAGCTGCTGGGCATCCCCGTGGTGCCCATCACGGCATCGAAGAACGAAGGCACGGCTGAGCTGGTGGATCACGCGCTGCATGTGGCTCGCTTCCAGGAACCGCCCATCCGTCAGGACTTTTGCGCAGCCGACGCACACGGCGGCGCGGTGCACCGCTGCCTGCACGGCATCATGGCGCTAGTGAGCGACCACGCCGAGCGCGCCGGCATCCCCGTGCGTTTCGCGGCCAGCAAGCTGGCCGAAGGCGACCCGCTCGTGCTGGAAAAGCTCCAACTCGACGACAACGAGCGCCACATGCTTGAACACATCGTGCGTCAGATGGAGGTGGAACGCGGCCTCGACCGCGCCGCCGCCATCGCCGACATGCGGTTCGCCTTCATCGAGAACGTGTGCGACGCGTGCGTGGTGAAGCCGCGCGAAAGCCGCGAGCACGCACGCTCCATTCGCGTGGACAAGCTACTGACCGGTACGTTTACGGCCATCCCCGCATTCGTGGCCATCATGGCGCTGGTGTTTTGGCTCACGTTCAACGTGGTGGGCGCGTGGCTATCCGAGTTGCTGGATACCGGCATCGGTGCGCTCACGGATGTGGTGTCGGGCGCGCTGGCCTCGGCCCATGTGAACGAGGTGCTACAATCGCTCATTATCGACGGCATCTTCAATGGCGTTGGCAGCGTTATTGGCTTTCTGCCCACCATCGTCACGCTGTTCTTTTTCCTGTCCCTGTTGGAAGACTCGGGTTACATGGCGCGCGTGGCGTTTGTCATGGACAAACTGCTACGCAAAATAGGCCTGTCGGGCCGCTCCATCGTGCCCATGCTGGTGGGCTTCGGCTGTACGGTGCCGGCCGTCATGGCGTCGCGCACGCTGCCCTCGGAGCGCGACCGCAAAATGACCATCCTGCTCACGCCCTTCATGAGTTGCTCGGCGAAACTGCCCATCTACGCGTTTTTCACGGCGGCGTTCTTCCCCGCGCACGGGGCCGCCGTCATGGTAGGCCTGTATTTCGGTGGCATGCTGGTGGGCGTGTTGGTGGCGCTTCTTATGCGGAAAGGCCTGTTCACGGGCGAGGCAGTGCCGTTTGTAATGGAATTGCCGAACTACCGCATGCCCAGCCCTCGCAACGTCGGCCAGCTTCTGTGGGAGAAGGCGAAGGACTTTCTGGAGCGCGCGTTCACTATCATTTTCCTGGCGACCATTGTCATTTGGTTCTTGCAGACATTCGACTTCGGGCTGAACGTGGTGGCCGATTCGGCCGACAGCATGCTTGCTGTGGTGGCGGGCTGGCTTGCGCCGGTATTCGCACCGCTCGGGTTCGGCGATTGGCGCATCTCCACGGCGCTTGTGACGGGCGTGATGGCGAAGGAAAGTGTCGTGTCCACGCTGTCGGTGCTGTTCGGAAGCACGGAAGCGCTCACGGCCGCGCTCGCTCCGCTGGCGGCGCTGGGGCTTTTGGTATTCTGCCTGCTGTACACGCCCTGCATTGCCGCCATCGCGTCGGTGAAGCGTGAACTGGGTGGACGCTGGGCGCTCGGGATGGCGTTTGGCCAGTTGGCGGTGGCATGGGTGGCCGCTCTTGCCGTGCGCGGCGCGGGCCTGGCTGTGGAAGCCGGCGGCTGGACCATGGCCGTGGCGGTTGTGGTAGTGGTGGCGATAGCGCTGGCCGTCTGGCGCGTACATCGTCGCGGCGGGGCAGTAGCAAGCTGCGGCGGCTCCTGCGCCGGCTGCGCGAGCGCCGGCAGCAGTGCCTGTGCGGCGTGCCCAAGCGCCCCCGCAATGCAGGTAAGCGAATCCCCCGAACCCGAATCATCCCGCCTGTCCTAAAGAAAAAGTGTGACGCGCTTAGCGCTAGCTACTACGCCAGAGAGTATCCAAGTCCCTCACTTTATGACGCGGGCTGACTGACTTGAAAGCAAGGTCTTACAAGAGGCATAACCTCCGTAGTAGGCTGTAACAAAAGCCCCCTACCTGTCAGGTTGGCCGTAGGGCAAGGGCTCTGCCCTTGCCGACAACTACGTTTGACCTGCAGGTTTGCTGATGCTGAGCGGCAAGGGCAGAGCCCTTGCCCTACGGAAAAACCCGCAAAGGGGACTTTTGTTACAGCCCCGTTCGCGCGAAGCGCGAAAACTCAGGTCAAGGTTGAGTTCTCTGCCTTTGGCGGAGAGGGCGCTTCGTGAAACGCCCCTACGGTCAACCAGCTCAATCATTGCAGGCTGAGACATATCTTCCGGCCAGACAGCCCGCGTCATAATGCGAGGGATGGGGGTGCCCTTCTGGCGTAATCAGTAGCGCGTAAGCGCATCACACTTTGGCGCGTCGCGCGTGGGTTAGTGCATCTCCAAGTTCTTTTGCAGCACCGTTTCTGCCAGATTGCTACCGGCTTGTGGCGCTCTTTTCGCTCGCTTCTTACAATGCCCCTGCTCGGCAATATGCCTCTTTCGCAGACCTTTTACAAACGTCGTCAGTTGTTTCCCATGGAACTCAATTTCACCCATTTTCGGTAGCAATCTGCCCCAAACTGCTCCGAGAACGGCGTTTTGTGTTCACAAGAGTGGTTTCATATCAACCTGTCAGTAGACCGTAGGGCAAGGGCTCTGCCCTTGCCGCCGGTAACGTTGACCTGCAGGTTTATTCCCGCCGATCGGCAAGGGTAGAGCACGCTTCCCCTTATTCCCTATAGCTTGCCTACCAAGTCAATGCCGGGGTGCAGAACCTCGGCGCCGGGCATCCAGCCGGCGGGGCACACGGAGTCGCCGTGTTCGGCCACGAACTGGCTCGCCTGCACGCGGCGTAGCAGCTCGGCGGCGTTGCGGCCGATGTTGCCCGCGTTCACCTCGTAGCACACGATGCGGCCCTCGGGGTTCACGATGAAGCTGCCGCGCTCGGCCACGCCGTCTTCCTCGATATACACGTCGAAGATGTCGGCCAGCTTGTGCGTGGGGTCGGCCAGCATCGGGTAGGGCAGGTTCTTGATGTTTTCGGACGCGTCGTGCCACGCCTTGTGCACGAAATGCGTGTCGCATGACACGGAGTAGATTTCGCAATCCGCGGCCTTGAACTGGTCATACAGCGCCGCGAGGTCCTCAAGTTCCGTCGGGCACACAAAGGTGAAGTCAGCCGGGTAGAAGAAGAACACGCTCCAGTGGCCCAGCACGTCGTCCTTCGTGACGGTGATGAAGTCGTCGCCGTGGAACGCCTGAACCGAGAAGTCCTCGATCTCTTTGTTGATCATCGACATGGGTTCGCTCCTGTCTAACGTGGGCAGCCGCGCCGCCCGCTAATGTTTCCCAAAGCGAACTTTCTCATAAATGCTACTGCATGAGTAGCGATTCATACGCTCTGCGGACAATCTCCAAACAAAGGTGCAGAAGGTTAAACGCAGGGGAACGAATCGCCCCTCAAAAAGGTGACGCGCTCCGCGGCCTCGTACGCCACGAGGCAACCACCATCCGTATTCGCCTGCGCGCAGCGCGTCACACTTACACAGAGAGCTTCGCCCTTTATGCATGCCTATCGGGTACAATGGGGGCATGGATACTCCGGCACGCATACTCATCATTGAAGATGACGTTGACATCAACCAGTTGGTGGCCGCCTCGCTTGGCAAAGCGGGGTATGCGTGTGCGCAAGCGTTTTCGGGCAGCGAGGCGCGCCTTCTGCTGAAAGTGGCCGCGGCGGGTGCCGAAGAGCCCTTCGACCTCGTCATCACCGACCTCATGCTGCCGGGCGCGTCCGGCGAAGAACTCGTTGCCGAAATTCGCGCGGCGGGCGACGCGCCCATTATTGTGGTGTCGGCGCGCACGGACGCCGCCGACAAGGTGGCGCTGCTGCAACTGGGTGCCGACGACTACCTCACCAAGCCCTTTGACCTGGACGAACTGCACGCCCGCGTAGCCGTACAGTTGCGCCACGCCTCTCGCGGCGCGCAACGCTCCACCGGCGTGCTACGCTTCAAAGACTGGACGCTCGACGCGGAAGCGCGCACCCTCACGGCCGCCGGCGAGCCCGTACGACTCACGCGCCTGGAGTTTGGCATCATCGAAGCGCTCGTGCGCCGCCCCAAAAAGGTGTTCACGAAGCGCGAACTATTCGAAGCCGCCTGGCACGAGGAATGCTTCGTGGAGGAAAAGGCCGTCACGGTGCACGTGAGCAACATCCGCAGCAAACTAAAACCCTCCGGCACCGACACCTACCTAGAAACCGTATGGGGCATCGGCTTCAAACTGGCGGAATGAACGTGTATTGTCATCCTGAGCGGAGCGAACGCAGTGAGCGCAGTCGAAGGACCCCGTGCGGCGACAGCTATGATGGCCATGCCCTCACTTCTTTACCCTTTCTTAACTATTTCAAGGCGGTTTGCTGAATACCTCTTTCGTATTGTGGTTGGCAGGCAAACAACACGCACTACGAAAGGAGCGCGACGTGAACGTAGTAGAAACCTACGGACTCATGAAGACGTTCGGCGGCAAAACGGCCGTCGATCACTTCGACATGCACGTCAGCCAAGGCGACATCTACGGGTTTGTAGGACGCAACGGCGCAGGTAAAACCACGGTTATGAGGATGCTGTCCGGGCTGGCCGAGCCAACCGGCGGCGAGGTGCGCGTGTTCGGCACCGCGCCGCGCGAAGCGGGAACGGCGCGGCGCATCGGCGTGCTCATCGAGGCGCCGGGGCTCTACGGTTCCATGAGCGCGCAGGACAACCTCATGCTGAAAGCGCTCGCGCTTGGCCTGGTAGATCCCAAGGCGAAGGTGCGCGACCTGCTTGAATTCACCGGCCTCGGCGCGGTGGGGAAGAAGAAAACTAAGCACTTCTCCATGGGTATGAAGCAGCGCCTGGGCCTGGCGCTGGCGCTGCTGGGCGACCCGGATTTGCTGCTGCTGGACGAGCCGCTGAACGGCCTCGACCCGGAGGGCGCGCGTGAGATTCGCCAGCTCATCATGCAGCTGAACGATCAGCGCGGCATCACGGTGGTCATCAGCTCGCACGTGCTGGAACAGCTGGGCAAGATGGCCACGCGCTACGGCGTCATCCGCGAGGGCCGTATGGTGCGCGAGATTACCGCCGCCGAGGTCGACCAGGAATGCAGCGACTTTCTGCAGGTGGAGGCCGCGAACCCCACGCTCGCGTTCGCCGTGCTGCAAGAGCGCTTCCCCGGCCTACGCTTCCAGTCCATGCCAAATGGCGCCATCCGCGCGTTTGGCGATGTGGATGCGGGCACCGTGGGCGCGGCCCTCAACGAGCAGGGCATTGCGGTGAGCGGGCTGTACGCACACAAGCGTGACCTGGAGGAATTCTTCGTGGAAATGATGGGGGCTGAGTATCGTGGTTAATATCTTGAGGATGGATGTGTACCGGCTCGTGCACGGCAAGAGCCTGTGGATCATGCTCGCCATCATTGTGGCCATGGCGGTAGCATCCGCTGGAGCGATGGCCTATATCGCCAGCCCTGAATTCATGCAAACCCTGCAATCGTCCGGCGGCGGCGTCGTGCACATTGGCTTCACCAACGGCTCCGGTCCCGACGCGAGCGACTACGCCGACGCAGCCGAGGTTACGGCAATGATGGAGGGAAGCATGACGCCGCAAGCACTGGTGGGCTCCCTGTTTCTTAACGGCGGCGGACTGAGCTGTCTGTTCGTTATCTTCATCGCCATCTTTCTGGCGGCCGAATTTGAAAGCGGCTTCAGCAAAAACGTGTTCACCGCACAGCCGAATCGCCTGGCGTTTCTGGCGGTGCGTACGGTGGAAATCATCGCGCTGGCTGCGGTGTTTACCCTGGTAACCACTGGTGTGACGGTGGCAACGGCCGCGGCGGCAGGGTTCAATCTTCTGCCGACCACGCTGCCTGACGTGCTGCTGTGGGGCGCGCTGGTGACGCTGGCCATCGCTGGCTTCGGCATGCTGACGGCGCTGGTGGTATGGCTCACGCGCAAAATGTCGGCGAGCCTGGTGGTGGGTATCATTCTGGCCGCTGGCATTGGCACCATGCTTTTGCAAGGGGTGGCGCTGCTGGTGCCAAGCGTGTCGTTCCTCACGGACTTCACGCTGACCACGTGCTTGGCTTCGCTTTCGAAAGGCTTTGATGTGGCGGGCGGCCTCGGCCCGGTGCACATCTTGCTGGTGGCTGCGGCGTTTATCGTGGGCAGCGCCGCACTTGGTGGCCTCGCGCTGCAGAAGAAGGACGTGTAACCCATGAACTTGACGGCCTGCCTTCCCCTCGCTGTATTGGTACTGGCGCTTGCCGTGCTGGTGCTGGCGGTGCAGCTGGTGCGCTCGGAGCGCGAGCTGCGCTCCATCGCGCGGTTCCTCACGGAGCGCGACACGGCCAGCAACACGCGCGTCACCATTGGGGTGCACACGCGCGGGTTCGTGCGGCTGGGGCAGGCCGTCAACCGGATGATCGACCGCCATCAGGGCGAACGGATTGCTGCTGAGGAAGGCAAGCGCGAGGTGCGCCGCGGGCTTACGTACCTCTCGCACGACATCCGTACGCCGCTTGCGGGCGCGCAAGGCTACGCGCAGCTGGCGGCTGAGGAACACGACGAGGCCGTGCGGGCGCGCTATCTGGAAGTGGTGGCCCGTCGCCTCGACGACGTGGAAGGTCTGCTCGACCAGCTGTACGCCTACGCGCAGGTACAGGATCCGGACTACCGTGTGGAACGGGAACCCGTGGAAGTGAACGAAGTGCTGGCCGAGGCGCTGGCATCGCTGTATGCCCAGTTCAAGCAGCGTTCGTGGCAACCGGTTATACAGCTTGAGGACGAGCCGCTGGTGGCTGCGTCGAACGCTGATGCCCTCGGGCGCGTGTTCCGCAACCTGGCCGTGAACGCCCTGCGCTATGGCAGTGAGCCCCCGCGCATCGTGCAGCACGGCCGCGAGGTGTCGTTCGCGAACTGCGTCGCCAACCCTGAGTCCATTGATGCCGACCGCCTGTTCGAACGCTTCTACCAAGGCGACGCCGCCCGTTCAGGCGAAGGCAGCGGCCTGGGGTTGGCCATCGTAGCCGAACTAGCAAAAGCCCTCGACTTGGAATTGACTGCGCGCCTCGAGGCCGACGTCCTCACCATCACCCTCACGTTCCCGAAGTGAACCTCGTGCAGCGCCGTGACCTTCGCGCGTCACATACTTTCGCGTTTGCGTGCGGTGGTGGACAACGGCGGAAGCAGCTAAGCGTTGAACAGTTTACGTACTTCGGCTATTAGTTGTTTGCGGGTGAATACCAGCAGGCCCAAAAGGAAAACGCTGGCGGCTAGGGCGCTCACGAGGGCGGGGACCTCCCACGTCACCAGGCCGAGCGCTACCAGCGCGAGCGGCGCCAGGCCTAGCAGTACGTCGAACAGCAAATACTTCGCGTAGCCGGACACAAACGTGCCGCGAAATACCGCAAGCAACACCGTGTCATACACAAGTGCCACCAGGCAGATACCGGGGATAACGTACGTGGTCACGGCGCTGTTGCGCGTGACGAGATACCACACCGCCGCAATGCCCAGCAGCACCAAAAAGTAGCGCGCCACCACGCGCAAAAAGTCGGGCGAGTGCGTAATGATGTTGCGCACGAACAGGTAGTTCACCACCAGCGCCACGCACACCGACACCACGATATCCCACGGCAGAGGAACCAGATAGCCTATAAACAGCGTGACAAGCAACGCCGCGCCCGTCACAAATCCCAGTACGGCCAGCGCCACCGTGCCTGACTTACGAACCTCGTTCACAGGGAATACCGCGGGCGATGCCTCGCCAGAAAGCTCCGCTTGGCAGAGCGGACAGCGGTCGAGGTCACCGTTCAGGCTAATGCTGCACTTGTCACAGCGCTTCATCGTTGGCCTCCGTCCTGCGACACGGGTGCGGATGCAGAAGGGGAAATGCATGCAACGTCGGCTTCGCCCTTCGGCGCGTCAACATGCGCGAACTCACCTTGGCCGCCCCTCCCTCCCTCAACACCCTGCGCGCCAGCGGCTTCGTCCTCCGTATCCCCAGTTCCAGCTCCCGCTGCCTCCGCTTCCGCGCTCTTCCCGCCCAGTCGCTTCATCGACGCCTCCAACTGGGCCTCGCGCCTGTCCTCGGCCACTTCCTCACTGGTCTTGTTGATGTTGAGGACCCCCTCAATGCCCAGCCCCGAGAAGTAGCGGCAGAAGTTCTTCACGATGTCGCGGTTTGCAAACACCGTAGAAATGCCCACGCTCAAATCGTCGCCGAACGACGACAGCAGAAAGTTTAGGCCGGTGGAGGACGTGAGCACGTTCACGTCGCGCAGGTAGGGCGCCACGCGCTCATCCACCGTGATGCGCCCGAGGTTTGACACCGTCGTCGTGGTCTCGCGCGCGGTCAGGCGGCTTGCGAAATCCAAAATGAGATCCTTCACGAACAGCGGCGCCAGACGCAAAAGCGGGTTCTTCTCCAGCGCAATCATGCGGTTCATGCGCGGCTTCAGGCTTTCCACCAGCGTGGCTTCCTTCAGCTGCGTTTGCACCTGCGCGGCCACGGCTTCCACGGGCTCATCAACCTCCCCCGGCGTGTAGGTGACAAACGCCAGCCCGAAGAAGTTCTTCACCGTGGTGGACTTGAAGAATTGCCGCAGGTCAACCGGCACGTCAATACGAATGGTGCGCCCGCGGTCGCGCCGCGGCATCTCGTCGCGGATGGCGCACATCACGGCCGCAATCATGAGCGCCGTCAAACTCACGCCGTTCCCGCGCGCCACGTCAAGCACCTCACGCGCGCTCAGGTGAAACTCCATGTAGGTGGGGTCGGCCAGATCGCGCCAGCCGCTGATGCGATACACCTTCGGCGTGGGCGTGGCGGCGGCCAGGCCGGGTTCGAAATACTTGTCGAAACTGTTCTCGGACTTCTGCGCATCGGAGCCATCGTATTCATGCGGCACGCCTTCCACACCGTAGCGTTCCTCCACGTACGCGTACAGAAGCGCCTTGAAGAAACTCAGCGTGCCGCGCCCGTCCGACACCATGTGCGACACTTCCAAATTGATGCGCGCGCGGTAGTAACTCACGCGCATGAGCACGCTTTTCGCGTGAACATGCAGGCCAAAGCAGATGGGCAGGTTCTCCTGCTGCACCTGCGGGGTGCTGGCGGCCTGTTCCAGATAGTGCCAGAACATGCCGCTGCGCAAACACACGTTAAAGTTGGGGAATTCGTCCACCGTGCGCTCAAGCGCGCGCTGGAGGGCGGCTTCATCCACCTCGTCGGTGAGCGTTGCCGAATAGCGAAACACCGTCTGAGCAGAGCTTCCTGCCTGCGACGAGTAGAACTTTCCCACATTGTCTAGTCGGTACCAAGTAGCCCGAGCCACGCCGGTTCGCCTTCCTGCTTCAACTCCTCGTCGTCGAGGAAGTGCTTCATTATGCGGTAGGTGTCGCGCACGATGCTGAACACCGGCGGGTACAGCAGGTAGCCGTGCACCGCGTCAAGGATACGATAGCACGCCACGTCGTTGCCGTCATCTGCGAGGCGTTGCGCGAACACTTCGCCCTCGTCGCGCAGGGGGCAGTATTCGGCCGTGAGCATGAGGGTGCGCGGCATGCCCGAGAGGTCGGGCGCCAAAAGCGGCGCAAAGTAGGGGTTCGAGCGGTCGGCGGGGGAGGCCTGGTAGAGGTCCATGTAGCCCTCGATGTCGCGCCAGGACAGCAGGTAGTCCTCGCCGTTGTCGCGCACGGAATCGAACCACGAGGTGGTGAAGGCGTGGTCGTTGTACGTCACGGGGTAGAGCAGCATTTGCGTGCGCGGAGAGAAGGTGCCGCGGTCGCGCGCCATGAGCGACACGACGGTGGCCAAGTTGCCGCCGGCGCTGTCGCCGAAGAGCACGATGTTGTGGGGGTCGACGTCGGGGAGCAGATTGCCCGCGAACAGCTGACGTGCGGTTTCGTAGCAATCTTCCGGCGCCTGCGGGAAACGATGCTCGGGCGCGCGCCGGTAGTCCACCGACACCACGCGCCGCTCCAACTTGATGGCCATAGTGGTGCACGCGTCCAGGTAGAAATCCACGTTGCCGTTCACCCAGCCGCCGCCGTGGAAAAAGAGGACGGTCCCGCGCGAGTCCTCGCACACCTTCAGCCCATTGGCCAGCGAAAAGTCGAAGTCAAGCGGCGTGAACACCCGCAGGGGCACCTCGTAACCATCGGGCATGACCGCATGTGCTTCGTCGATGCGACACCGCGGGTTGGGTATGGCCATGCGCGCCATGATATCTTCCGCGAAGCGCTGAGCCTCGTAAAAGTCTTTGATATCCGGCCGCAACCGCGTAGCCGCCTTAAACGCCGCCAACACCGCCTTATTAAGAGGCATAAAGCCACCCTTCCTAGGTCCAGCTGGCGAGAATCCCCCCAACCGCGCGACGCAAAACGCGCCAACGAAGATTTATCGTAACACAAGCGTATGCGCGCGAAGTGGGGCGTGGGAAAGGCGCTTACCAGCCACTTTGTTCCAAATCGTTAGCCCAATTCATGAGTCTTACTTTGACTTCAGCTAAATCACCAGTACGGTATCCATAACGCTCTACTTCTTCGGGCTCGATGGTTACAACCGCTCTCAAGCATTCGATAAAAAGGCTTTTAGTAAGACCCAAATCATGATCTAACGTGAGGTTTAGTAGTGTCTCGTCACTGAATAAGCCGGAGGTATGAATTTTGTCGGCATCAAGGTAGTCGCGCGGTTCTCCGCGACTGCACATCGCTCCCAGTTTGTTCGCTACGGCATCACGTACGTCAAGAACCGGTCCAACTTCCAAGCGTGCAGGAGGATATTCGCGGTAATCAATTCCCATATCAAACTGGAGCGTTACCCCTTCGCGTTCGACTTCTGCCGAGTAATAATGAGGTGACCTTTGGTGTTCCCGAATGTGATATCCGCACTCTTCCAGGTGTTTTGTGAGAATAGTAACCGCGGTTTCAAACTGATTATCTTCTGCCGTGACGGCGCAGAAAAGGTCGATGTCTTCCGTTGGTCGCTCGATAAGTCCGTGTTCGCGAATGGCTCCCGAGCCAGCGAGTACGAACCCGTAGGGTGAAAGAACGGAAAGTGCTTCGTGCGCGAGGGTGCGTTGCATGTCTTTTAGCATGCGGCGAGCTTTGCTCTGAGGTTTCCGCGCAGTTCGGGGAAGCGTTCTTGCCACTGACGGGCGGCTTGGGCTGGTACGCTCAGGTGTGGCCACACGGAGGTGAGCAGCGCCTTGTTGAGGTAGCGACACTGCTGCTCGACGGTGCCTTCTGAAATGATGGCTTGGTAAGCCAGTTTCACATTCCCGCGCGTGGATAACGGCACGTCCCCACCACCCGGAGCCCAGAGCAAGGATTTTGGAAGCGTGATCGTTCCAGAGGAGGGACCACGAAGGTCATCAAGGCTGCGAGGAATGCTGTAGGGCTTCCCATCACTCAGACGCGTACGAACACCTTTTACTTGCGATATGTTGTGAGCTGCTTGCATGTCTTGCAGTATACCAAGAACTTATGAGCGCAGCGTGAACGAAGGCCGGTCGCTGCCTTGCTTGTTGACTCATGGTGGCAAAAGATGTTACCGGTTGAACGTTTGGTGGGGGTTCGGTATGATGGCGGGCGTGGGTTTTTGAGACCCTTCCGTATTCTGAAAGGCCTCTTGTATGACTGTTCCTCCCAACCGGTAAATCTTCGACAACAGCTCGCCTTCATTGATACCGCGCAGCGCGCGGTGGCGTTAGCATGGCCTTAAACCGATGGAAACAACAGAAGAGGTTCTTATGAAAAAGCTGAACAATGGCGTGGTGCCACCTGTGCGTACCTTCCTTTTCGAACATGACCGAATTGCGAAGGAAGGCACTCTTTACCATGAAAACACTATCGTGGCGCGTGGCTGCGGCTGGCGCGCCTTTCGCCGTGCGGCCTTGTGGGGCCTGCGGTGCTGACGCGAAGTTTGCGTCGACGGGCCTGTTCCGCGTAAACGCGCAGAAGAAACTGGTTGACGTGTGGCTGGTGTATCGCTGCGCCACGTGCGGAAGCGTGTGGAACAGCGCGGTGATCAGCCGCGGAAGCGCGAAAGCCGTAAGCAAGGGGCGGCTCGAGCGGTTTTTGGCGAACGACCCCGATCTGGCGCTTGCGTGTGCGCTCGACGCCTCGCTCTTGCGGCGCAACGGCGCCCGACGCGGCCCGGTGGAATTCGTCGTTGAAGGCGAACGCTATGCTGGGCGGGACGCGTGCCGGGTGGACATCACCTGCGAAGATGCACTCGGCCTGACCGTGGCCCACGTGCTGCGGCGGAAGTTGGAGGTGTCGCGCCGCGAACTTGAGCAGCTGGTGGACGCAGGGCGCGTGAGCCTCGCTGACGGCGGGGACGTGCGTACGGCGAAGCTGGGGTCGCAGTGCACGGTGATTCTGCACGCCGACGACGGCTGCTAGGACAATGAAGTGGGGGCGGGGGAGGTGCTACGGCAGCTTGTCTGCCCCTTCTGGTTTCAGCCGCGCAGGCGGCGGACGCGGTTGACCAGGCATTCTATGTTGCGCACGATGCCGAGGTGCACGAGGGCGTTGCGACCGGGGGGCATGAGGGGGTTGCGGTTGAGGATGGCTTTGGCTTCGTCGGCGAAGCCATCCAGGGCGCTTTCGGCGAACCAATCGTAGTGGTTGAACAGGGCCAACTGGTCGGTCGGTCGCATGCCTTTGGGACGGAAGGGCTTGGTGGCGTAGTGGAAGTCCGAAAACGTTTCCAGCTTCTCGGCGCGGCACCACAGGCACATGCCGGTGTCGTAAATGGGCGCGAGGCGCTTGAAGCGCAGCGTGGCGGCATCGCGGATGGCGCCGAAGTTGCAGAAGTGCCTGTCGTCGTTCGCCAGGATAAAATCGCAGGTGAACATCTTGGAGAGGAATTCTTCGGGCTGGTGGATGCCCCGCTCGCGCAGAAGCGACACCACAAGGTTCAACTCCCGTCGCGGCGTGCTGAGCGTGCCCAAGGCACCCACCGAGCGCAGACGTGCCAGCAGATAGGCAGCTCGCCCCAAGTCATCGGGTCGGCGACGGCAGCGTATGAGGTCGTAGAGTGGGATGAGTTCTTCGCCCTCGCCCAGCATCATGGGTGAAGCGCAGTAGGTGCCCAGGTCATCACGGTACAGGGAATAGGGCACGTAGTCGTCTTCGCGCAGCAGGCGGCGGTAGAGCCGCGTGGCTATGACCTCGTTGTACGCCGCCTGGTTAAACGGCGAGCCGCCCGCCTTGATAAACATGCGCTTCCCGCCGGAGATGACCCACTTCTTGCGCTGTTCGACGCTTGCGGGCTCGTCGTGGGGCATGAGCGTGGTCGTACGCGCCAACAGGGTGGAGCCGCGAGGTGCGGCGTGCAGCACGGGCACGAGGTTTAAGTCGTGCGAGAAGTCATTGTCGAAGAAGTTGATATCATCCCAGTTCAGCGGGCGTTCTTCGTCGTTTACCCAGTAGTGATCCGACAGGCTTAAACACCACGTGCGCTCGGCCAGCGTGAGCGTGCTGCGCGTTTCGGGATGCCCCTCCAGCGCGCGCAGCTGGTGGTGTGACGCCAAAAGCCCCCGCTCGTGCCACCAGCGGTTCAGCGCAAACTCCGACACGCGCCCCCCGCGCGCAAATACGGTGAGGGGCGCGTGCGCGGCGTTCGGCACGGCCAGCACCTTCTCCACGGCGTGGGCCTCAAGGTCGTAGGAAAACCTGACCGTTTCCACGTTGCCATGCATCAAAACGTAGGTTGCGGTGGTCACGTGCGGCCTTTCGTGCCTGGTGTGGGGCGGCTGCTATTCGCCGGCGATGGCATCGATGGCGTCAATGATACAGCCGCGGAAGCCGTCCTTTTCAAGCGCGGCCACACCCTTGATGGTGGTGCCGCCCGGGGAACACACAGCGTCCTTCATGGCGCCGGGGTGCTCGCCGGTTTCCAGGTGAAGCGCAGCCGTGCCCTTCATCATCTGGGCGGCCAGACGATACGCGGTGGCGCGCGGCAGGCCGTGTTTCACGCCCGCATCGCCGAGCGCTTCCAAGAACATGGCGGCGAAAGCGGGACCGCAGCCGGCGAGGGAACTTGCGGTGGAAAGCAGCTTGCCGTCCACCCATTCGATGAGCGCCACCTGGCCAAACAGGTTCTCGAACGCCGCGAGTTCGGCGTCGGAGAGCGAATGGTGCACCTCGCACGCCACCACGCCCGCGCCCACGGCGATAGGCGTGTTGGGGATGGTGCTTACGTGGTGCGTGCCGGGCGCGAGGATGTCTTCATAGAAATCGAACCCGCAGCCGGCGGCCACCGAGATCACGGCTTTAATGGCCAGCGCGTCGCGCACGGGTTCCAGCACCTGAGCCACGAGGTGAGGCTTCACGGCTACTACAACGAAGTCGCTTGCTTCGATAACTTCCGCTGCCGTTTCGCAGGCGTGCGCACCCAGGGCACCAGCGCTTTTCTGCAGCTTGTCGAAGTGAGCGGCCGTGGCCCAGATGCGCTCGCCGGGCAAGGCACCCGCCTCCACGAGCCCGCACGCCATCGCCTGCGCCATGTTACCGAATCCGATGAAGCCCAGCGTGACGTCGCTTGATGCTGTCATGTTGTCCTCTTTCCCTCGCGTGACCGTTTTTCTGTCATTGTACGGCACAGGCGGGCGGTGGCGGGACGTCATGCGGACTTGCGGTGTCACTCGCCAGCAAAACTGCATGCTTGGGGGTGGGTGCGGGCGAAGGTGGGGCGGGTGTCGGGGTGCGGGCGACGCGGATAGCGCGCGACGTTATGCCTGCTTCAACTGCTCATCCAGTAGGCGCTCGAGGGTGCGCCAGGCGAGTTCGGCGCATTTGACGCGGGCGGGCATGCGGGCGATGCTTTCGAGTTCGGCGGCTTCGTCGAGATCAGCGCGTTCCTCGGCGGTGAGGGGACGGCCCTTGATCATGTCCAGGTAGAGCGCGGTGAGGCGACGCGCCTCGGTGACGGTTTCGCCGGTGACGAGGTCGGCCATCATGTCGGCGGTGGCTTGGCTCACGGCACAGCCGTGGCCGGTGAACGCAGCTTCCTCGATGACGTCGCCGGTAAGGCGGAGCGCCAGCGTGAGTTCGTCGCCGCAGCTGGGGTTCACGCCGTCATGCGTGCACGTGGGGTCGTCCATGACGTATTTGTAGTCGGGGTGCGCGTTGTGCTCCATGAGCGCGGCGGTGTAGATGCTAGCCATTAAAGGTCCTCCAGACAGTTTCCAAGCCTTCCACCAGAGCGTTTATGTCGGCTTCGTCGTTGTAGAACGTGAGCGAGGCGCGGCAGCACGACTCAACGTCCAACCACGCCAGCAGGGGCTGGGCGCAGTGATGGCCGGCGCGGATGGCGACGTTCTGTTCGTCAAGAATGCTTGCCACGTCGTGAGGATGGATGCCGTCCACGTTGAAGCTGATGGCGCCGTGGTGTTGTGCGGGGTCAGGGTGGCCAATGAGGTGCACGTACGGGAGCGCGGTGAGGCGCTCCATCGCAGTGTGGACGAGGGCGTGCTCGCGGGATTGCAGAGCCTCCCAGCCAATGTCTTCCAGGTAGTCGAGCGCGGCGGCCGTGGCTACAATGCCAGCGGCATCCTGCGTGCCGGCTTCGAATTTCTCGGGGACGGGCGCCCACACGGCGTCGGTTTCGGTAACCGACGAGATCATCTCGCCGCCCGTGAGGAAGGGTGGCATCGCGTCGAGCAGCTCCGTGCGACCCCAGAGCACGCCAATACCGAAGGGACCGAGCGCCTTATGGGCCGAGAACGTGAAGAAGTCCGCACCGAGTTTTTGCACGTCAACAGGCATATGCGGAACCGACTGTGCGCCGTCCACCACAAGGTAGCCGCCGCGGGTGTGCACGCGGTCGGCCAGCGCACACACGGGGTTTTCGATGCCGAGAACGTTGGACACGTGGGCGACGGCGACAATCTTTGTGCGCGGGCCAATTTTCGCATCCATTTCCTCGGGCGTGATAACGCCGTCTTCGTTCGGATACATATATATAAGGTGTGCGCCGGTGGCGCGGCAGGCCTGCTGCCAGGGGATGAGGTTGCTGTGGTGCTCCATGATGGTGAGGCACACCTCGTCGCCCGGCTCGAGTACCGTGGGCGCGAAGGAGCGCGCTACCAAGTTGAGCGCCTCCGAGGCGTTGCGCGTAAATACGATGTCGCGGCCAGCTGGGGCGCCGATGAAACGGGCGATGCGGGCGCGGGCGGCTTCGATAGCCTCCGTGGCCTCAACCGACAGCCGATAGAGCCCACGCAAGGCATTCGCATTCATGGTTTCGTAGAACGCGCGCTGGGTATCAAGCACCGCATGCGGCCGCTGGGCTGTGGCCGCACTGTCGAGAAAAGCCAGCTCAGGGTTTGCCGCCAACAGGGGAAAGTCTGCCTTATAGGGATTGACGGCGATGTTGGCGGAAGAAGTGTTGCACTCAGTGACGCCCTGAGAAGCCGTTCGCATGCAGCGCTGCTCCCGATGTTTGCCTTCCGGCCCTAGAAGTTGAGAACTCATGCGATCATCTCCTGCTGGCCGAGGTCGAGATCGAGGTTGATGGTGCGGGTGGCAGCCAGGCGGATGACGGCTTCGCGGGTGCGCGGGTCGGGGGCTTCGAAGGCGGCTTGCTCGAAGGCGGC
The DNA here is from genome assembly GCA_019113915.1 of Candidatus Gordonibacter avicola. Taxonomy (GTDB): domain Bacteria; phylum Actinomycetota; class Coriobacteriia; order Coriobacteriales; family Eggerthellaceae; genus Gordonibacter; species Gordonibacter faecis. The sequence continues at coordinate 65,833 of DXGM01000043.1, forward strand.
CACCATGAACAGGCGCTCGGCTGCGTCGGGCGCGATGCCACGGCTGGTCAGGTAGAAGAGCTGTTCGGGGCGCACGTGGCCAATGGTGGCGCCGTGGTTGCCAGCGACGTCATCCTCGCTGCACAGGATGACGGGCACGGTGCGGTTCTCCACGCGCTCGTCGGCCAGCAGCACGGTTTCGCGCTCGGAACCTTCCGAACCTTTGCAACCGTGCACGAGGTCGATGGTGCCACGCAGCGTTTTCTGCGACGCGCCCGCCAGCACGCCGTTCGCCTCCAGATTGGCGTGCGTGCGGCGGCCGCGCTGGGTGACGGCGTAGTTGAAGTCGCGCAGCTGGTCGGCCTGCCCGGCGTAGCGAGTGGTTACGTCAAGGCGTGCGTCGTTGCCGCGCAGGTCGGCCGCGAGTCCGGTGTAGGCGCGGCCCGCGCCCAGCACGGTATGGCGAACGTTCAGGCGCGCGTTTTCGGCCAGCAGCGCTCCGGTGTCGTCGAGGGCCACCCAGGTGTCGTCGAGAGTTTGTGTGGTGGTGACGTCTACCTGCGCGTTTGTATTGGCGAACACGCGCAGCCGCGTGCCGACAACGCCCGCCCCAGGCGCAGGAGAGTCAAGCGCAATAGCAAGCGAGAACTGCGAATCCGGCGCCGCAATGACATCAATGGTTGCCGCGTTGACCGCGCCATCCACACCCTCAAGGCGTACCGTTGCACAGGTCTGCTCACCCGGCTGTGTCGCAAACACAAGCGGCTCCCCCGCCACAAATTCCAAATACTCAGAAGCATCAGCCCCCATCCCTGTTGTGAAGGTATCTTCAGCCGAAAGATAGCGAGACTCAAAAGAACCCACCTGATACCCCGAAAGCGCCACCTCATCCATCTCCGCACCCTTCGCTTCCTCCCTTTTTTGGGCTGCAGGGAGAGTCCCTTGTCTAACCGGAGAAATCCCCACGTCAGCCGCGCGCATGGCAGGTTGCTCCCCAAGTTCACCAGCGGCACAAGGAGAGGAAGAACTTGCACGACACAGGGCTTTATCCCAAGCGCTTTCTGTACTTTCTCCTTCAGTTACTTCCCCTTCTAGGGCTGCAGGGGGAGTAGCTTGGTTGTTAACCTGGTGCGCAGCCGTGGGCGAGGCCTTTGTGGGTTCGCTTGCGTTGACCTCTACTTTTTGGATTGCTTGTAGGTTCGCTGGTAGCTCAATATCTACGTCATTTACGCGCAATTTGTGCCAGGTGGGGGCGGGCATCGCATTCGCGTTGGGGATCGTTACCTGTTCCATTAGCCGATGGCCCCTTCCATTTCCAGTTTGATGAGGTTGTTCATTTCCACGGCGTATTCCAGCGGCAGTTCTTTGCTCACGGGGTCGGCGAAGCCGTTCACTATCATGGTGCGGGCCTCTTCCTCCGAGACGCCGCGACTCATCAGGTAAAACACCTTGTCGTCGCCGATGCGGCCGATGGTGGCCTCATGGCCGATGTCCACGTGCTTGCAGCGAATGTCCATGACAGGGATGGTGTCGCTTCGGCTCATGTCGTCCAGCATGAGCGACTGACACGACACGCTGACGGCCGACCCGCGCGCGTTCTCCGTCGCCACCACCGACGAGCGGAAGGTGGACGCGCCGCCTCCCTTCGAGATGGATTTCGTCTCAATAGTGGCCGAGGTGTCGGGCGCGGCCAACACCACCTTGCAGCCGGTGTCGAGGTTCTGCCCCGCGCCGGCAAACGTGATGCCGGTGAAACTGCTGGTAGCCCCACGCCCCGCCAAAATGGACATGGGATACAGGTAGCCCACGTGGCTGCCGAACGATCCGCTGATCCACTCGACGGCCCCGCCTTCCTGCACGACGGCGCGCTTCGTGTTGAGGTTGTACATGTTCTTCGACCAATTCTCGATGGTTGAGTAACGAAGCGACGCGCGCTTGCCCACGAACAGCTCCACGGCGCCGGCGTGCAGGTTCGCCACGTTGTACTTGGGCGCCGAGCACCCCTCAATAAAGTGCAGGCTGGCGTCGTCCTCCACGATGATGAGCGTGTGCTCGAACTGCCCTGCGCCTTTCGCATTCAGGCGGAAGTAGCTTTGCAGGGGGAAGTCCAGCTGCACGCCCGCGGGCACGTACACGAACGAGCCGCCGCTCCACACCGCGCCGTGCAGTGCGGCGAACTTGTGGTCGGTGGGCGGGATGAGCGTCATGAACTTGCTCCGGATGAGGGGCTCCCACTGCGGGTCGTGCAGCGCTTCCTCGATGCCCGAGTACACAATGCCCCTGTCAGAAGCCGTTTTTTGCATGTTGTGGTACACCAGCTCGGAGTCGTACTGGGCGCCGACGCCGGCCAGGTAGGCGCGCTCGGCCTCGGGAATGCCGAGGCGGTCGAACGTGTTCTTCACGTCGTCGGGCAGGCTGTCCCAATCGCTCTGCTGGTCGGTGTTCGGCTTCACGTACGTCACGATGTGGTCCATATCCAGGCCGTCGAGCGCGGGACCCCAGTCGGGCGCGGCGAGGCGCTGGTAGGTTTCGAGCGACTTCAGGCGGAAGTCGAGCATCCAGGCGGGCTCGTCTTTCTTGGCCGAAATTTCGCGCACGATGTCGGGCGTGAGGCCTGCATCGAGGCGTTCGGTGCCTTCCTCGCTGTTGAACAGGTCGTATACGGTGCGGTCGACGTCGTCGACGTAGGTGCGGTTTCCTGATGGCATGGTGGCCTCCTAGCTGGCCAGCGCGAGTTCAGCTTCGCGTTCAAAGCGCTCGAAGCCGTGCTCGTCGATCTCGGCGATGAGCGAGGCGTCGCCCTCGGCCACGAGGCGGCCGCGCACCATCACGTGCACGCGGTCGACGTCGAGCCGCTCAAGGATGCGTGTGTTGTGCGTGATCACCACGAGCGCGCCTTCGGTTGACGTGCGGTACGCCTCGATGCCACGCGACACCACGCCAAGCGCGTCCACATCAAGCCCCGAGTCTGTCTCGTCCAAGATGGCCAGCTTGGGGCGCAGCAGCAACAGTTGCAGCATCTCAAGCTTCTTTTTTTCGCCTCCGGAGAAGCCCACGCCCAGTTCACGGTCGAGGTACGTAGGGTCCATGTCCAGCTGGTCGGCCAGCGCGCGCACGTGCTTGCGGAACTGCTTGCCCTTGAGGTCAAGCCCCTCGCGGCCCGCCGCCGCGGCACGCAGGAAGCTTGATACGGGCACGCCGGGAATTTCCACCGGCGCCTGAAAGCTGAGGAAGATGCCCGCGCGCGAGCGCTTGTCGGGCGAAAGATCGGTGACGTCCTGCCCGTCGAACGTGATGTGGCCAGCGCTGATGTCGTAGGTGCTGTCACCCATAATGAGGTGGCCGAGCGTGGACTTGCCCGCGCCGTTTGGCCCCATGATCACGTGCGTCTCGCGCGCGCCGACGGCGAGGTTGATGTCGTGCAAAAGGGGAGTGCCGTCCACCGAGGCAGACAGGTGGTCAATGTTTAAGAGAGGGCTGTGCGTTGTCATGAGAATGGCCATGCCTTTCGTTAATCCCTATAAAATTTCTAGGGATTAAGATAGAGCCGCACAGCCCGATGTCAAGAATAAATGCTACAGTTCCACTAGAAATAAGGGAATCGCCCGAAAGAAGCGTGACGCGCTTCGCGCTGACGAATACGCCAGAGGTATCCAATTCTCGCAAAATCCGCTCGCGGGTCAAATTGTGCCGACGGTGGGGTGGGTTTTGCTTGCTTTCTTGACCTTGTAATGGTTGCAAACCCCATGATGGCCTCACGGCAGCCGGACTGCCACCCAAGAGGCACCCGGCAACCTGGCAGTTTTCGAAACCTCGACCAACGATCGAAAGGAACCACCAGGAACGAACCGCTGAAGGAGGCGCTCCCATGAACGCAAAACGCAAGGTCATCGAACTGACGAAGAGTCAAATTCCACACCCGGGCTCCATCCACGCCGACCATCCTGCCCTGCATGCGCTGCTTGCGCTCACGTGCTCGGCGCCTGCCATCACGAAGGACGCTCGCAGCTTCGCCCCACTCGCGCCCATCTTTGACGAAGGGGTAAGCTCCGCCGCGAAGATTGCGACTGTGGCGCGGCTCACCGACCCGGAACCGCTGGTGGTGCTCGCTGCAAGCGACGCGCCCACCTACCTCAGGCGCGACGCGCTTCTTCGCCTCGACGAACTGCTTGATGGCACGCCGCTTGACCAGGCGTCGGCCGAGCGGCTGGTTCCCTGCCTGCGCCATCGTGGCCTCATCGCTTACGCCGTGGTGCTCATGGACATTGCTGACTTCGATTGGTGCGCCCGCTGCGACGAGCGCACGGTGGACGCGCTCTGCCTGGCGCTGCATGAATGCCAGGAATTGAGTGAGACCATCCTTCTTGAAGATACCTTCGCTCACCTCATCCATGCGCGGCCGGATTTGGGCCACAACCTGCGCGCCTGCAGCCCCGGCAAGGTACACCTGCAAGCCATGTACAAGCCCCTCGTCGTGCATAACGTCGTGTACGTGAACATGGCAACCGAGGACAACGTAGCCTAACCGCGCCCCCCGGCCCGCATCCGCGCCCTCCTGCGCCTCCCCGGGCCCGCGTCCGCACCCCCGCCGACACCTTCCTCCCCCAGAAAGGACCTCACCATGGAGCACAACACCCGCGCCGCCTTCATCAGGCAGATGCTCAAAGACGAGCGATCGATAGAACCGTCCCCCGAGTTCAGCTACAAGGCCCACCTGAAAAGTCGCCAAGACTACGACGAGCTGTACCGCCGCTCGCTTACCGACCCCGACGCGTTTTGGGGTGACATGGCCGAGCGCCACCTTGACTGGTACCGCTCGTGGGACGCCGTGGAAGAGTACGACTTCGACGCGCCGCGTCCCTTCGTGCGCTACTTCCGCGGCGGCCAGCTGAACGCCTCCTACAACTGCATCGACCGCCACCTGGACGGCCCGCGCCGCAACAAGGCGGCCCTCATCTGGCAAGGCGAGCCCTCCGAAGAGGTGGAAGTGTTCACCTACCAGCGCCTTCACCGCGAGGTGTGCAAGGCAGCGAACGTGCTGAAAAGCCTTGGGGTGCAGAGGGGCGACCGCGTGGTGCTGTATCTACCCATGATTCCGCAGCTGGCCATTGCCATGCTGGCGTGCGCCCGCATTGGCGCTGTGCACTGCGTCGTGTTCAGCGGGTTGTCGGCCGAGGCGCTGAAAGACCGCATCGACGACTCCGGCGCGCGTGTGGTGGTCACCGCGAACTTCGGCTACCGCTCGGGCAAAATCCTGCGCATCAAAGGCGTATGCGACCAGGCGCTCGCGGAGTGTCCCCAGGTCAAAACCTGCCTCGTGGTGCGTCGCATCGAGAAGCGCACCACCATGGAACCTGAGCGCGACGTGTGGTGGGACGACCTTACGGCAACCGCGTCGCCCGCGTGCGAACCGGAGCGCATGGAGGCCAACGAGCCGCTGTTCGTGCTCTACACCAGCGGCAGCACGGCCAAACCCAAGGGTATCGTGCACGGCACGGGCGGCTACCTTCTGTATGCCACGCTCACCATGAAATACGTGTTTGACCTGAAAGAAACCGACATCCACTGGTGCACGGCCGACGCGGGCTGGATCACCGGGCACTCCTATATCGTGTACGGCCCGCTGGCCAGCGGCGCCACATCGCTCATGTTCGAAGGCGTGCCGAACTACCCCAAGCCCGACCGCTTCTGGGAGGTGGTGGAGAAGTTCGGCGTGAACCTGCTCTACACCGCGCCCACGGTGGTGCGCTCCCTCATGCGCGAGGGCGAGCGCTGGACGTGCACGCACGACCTCTCAAGCCTGCGGCTGTTGGGGTCGGTGGGCGAGCCCATCACGGCGAAGGCGTGGCTGTGGTACTACTCCGCCATCGGGCAGGGCCGCTGCCCCGTGGCCGACACCTGGTGGCAGACCGAAACGGGCGGCGTCATGATAACCACGCTGCCGGGCGCGGTGGACATGAAACCCGGCTCGGCCGCGCTGCCGTTCTTCGGCGTGGAGCCGAAGGTGGTGCGCTCAGACGGTACGCCCGCCGCGCTGGGAGAACCCGGTAGCTTGGTGGTGACGCGTCCCTGGCCAGGCATGATGCAGGGCGTGCACGGCAATGAGCAGGCGTTCAAGGACGTGTATTTCCCCACGCCGGGCCGCTACGTCACCGGCGACGGCGCGTACTGCGACGAGGACGGCTACTTCTGGATCACCGGGCGCATCGACGACGTCATCAACGTGTCGGGTCACCGCCTGGGCACGGCCGAGATCGAAAGCGCGCTCGTGTCGTGTGCGGAAGTGGCCGAGGCGGCCGTGGTGGGCTGCCCGCACCCCGTGAAGGGCGAGGGCATCTACGCCTACGTCACGCTGCACGAGGGCGTGGTGGTAAGCGACGAGCTGCGCATACAGCTGGCCAGCCACGTGCGCGAGGTCATTGGCCCCATCGCCCGGCCCGACGTGGTTCACTTCGCGAAAGCCCTGCCGAAAACGCGCAGCGGGAAAATTATGCGGCGCATCTTGCGCAAGATTGCGGCGCATCAAACGGAAGACCTCTGCGACATCTCCACGCTGTCCGAGCCTTCCGTGGTAGCCGATCTCATTCGTGAAAACGAGCGCCTGAGCGCGTAGGCGTGCAGGCACATACACGCCCTGGTGGCACGGTCGCCCGGTTCTCCGACGCTCAGGTGTCGCGCCGGGCGACCTGCTGTACGGCCTCTTCCACATCCACCAGCACGGAGATGTGTAGCAGGTAATCATCCGCCGAATCCGACATCAGATATGAGTTCATGTCCAGCTCATACAGTGGCCCGAGCATGCGGAAACCCTTGCGCCGCACGTAATCGAGCAGTCGCGCGTACGAACGCGCCACCGTGCTGGTGCCGCCCTGATGCAGGATAACGGCGTAGTTGCCCTTCGGCTTGCGCTCGAGCCGTGCCGGCGGCACCGAGCCATCGTGGGGCGGAGACACCCAGGTCACCAGCTTGGTGTAGTAGAAGGTGGCGGGGTCGTTCGCGTTGGGTATTTCAACCACGCGCCCCAACGGAAACGACGCCATGCCCGCCTCGTTGCGGCAGAAATCCGAGTGTTCGCTCATGGCCCGCGCAAAGCTTTGCTGCGTGCGTTCGCGCGGAACGGGCGTGGCCAGAAGCCAAATTTCGTCCCAGTACGCCAGCCGCGGACGCTCTTTGGGGAAGTCCACGGCGCGCTGGGTGAGGTAGCGCATCTTCTCCATCATGCCGATGCGCGCGTCCAGCACGTCGCGCTCGTGGGCCATGCGGTCGATACTTTCCTGAATGTTGTCCAGGAACAGTTCCGTGGAGCGATTGTCCAGGTACTCCTTGATTTCTTTGGCTGCCATGCCCGCGTCGGCGAAAAAGCGGATGACGTCGAAGAGGTAGAGCTGCTTGAGCGAGTAATAGCGATAGCCGTTGCCGCGCACTTCCTTGGGCTTCAGCAGGCCAATCTTGTCGTAGTGCACCAGAAGCTCGCGGCTGACGTTGCACATCTGCGCGAACTCGCCGGTGGAGAGAAGCAGTGACTGGTCCATGGGCAGGCCTCCTTCCGCTGCCACGCGCGGGGTCGTGCGGGCGGCAGGTGCCAAGCGGGATAGGCGCGCTTGTTGGCAGGGGGCGCGCGGTTCCCGATGAGGTGATGGTATCAGGGAAGGTGGATGTTGCGCCTGATGGATAGGGGAGCGTGGCGAATCGGAGTGCGAGCGTGCGCCGCTGGGGCGAGAGGTGGAGGTTTGGTGGCGGAGGTGTGAGGGTGGCGTGGGGAGGGGTGTTGCGGGGCGCGGGGCTCGGGCTGGGGGCTGAGGGCCGCGGCTCGCGGGGTGCGGGCCGCCGTCCGCGTGCGCCGCTTTCCGTCCGGCGGCGGGTTTTGCGCGAAGGGCGCTTGCTGAGCGCGGGGCTCGTGGATACAGTGGGCAGCAACGGTGAGCGGGTGTGCCCCGTTCTGCGCAGGTGGGCGGGGCTGAACGAACGGAGGATGCCATGGATGCCACAACTGAGACGGCTGCGCAGGCGCGCGAGGAACAGGCGGTTGACGCGGCGTTTTGCCTGGACTTTTTACGGTCGGTGCGCGATGTGGCGTTCGCAACGGTGGACGCGCGCGGGCTTCCCGCCGTGCGCATCATCGACGTGATGATGGTGGAGGACGGGCGGCTCTACTTCGTGGCGGCGCGCGGCAAGGCGTTTTACGCCGAGGTCATGCGCGATCGGTATGTGGCCCTCTGCGGCCTCTCGCCTGACTATCGCACGTGCCGTTTGCGCGGGCCGGTGGAGCATCCGGACGACGAGGCCGAGCAGCACCGCCTCATCGACCGCGTGTTTGAGCTGAACCCGTCCATGAACGAGGTCTATCCCGGTGAGGCGCGTTACGTGCTGGAGGCATTCTATTTGGAACACGGCCAGGGCGAGTACTTTGACCTGGGGCAACACCCCATTTTCCGTACGTCGTTCACGCTGGGTGGCGACGAGGAAGAACTCGATGGTTTCACGGTGACCACGCGCTGCATCGGCTGCGGGACGTGCGTGGACAGGTGTCCCCAGTCCTGCATCACGCTGGATGCGGAGGGTCGCGCGCACATCAACCAACATGCCTGCTTGCGCTGCGGCCTCTGCCGCGAAATCTGCCCCGAGGCCGCCATCGAACCACGCTAGAGCGCCCGTCGTGCCCGGGCGCGCATCGGGTAGAATAGGTGCTTCTTGAAAAGGAGGCCCTCCATGTCCGGTTCTGCCCATCGCGCGCCTGCGCCCGCCGCGCCCGCTGTTCCCACCTCGCTCGTGTCGGTTGCCTCGCTTGTTACGTGGATTCGGGACGAAGGCGAGGGCGACCCCTTTGCGGCCCATATCTTCGTTGCGGGCGACGACGTGGACGGGGCCGACTTCGCGCTGCTTGAGTTGTCGGAATCGCGCGTTGAAAACTGCCGCTTTGCGGCCTGTGATTGTACGCGGGCCGCGTTCACCGATGTGGTGTTTTCCGGCTGCGACTTCTCGAACAGCGACTTTTCGGAGGCGAACTTCACACGCTGCACATTCGCCTCGTGCAAGTTTACGGGTGCTAACTTCACCGAGGCGGTGCTAAGGCGCGTGGAAGTGCGCGATTCCACATTAGCCTACGCGTCGCTTGCGAAAGCGAAGCTGGAGGACGTCGGCGTGCGCACGACCGACCTTTCGCACGCCGATGTATCGGAGATGCGCCTGAAGCGCGCCGCGTTCGATGACGTGCGGTTTGTGGGCACGAGTTTCTTCCGCACCAGCTTGGACGGCGTGGATCTGACCACCTGCCAGTTGGCCGACATTGTCCTGTCCGACACGATGGGCGAGTTGCGCGGCTGCACGATGGACCTCTACCAGGCCGCCGGCATCGCCCAACGCCTCGGGGTGCGTATTGCCGATTGAGCGTGCGCTTACTTTCCGCGTTCGGCCATGAGTATGTCCACCTCTTGTTCGTTGAGGCCTACCATGGCTTCGCCGAGGTTTTCGGACAGGGCGGCGATGAGTTCCGCGTCTTCGTAGTTGGCCACGGCTTGCACGATGGCCCGCGCGCGCTTGGCCGGGTCGCCCGACTTGAAGATGCCTGAGCCCACGAACACGCCCTCGGCGCCCAGTTGCATCATGAGCGCGGCATCGGCCGGAGTGGCCACGCCGCCAGCCGCGAAGTTGACGACGGGCAGCGCGCCCGTGTCGTGCACCTGTTGCAGCAGGTCAAGCGGCACCTGGAGACGCTTTGCTTCTTCGTAGAGTTCGTCGTTGCCCAGGGCGGCCACGGCGCGCACCTGGCTCATGATCAGGCGCATATGGCGAACGGCCTGCACAACGTCGCCCGTACCGGCCTCACCCTTGGTGCGCAGCATCGCGGCGCCCTCCGCGACGCGCCGCAGCGCCTCGCCCAAATCGCGCGCGCCGCACACAAACGGCGCGGTGAACGCGTTCTTATCAATGTGGTAGACATCGTCGGCGGGGGAGAGCACTTCACTTTCGTCGATGCAGTCGATGCCCACCGCCTGGAGGATCTGCGCCTCCACGAAGTGCCCGATGCGGCACTTCGCCATGACGGGTACGCTGACGGCGCTTTTGATGTCCTTGATGAGGGCCGGGTCGCTCATGCGCGACACGCCGCCCGCCGCGCGGATATCCGCGGGAATGCGCTCGAGGGCCATCACCGCGCAGGCCCCCGCATCCTGGGCGATCTTCGCCTGCTCGGGGCTGGTTACGTCCATGATGACGCCGCCCTTGAGCGCACGGGCGAACGCGCGGTTTGCCTCGCGGCGGTCGTGCGCGGTTGTGGTGCTGGGTTCTGCCATGGGGAGCCTCCTTCATTGCGGTTGTGTGTCGTCTGAGAATAGGGCGAAGGTGGCTATGGTAGTATGTCCAAAGTCGGACTAATCAATAGGGTCAGATGTAAGGCCACGGGTAAGGCCAGTTGCGGGGTTGGACGCGGGATCAGCCGCGCCGCCGCAGCTTCGAAAGGGAAGGTGTCATGCTTACGTACACGTTTGACGAGCGGGAAGGCGAGAGCCTCTACGGGCACCTCTATCGCTGTATCAGGCGCGATATTGAAGCGGGCACCCTTCCGGCCGACATGAAACTGCCCTCGAAGCGCGCCTTCGCGAAGCACCTCGGCGTGAGTCTGATCACCGTGGAAGGAGCCTACCAGCAGCTGGTGGCCGAGGGGTATGTGCGCGCGGAGCCACGCCGAGGGTTCTTCGTGAACGACCTTCCGCTCGCGTGCGCCCAGATGAACGGGGGGAAGCGGCCGCGTGGGGAAACGGAAGCCGCCGTGGCGCGCTTCGGTGCGCATGAGGTGTCGGTACCCGCCGCCGCTTCCGCGCCCAGTTCGCTCGTGGCCGATCTTGCCACCGGGTCGGTGGCCACCGAGCTGTTCCCCTACGCCCTGTGGGCGAAGACGCTGCGCGACGTGTTGGCGCACGAGCCCGAGCGCACGCTGCTGGGCGAAACCTCGGCGTTCGGATCGCTGTGTCTGCGCGAGGCGCTTGCAACGCACTTGCGCACGTTCCGTGGGCTTGAGGCCGATCCGGCACAGATCATTGTGGGTTCAGGAGCGCAAACGCTTTACAACTTCATTGTGCAGCTGGTGGGAAGGCGCAGCCACTTCGCCGTTGAAGACCCCGGTTACCCGCGCCTGACCAGCATCTATCGGGCGAATGATGTGCTGCTTTCCCACGTGCCGCTCGATGCGGCGGGCATCGACGTAGCAGCCCTGCGCGCCTCGGGTGCGAACGTCGCCCACCTCATGCCCTCGCACCAGTACCCCACGGGGTTGGTGACGCCGGTCAGTCGGCGCTACGAGCTGTTAGGCTGGGCGGCTGAAGAAGAGGGGCGCTACCTGATAGAGGACGACTACGACTGTGAGTTTCGCCTGGCGGGCCGGCCGATTCCTGCCATGAAAAGCATCGACGCTACCGACCGCGTCATCTACGTCAACACGTTCGCACGCAGTCTGGGGCCGTCGTTTCGCATCGGCTATGCCGTGTTGCCCGCGCATCTGGCCGAGCGGTTCCAGCGCGACCTGGGCTTTTATTCGTGCACGGTGTCCACCATCGAGCAGTTGGCGGTGGCGCGCTTCATCGAAAACGGCGATTTCGAACGTCACATAAACCGTATGCGCGTTCACTACCGCACGGTCAAAAACGCCCTCATCGAGGCCCTGACCGCTTCACCGGCAGGCCAACACTTCGCCATTGAAGGCGCCGATGCCGGCCTCCACTTCCTCCTGCGCATCACCACCTCCGCCACCGAGTCCTACCTTACCACCGCCGCCCGCGAAGAAGGCGTAGTCCTCGCGCCCCTTTCCGCGTTCTGCCAGCAACCCGCCGCTGTGGGCACCCTAGAAGAACGCTCGCACCAAAACGCCTTCGTCATAAACTACGCCGCCCTGAACCTAGAATCCATCCCTCAGGTCACCCAATCCCTCACCCGCGCCATCGAGAAAACGACCACCGCCGCATCATCTTAAACCCAGCAAGCGAGCGTTTTCTCTTCGCATGACCCCTGCCCCTAGCCGCGCAGAATGCGGGACAGCTCAATCCCTTCGGCTTCGCCCCGGTCGCGGCTGTAAAGGCGCTCAACTGCATTGTTCCAATGCTCGTGCACACCGAGGTTTTCAACCGCGCCACCTGCACCGTCGCGGTACGTTGTACCTGATGGAGGGGCAGATATCAGGCCTGCTTCATGCAGGTAGTTCTCCACGCCCAGGTTGCCGTCAAGCGCTCTGTTGCGGCTGGTAACCGCCGGCTCGTTAATGAGGAAGTCGGCACCCACCGAATCGATGGCCACCGGATCCTGCGACAAAAACACGCTCGCCGTGAAGCCGCCGTTGAAGGGCGCGCTTTCCCAGAGCGCCGCCTCGCGTGTAACCGACGCGCCTTCGGAGGTAGCCACCACCAGCGCGTCGAGCATCCAGAGCATCGTTTTGCCGCCCAGCAGGTGGTTGGCGAACAAATCGGTGAGCACCGTGTAGGAGCCCATGGTCTGGCCGGATACGTAGCGATGGATGCCTGCGGCCTCGGGCGGACGCAGGCGACTTGAGTTCATGAGGGAGCCGAAGTGGTTTTTGCTACAAAGCGTGAGCCCGTAGCTGTGGCCTTTAAGACTGGCCAGGTTGATGAGGTAGGTTGCCTCTGACACGCAGGTGGGAACCGTGTTGGTGTCGCCAGCGACATCGGCCGACCATACGAGCGGCGCGTTCGGGTCGGCCACGGCATCATTCGGGCTGCCCTCGTCGAAGTAGCGGAACTGCACGCCGGCGAGCGCGCCTTCCGAGCAAAGGTCCCTCACGTGTTGGGGAAAGATGCGACATACGTCATACACGGCGATAGCGGCGGGGGCCACACCCGCGTCCTCCACAAGCGAGAGCAAAAGCGCCCGCAGAAGTGTGGGCGTGGTGTAGCTCATGGCGCTGTTTTCGTCGCGACCGAACGTGCCGGCACCATTCATGTTGGCCTTTATGGCGATGCTTTGCCCGGCACGATAGCCACCCGCCGTGCCCGTGCGCGCGTTGTGCGCTTCGAAAAGCGCGTTCCAGCCGGTGGCTGCGGAATCGGCACCCGCGAGGTTGGCGATGCCATCGGCCACCATGGCGCGCAGGGTGTCGGCGTTGAAGTGTTCAGTCTGCCACCAGAAGCCGGAGCCGTCCCAGTTCACGGCCGCGGCGTCGCGCACCCAGGTAACGCGACCGGGCATAACGCCCACGCCGCGCCCCAAAGGTTCATGTGGGGGAAAGACCGAGTCGTAGGGAAGCGAGCCTGCGGACGGGGCTGCCGTCTCCGGGGTGGGGGCGGGAGGTGGTGAGGCCTCAGGTGCTGAAGGCTCCACGGAATCAGGCGCGGGTGTGGTTGAGGTTGCACAGCCGCCCAAAAGCCCCGTTGCTCCCAAGGCCCCCACTGCGGCTGCGGCCAGGAGAAACTCCCGTCGATTGAGGTCGTTCGTTTGAGGGTTCTTCATCAAAAGCGTCCTTTCTCGTTGGAAGCTGCTCTAGTGTCGGAAGCTGCTCTAAGCTGCATCTTGCTTGACCGCACGTTCGCCGCTTCGCTCTTCGGCATGTCGCGTCGCCACCAGGCGAACCAGCACGAGGGCAAGGCCGCCTGCGGCCAGGGCGAAGAGGGCGCCCACGGGGCCGGTGGCTAGCAGGCCTTCCGTGTTCACCACGATACCGCCCGCGAATGACCCTAGCGCGATACCCGCGTTGAACGACATGGGATGCAGTGACGCGGAGAAGGTTACGGCGGCGGGGTAGTCTGTGCGCGCCACTGTCTGGTAGAGCATTTGCACGGTGGAGTTCATTGCGTACATGAGCACTGCCACCACAAGAATGTTCGCAAGGGCGGGCAGGCCGGTGGGAATGGTCACGGCCAAGAGTGCGAGGGCAATGGCGTGCAGGCCGAACGTGAGGGGCAGGGCGTGCAGGCCGAAGCGTTCGGCGATCCACCCCGAGAGCAGGTTGGAACCCACGCATGCCGCTCCCACCAGCAAGAGCATGGCGCTTGCAGCTGCGCCATCGAGGCCCAGCGGCCCTTCGAGCACCGGCGTGAGGTAGGTGTGGAATACGTAGGTAGCTGCCGCGCCAAGGAGGATCATAGCCGTGTTCACGAGTACGCGGCTATCGGTGAGTATGCGCAGCTGAGAGCGCACGGTGGGCGTGCTTGTGGTGGGGTTCACGCTGGGCGATGTGGGCGCATCCGTGCGTCGAGGAAGGGCTGGCAGCAGAGCTATGCTTACTACCAGGCCAAGTGCGAACACGCATCCGTACGCGGCTTTCCAGCCAAACGCGTCGGCGAGCAGGGTTCCGATGGGTACACCCACCACGCTTGACACCGAAAATCCGGCGAGCAAAAGCCCAAGCACGCGCGGAGCCTTCTCCTTCCCTACAATGTCGGGCACGTAGGTGAGAGCTACGGCCAGCAGCGTACCGGAGGTGATGGCCGGCATGAGGCGCGATACGACGAGCAGCGCGTAGTCGTTTGCGAAGAGGGTAAGCAGGTTTCCGGCGTTGAACACCACCAAGAGCGCGGCCGTGAGTTTCAGGCGGTCGATGCGTGCGGTGGCAAGTGACACGAGCGGCGTGGCCACGGCGCAGGCGAGTGCGTAGTAGCCCACGAGGTCACCGATGCGCGTGAGAGGTTCGCCGAGCGCGCCCGCTACATCGGGCGTGATGCCAATGAGCACGAACTCGGCGAATCCGAGGGCGAAGGCGTGCGCCACCAATAGTGAAACGACAAGGCCGGAGCGTGGAGTGCGTGCGGGTGAGGTAAGTGACATGGGGGACGTCCTTTCGACAAAGTGGTTCCTGTACACCGTACTGCCCGTGCAGTAAAATAGCTAATGCTTATACTTGATAGTTTTGTATGCCTCATAAGCATGAGAGGGAAGGAGGCGCTATGGAGCTGCGGACCCTGCGCTACTTTCTTGCGCTGGCACAGGAGGGCACCGTTTCAAACGCGGCGAAGGCGTTGCATGTGACGCAGCCTACGCTCTCGCGGCAGCTGGCCGACCTTGAGCGGAGCTTCGGCAAGCAGCTGTTCGAGCGCGGCAGCAAGCGCATTGCGCTCACCGACGAGGGCGTGCGCTTGCGCGAGTACGCCAAGGCTATCGTGGAATTGGCCGACAAGGCCGAGGCCGAACTCTCGCAACCCGAGCGCGCCGTAAGCGGGGACGTGCACATTGGTTGCGGCGAGACCGACGCGCTGCGCATTGTGCTGCGCGCAGCCAAGCGCCTGCGTGCCACGTACCCCGATGTGCGGTTTCACCTGGCCAGCGGCACGACGGTCGATCTTGTGGATCGCTTCCACGACGGTCGCTTCGACTTTCTGTTGGAATGCGAATTCGTGCAGCGCCCCGACTGCGAATCGCTGCGACTTCCGGCGCTCGATCGGTGGGGCGTGCTCATGCGCAAGGACGACCCGCTTGCCGCCAACGACGTTGTGCGCGTGGATGACCTCGCCGATCGTGCGCTCATCACGTCGCGCCAGGCCACCAAGACCGGCAAGCTGCGCGAGTGGGCCGGCGACGTAGCGGACGCGTGGAACGTGGTGGCCACTTACAACCTGCCGTTTTCCGGCGCGCTCATGGTGGAGGAAGGCGTGGGCGTGGCCGTGTGCTACGACCGCCTCGTTCGTCTGTCGGATGAGGGCACCATGTGTTTTCGCCCCCTCGACCCACCGCTCGTAAGCGAAATGGGCCTCATCTGGAAAAAACACCGCCGCCTTTCCCGACCTGCTACCGCTTTTCTGGAAGCCCTACAAGAAGAATGCAACGAATGCGAAGAAGATACGCAGTAATTCCGTAGGGCAAGGGTTCTACCCTTGCCGCTCAGCATTGGTAAACTTGCAGGTCAAACGTGGTTGACGGCAAGGGCAGAGCCCTTGCCCTACGGTCAACCTACCAGGTAAAACCCGTGTGCTACAGCTAAAGCAACGTGCTTACGCGTCCAAGTCCACTAGGTTGTATTCGCGGCTTCCGAGGCCGAGGGCGGCTGCGGCTTCTATGGTGTGGATGCCGTTGCGGCTTTCCATGCGTTCGATGAGGGCGGCTTTGCCGGGGTCATCCGAGGCGTACACGGCGTCGACGCAGGCCTGGTCGAGTGCTACCGGGTCGAGCGAGGCGAAAATGCCGAGGTCGCCCATCTCGGGCTCGGCGGGGTTCGCGTCGCAGTCGCAGTCCACCGACAGGCGGTTCGCCACGTTCACGTACACGATGTTCTCGCGGCCCATATAGTCCATGACGGCCTTGTCGGCATCGGCCATCGACTCCAAAAACGCGTCGTGGTCGGCCGAGAACATGTCCTCAAACTTCTCCATGACGGCACCCGAGCAGTGAATGTGCCCCTTGCCGTGTGACGACGCTACGCCGATAGACATATTCTTAAGCGCTCCGCCGAACCCGCCCATGGCGTGGCCCTTGAAGTGGGACAACACGAGCATGGACTGGTAATTCGCAAAGTGTGCGCCTACGAAGTTCTCGGTGAGGTGCACGCCGCCTACTACGGGCAGCGCGATTTCGTCCTCTTCGTCCATGAGATCACACGGCGCGATGGCGGTGAACCCGTGCTCTTCGAACGTCTTCAGGTGCTCTTCGGTGGTGTCGCGGCGGCCCGGGTAAGCGGTATTGCACTCAACGATGGTGCCGTCGAGTGACTTCACCAAGTCGGCGATCAGCGCGGGCTGCAAGAAGTTGTGCCCGCCCGGCTCGCCGGTTGAAATCTTCACTGCCACCTTACCCGGCAGCGTCACCCCCAGCGCCTCGTAGGCTTTCGCCAGGCCAGCCGGGCTGATGTCCTTTGTGAAATACACGGTTGCCGTATCCATGGGCAGACCCCTTTCAGTTTCGGTTGCCCCTATTGAACACCTTAGAGTGCGCTCAAAGTCAAGGGATAAATGTATGCCTTTAAGGCATACAGAAGTTTTCACTATAGGCAATAGCTTTCCCGCAGGCGCGCTCGCACAATGAGGCCATCCGAAGGGATCCGGCTTTCACGGCCGAACCGAACAGGGAAGGAGAGGGCATGAGTCTTTCGAATCACGCTTTGAGTCGCCGCAGTTTCTTGCGGGCAAGCGCGGGGGCCACGGCGGCCGCAGCGGCGTTTGGCCTGGCAGGCTGCGCAAGTGACGCCGCTGCAGAAGGCGCAGGTGCGCCCGCGGCGAACGCCGACGGATCGCACGTTGTCGCGTCCGACGTTAGCGTTGTGGGAGGGGAGGGCGAGTGGATGCCCATCCACTGCCACCAGAACTGCAACCAGATGTGCCTCAACATGGGGTATGTGGTGGATGGTGTGGTCATTCGCCAAAAGACCGACGACGCGCGCGAGGACAGCTTCGACTGTCCGCAACAGCGTGGCTGCTTGCGCGGACGTTCCCTGCGCCAGCAGGTGTACAACGCCGACCGCATCAAGTACCCCATGAAACGCAAGAACTGGCAGCCCGGCGGCGGCGAAGCGGCGCACGGCGAACTGCGCGGCAAGGACGAGTGGGAGCGCATCAGCTGGGATGAGGCGCTCACCTACGTCACCGACGAACTCAAGCGCGTCTACGCCGAATACGGCCAAGATGCCGTCGTATGCAACGCGTGGCGCTGGGCACCCGGCTCGGCCATGTTCCCCGTCATCGGCGGCGCGGTGTATGACACGGAAACCGAGTCGTTTGGCTGCTGGGCTTTCCAAACCGAGGCGCTGGGCCTGTACTCCTGGGGCGACCATCCCGACCTCATGATGGGCCCGGACAAGTACGACCTGCCCAACGCCGACACCATCGTGCTCTACGGCTGCAACCCTGCGTGGGCACAGCACTCCAGCATGTACTGGCTTTCCCATGCGAAGGATGCCGGAGTCGATTTCGTGTACGTGGGCCCCAGCTACAACGTGACCGCCTCCACGCTGGGCGCGCGCTGGATTCGCGTGCGCCCCGGTACCGACACGGCGTTCCTGCTGGCCGTGATCTACGAGATGATTCGCCTGGATGAAGAGCGCGGGAATATCATCGACTGGGATTTCGTGAACGAGCGCACGGTGGGCTTCACGCCCGAAACGATGCCCGCCGATGCCACCACAAGCGAGAACTATCGCGACTATATCCTGGGCGAATACGACGGCATTCCGAAAACCCCTGAGTGGGCGAGCGAAATCTGCGGCACACCGGTGGAGGATATCACGTGGTATGCCGAACTTGCTGGTAAAAACAACAAGGTGGTGTTCTTCCATAGCTACGCCGCCTCGCGCTATCTGGGCGCAGAGAACCTGCCGCAGGCGTTCATGACGGTGTCGGCGCTCGGTGGCCATTACGGCAAATCGGGCCACGGCTCGGCCGCCATCTACACGTGGGACGCGGGTGACTCGGGCTACCGCCTCATTCAGCACGCGGGTGGCGACTATGCTTACATCGACAACCTGGTGGCTTCGCCGGCCGTCACGGGCCCCAACCGCTGCATTGAGGGCAACTCATACTGGAGCTCGCTTGCGGCGGGGACGTATATCTCCACGTCGGAAGGCCCCTATGACCTGGGCAGTGAGGTTCCGAATGCGGCCGGTGGTGCCGACACGCTCACCGCGAATGGTCTTGTGGTGAAGGCTTCCACCAAGCTGCGCGCCAACACGCCCACCTACCACGAGGCGCGCGAGATGCCGGTGAACCCGCGCATCCTGTTCGCCACGAACTCGAACTTCATGCAGACGCGCGGCAACCTGCCCACCGCCATTGAGGTCATGCGCGCGGCCGATATGTGTGTGTCGGTGGAGATCAAGTATTCGCTCACGGCCCAGTTCGCCGACATCATTTTGCCGGTGGCCACCCACTGGGAAGGCAATGACGACGAGGCGTGGGGTGAACTCTGCTGGCCAAGCCCCTTCGGCGACGGCAACGGCCAAAAGCAGCGCAAAGACGCGCTGCTGGCGTGGCGTCCGCTCGTAAAGCCGCTGTACGAGGCGCGCGAGGAAAAGGCCGTGTTCCGCGAGATCATCGAGCGCATGGGCTACGACCCGGACGACGCCTACCCCAAGAGCAACTACGACCAGTGGCTCGGGTATTTCTTAGGGATGCGCGAGCTGTCGGAGGACCTCACGCGCTGGGAGCCGGTGCTCACGTGGACGGCCGCCGACAACGAGAAGTACCACGCGAACTACCCGGAGCAGCAGGGGAAGGTGTCGTTCGACCAGTTCATGGCCGATGGCGCATACGTGGTGCAGCGCTCCGCCACCGACCGGCGCAACTACGTGGGCTACCGCGACGACAAGTTGGGCATGGGCCCCGATGGCGAAGTGGTGGTGGCCGACACCGCGTGGCCGCGTCCGTCCATCTCCGGCAAGCTGGAAATCTACTGCCAGTTCAAGGCCGACAACGCGAACCGCACGGGCCTCAACCCCGAACCGATCAAGCCCTACGCGAACTACTTCGTGCCAAACCGCGGCTACCAGGAAACGTTCGCCGACTGGGACAACAAGGTGAAGGGGGCCTATCCGCTGCAAGCCTACACGCCGCACTACCTGCGCCGCGCCCACACCTGCTACGACAACATGACCTGGACGCAAGAGGCGTTCGTAAACCCCGTGTTCATGAACGCGCAGGACGCCGCCGACCGCGGCATCAAAGCGGGCGACACGGTTATGTGCTTCAACGACTTCGGCCGCATGCTGCGCCGTGCTCAGCCGCTTGAGGGCATGATGCCGGGTACGGTGGCCATCCCACACGGCGTGCGCTCGGTGCTTGATGAAAGCGATCCCGCGGGCATTATCGATTGCGGTGGCAGCGAGCAGATGCTCTCCGACGGGCAGCAGTCGAACTACTTCCCCCAGGTAGATGGCTACAATTCGCTGCTTATTGAAATTGAGAAGTACAACGGCGAACCCATCCCCGAAGACTACGACCGCGGGCCGTTTTTGGCCGCAGGCATCGACGCGCCCGATACCCCCGCCTATGTGACCGACGGCATCTATGAGACAAAGGAGGCGTAACGCGCCATGAGCTTGGGATTCTACGTAAACCTGCAGCGCTGCATCGGCTGCAAAACCTGCCAGGTGGCCTGCAAAGATCGCCACAACCTGCAACAGGCCGGGCCACGCCCGCGCCGCGTGGGCACCTTCGAGTGCGGAACGTATCCGAACGTGGACATGTTCCAGCTGTCGGTGTCGTGCAACCACTGCGAAAAACCTGCGTGTGTGGCGGGCTGCCCGACCGGCGCGATGTTTGTGTCCGACGACGGCACTGTACAGCACATCGACGAGCGCTGTGTGGTGTGCCGCAACTGCATGACCGTGTGCCCGTACGGCGCGCCGCAGCTTGACGAGGTGGAGAACATGATTGTGAAGTGCGACAGCTGCAAAGCGCTGCGCGCGGACGGCCGCAACCCGGTGTGCGTGGATGCCTGCCCGATGCGCGCCATCGAATTCGGCGACGTGGACGAGTTGCGCGCCTTGCACGGCGAAGCGGCGCGTGAGCTGCCAGTGTTGCCTTCGGCGAGTTTCACGAATCCGAACCTGCTGGTGGATGCGTCGCCGGCGGCCCTGCGCGAAGACTTCCGCGAGGTGGCACTGTGAGCGCGCAGACGCAGCTTGCCTCACCTGCCGCAGATGAGGCGCGGGAGCGGGCGGCTGCGCTTGAAGAGTTGCTGCTGGCGCGGGTGTATCTGTACGAGTTGTTTCACAAGCTGATGGGCGCTGCGCCGGATGCGGACGTGCTCGAGGCGCTTCTTGGGCAGGCACCTGCGGAAGGAGCGGGCCTATACGCCGAGGATGACGCGACGATGCGTGGGTTCGCCGCTTTCTTGGAGGCGCTAGCGGCGCGCGAGGACCGTGCGGCACTGCTCGATGCGGCGCGCGACGAGTACACGCGCTTGTTCGTGGGCCCGGGCGCGCTCCCTGCACCCACCTGGGAGTCGCCGTACCTCACGAAGGAGCCAACGCTTTTCCAGGAGAACACGCTTGCCGTGCGCGCCGCCTACCGCGCGCACGGTGTGGAGCCGAAGCGGCTGCAGCGTGTGCCCGACGACCATGTGGCGCTGCTGTGTGCGTTCATGGCGGAGCGGGCGCGGGCGGCGCTTACCGCGCTACGTGCGGGGGATGTGGCGGCGCTTGCCGCCGAGCTGCGTGATGAACTGGCGTTCGTGCGCGCACATCTGACAAGCTGGCTGGAGGCGTTTGCCCAGTCGGAGCGCCGTTCGCAGACGGCGGTGCTCTATCCGCAGCTCATCGAGGCCCTTGCGGCATTCGCGGCCGTGGATGCAACGTTTCTCACCGAGGCGGCGTTTTGGGTCGAGTCGTTGGACGGGCTTGCTCTCGAAGCGTCAGAGGGCGCTTCCCTCGCGGACTTCGAACACGCGCTCGCTGGCCTCGCCTCTGTGCGGCCGTTCGGCAGTGAAGACTACGAGTTGGTTCCCTGCGGGCGCGATGCCTCGCTGGGCGCAGCATAAGAAGAGGTGGCTGACATGATTTCTGAATTCCCCTTGTTCCTGTTCACAACGCTTGGCGGCCTGGCTGCCGGTGCGTATGTGGTGTATGCATTTCTCCCCAGTGACCTCAGCGGCGAAGGCGAGGCGAACGCGAAACGCCCGTGGCTTTTCCCGCTGGCGTGTCTGGTGCTTCTGGGCGTGGGCCTGTTGGGCGTGCTCGGGCACCTCGGTCGCCCCGAGCGCTTCCTGCTGGCGCTGGCGAACCCCACGTCCATGATTGCTGAAGAGGCGTACTGGTCGATTGCGTTCGGGCTGCTGGTGCTAGTTGATCTGGTGTTTCTAGCGCGCAAAGGCACAAGCCCGCGCGTGGTGCGCATCCTGGCGGCACTCTGCGGGTTCGTGCTGATGTGCATCATGGGTTGGGCGTACTTCACGGCCTACGGCAATCCTGCCTGGGCCGCGTGGCCAACCCTGCCCCTGTTTGTCATTGGTGACCTGGCCATGGGTGCCGCGCTCGCGGGGCTCTTCAAAGGTGAACGCTACCGCAAGGCCGTGTTTGCCGTAGCTGCCGCGGTGTTGGCCTTGCTTGCCGCAGCGTCGATGGTTGCCGTGAGCATGCAGTTCGCGGCCACGGGCCACGACATCACTCCCTTCACGGTGGCTGTCGTACTCGCCGTGGCATCGGCAGCCGTCACACTCCTCGCACGAGCGAACAAACTATCCGTACCCGCTGCCTCTGGACTCACCTTCATCTGCATCTTCGCCGGCGTAGTTGTCGCCCGCTACACCTTCTACGCCGCAAGTGTTTTGTAAGTTTTGAAGCTTTACACAGGTGCGGGAAGGAGTAGAGGCGTGTCTGTGCAGTGGAATTGACCGAAAGTAGGTGGGGTAGAATGAGGAAGATAGTGGGACTGATCTGCGCGGCGACCTTGATGTGTGGACTGGTTGCAATGGGGCGACGTGGTCATGTTCTTCGGTAGCTGTTCGCCGAGTGGCAGCCTCTATGAACTGGGGCACGCGGTGTCCGGCGCGGACGCCATCGCCACCCTCTCAGGCACCCTTGGAATCACGGCGACGGAATAGTTATCTACCACGGCTTCATCCAAGGCTACTTTGGCGTCGAGGATATCGAGGTGCTCACGGGCGTCGGTGAGGAAAACAAATCGCCTGCCAAGCTTGAAGAGCTGCGCGCCTTCGGCCGCTCGCTGTAGCGACGGCCGAAGGTGTTGTGGCTGACTTCTCCCTCTTTTTACTTCCCGAAGTTTGCCAGAAACTCGATGGTTTCGGGGTCGTAGTGGCTGAAGAAGGCGCTTTCCTCCTGGTCGAGGGCGCGGATGGCGTCCATGTCGGAGGCGTCCAGCGTGAAGTCGAACACGTCGAAGTTCTCGGCCATGTGCTCCGGCCGCACCGACTTCGGGATGACCACCACGTTGCTTTGGATGAGGAACCGCAGCGCCACTTGTGCCACCGTTTTGCCGTGTTTCGCGCCGATGGCCGCGAGTACCGGGTTATTAAAGAAGTCTTTGCGGCCCTCGGCGAAGGGACCCCACGACTCGTGCACCACGCCGTACTTGGCCATGACCTCGTGCGCTTTCTGCTGTTGCATGAACGCGTGCGTCTCCACCTGGTTCACGGCGGGCTGCACGTCCACGAAGTTGCACAGGTCCACCAGACGATCGGGGTAGAAGTTCGACACGCCAATGGCGCGCACCTTGCCGGCGGCGTACGCGGCCTCCATAACGCGCCAGGTGCCGTAGTAGTCGCTCACCGGCTGGTGGATGAGCAATAGATCGAGGTAGTCGGTGCCCAGTTTGCGCAGCGACTCGTCGATGGAAGCGGCTGCTTTCGCCTCGCCGGCGTTTGAGATCCACACCTTCGTGGTGATGAACAGCTCCTCGCGCGGCACATCGCTCTTGGCCATGGCGGCACCCACGCCCTCCTCGTTGTAGTAGGCCTGCGCGGTGTCGATGAGGCGATACCCTGCGGCGATGGCGTCGCTTACGCAGCGCTCGCACTCCGCGGGGTCCACCTGGTACACGCCGTATCCCAGCTTGGGCATCTGCACACCGTTGTTTAGAGTGACGAATTCCATGTTGCGTCCTTTCGGTTGTGGTGGAAGGTTTTTGCTGATTCCAGTGTGCGCCTCGGCTGCGCGGAAGTACAATGCCGAAAGGGAAAGTTACTATGTGTTAGACGCAAGATGAAATGAATGGCTATGGAACTGGAACAGCTGAAACAACTGGATGCCATTGCGCGTAACGGGACGCTCTCTAAGGCGGCCGACCAGCTGCACCTGTCGCAGTCGGCGCTCAGTCGCTCCATCCAGCGGCTTGAGGCGGAGCTGGGACTGGCGCTCTTCGACCGCACGAAGAACCGCATGGAGCTCAACGACGCGGGCGAGCTTGCCGTGGAGCGCGCCCGCGCGGTGCTCGCCGAGGCTGACCGCATGCAGGAGGCGCTGCGTGCCCGGCGCGACGCATCGCGCGTGCTGCGCGTGGGAACGTGCGCCCCGGCACCGCTCTGGCGGCTCGTGCCCGCCATCGCCGAGCGCGAGCCCAACCTGGTGGTCATGCCGGAAATGCTTCCGCTGAAGGAGCTGGAACAGAGGCTCATGTCCGGCAGTCTCGACTTTGCCATCCTGCCGTACGTGCCGGATCTTTCCACCATGCTCTCGGTTCCGCTCATGCGCGAGGACTTGTTCGCCGCTCTGCCAGAAGGTCACCCGCTTGCGGGACGCGACGAGTTGGCGCTAGTCGACCTCGACGGCGAGACCTTCCTCATCTTCGCAGGCATCGGCTTTTGGCGCGAGATATGCGAGCGGCACATGCCCCGCGCGCACTACGTCGTGCAGCACGACTACGTGGTGTTCGGCCAGCTCGCGCAAACCTCGCCGCTTCCGGGCTTCGTCACGAACACGCCCGAAAGCGGGCGCATGATAGGCGGCCGCCACATCATCCCCCTCACAGACGACGACGTGCACGTGCAATTCTCCCTCGTCGCCGTCAACCGCCCCAACTTCCGCTTTCGCGAGTTTATGGTCTGGCTGGAAAAGCGGTTGGCCCTCGAAAACTGAGCGTTTACAGTCCCAAGCTTTCCACCCAGCGGCGTACTTCGGCTTCGCGGGCGCGGCTGGCGAGGCGTTTACCGGGGAGCCAGCGGGTGTCGGGGGAGCAGCAGGTTTTCAGGATGTCCTCGGTGCGGCCCATGCCGCTGCCGCCGGAGGTGGCGAAGGGGATGACGGTTTTGCCCGCGAAGTCGTACGCCTCAAGGAATGTGTTTACGATGGTGGGTGCAACGTACCACCAGATAGGGAAGCCGACGAACACGGTGTCGTAGGCATCCATGGCGGTCACGCGGTTGGCAATGGCGGGTCGTGAGGTGGGGTCGTTCATCTCCACGCTACTGCGGCTGGTCTGGTCGTGCCAGTCGAGGTCGGCGGCCGTATAGGGCTGTGCGGGCTGAATTTCGTGCAGGTCGGCGCCACACACGCTGGCGATGGTGCGTGCAAGGCGTGCCGTCTCGCCCGAGGCGGAGAAGTAGGCAACGAGGGTTTTTGTGCTGCTCATAAGTGAGTTCCTTTCTTTTGTTTTCTCTTTTCCGTACTGCCGCTCGGCAGATTTTTCGGTTGCGGGGTGCAGGCTGTCATCGCACTACCGGCGAGTACGGCCATGCCGAAGCCGATCGAACCCATCACAAGCGCGTGTTGATTGGAGTTGGTATTTATAGTTTAGATACCTTTTTCTACAGGCCAAGCGACGCGAGCCATTCCTCGGCGCGCGTGTCCCTGGTAGACAGACCGGACTCGGTGACAGTGAGGCCTTCGAGGACGGTGGCATCGGGGCAAAGCTCGCGCAGGTCGGCCACTGAAGTAGAGATGGAACTGGAGCCTGACGTACAGAATGGCGCGATGGTTTTGCCGGCCAAGTCGCCGCGATCGGCGAGCGTGCGTATGATCTGCGGGATGTGCCCCCACCAGACGGGGAAGCCCAGGTAGACGGTGTCGTAGTCGGCCAGGCTCGACACGCTATCGGCGAGTGCCGGGCGCGCGTCTTCGTCCCGTTCGCGCTGGCCTACGGTGAGCATCTCGTCGTAGTCATCGGGGAAGGGTGCGGCGGGTTCGATGCGCACGAGGTCGAAGTTCGTGCGCGTTTGGATTGCCTCGGCCAGCGCGAGCGTGTTGCCGGTGCGCGAGAACACGGCGATTACGGCAGCGCCCTGTGCAGGGGCCAGTGTGGGTTCTGTAGTTGTTTCGGGTGCAACGTCGTTCGCCGGCGTCTGCGGCTCGGGCTCAGGTTCCGGTGCGGGCGTTGGCTCTTCAACGGGCGTTTGCGCGCATCCGCCCAGCGCCAAGCTCGCAAGCGCTGCGGCAGACACTCCCACAAAGGCGCGGCGGCTCATCGTTTTGGTCGTCGGTTTCATGGTGCTTCCTTTCTTCTGGTTGCTTCTCCTTGGTGATCTTCGCCATGGACAAGCGATTCCATTGCTGCTACCCTGTGTTCGTTCTTACTTCCGTAACTTCGATAGATATCCTAGAACTTAAAGTTAACTTCAAGTCAAGAGGTAAATATAAATTTCCGCACAAAGGAGGAAACCGTGCTCTACACCATCGGCGACGCGGCCAAGGAACTGGGCATTCCCGCCTCGGCGCTGCGCTACTACGATAAAGAGGGCTTGTTGCCGCACATGAACCGCAGCGGCAGCGGCATCCGTATGTTCACGGAGGACGACTTTGAGTGGGTGCGCTTCATCGAGCGGCTGAAGTGCGCCGGCATGCCCATCAAAGAGATTAAGCGTTACATCGACCTGTACGAGCAGGGCGACGCCACGCTTGGCGACCGCCGCGCGCTCATCTACGACCGGCGCGACGCCGTGAAGCAGGAACTGGAGCGCCTGCAGGAGACGCTCGACTTCATCACCTACAAGTGTTGGTACTACGACAAGGCGCTTGAACTGGGCTCCGAGGATGCCGTGAAAGCCATCCCGCTTGAGGAATTACCCCCCGACATCCGCGCCATCAAAGAACTCTGCGGCATCGTACGATACTAAGCCGTGTCATTCCGCTTCTTTGGCGCGGATTAGTTGGACGCGTTCGGGGGTGATGGTGGGGATGCGGATTAGCATGAGCCACAGCAGGAACACCGCTACGCAGCCAAGGATGGCCCACACCACAGGCTTTTGCACAAACCAGGCGCTCAGTCCCATCACGGTGAACGACACTGCCAGAATGCGCACCTTCGTGCCCAGCGGAATGCCGCCGGCTTCCTTGAACGCAGCCACGTAGGTGCGGTACACCTTCGTGCTCACGATCCACGCATGGCAGCGCGGCGATGATTTCGCGAACAGAAACGTCGCCAGCAACAGCAGGGGAGTGGTGGGCAGTACTGGCACGAATACCCCAATGCAGCCAAGGATGCAGGCAATCCAAGCGACGGCAAGCATGAGCAGGCGGGAAACGCGGTTCATGAGGTGTCCTTTCCGTCGTACAAGGCGGCCCTGTTCGCAGGCGCACACGCGGCGCGCGCAGCGCAGGGACTCGGGCATCTGGTAGTCGCAGTATAACAAAAGCCCGCGCGCCCTCTGTTATGTGTCGCCGAACTGACGGGTTTTCCCGAGGGATGGCAAAATACCCTCTTGCGCGAAAGTTTCCACGTGCTACAATAGGCAGGCTGTTTATTCAAGCGAGGGGAAACCCTCCACCTGATTCGGCGCTTCGGCTGCTGATGGGTCGCTCGCATACCGAGGTTCACGCCTCGCCACACGATTGCGAACCCGTCGCCTCCCGAGGCGGCGGGTTTTTTAGTGAAGCGCGCAAGCGCGAAAGATTAGGAGGTGAGCGCGATAGCTGCTCAGGAGCCCCGGCTCAACGAAGAAATTACCGTCCGCGAATGCCGTCTCATCGGATTCGATGGCGAGCAACTGGGCATTTACGCCACGGCGGAAGCCCAGCGGATCGCCGACAACCAGGGACTTGACCTGGTGGAGATCGCGCCGATGGCCGAACCGCCCGTCTGCCGCATTATGGACTACGGCAAATTCAAGTACGATCAGGCCATCAAAGCCAAGCAGGCGCGCAAGAACCAAAGCAAGATCGAAACCAAAGAAATGAAGTTCCGCCCGAAAATTGACATCGGCGACTACACCACGAAGAAGAAGCACGTCCTGCGCTTCCTCGACGATGGCAACAAGGTGAAGATCACCATCATGTTCCGCGGCCGCGAAATGGCGCACCCGGAACAGGGCCTCACCATCCTGGAGCGCCTCGCCGACGACCTGAAGGAAATGGCCGTCATCGAGAGCCAGCCCAAGATGGAAGGCCGCAACATGCACATGCTCATCGCCCCTCTGCCCTCTGCGGTTGCGGCGAAGAAGAAAAAGGAAACCGAGAAAAAGGAAGCAGAAGGGAAGGACGAGTAATGCCTAAGATGAAGACCCACCGCGGCACCGCGAAGCGTTTCCGCGTCACCGGTTCCGGCAAGATCATGCGCTCCAAGGCTTTCAAGAGCCACATCATGACCAAGAAGAGCCAGAAGCGCAAGCGTAATTTCCGCCACGAAACCGAGATCGCCACGGCCGACCAGAAGGTCGTCGCCCGCAACCTCGGCCTTCGCTAAGTCGAAAAGGAGTGATACTCAATGCCTCGTGTTAAGCGTGCAGTTAACGCCCACAAGAAGCGTCGTACCGTTCTCAACCGCGCCAAGGGTTACTACGGTGCGAAGTCCCGCTCCTATCGCGCTGCGAAGGAACAGGTGCAGCACTCGCTGCAGTACATGTACCGCGACCGTCGCAACAAGAAGCGCGACATCCGTCGTCTGTGGATCACCCGCATCAACGCAGCTGCCCGCATCAACGGCCTGAGCTATTCCGTGTTCATGAACGGCCTGAAGAAGGCCGGCGTGCAGCTGGATCGCAAGGTGCTCTCCGACATGGCCGTGAACGACCCCGCCGCGTTCGCCGCCGTGGTGGAAGTGGCGAAGAAGGCTCTTTAGTTTCGTCGTTCTACGAACGACGAAACTGCTCGATGCTGCGAGGCGCTGAGGCACCCAATCTCGCCCCTTTTTCGCTTACCCTCACGTGCGAAGCACGCTCGGCCGCGAAACGGGGCGATTTCGGGCACCTCAGCGCCTCTCGCTGACTTTGGTTCTACCTATGCGTAAGGCCCCGCGTGAGCGGGGCCTTTGTTGTGCGGGGAGGGAAGTTTACGAAGTTGGAAGCTTAGCCGTACATGCTGGTGAGCCAGTCGGTGGGGCAGGTTTCGTAGCCGTAGAGAGCTTGGTCATCTTGGCCGAGTTGCACGAACAGGTGGGTGCCGTTGTCCAAGGTGACATCGATGTAGTACTTAGTCTGAATTTCCTCGTCAACGGGGCCACTGCCACCTGTGGTGACGATGGTGGCCGAGACGGCCGTTGCGCCGTTGCCGAGATTGCGTTCATTAACCAGTTCAACTGCGCGTGCTGCGTGAGGTTCGTTAGCGAACCCTGCGGCAAATTCTATAGCGGCGTTTCGCTTCATCTCGCGAAATTTCGCGATTTCCTCTTCGCTCATCAAAGGCTTGCCGTAATCCTCGCCGTACTTCTCATGTACTTCTTTTCGGAAGGCGATAAGTTCAGCCTCGGTGCCAAAGTTGGGACCTTCACCAGTCTCATCGTTCCAATCATCAAATGCCTGCCAGCTGCCTTCGTAGGGGTCGAAGTTGGAACTTGCTACGGCGCCGCCATCAGCTACGATAGTGGCTGATACGGAGCCGCCATCCACTTCAAGAAGCACATCCCAAAATAGGCCGTGAATGTAGTCTGCTTCAGGGGCCGTGGTTGTCTCGCTGTTGCGAAGCACCGCCTGGGCACGGCCCGTTGCCGGGTGGTCGTAGGCGCGTTCGGCCACCTCGGCGGCAGCGGCAACGGCGTACTGCGCCGACACATTGCCTTCGGGAAGCGCGATGCCGCGGTCATCCACCTTCACGGTGAGACCTTCGGGGGCCTGCACCTCGTCGGTCACGGCGGCCGAAGCGCTCTGCACGGAGGCGCTTTCCACCACGCCCGCGCCGTCTTCGCCCGCCAGCGCAATGTACGATCCCAACCCGGCGGATCCCACCGTCACCAAACACGCGGCAATACCAATAGTGATGAGGGTGCCGCTCGCGCGTGCCTTCGCTTTCGTGGTCATAACCATGTCGTTCTCCTTTCGAGGGGTCCCGGCGCTTCGTGCGCTCGGTGTGCCTCTATAGTCGCGCGCGGTGGTCATCGCCTGAATACCGGTGTGTTACGAAACGGTAAATTCCGCCTCGGCCACGGTTCCCTCACCTTCCTGCGAGCGGAACGACAGCGTTGCGCCATGGGCCTGTGCAATGCGCACGCACAGCGCCACCCCTAAACCGGCACCGCCGTGGGCGCGGCTGCGGGCCTTGTCGGGGCGGTAGAAGGGCTCACCCAAACGCTCAAGCTCTTCGGGGGCAAGCCCGCGTCCGGTGTCGGACACGGAAAGCGTCACGCGCGAACCTTCAGCGATCACCGATACCTGCACGATGCCACTCGCCTCGCACGCGGCCACGGCGTTTGACAAC
Source organism: Candidatus Gordonibacter avicola (assembly GCA_019113915.1). Classification (GTDB taxonomy): domain Bacteria; phylum Actinomycetota; class Coriobacteriia; order Coriobacteriales; family Eggerthellaceae; genus Gordonibacter; species Gordonibacter faecis. The sequence continues at coordinate 95,747 of DXGM01000043.1, forward strand.
AAGTTCGTGACCAGGCTTTCTAGCAACACTTCGTCCCCCGCAACGCAGGCGGCATCAAGGCGTACGGCACACACCTCCACGCCGCGTTCGCGGGCGGCGGCTTCGGCGGTGCGCAGCGCTCTCCGAGCCACCTCGGACAGGTCGACCGGCACCCGTTCTATTTCGTCCGCCTCCAGCGAAAACAGTTGCAGCATGCGTTGCGCGATGCTCTGCAAGCGCTCGCTTTCCTCCACCACGTAGCGCAGCGCGGAGTCGCGCTCATCCTCGGTTGCGTCGGCCAGTCGCAGATATTCGGCGTAGCCGCGCACGGCGGTGAGAGGCGTGCGAATCTCGTGCGAGAGGCTGGCGGCCATGCGTGCGTTCGCTTCGGCGATGCGGCTGATCTCGTTGATGTCGGCCTCAGCCGCGTCCGCCATGGCGTTGAAGCTGGTCGACAGCGTGCCTATCTCGTCGTTTCCCGCCTCAGCGGAGCGCACCGACCTCTCGCCCGCGGCAAACGTATCAGCCGTGTGCGCTAAACGTTCCAGGGGACGCGACAGGCTGCGCAGTACGAAGAATAGCCCCACGGCCAGCACCAGGGCCACGGCGGCGCACCCTACAACCAGCGTCAGGCGCATCTGCTCCCAGGTGGCACGCAGCGGCTCGAGCGAGCGCGCGTACGACAATTCATAGGTCGCAAACTCGTCGGGCAGTGCACTCTTCACTATCACAACGTGCGTGTCGCCGAGGCTCGTTCGCATCCACGTTTGCAGGTCTTCGCCGGGCTGCACGCTGAACTGCGCCTCAGGCTCGCCCGGCAAATTCGAAAACAGCACTACGCCCGCGCGCGTCACTTCCAGATACGCGCCGTCGCGCGCGTAGTAGTCGCCGTAGGAGCGGGCGAGCGCCGCCTCGCGCAGCGCGGCACCGGTCCCGGAGTGCGCCACCTCCAGGTCCCGCACAAGACTTTGGGCCACGAAGGCCTGCTCACCCCTCGTTTTTTCTACCTGTGCTTCCAGCATTTGTTGCTGGGTTTGCCAGCCGATAAAGGCCAGTCCGCCGCAGAGTGCCACCAGTGCCACCGCCAGCGTGAGCAGATAGGTCTTTTGCCAAAAGCGCAGGTTACGCATGGCCGCCACGCCCCGCCGCCGCAGCTGCCCCCGTGCGCGTGCTCAAGCGATACCCCACCTTACGCACCGTCTGGATCACATCCTCCCAGCCCAGCTTCTTGCGCAGCCGCAGCACGTGCATGTCCACCGTGCGCGTTTCGCCCACAAAGTCAAAGCCCCACACCAGCTCCAGCAGCCGCTCGCGCGAAAGCGCCAGGTTGCGGTTCACCACAAGCGTGTCCAACAACTCGAACTCCTTCGGTGCCAGACACACTTCTTCGCCGTTGCGAAACACTTGGTGAGTGTCGAAATCAACGCGCACCCCGGCGTGCTCGAAGACGCGCTGCTGGCGGTTCGTGCGGCGCAGCACTGCTTCCACTCGGGCCAGCAACTCTAGCGTTTCGAAGGGTTTCACCACGTAATCGTCCGCCCCTAAATTGAGGCCATCAAGGCGGCTCGACAGGTCACTGCGCGCGGTAACAAATATGACAGGAAGGTCGTCGTCCAGCTGGCGCTTCACCTCAAAGCCGTCCAGGACGGGCATCATCACGTCAATGAGCGCCAGATCAAAGCTGCCGCCCTGCGCGCAGGTAAGGGCCTCGGCGCCATCGAAGGCGGAGGCGGTGCTGTGTCCGACAAGTTGAAGGTTGCGACAGATAAGGTCGTTGATAGGTGCTTCGTCTTCAGCGACAAGAATGTGCGCCACGGGAAGTCCGCCTTTCCGTCAATCGTTCGCGAAAGGGACAGTATCCCAGCGCTCTGTCACGAAACGGTAACGACGGGGCGCACAAGGGGTGAGAGGCGCCGCAGGGGCGCCATTTACGCTTCTGCTAAGTTGTGCTCTGGTTCGTCCTCACGATCCCAGTCGTCCAGATGGCACAGCTCATCAACCCCGGTGAGCGTACGGGTGAGGTAGCCCTGCGCCACTTCGCGTGCACTGCCCGACGCACCGGCAATCACTTCAACCCCCGCGTGGCAGAACAAATTCGCAATGTCGTACTCAATGGTTCCCACAATAAGCACGTCGACGCCAATCTCGCTCAAAAGCGACACCAACTTGGCACCCGACACGGCGGGTTTGGGCATATTCTGACATTCAACAATAACGCCGCGGCTCACCGTATAACACATGTAGCTGGTACACTGGCTAAAGCGAGGCGCTACCTCCAAGCCGGTGCTTGCCACCGCAATTCTCATAAGCTCCCTTTCGCCTAATTCGTTCCTCATACGATACCGCGATGCCCCGATTTCGCGCCCACCCTTTCGCCCAGCGGGGAAAAATAGTAAGCTGAACGACATGGACACTCAAAATGAACCATATTATGACGTGGTTGTGGTGGGCGCTGGCGTGGTCGGAGCTGCGTGTGCGCGCGAACTTTCCCGCTTTGAACTGAGCGTGGCGGTGCTGGAAGCCGGCAACGATGTGGCGTGTGGGGCAACGCGTGCGAATTCCGGCATCGTGCACGCAGGCTATGATCCTGAGCCCGGCACACTGAAGGCGTGCTTTAACCTGGCGGGCTCGCGGCTGTTTCCCACGTGGGCCGATGAGCTGGGATTTACGTATCAGCGCAACGGCTCGCTGGTGCTGGCATTCACGGAGGAAGAGCTTGAAGCCGTGTGGGCGCTTGCCGAGCGTGGTAAGCGCAACGGCGTGGAAGGCCTGCGCGTGCTGACGGGTGCCGAGGTGCGGGCGCTGGAGCCAGCGGCGGGGGAGGCGTGCGGGGCGCTTCTGGCCGACACAGCCGCTATCTGCGACCCGTACGAGGTGGCGCTGTTTAGTCTGGAGCAGGCGGTTCAGCACGGGGCGCAGGTGTTTTTTAACGAACGGGTTGAACGCGTTGCGCGTGGGGAAGGTGCTGGTGGTGAGGGCGGTGCGGCCGACGCGCGCGGTGGCGGGGCGCGCTATGTGGTGGAGACGGCTTCGGGCGCGCGGTTTGCGGCGCGCGCAGTGGTGAACGCGGCGGGTGTACATGCCGACGAGCTGAACAACCAGGTGAGCGCGCACACGCTGCGCATCGTACCGCGCCGCGGCGAGTACTGCTTGTTTGACACGGACTTCGGCACGACGTTTTCCCATACGCTGTTCCAGGCGCCCTCAAAGGTGGGGAAGGGTGTGCTCGTCACCCCTACGGTGCACGGCAACCTGCTGGTGGGGCCGACCGCCGTTGAGCAGCCGGACAAGGATGACGCGTCCACGACGGCCGAGGGCTTGTCGGCGGTGCTTGACGCGGGGCGGCGCACCTGGCCTGGCCTGACGCCGCGCGGCATCATTGCGAACTTTGCGGGCGTGCGTGCGACGGGAACCGAGGGCGACTTTGTTATTGGTCAGCCCGACGACGCGCCCGGGTTCTTCAACGTGGCGTGCTTCGACTCGCCGGGGCTTACGTCGGCGCCCGCAGTGGCGGTGGCTCTTGCGCGTGAGGTGGCGGACATTTTGGGCGCGCGTCCTCGTGCGAACTTTAACCCTTATCGGCCGCAAACGAAGCCGTTTCACCTGATGAGCGAGCATGAACGCACCCGTGCTGTCGCGGCTGACCCGCGGGCGGGCCATGTGGTGTGCCGCTGCTGCGAGGTGACGGAAGCCGAGGTGGTGGCGGCGCTGCACGCGCCCGTGCCGGTACTTTCGCTCGACACGCTCAAATGGCACACACGCGCGACCATGGGTCGCTGCCACGGCGGCTTCTGCTCGCCCGAGGTGGCGAAAATTGTGGCGCGCGAGACGGGGGTTGCGCCCGATAAGCTGGACAAACGTCTGCCAGGCTCGCCGCTCACAGCAACGGCGCGCCCGGACTACGCCAGCCTTGCTCAGGCCGAGGCTGCGCGCGCCGAGGCTGCGGTGCGTGCCGCAGACGCGACGGCGGGAAGTGCCGCCCCGGAATGCCCCTACGACGTTGTGGTGGTGGGTGGTGGCGCGGCCGGTCTCGCGGCGGCGCGCGCGGCGGTGGCGGGTGGTGCCGAGCGCGTGCTGTTGGTTGATCGCGAGGCGCGACAGGGCGGTATCCTCAAGCAGTGCGTACACGTGGGCTTTGGCCTGCACCGATTCGGCGAAGAACTGGCGGGGCCCGAATACGCTTCACGCGAGATTGCGGCGTTGCCGGCCGCGGTTGAGGTGCTGGCGGACGCTTCGGTGTTGTCCCTTGATGCCACACGCGCTGCGGAGGGGGAGCTTGCCGTGCATACGTCTGGCCGCGCGGGCATGCGTACGCTGCACGCGCGCGCCGTTGTGCTGGCCACCGGTTCGCGCGAGCGGGGCCTCGGCGCGCTCAACGTGGCGGGGAGCCGTCCTGCGGGTGTGTTCTCGGCCGGCAGCGCGCAGAACTTCATGAACCTGCAAGGGTGCTTGCCGGGGCGGTGCGCTGTCGTGTTGGGTTCGGGCGACATCGGGCTTATCATGGCGCGCCGCATGGCCTCGCAGGGCGCGGAGGTAGAGGGCGTCTACGAGCTGCTCGATAGGCCCTCTGGCCTGCGCCGTAACATCGTGCAGTGCCTCGACGACTTCAACATTCCGCTACACCTCAGCACCACGGTCGTGCGTCTGGAGGGCGCGGGCCGTCTGGAGGCAGTCTATGTGGCGCAGGTGGATCCCGCAACGCTCACGCCCCTTCCCGGCACCGAGCGCCGCGTGCCGTGTGACACGCTGCTTTTGTCGATAGGGCTCGTACCCGAAAACGAGATAGCCACTACGGCTGGTGCCATGCTCGACAGGGTGACCGGCGGCACGGTGGTGGACAATCGCCTCGCGACCGACGTGCCCGGGCTGTTCGCCTGCGGAAACGCGCTGCACGTGCACGACTTGGCTGACCATGCCTCAGCAGAAGGTGACCTCGCCGGAGCCACTGCGGCCGCCTATGCCCGCCGCCTTGCGGCCGGGGAAGGGGCTGTCGCACAGGGCAGCGTGCCGGTAAGCGCTGGAGAGGGTGTGCGCTACGTCGTGCCCCAACGGCTTAACTCCGCAACCGACGCAACCGAGCGCATCACGCTCTCGCTGCGCGTCTCAAAGCCGCTGCGAACCCCGCGCTTCATTGTGGAAGGAACGAACGCAAGCGGCGCGGTGCACCTGATAAAGAAGGCAAAGACCATGGTGGCCGTGCCCGCTGAAATGATTCAGATTCCTCTCACGGGTGCCGAGGTGGCAGGCTTCGCGTCCGTGCGCGTGCGTGTGGAAGGTACGCCCGATACGCCGCGCCCCACACCACAAGGAGGTGACGCGCCGTGCAAGTAGCCACCGAAATTGCGTCGTTCACCTGCATTTGCTGTCCCTTGGGGTGCCTCTTGGAAGTGTCGTTTAACGAGCGAGGCGAGGTGGCGGACGTGAGCGGCAACACGTGCGCGCGTGGTGCCGCCTACGCCGTGCGCGAGGCCACCGCGCCCGAGCGCATGGTGACCGCAGTTGTGTGTGCAGTGGGATGCCTGGAGCCGCTCAGCGTGAAGACCCGCGCCCCGTGCCGAAAGAGCGCGTGGCTGAGGTGCTTGCGGCGTGCCTATCGGCGCAGGTGGAAGCACCGGTCGCGGAGGGTGCGGTCGTCATCGCCGACGTATGCGGCACCGGCGTGGACGTGGTGGCCACAAAGAGCGTACCATGATGGTTCACAACACACATACGCAGGGAAGGGCTGGTACCACCATGGCAGAAGAGGAACCAAAAGCGGCAGAACACGAAGAGGGTCGTGGCGCCCGCATTGCGGGAACTGCCCTTGTGGCCGTAGGGGTAGTGGTGCTGATTTTCGTAGCCGCCGCCGCGGCGTTTTTCCTGTTGGCCGAACTGTTGCAAGGCGAATGGCTCCTCACCGGCAGTGCCCTGGTAGTACTGGCCGGCTGCGTATGGTTAGCCAACCGCCTCGTCCGCGTAGCCGCCAACCAAAACAAAGACCCTTTGGGCTAAGATTCGCTCATCGCGTTACATTGTAGTAAGAACGCCCGTCGAGTGACGGGCGTTCTTGTGTCGGACTCTAGCGCCTCTTTCCCCGCTGTTTGGCAACGGCGGCGCGGTGGGCGCGGCCGGGGCGTAGATCGGGGCCGCCGGACGTGGGTTTTTTGGGAGAGGCTTGTTTCGGCTTAGGCTGGGTGCTGCCCTGCGAAGGCTTCCGCTTGGCGTTTTGCTGGGCGGGGCGCTGGCGGTTCGGTTGCGCGCCGGATACGCCAACGGGCTTCTTACCCGTGCGCTTCTTTGCTCCCTGCTGCGGCCCCTTCGCGGGCGTACCCTCAGCGGTCGCTTCGCGCGCCTTCTCCTTGCGGCGCTCGCGACGGGCCAGCTCACGAGCGGCCTGGGCGATGTCGGGGTCGGTGCGTGCTGCCTTGCGCGTGGCATGTGCGGCGGACTCGGCAAGAGCGGCCTGCTCGTCAAACGAGGCTATCTCCATCTCGGGAATCTCGCGCTTGACCAGTTTCTGAATGTCACGCAGCGCCTCTTCGGTCTCGGGGCTCACAAACGAAATGGCCCAGCCTTCCTCGCCAGCGCGGCCTGTGCGGCCGATGCGGTGCACGTAATCCTCAGGCACCGTGGGCAAGTCGTAGTTGATCACGTGGTCGACGCACTCCACGTCGATGCCGCGAGCCAACACGTCGGTGGCCACTAACACGTCGGTGGTGCCGTCGGCGAAGTTGTCGAGTGCGCGTCGCCGCTGGTTCTGTGAGCGGTCGGAGTGAATGGCCTCAGCCGTGTAGCCCACCTTCTTCAAACGGCGACACGTGGCATCGGCGCGGCTGCGGGTGCGCGTGAACACGATGACGCGCCGCGCCCCCTTCTCCGCCAGCACGGCCTTGAGCAGGGCAGGCTTCAGTGTTTGCGGGGTGCGCACAATGAACTGCTCCACCGTGTCGGCCGTTTCGCCCTTGTGGGCAATTTCCACCAGTGCGGGGTCATGCAGCAGTTTCCCCACGCTGTTCATGATAGAGCGGTCGATGGTGGCCGACAATAGCAGCGTTTGGCGGGTGTCGGGTGTGGCGCCAATGATCTTTCGCATGGACGGCAGAAAGCCCATGTCAAGCATGCGGTCGGCCTCGTCCAGCACGAGCACTTCCACATCCCCCAAACGCACGGCACCCTGCTCCATGAGGTCCACGAGGCGCCCCGGCGTGGCAATGAGCACATCCACGCCGCGCTTGAGCTTGCTGATTTGCGGCTCGTAGGACAGCCCGCCCACCACGGTGGCAATGCGGTGGTGCGTGGATACGGCAATGGAAGAACACACCTCGCCAATCTGTTGTGCCAGCTCACGCGTGGGGGTAACCACTAACATGAGCGGACCCTGGCCACCCTTGGCGTGCTCGAGCCCATCCAGCGCGGGCAGTGAGAAAGCAGCTGTTTTGCCCGTGCCCGTTTTGGCGGCGGCAATGAGGTCGCGGCCTTCCAGTACCAGCGGAATGGCCTGCTCCTGCACGGGGGTAGGGGCCTCGTAGCCCAGGCGCGCAACGGCGTCGAGGGTCTTTTGCGAGAGGCCCAGTTCGGTGAAGTCGGTCATAGGTGCGGTTCGTTCCTTTCGATGAGCAGGGGGCATGCGCCTTCGAGCGCCACCCGGTTCGTTAGCGTGTGTGGGCGGGCTTGCCGCCCCAGTAGAAGCGCAGGAAGTGTTTCTTGCGCAAGGGGTCATCGGGGCTTTTCGGGTGCTGGGCGGCTTCAAACGTCGCATGGGCGACATCGCGCGCCGCGTCGGGATGGCGCAAAAAGGAGCCGTTGATGAGCATAGAGCGGATGCTCTCCGGGTTCTTCTCAATGTGGCGCAGCGCGTCCAGCAGCTCGCGCGCCGTGGTGACATGCATGGCGGCGCCCAGTGCCGTGAGCATGCGTACGTTCACTTTCTCCTGGCCATAGGCGCGGCCGAGCAGAATCATGGGCACCTGCGCGCAGAGGCACTCCGTCACCACGAGGCCGCCCGACTTACAGATGACGAGGTCGCTTGCCGCCATGAGCGCGGCCATGTCCTCCACGTAGTCGAGTATTGTGACGTTGGAAAGCCCCAGATCGTCCACCGCTTGGCGCAGGTGACGCGCGTAGGTTTCGTCGCGTCCGGCTATGAGCACCAGGTGTAAGCCTTGGAAGCGGTGCACGTAGGGTAAGAGCTTGTCCAGCGCCTCGCGAAAGTGCACGTAGGGGCGCGGCAGGTGAGCGCCAGCCAGCGCAAGCGCGACGGTTTTGTCCTGCGGCAGCCCCCACCGCTCGCGCGTTTCGCGCTGGTCATAGGGGCGGCGGAAGTCTTCGCGTGTGGGAATGCCCGTGATGTGAATACGTTCCTCGGGCAGCTTGCGCGCGCGCAGAGTTTCAGCCATCGATTCGTTCGCCACGCAGAACACATCGGCGCCACGATGGGGCCAGAGGCCCTCGGTTTCGTAGTCGGTGGGCACGCACACAATGGGGAACTCCACGCCGGACAGCATGCGCGCACCCACCGCCACGTTGGCGGCCGTGATGTGTGTGCACACCACGGCGAACGGGCGCGTTTTGCGTACGTGTTCAGTAAACGCGGGGAACATGATGCGCGACCACACCGAGCCGCCGGCCCACAGAAGGCGACCGGTGAGCGTATAGCGCCAGGTGAGGTCATAGATGGGACGCGTGGCACCCGTGAAGAGCGAGGCGGCATGGTCGCCGTCGAACTTGATGCGCCCCCAGTCAAGCACGTCGAGCACTTCTACCTCGTAGTCCTCGGGAATGGGGGGCAGGGCGCTTGCCGCGCCGTCGTAGTTGGCCGCGCCCGCAGCGCGCCGCGCCGCCGCTTCGTCGCGCAGCAGTTCGAAGGCCTGGGCAATGGCCAGCGCCGCACTGCGATGCCCCGAGCCCACCGAAGCATGCATCACAATAACCCGCGGCCGCAGCGGTGTGGCTACGTCCTGGTCAGCAGGGATAGCCGCCTCTTCATCAGGGAGGGTAGCCGCGTCTTCGTCGACGGGCGCAGCCGTCAAATCAACCGACGCGCCGTCCTTGCGCGTCGCCAGTGCCTGCACGTGGGTCGACCCGTCTGGGCGTGCGTCAGAAGTATACAAGGCTGCCGTATCGTCGTGTTCCATACCCTTCATCATACCTCAACTGCCCTTCAAGCGGAAACTTTTCCCCACGTTCCGGATGCGGTTTTGATGGTGACGACTTCCAGGCGAGGCCCGTCGTGCCTCTGCCTGAGGCGGAACCCACGGGGGAAGGGGACTCTCGGGGCTCTTTTGCCAATGAGCGGTAGTCTCAGGCCTTGTGGTATTATGGGCGCTTGAACGAGATCGCGACAGGAAGCGAAGAAGTACGCATGGTAAACCCGCCCATCCTCTCCGTCGTCGTCCCCGTGTACGGCGCAGAACCCTACCTTGATCAGGCTCTTGAAAGCATTTGTGCGCAAACGCTCAAAGACATTGAAATCATCTGCTTAAACGACGGCAGCAAGGATCGCTCCCTGGAAATTATGCAGGCGCACGCGGCCAAAGACCCGCGCATTCGCGTCATTGACAAGGGGAATCAGGGCTACGGGGCCACGTGCAACCGTGGTATGGACGAGGCGCGTGGCACGTGGATTGCCATTCTGGAACCCGACGACTGGATTGAACCCGCCATGTACGAGCGCATGCTGGCCTTCGCGCAGACGCTCGATGCGTCCGTCGATATCATAAAGACGCCCTATTGGCGTATCATCAATCCCGACACGCCGCAGCAGCGCAAGCTTCATTGCAGCTACCATAGTCGCATTCGCCCTCATCGCCAGCCGTTTTCCATCGGCGAGGCGGCGCACCTTCTGTGCCACCATCCTTCCATCTGGTCGGCCGTGTACCGCGCGGATTTTCTGCGCGAAAAGGGCATCCGCTTTCGCGAGTATCCCGGCTCCGGTTGGGCCGACAACCCGTTCCTCATCGAGACGCTGTGCCAGACCGACGCCATTGCTTACCTCGACGAGCCGTTCTACTGCTACCGCGAGGAAACCGAGGAAAAGACGCTCGCCTTCCATAAGGCGAATCCGCTTCTGCCCATCGAGCGCTGGCAGGAAATGGCGAACGCGCTGGATACTCTTGGTGTGCGCGACGAGCGTGTGTGGAAAGCCCACAACAGCCGCGGCTTTACCTACCTGGGCGGCATCTTGGAGACGGTGGGCCTTGACTGCCCGGGCGTGCGCGAGGCGGCGCGCGGCATGATGGCGCGCATGAACGAGGAATTAGTGCTCACCGATGACAATATTTCGCCTGGTTATAAGCGCTTGTATTTGTTACTCACCGGCAAGCCTGAGCGTGACTTCCCGAAGCTGCCCTACGTGAGAAGTTTGGTGCGCGAGGGCTGGTACACGCTCAAAAACACAGGGCCAGCCAACACGCTGCACATGGTGAAAACCTATCTGGGAACGAAAGCCGACCACGAAGGCCGTTGAGAGTTCGCCTTTGACGCTCATATCTGACGTTTCAGCGATATGTAGTGCGATCCGTGTTCACGCGACACTCAGTCGTCTTGCCGTTCAATTAAATGAACGGCAAGACGGATAGGAAGTTCTTGTCCTGCTTGGACGCAAGCTCCCTCATCTCCCTATCCACCTTGCAAATACATCATAGCTTATCTTTTTACTTAGAATAAGTAGTGACTGGGCACGTATTTCATGTCACACTGAAATGTTATTCACAACAAAAGTGCCGGTCAAACGGCAAAAAATGTAATCTTTAAGTTACGTTTTGCCTCCAAGAGGCTCATGCGGCTGCTGGAGACATGTCGTTCGTGCGCCGCTTCGGCACTGTTGCGCTAGAATGAACCCCATGCGAAAAAACACCCTCACATATTCAGCGCTCGTGTTTGCGGGCGGGGCCAGTTACGGCGTCATGGCTACCACCGTGAAGTTTGCCCTCATGGACGGCTTCGGTTGGACGCAGATTGTCGCCAGTCAACCCTTGTTCGGGGCGCTTTTGTTTGCTGTGGTTCTTGCGATACAGATGCTTCGAGGTAAGCGGCCCGTGCGGCTTGCGCCGATACAGATTGCCAAACTCATGGGACTAGGGCTCACTACGTGCACCACCTGCGTGCTGTACAATTTCGCGTTGACGAAGCTTCCCGTGGCTGTCGCCATCACTCTGTTATTCCAGTTCACCTGGATTGGTGTGGTCATACAAATTGCGGTGACCCGCCGACGCCCCCACCGCGCTGAGCTGGCAGCGGCCGTTATCATCTTAGGTGGCACGCTTCTCGCGAGCGGCCTTTTCTCCGAGACGCTTGCCGACGTGGACCCGCTCGGCGTGGTGTGCGGGCTTTTGTCCGCGGTCAGCACGGCGCTCTTCATGTTTCTGTCGGGCCGCATCGGCGTGGGCCTGCCGCCTATCCAGCGCGGTCTCATCGTGTGCCTGGGCGCGTGCGTCCTCGGTTTCGCCGTGTGCCCAACATACTTCGTAAGCGGCGCGCTGCAGGCGGGTATCTGGAAGTATGGCCTCATCCTGGGCGCATTTGGGCTGCTGATACCCGTGGTACTGTTCGGCATTGGTACGCCGCATCTTCCGTGCGGCCTGTCCACCATTATGGCGTCGTCTGAGCTACCCTGTGGCATTCTCATCTCGGTGTTCGCCCTCGGCGAGCCCGTGGATGCCCTCCAAGCCGCCGGTGTTATCATTATTCTCGCCGGCGTGGTGGTGTCCCAACTTCCCAGCCTACTTCCCGCGAAAACGAAAACATCCCCGCCTGCCTAAGCAACCGGGGATGTAAAGTGTGGTGCCCCCAACGAGAATCGAACTCGTGTCTCAGCCTTGAAAGGGCCGCGTCCTGACCTCTAGACTATGGGGACGAAGGCGTTGCTCCCTGCGGAGCGCAGCCCGAACATTATTGCAAAGCACGCGCCTCTTGGCAAGAGTGATTTTTGTGAAACTTCAACCGAATTTCCTACGAGGCATTTGCCACCACACCTTCCGCCGCTTTCCCTCAAGGCACCTTTTCTTATCCTGTTGAAGAAACTGAGGGTTTGGGGTTTGTGCGGTACACTATGCACAGAGCCGCGTGGCGGCTTTTTGCAGGACTCGAAAGACAAGGACGGACATGTCGTCAGATGCACCGCTGGTTAGTGTTGTGGTTCCCGTGTATAACGCCGAAGCTTACCTGGCAGAATGCCTCGATAGCCTGGCTAAACAGACGCTGCACGCCATCGAAATTGTGTGCGTGGATGACGGCTCTACCGATTCCTCGGCCAGCCTGCTTGACACCTACGCTGCACGCGACGAGCGCTTTGTGGTTATCCGGCAGGAGAACAAGGGCCCGGGCGCGGCGCGCAATGTTGGCATCGACCGGGCGCGCGGGCGCTACCTCTACTTCCTCGACTGTGACGACTACGTGGACACGCGGCTTTTGGAAGTGGCCGTGGCGCAGCTTGAGTCCGTCGACGCCGACATTGTGGTGCTGCCCTTCAACCAGTTCGACCAGCGCGTGGGTGTGCCGCTGCGCGCGTGGTGGTGTGTGCTGCGCGACCGCTACCCCGAAGACGTGTTCTCGTGGCGCGACAACCCGTCGTGGCTGTTCCGCGCGTTCGGGAACTACCCCTGGAACAAGGTGATGAAAACGTCGTTTGTGCGAGCGCACAACCTGCGCTACCAGGAAGACATTCACCTGACCGAAGACCTCATGTTCTCCGCGCCGGCGCTGGTGTTGGCCGAGCGCATCACGTGCGTGGACGAGGCGCTTGTCTACCACCGCGAAGGTACCGGCGGCAACGTGATGGCGGGCAAGGACAAGCACCCGCTCGACTTTTTGGTGGCGTTCAAAAACCTCAAGGCCTTCTTGGAAGCGCAAGGCCTCTTCGACGATTTATTTGTTGCCTACGCCAACTGGGCGGTGGACGGATGCCGCTACAATTTGCATACGCTGCGCACCTTCGAGGGCTTCTCTGCGGTGCGCCGCGCCCTGGTGGATGAGGGGGGCTTGCGCGATCTGGGCCTTCTCGACGCCGACGAGTCCGTGTTTCTGGAAGAGGGCTACAAGGAATTTCTGCACGATGTGCAGGAGCTCAATCCGGCTGATTACGCGTTCCGGCTGTTTTCCGAGGCTGCCGAAGAGCGCGACGTGAACAGCTATCGCGCAGCGGTGGAATATTACGACAAACAAGCGCAGCGAAAACACTTTGAGCACGAACTTGACGACGCTGCCCGCGTGTCCGATGCTCTGCGGGAAGAGCTTGCGTCGGTGCGCGATGAGTTGGCCGTCTCGCATGAGAACTACGAGACATTGCAGGCAACGTTCAACGAGCACATGAACGCCGCCGAGCAAAAAGTGGGTCAAGCGCTGTGCTATATTCCGCGCCTTGTGCAACGGACTGTGTTATCACATAAGCAACCAGGGGAATCGAAGGAAACCGAATAAGCCGCAGGAAGGCAGGAAGCTCATATGGCCGAAACCACCGATCAAACGCAGCAGAGCGCCCCGAGCGTCACCGTCATTGTTCCCGTGTACAACACGGAACGCTACCTGGAGGCATGCCTGGACAGCATTCTGGGCCAGACGCTGGCCGATATTGAGGTGTTGTGTATCGACGACGGTTCAAGCGATGGTTCGGGTGCACGGTTGGATGACTATGCGTCCCGCGACGCGCGCGTGAGAGTGATCCATCAGGAGAACGCTGGTGTATCCCATGCGCGCAACGTGGGGCTGGACAACGCGCGCGGCGACTACATTTTGTTCGTGGACTCCGACGACTTCATCGAGCCCAACACCTGCGAAAAGCTGGTGAACGTGGCGCGGCGCGAAAAGGCCGACATCGTGGTGTTCGGTGGCGAGACCTTTCCCAGTGTGGCGTGGATCGACCGGTGCTTCGATACGCACGACATCTCGTACAAAAGCGAAGGGGTGCGCGCGCTGTTCCAGGAGACGGGGTCGTTCCCGCTCATGTGCAACAAGCTGTACGCGCGTCCGCTGCTTGACATTCACCAGCTGAGATTCAACGAAGAGTTGAAGCTGGGCGAGGACAACGCGTTTCAGTTCTGCACGTTCCCGTACGCGTCGTGCGTGGCGTTTTGCTCCGACCGCTTCTACCACTATCGCTGCGAGCGCGAGGGGTCGGCCATCGACACGTTCTACGCCGACCGCACGCGCAAGGTGAACCTGCACTTCAAGATTGTGCAGTACGTGGTGGGGGAGTGGGAGCGTCGCGGCTTTCTGCGCGGGCACCAGGGCGAGCTTTTGACCTGGGCGGGGAACTTCCTGTTCGACGACGTGCAGTTTATGAGTTTCGACGACCGCGTGCAGTTTGCGGAAGCGTTTGAGAACTTTTTGGCCGAGCACGAGCTGGTGGATGCGTGTGGGGATGTGGATGAAATCGCGGGGCGCGCCCTTGGGTTCATTCGCTCGGCGCGCGCGGTGGCGCAGGAGGAGCCCGTCATTACGGTGGTGGCCTCGGCCGTGGGTGCTGGCAGCATTGATGAGGGCTTCGTGTCGGTGGCGAACCAGTTCGAGCAGCGTGTGGAGTTGCTCTGCGTGGACGATGGGCTCGATGAGCGCATGTCGGCCGCGCTGCGCACGTGCGCTCAGGATGACGCCCGTGCCCGCGTGATAAGCGCCGAGGCGGGCGAGGATGCGGCGTCGCTCTACGCGCGCGCGGTGGCCGAGGCACGCGGTGCCTATGTGCTGTTCGCGAATCTGAACGACCGCTACGATCCGAACGCACTTCAACTCATGCACGAGCGCGCTGCGGAAACGGGCGCGGATGTGGTGACTATTCGCGACGGCTTCCACAACCTGCGCACGCAGGATATGTGCCGCGACCTCAAGATGTTGTCCGACCCGACGGGCACGGGGCAGGCCGACGAGCGCGAAACGTTTGCGCCGGGCGAGGTGCCTGAGCGGCTGTTCACGTTCTCGTCGCTGAGCGCGCGCAATAAGCTGTTCCGTCGCGAGCATCTGCTGGCGCATCCCGTGGCACCGGCCGACGTGAAAAGTGTGGCGGGCGCGCTTCTGGGCGCTTCGAGCATTTGTCCCATCAACGGGTATTTGCTGGAAATGCAGCCGCACACACATCTCGTGCCCGAGCGCGCCGCGCGGGTGGCCGCTGCCTTGGTGGAGAGCTATCGCGCCCTCAAGGAAGATTTGGTGAGTGCGGGGCAGTTTGAGCGGCTGGAGAAGTCGTTTGTGAATTCGGTGCTGACCAGCTTCTTTGGTTGGATGGACTCGCTGCGCGCGAAGGAGGCTGTGCTTGCGTTTGGGCCGTTTGCGGTACAGGCGCTGCGTGAGGTGGTGGAGCTTGAGAAGTACGACCGCGGCTGGTTCTACGAGGCGCGCGACTACGAGCGCGCGCTGCTTCTGCTGGAGCAGCCGGCCGACCAGTACCTGCGCGAGGAAAACTTCCGCCGCATCGACGAGTTGCAGCGTCGTATTCGCGCCCTCGAGCAGGACAACGCCCGCCAGCGCGCCGAAATCGACGAATTCTACGGCTCAGTAAGCTACCGCGTAGGCCGCACCGTAACATTCCTACCCCGCAAAGCAGTAGACGTGTTGCGCAAGGTACGCGGATAGACACTTAATGCACGAGTTCCATAACAAAACTGCGCGCCTGGTGGCGCACAGTTTTGTTGCCTGGAAAAGAGCGTCTACTTAAACACTCGGCCTATCTTGTGGGTGAGGCGGGCGGGGGCGCTTACGTGGCGTTGGTAGGCGTCTTTGTAGTTCTGTGGGATCTTCTGCGAGGTAATCACCGCGTTGTAGTCGATGCGCGCCACCATGGCTTTAATGTTGCGCTTGATCTCGGGATCTTCCACGTCGAAGTCGTCGTTCAGCATTTCCAGGTACGCGCAGCCGCGGTTGTAGTGGCCTTCCAGGATGCGCGGTGCCGTGATGTGCTGGGCCTTCACGATGTCGTCCATGTCAAGCCAGCGGCCATAAATGATGGACGGGTCCTTCACGTTGCTTGACGAGCCCACGTTGAACTCGCGGTAGAAGTACAGCGGCTCGTCCACGTACACAATCGTGCGCGCCTCCGCGAGCGTTTCCATGAGGAAGGGGTTGTCAGCCCAGCCAGCGCCCGGGATTTCGCGCATGCGGATGTTGTGCTCGTCCAAAAACGACCGGCGATAGATGGCCGACCAGATGCTCGGGTGATGGAACAGAAACTCGGCATCCTCGGCCAGCTGGAAAGGTTCGTCCACCTTGCTCACACAGTGCAGGTAGTTTGCGGGCAGCATATGCTCTTCCTCGGTGCCCGCAGCGCACACGCGCCAGTAGGCGGCTTTCACCACGTCAGGGCACCCGTGGCGCTGCGCAGCTTCCCACAGCGTGCGGTACATGGTGGGATCCACGTAGTCGTCAGGCTCCACGATGCCAATATAGTCGGCCGTGGCGTGCTTGAGCCCCCTGTTCACGGCCTTGCCGTAGCCGCCGTTCTCCTTGTGCACGGCCACAATGCGCTCATCGCGTGCGGCGAAACGGTCGATGATGTCGCTTGAGCCATCGGTTGAGCCGTCGTCCACACACACGACTTCAATCTCGGGCATGTCCTGCGCCAGCACACTTTCCAGGCACTGCTCAAGGAACGGCTTCACGTTGTAGATGGGAATGATTATGGAGACGTTAGGTTTCATAGAGGGCTTTCGCGCGTGGGTTGGTTTTGGTAGAGTGCTTGGCGGCGTGGTACGCGACGCAAGCGGTTTGCATTATAATCCATGGAAGCCGATTGGCAAAATGCCCCGTTTTGGGCTTCATCTTCGACGGTTAGGATGGTTATGGGTTTGTTCGCGCGAAAGAAGCCGCTTGCACCCGGCGAGCTGGCAGTGTCGGTGCTCGTGCCGGTGTACAACGTGGAGCGCTTTTTGCCTGCGTGTCTGGACAGCCTGAAGGCGCAGACGCTGCAAGAGATTGAATTCATCTGCATCAACGATGGGTCGACCGACGGCTCGCTCGACATTCTGCGCTCGTATGCTGAAGCGGACGAGCGCTTCCGCATTGTGGATAAGCCGAACTCGGGCTACGGCGCCAGCATGAACCGCGGGCTCGACGCGGCGCGCGGGCGCTACCTTGGCATTGTGGAATCCGACGACTTCGCCTCGCCCGAGATGTTCGAGCAGCTGTACAAGTTCGCGTCGCGCCACGACTTGGATCTTGTGAAGTCGAACTACTTCGAGTTCTGCGACGGCAAAGATGCCCCGCAGGAGCCGTTCGCGGGCTTTCCCTACAAGAAGGTGTTCGATCCGCGCGAGATGCAGGCCGTGGTGAAGGTGCTGCCCATTATTTGGACGGCGCTCTACCGCCGCCAGATGCTGGTTGACGAGGGCATTCGCTTCAATGAGACGCCGGGGGCGTCGTTTCAGGATACGTCGTTTGTGCAGCGCGTGTGGTTTGCCGCACGCCGGGTGGCTCTGCTCAAGCCCGCCTACTTGCACTACCGCGTGGACAACGCCGGCTCGTCGGTGAAGTCGGCGGCGAAGGTGTTTGAGGTGTGCGGCGAGTACGCCACGTCCGAGGCGTTTCTGCGCGAAGACCCCGAGCGTTTCGCGACGTTTGCACCGCTGCTCAACGCCATGAAGCTGGACACGTACCGGTGGAACTACAACCGCATTGCCGTGGAGTGCCGCCTTGAGTTTGTGCGCCGCTGGGCCGAAGAGTTCAAGCAGGCCGAAGCCGAGGGAATGCTGCGTCATGAAAGCTTCAACGACTACGACTGGGGCATCGCCCAAGAGTTGATGGCCGACCCCGACGCCTTCTTCGAGAAGTACAAAGAAGCTCTGTAGGGTTTCCCGCCACTGTACATGAATAGAATCGGCGCGGCTCGCTTTAACTTGCGGACCGCGCCGATTGTTGTATGGGGGAATGGCCTCTTCGCTAGCCGAATAAGCCTGCGACTGCGTCGTAGAGGGCGGGGTTGAGGGCTGCAATGGAAGCGTAGTGGACGGGTGAGAACAGCGACAGCAGCCCTACCAGGGCCGATATGCCAAGGCTCACTGCCAGCACAACAACCAGGATGCGGTAGTTGCGCGCTCCCTTCTCTTCCTTTTCGCCAGCGCGCGCTTGGAGGGAGAACAGTACGAAGGCGGCCACCAGCATGAGGTACCAGCCGAAGTCGCTGAAGTAGCGCTGTGTAATGCCAGCCGTGCGCGCGTCGGCTACCAGCACCACGGCGGCGAACAGCAGCATGAGCAGGCTGATTCCCCACAAATTCCGCTGCTTCAACTCGCGGCGCACAACGGGCAGAGCCAGCACCAAAAGCGCGCAGGGCACGAGCCAGAAATACCCCCCGTACATGGGCTCGAACGGCGCCCAGCTCACGGGGTAGGTGAGGTCGGTCGCCTGCACAAACGGGAAACTTCCAGACAGGTTGAAGGGCTGGATCAGGTAGTAGAACAACAGCACCGGCGTGAGGCGCCAACTTTGGTTGTAACCAATCATGTCGAAGCCGGTAAGGTTGTAGAAGCTGCCAAAGTCAAGCAGCGAGCCAAACCGCACATAGTTATAAGCAAACAGCGGCGCAAACACCACAACGAACGGAACGAGCGCCGCAAGGGTCGAACCCAGTCCCGCGCGCGAGAATAACAGGCGCTCGCGCGTTATCTCGCGCCAGAACAGCGGCAGTGCCAAGAAACACGCCAACATAAACTGCGGGCGACACCCCAGGTTAAGCGCCATGCACGCTGAACCCGCTGCCAGATGCCACGCCGAAAGCGTCACGCCGCCATGGGCACCGCTCGTCCCACCCTCGCGTCGCGCGCCCATCCAAAACCACAGCCCCAACATAGTGAACACCATGGACGTGAGAATAGGCACCGAGTAAAACGTCGGCACAAAGCCCAGATACACCACGTTACTGCCCGCGAACATACACAACAGCGCCAGCACGAGCGAGCCCGTAGTGGCGGAACGCGCGAACCACCGCCGCGCCACGCGGTAGAGCAACAGCGCCGCGCACACAAGAAAGCACGATCCCAGAAACGCTACGGCCGCTGGCGTGGCCAGCCATGAGCCCGTGATCAGCTGATACGGCGCGTACAGCAGCACCGCCGGCACCACGCCGAAGTAGCAGTAGTACTTCCCCTCATAAAAAGCATGATCCCAAAAGATAGGCACGTTGCCGCCGTCTTGAATGGCGTCGCGGTTCTCAAACGCGTAGGGGTTTTCCAATTCGGCCAGCTCATCGGGCACGGGAAGGTCAAGCGAAACGGAGCCGTGCAAAAGCGCGTCGGCAAGCCGAGCGTACTGATCGTGGTCGGCATAGTGGCGAATGGAGGGGTCATACGAGGTTCCCTGATACACGGCCGCGGCGTTGTTGAGCACGCCCACGCCTAGGAAGCACGCGACCAAAAGCGCGGTGACCAGGGCGTACACGGGTATCGATACGGCGGGACGCTCGTGCGCGCCTTCTCTGTTGCGGATCATGCATTCCCTCTCTTGCAGGCAAAAGGACTCAAGATGGCTTCCCCGGTATGATACCAGCAAATGACGAGTGACTTGCGCGTGTTGGCGGAAGCGGGCGCACCTGCTCGTTTTCTTCACCAGCTGCCGCGCACGGAAAAAGGTGCGGCGCTTCGGCGAGGTGAGAAGGCTCTTCAGGTGGGGCATTGGCGAAGGATGGTATCATAGACACAGGAAAACGACGAGAAGAAGGAAGCGTGTATGGCAAAGCGAGCGAAGACGCTGTTGTGCGTGATGTTGTGCCTGGCGTTGACGCCCACATACGGATGGGCGGCGGAAATCGAAGGCGTGCAAGGTGGCGAAACCGCCGCACCGCGTGAGGAAACCGAATCGCAGCCGGAGGGCGTAGGCACAGGCGAAGTGCCCGAAAGTGGCGCTCCCGTAGACACTCCGGAAGGGCCCGCGTCCCCCCAGGATGGCGTTCCCTCGCCTGCGGAACCGGAAGCGCCCGCATCCGAAGAGCCTGAACCTACGGCTGAACCAAGCGGCATTGAGCTAGCGGCCGCCAAGGCCGAGGGCATCTACGTGTTTGCCAACCAGGCCTCGGGCAAGGTGCTCGACGTGGCGGCGGCCTCGAAGGCCAACGGCGCGAACGTGCAACAGTACACGGATAACAATTCTCCCGCGCAGCGCTTCCGCGCCGAGGCGGCGGGTAGCGGCTACTTCTATTTAGTAAACGTTGCGTCGGGCAAGGTGCTTGATGTTGAGGCCGGCCGAGCGGAGGCGGGCGCGAACGTGCAGCAGTACGAGCGCAACGGCTCGCTCGCGCAGAAGTGGAAGATCGTTGACGTGGGCGGCGGGGCGTATGTGGTGGCCTCGGCGCTGTCGTCGGCCACTTCGGGCCTCACGGGCGCGCTCGTGCTTGACGTGGCTGACGGCTCGGCGGCCAACGGCGCGAACGTGCAGCTGTACACGTACAACAATTCCCCTGCTCAGCGCTTTGCGTTGCGCGAGGCGGCGCGCACGGTGGAAGATGGCCTGTACGAGGTGCGCACGCTGGCGGCACCCGACAAGGGGCTCGACATCGCGGGCGCCTCTTCTGCGAATGGCGCCAACGTGCAAATCTACACCGCGAACGGGAGCGCCGCGCAGCGTTTCGCCGTTGCGTATGACGAGGCCTCGGGCTACTACACGCTGCGCAATGTGGCGTCCGGCAAGCTGCTTGACGTGACCAACGCCTCGCCGGATGACGGCGCGAACGTGCAGCAGTATGCCGCGAATGGCGGCGCCGCGCAGCTCTGGAGTGTGGAGGCGGTCACGGGCGGCTATGTTATCCGTTCGGGCTGCTCAGGCAAGGTGCTCGATCTGCAATGGGGCGGCATGGAGAACGGCACGAACGTATGGCAGTACGCCGCAAACGGCACGCCGGCGCAAACCTGGACGTTCAAGCAGGCCCCCGGCCGCGTCATTGAGGACGGCGTGTACACGGTGATCTCGGCGCTTTCGAACAAGCTTGCCCTTGAGGTGGCGGGCGGCTCGTCGACGGATGGCGCGAACGTGCGCCTCGGGTCTGATGAGGGCACGCTCGCCCAGAAGTTCGAAGCAACCTACGACGAGGAAAGCGGCTACTACACGCTGCGCAATGCCGCCTCGGCCAAGGTGCTTGACGTGGCGGGCGCGGGCGGGTACGACGGCGCAAACGTGCAGCAGTACGAAGTGAACGGCTCGCTCGCCCAGCGCTTCGCCATTGAAACACGCAGCGACGGGACGTTTATCGTGCGCGCCGCGTGCAGCGGCCTCGTGCTTGACGTGGCAGGTGCGTCAGCCACGTCCGGTGCTAACGTGCAAACCTGGACGCCTAACAACACGAGCGCGCAGGCGTGGAACTTCCACGAAGCACAGCTTTTAGACGAGGGCCTTTTCGAAGTGAAAAGCGCGCTCGGCACTGTGCTTGACGCGGCCTCGGGCGGGGAAACCAGCGGCACGAATGTACAAACCTATACTTCCAACGGCAGCCTGGCGCAAAAGTACCAGGTGACGGCGAAGGGCAAGGGCTTCTACACGCTTGAGTGCGCGAAGTCGGGCCTGGTGCTGGACGTGGACGGCGGCGTGGGCCCCAACGTGAGCTTGCGCACGCCTACCCAATCCGACGCGCAGCTATGGCGCGCCTCCATTGCGGGTGACGGCTGTGTGGCGCTCGTCAACAAAAAGACGGGCCAGCTGCTTGACGTGGCTGGTGCCTCGGCGGCGAATGGCGCGAACGTGCAGGTGCATGTCGCCAACGGCTCCGAGGCCCAGAAGTGGCAGCTTGTTGAGACGGCTCCCTTCGTGGAAGGTCTGTTCACGGTGCAGAGCGCCATTGATCGTTCCTACGTGCTTGACGTGCGTGACGGCTCGTCCGCCAACGGGGCCCTTCTGCAGGTGTACCAGTCCAACGGCACGGCGGCGCAGAAGTTCCAGGTGTCGCGCCAGGCTGACGGCACGTATCGCCTCGTGTGCCTGGGGTCGGGCAAGGCGCTCGACGTGCGCGACAGCCAGGTGGACGCGTCAACGGGCGCGGGCACGGTGCAGCAGTGGGAGAGCGATCCCACCAACCGTGCGCAGGCGTGGCGCTTCGAGTATGCGGGCGGCGGGTACTACAGCCTGTTCGCCGTAGTGGGCGGCGGTGAGTCGTGCCTCGATGTGGAAGCTGGCGTTGCCGCAAATGGCGTGTCGGTGGGCATCTACGGGTCCAACGACACGGCCGCCCAGAAGTTCAAGCTGGTGGAAGCCGGTGCGGTGAGCAACGACCTTCTTAGCATCACGCTTGAAGAGATGATGGGCTACCAGCGCGCGGGCAACCCCTATATTACTGACATCTCAGATGAAGAGCTGCGCGGCGCGCTCGACCCGAACAACAGTGGCGGCGCGGATTTCAACCAGTTCGCTGACCTGCGCGTCTACACGGGTCTTGAGGGCTGGCAGCTCGATGGCTACCTGGCCACCAACGGTGAGGGCGGCGTTCTGGAAGGCAAGGGCGCAGCCTTTGTTGCTGCAGCGAAACGCTACAACCTGAATGAGGTGTACCTTGCGGCCCACACGTGCCTTGAGAGCGGTTGGGGCTTCTCGCGCTTGGCGAAGGGCGCCTACTACGACGGCACGGGCTACGACTACCTGGGCACCGACGGCAACTGGTACCGTGCAGAGCTGCCGGGCTACGAGCCGGGCACGTACTACAACCTGTTCGGCATTGGAGCCTACGACTCCGACCCGCACAAGTACGGCATTGAAGCGGCCATCAAGAATGGCTGGAGTAGCATCGACGCAGCCGTGGAAGGCGCGGCGAAGTGGATTGCTTCGAACTACGTGTACCGCACGTCCGGAAACGCCCAACCCACGCTCTACGCCATGAAATGGGACGTTGCATCCAGCAATGCCACGCACGCCTACGGGTGGCACCAGTACGCCACCGACGTGCAGTGGGCGAAGAAGATCGCCCGCCTGATGAACCAGTGCTACGTCGCGAGCGGCGTGGTTGACCCCGAGTTGAGATATGTGGTGCCCAGCTATGCGTAATACTCCCACCGCGCGCCGCGGCGCGCACGCGTTCCTTTCATCCGTCCTGGCCGTAGCGCTGGCGCTGTGGGTCTTCGCGCCGGCATCAGCGCTGGCCGCCGAGAATGCGGCTTTGGGAGGTGCTGCGGCTACGGAAGAGGTGCCCGGAACGGGTGGGGAAGGCGCCCTTCCTGAAAGTGACAATGGCGAAGCGCCTGCTCCCGGGCCGGAGGTCGAAACCCCCAGCACCCCTGAGGTGCCCTCGCCTGACGACGAGGCGCTTCCCGGCGAGGGAGGCGACACGCCAGGCACCGAGACCGTTGACCCCGCTGCGGGCGACGCGGACGCGCCTGACGCGGATGCGGAAGACACGGAAGCAGCCGACCCGTCCGAAGATGAGGACATCGCCCTGCGCGCGCTCACAGGCCCGACGGCCACGGATCTACCCCAGGTGGCCGCGCTCGCTTCGGCCGCCGACCGCACGCGCGTGGTTGACGCACGGAATGCCTCCACGCTCACGCTATCCGCGTCCACATCCGCCGCTTCCCAACGCTTCTTCCTGAGGCCAGTGGGTGGCGGATGGTATGCCCTGATAGACGTACAAACCGAGCAGGCGCTTGACGTGGCTAGCGCCTCGACGGCCGATGGTACGCGGGTGGGGCTCTATGCCGACAATGGCACCGACGCCCAGCGCTGGCGCTTCGTAGCCGCGGGTGACGGCTCCTACCGCCTTGCCTCGAAGCTGAGAAGCGATCTCGTGCTTGACGCGCGCAACGCCTCGGCACTCGTGGTGCGTTCGGCCGACAACAGCCGCTTCCAGCGCTTCTTCGTGGACGCCCCCGAGCGCACCATTGACGACGGCACCTATGTGCTCTCGTCGCGCGCCGGCACCACGGTGCTTGATGTGGCTAGCGCGAGTACGAATAACGGCGCGAACGTGCAAATGTACACGCGCAACGACACGGCAGCCCAGGAGTTCGTTTTCGTGTACGACGAGACCACGGGCTACTACACGGTGGAAACGTTCGCCACGGGCAAGGTGCTTGACGTGGCCGGAGCCTCCGCGGCCAACGGCGCGAACGTGCAGCAGTACGCCGCCAATGGTTCCGCGGCTCAGAAGTGGGCGGTTGAGCGCGCGCCGGGCGGCCTTGGCTACACGGTGATCTCAGCGTGCAGCGGGCTCGTGCTGGACGTGGCAGGTGCCAGCCGCTTCGACGGCGCGAACGTGCAAACCTACGAAAGCAACGGCTCCGCCGCGCAAATCTGGACGTTCGACGCGCCCGCAAACGTGATGCCTGACGAGGGCCTTTACGTTATCGAAAGCGCGCTCAGCGGCCGCTACGCCTTGGATATCGACGCGGCAAGTCATGCCGATGGCGCGAACGTGCAGCTCTACCGCACGAACTTCACCTGGGCGCAGAAGTTTAACGTGGAGGTGCGCGGCGATGGCTTCTGCGTCATTCGCTCGCTGGCCTCGGGCAAGGTGTTCGACGTGGCTGCGGCTGGTCAGGTGCCCGGCACGAACGTGCAGCAGTACACCTACAACGGCTCGGACGCGCAGTTATGGAAGCCGGTGCGTTTCGGCGATGCCTACGCGTTCCGCTCAAAGGCGAATGGCCTGTTCCTCGACGTGACGGGAGGCTCGGCCGCGAACGGCGCGAACGTGCAGGTGTGGACGGGCAACGGCAGCGCCGCGCAGCGCTTCACGCTGCTGGAAACCGACACCTCCACGGCGGTGGATGAGGGTGCCTATGTGCTGCGCAGCGCAACCGACGGCACGGTGGTGGACATCCAGGGGGCGGCCGGGCACAACGGTGCGCGCGTCCAGCTCTTTGCGGCGAACGGCAGCTACGCTCAGAAGTTCAAGGTGCTGGCCGACGGCTGGGGCGGCTACTACTTCGTCAACGTGCATTCGTCGCGCTACCTGGACATTGACACCGGCACGGGCGCGGTGCTCCAGCAGTGGGATCGCACCGAGGGCGACAACCAGACCTGGCGCTTCTACCCGGCCAACGACGGTTCCGACACCTACTACGTGGAGTCCGCCTGGACGGGCGAGTACCTCACGAATGCGGGCGGTACGCTGGCGCTCGCGCCCCTGCGCAACACGGCCGCACAGCGGTTCTCGCTTGAACACACGAAGGCGTTCAAGGTGTATCTGGACGCAGGTCACGGCTACAACAGCAACGGCGACGGCCGCGTGGACGCGGGGGCGTGCAGCCAGGGCTATCGCGAATGTGACCTGACCGAAGAGCTGGTGGACAAGGTGGCGAAAGAACTCGACCGCCGCGGCATCGAATACATCGTGGGGTATGGCGAGGCCTACTGGGACCGCCACCCCGACGCGGTGGCCAAGGGCTGCTCGACGTTCCTTTCCATCCACTTCAACGCCGCAGGTGGCACGGGTACGGAAACCTACATCCACTCCTACAACGCGGCGGCTGGCTCGCCCGCATTCCAAAAGATCATGCATTCCTACCTGGTGACCGGCACGGGCTTGCCCGACCGAGGTATGAAGAAATCGGCGCTGGCGGTGTGCGGCGGACGCTTGCCCTCGGTTCTCTGCGAGATTGCGTTCATCGACCGCAAGGAAGATATGGAAACCTATTTCAAACGCCAAGACGACGTGGCGCGCTTCCTCGCGGCCGGCATTGTGGAGGCGTCTTCGAACAGCATGTGCGGATGGTACTAGTGTCTCGGGCGGCCGAGCGCGACGAGAGGGGAACTACTGTGAAAAAGGTGGATGGAGCGGGCAAGCTGGCGCGATGCGTGCTTGCGATGGCGCTGAGCATGTCGCTTAGCCTCTTTGCCGTGCCGGCGTACGCGCTGGAGGCTCCGGCGGCTGGTGGGTCGGGCGAAGTGGAGGCTCCGCAGCCCGCGGTGCCCGCGGGTGACGAGGTGTCGGGCGCTGTTGGCGGGGAAGTGGCGGGCGTGCCTGAGCCTGAGCCTGTGGCGCCTGAGGCGGGAACTTCCGAGGGCGGTACTTCGGAAGACACCGCGCCTGAGGGTGTGGTTGACCCGCTGGCAAAGCCTGAGGTTCCTGAAGTGCCGACCACCCCGTCTGATCCGGAGATGCCTGCGCCCGCGCCCGCACCGGAAGGGGTGTTTGCGCTGTCGCCCGGATGCGCTCCCACGCGCGTGCTTGATGTGGCCTCTTGCTCGCAAGCCGACGGCGCGCGGGTGCAGCTGTGGCGTTCGAACAAGAGCGCCGCGCAAGCTTTCAGCTTTGTTGCTGACGAAGATGGCTACGTTGAGGTGGTTTGCGAAGGCACGGTTAAGGCACTTGATGTGGAGGCCGGGCGTGCTGAGGAAGGCACGCTCGTGAACCAGTGGACGCGCAACGGCACCGACGCTCAGCGGTGGTGCCTTGTTGCGGGGCCCGCTGAGAACACGTATGTGCTGGTGAGCCTCCTTGATCCCACGCTTGTGCTGGCGGTTCAAAGTGGGGCCGATGCCGATGGCGCACGCCTTGTGCTGGCGAAGAAGACTGATTCGGCGGCTCAGGTGTTTACCCTGTATTCCCCGAACCCGGTGGTGCCTGGTGGCGAAGCGCTCACGGCGGGCATCTACACGCTGGTGAATCCCGCGTCCGGCAAGGTTGCCGACATCGCGGGTGGCTCAGATACCGATGGCGCGGCCGCGCAGCTCTGGGAGCGCAACGGCTCCCTGGCGCAGGCGTTTTCGGTGACGCCGAGCGACGAGGGCTTCTACGAACTGCGTTCGGTCAGCTCCGGCAAGCTGCTCGATGCCGATGCGGGCTCCCTCGCTCCCGGTTCGCGCGTGCAGCAGTGGGGGCGCGAGTCGGCGCTGAACCGCCAGTGGGCCTTCAAGGCGCTTCCCGAGGGCGGCTATGTAGTGGTGTGTCGGGCCAACGGCCTCGTGCTTGATGTGGCCGGCGGCGCCACCGCCAACGGCACTGCTCTGCAAACCTGGTCGGCGAACAACACTCCTGCTCAGGCCTTTATGCTTGAACCGGTGACGGAACTTCTGCCCGAGGGCTTCTGGTCGCTGCGTGCGCGCACGGGTTCGGCTCGTGCATTGGAAATAGCTGGTGGCTCGTTTGCCCAGGGTGGTGGCGCTCAGATATGGTCGTGGAACGGCACGCCCGCCCAGCGTTGGCGCGTGGCAACGTATGAAGATGGCACCGTGAGCCTGGAAGCGCTTTGCTCGGGAATGCTGTTGACCCAAAGTGGCTCCAAGGTTGCACAGACGTTCGCTCCTGAGGGCGTGCCTGCCGCCTCCCAGCGTTGGCGTGTCGAGGCTGCGCCGCTCGGTGGCATTGCGCTGGTCAATGTGGAATCCGGCCAGGCCCTCGATGTGTCCGGCGCGGGCGACTGGGATGGGTGCCCCCTCGGCGTCTACGAACCCAACGGTACGGCAGCTCAGGCGTTCGCGCCCAGTCGGGTTGACCAGATCGCCGGCGAAGGCTGCTACGAGATTATCTGCGCTGCTGACGGCCGTGCGCTCGACGTGACGGGGGCTTCCCGCTCCAACGGCGCCAACGTGCAGGTGTGGACCCCCAACGGCTCAGGCGCTCAGAAATGGAACGTGTACGGTGCGGGTGGTGGCTACTACGTCATCATCAACGCCCGTTCTAAGAAGGCGCTTGATGTGCGCGACTACGGCGTTGAGCCCGGTACCAACGTGCAACAGTGGGCCAAGAGTGGCACGGATGCCCAGCGCTGGCGCATCGAGTACGTGGGCGGCGGAAGCTATCGCTTGGTGTCTGCCTGTGGCGACCTCGCGCTCGACATTGAGGGCGCGGGCGGCTGGGACGGCGCCAACGCGCAAACGTGGACGCCCAACAACACGCCTGCTCAGTCATTCCGCATGGTGCCCACGACGTATATTCCCGAGGACTTCACCGATCTCATCGGTTCCTTCACCACGTACTCCACTAATACGTTTAACGGTACGTACAACATGCAGCGCGCGTTGAACTCGTTCAACGGCGTTATCATTCAGCCTGGGCAGACGCTGTCGTTCTTCGGTACGGCGGGTCCGTGCGGGGCGGCTCAGGGATACTTGCCGGCGGGCATCGTGGGCGGCATCGGCTACGGCGGTGGCATCTGCCAGGCTTCCACGACGCTGTATGGCGCTTCCATCCGCACTGGCCTCACCATTGTGCAGCGCCGCAACCACAGCGTGCCGTCCACGTATGTGCCTATCGGCCTCGATGCCATGGTCGATTACGGCTCATCCGACTTCAAGGTGCGCAACGACTTCGACTTCCCCGTGAAGATTGTGGTGTCTACGCCCGGCAACACGCTGACGTGCGAAATGTACGGCATCCGCCCCGAGTGGTTCGACTACATCGAGCCCCAGTCCTGGTACACCGGCCCCAGCACCGCCGCCGCCCAACGCACCTACTACAAAAACGGCCAAGCCATCCGCGTTGATGGTTTGCCGAACTCGTACTACTGGTAAGAGGCAAAGCGCTTCCGCGCTATTATGACGAGGGCTCTTGCCTGCACGATAAACATAACTAAAAAGGTAATCCACGTAGGGGCGCTTCACGAAGCGCCCTTTCGCGCGCCAGCGCGAAAACCCAGGTCGCGTCACACTTTTGCGCACTGCTCGCCGCGAAGAAGAGTGACGCGCTAACGCGCTACTAATTACGCCAAGCATCGAGCACGACGGTTTCACCTTCTGCATCTAAATGATGCGGTAGGTATCCCTGATCAATTCAATAATCTCTTTGTAGGACGCAGGGATTCCCAACTGCTTCATGTTTACTTCGTCGTTGGCAATTGTGTTGCAGAATTCCGTCATATCCGCTGCGATTGTTGTTGGAAGATCAATGCAGTGGCCAGGCCTTAAGAGCTGAGCTAGTCTCAGAACGTCGTTCTTGTGCTTCTTCAAATCACGGGAATCAACGTGTTCCCCGCATGCTTTTCTTTGAGAGAGGTCAAGAAACGCCTTCGCTTTGAACGGTATGAGACCGGTTTCGTCCAGTACGGCAACGCCATTTACAACCTTGCGGCTTTCTTTCATGAACCCGTAGTAATCCTTGTCTAAAAGGATGGCTGATAAGCTTGATATTTTGTCATCAATGGGAAGGGGCGCTACGGCAATCTCGGCATCTTCGTTTATGAAGTCAGGTGCCGCGCTAAAGATTTCAATCATGACGGGATAGCTAAGGTCGGAGGGCTCCGTGAAGCGGTAGAAGTGGGCGTGTGTCGAACCCTTCCATCCGCAACGATAACCCCCTGTTTTCACGAGCCGCCATACTGCTGCAGCGGTTTCAGGGAGACGTCCCTCTACAAGAAGGACCATGTCAATATCTTTTGTGGCACGAAAATCAAAGTCAGCGTCCCGCAACAAAACATCGCATGCGGTTCCGCCAATAAGCGCATAGCAATCCTCGAGCCCTGCCATGTGCTCTTTGAAACGATCCAAGCCTTTGACTTCGTGTGTTACCATAGATTCTCCTTGTTGAACAGGACGTTTAGTTCTTTTTCAATTCTCTCGTCTTCCATGCTGGCAAGTGAAAGGGCTAGAGACACGTTGTCGATAGTTTTCCCGCCGGCGACAAGTGGCTCGTAGCGCCACACTTGGAGCTCGATAGTGTCATTGTCGTCTATCTCGCCCTCCAGCACCTCCGTGAAAGCTAAATTTTTCAGCCCCTTTTTGGATACCGCTTTGCACACAATTGCTGGAACTGCAAGCATGGATCGTTCGGCTAAGGCGGTCTCGCCGGCGTTGGGTAGCGCATCGAGTGCCGCGCTGCGTTTGGCGTAAAGCGTTCGACTGACGGGGGAGGACAGCAAGGATTTCGCGGCTTTCAGCAACTCGCTTGTGTCACGTTCGCATTTGAACAGCAGTGCTCTTCCGCTTTTCTCGCGGACAATGAGTTCCTGCTCGTCGAGTTCTGCCAAGGCTCGAGACACGTCGCTCGCCGTGAGGCCGCTCACTTCTTTCAACTCTGCGGCGCTTGCGATCTCGGGATGCGCGACGAGGGCAACGAAGGCGGCTTGAGCCCGAGAAGACAGGCGGCCTTCCCGGCGATATTTCTTCGGCTCCCTTGCTGTTGCTGCCAGGGCGAAAAAGGGGAGAAAAGCCTGAACGTCAGGAACAACGAACGGCACCCCTTGCGCAACGAGTGCCTTCCTCTGCCGCGCATCTAGTGTTTCGCTGACAATAACAACCGGCAGGTCGGTGTATTTACCGAGTTGCTTGTGGACCCTCTTGATGCTGGGGAGACTTTCCTCGCTTTTTATTGTTGCAGCAATGAACGCGATGTTGTTAACTTCACAGCGCGTGTACGATGCCGCACGTGAAAGGAAAAACGGAAGGCCGTCAGAAGGACGCCAGTTTTCACAGGCAATCCTTAAGCCGAGCGCTTCATGAAGGTATTTTTCGAGTTCATTCATAGCATTCCACCAAGTTTTGTATAGTTGCTAATGAAATGAAAGTATACTTTACTTTTGAAAACAATAAATGGCCATTTGCTATCCAAAATGGCTTGTTGTTGCTCTGTTGTCCAACATGTGCTGTAATTTTTCAAGCATTCCTGTTGGATTTTGTAAACGTGTTTTCCAAAATTGCCCCCTTTGCAAAATGGAAACTGTGGCTATACTGTCGAATATATCCATCCCGGGCACTAGTCTGGGGAACTCGGCATGTACGCATGCTGAGCACGTTGTAAACCGAAACGAAGTGAGGAAGCGATTACCATGCGGCTGACAAGCAATCGCACACACGGCAAGGCAGCAAAGACCGCTGTCTCTGTCGTCCTGGTCGCGAGCCTCGCGTTTTCGGGTACGGTAACAGCCTTTGGTGCTGAAGCCGAAAATCTCCG
>DXGM01000044.1 GCA_019113915.1 Candidatus Gordonibacter avicola
GGGGAGGGGAGGGGGCGGGAGTGGCGCGAAGGCAGCGGTAGGAGCGTGGGGAAGAGGGTGTGGCGAGGGGGCAGGCGCGTGGTTGGAGTGTGGGGGAAGGCGGTGGGGAGGGCGATGCGGAAGAGGGCGCCCAGAAAGCAGGAGAGCCGGAAGCGATGCTCCCGGCTCCTGTGTTTCAGACCTCCTCAATTATAAGACCTCATCTACTACTTGGCAAGCACCTCTATCAAAAAAAGTGTCATCCTCAAGTACAGGAAGCACCTAAGGAGAAAGCACCTAATGCACCAGACCTGAAGCACCGAAAGACGCCCCCCTTTGTCATCCTGAGCGGAGGCGGCAAAGCCGCCGTAGCCGAAGGATCCCGTGCGGTGCCAACCGTAAGACTCCCTGCTGACGCCGCTCGGGATCCTTCGACTACGCGCCTTCGGCGCTCCGCTCAGGATGACAAGGGGGGGGGGGTACCTTGTGGTGTCCGCCGGGGTGACAAGGGGGCGCCACTTGCCGTTCAAATATGTTGATATTTCGTTACCGCCACCCCCTGGTGGGATGATTTGCCACAATAGGGGTTCACGAGTGGTGCGGGCGGGGGGTTCGCGCAAGTGAGCGCCTAGAGCATAAAGAGAGGCAACGTGGAGCAGGACGCGAGGACAACGGTGCGGCGGCTGAAGCGCAAGCTGAGGCATCTGCCCACGTGGGCGAAGGTATCTGCCCTGTGCGTCTGCTGCCTGGCTGCGTTCGCGGGCGCGGCGTGGGCTCTCACCGTAAACGCGGTCAATCCGGAGGTTCCCGAAGTTCCTCTTGAAAGCCTCGGCGGCCCAACCGATGCCGAGGCGGCACCGCTTTCCAGCGCCAACACCGCAAGCGCCGAGGGCGGCGAAATCGCGCCCGCAGAAACCTCTACGCTCCAAAAAGTGGAAGTGGCTCGCTCGGCATTCGATACCATTCCCAATACCACCAACATCAGCCTGTTCGACGCGACGGGTGCCAGGCGCGCCATCGACCCCGCCGAGGCGCACGACGCGGTGGCCGCGCTCGCAGCGTTTCGCGAGGCAGGCAACGACGTGGGCTTTGTGGTGTACGACTTCGCCACCGAGCGTGGGCTTGCCTACAACGCCGACGTCTCGTGCTTCTCGGCCAGCACTATCAAGGCGCCGTTCGTGACCTACGTCGCGCAAAACGTGGTGGACGCCGGGCGCGCTTCGCTCGACGACGTCGTGTACGAAGACGTCATCATGGATGGCACCGGCGTCATGGCCACCGACGACGAGGACACCTACGACGTGCGCGCAGTCATGTACAACACCATCGTCCATTCCGACAACACCGGCTACGCGCTGTTGCGCGACGAATACGGCGAGGGTTTTGAAGCGTGGGCCGGCGCGGCTGGTGTGGATGCCTCGCAGTGGGTGGGCGAGTGGTACCCGAACTACACGCCGCGCGACCTGGCGAAACTCTGGCTGGTGGTAGGCGAATACCTGCGCGGCGGCCAGGGCTGTTCCGGCCTGTGCGAAGACATGCTGTCGCAGACAAGCACGTCGTTTATTCGCAAAGCGCTCGGCGACAAGCACGCGGTGTTGGCGAAGGCGGGCTACGAAATTGACACGCCGTGGTACGACATGGGCTCGCTCAACGATGCCGGCATCGTGCGCACCGAAACGGGCGATTACCTGGTGGCCATCATGTCCAACGCCGATTACGACGACGAATTCTTCACCGACAACGAGCATCTGATTGTCGATTTGGTGAAAGGGCTCGACCAAGCGCGCGAGCGCCTGTTGGTTGGCTAGCGCTCCGTCCCCACGAAGGCCCGTGCCCGTATGACTGTGACACCAAGGCAAAACCCTCACTTCGCCGGTGAGGCAAGGCCGATTATCAGGCAATTCGTGGAGATTCCGCGGTCGTTTCGCCAGAGGTGCCGCTGGTTCTTTACCATGGTCGCCATGCAAAAAGCTCATCGACAGTGCAGGCCCTGCTCGTCCACGCGCCGCGCGCCCGCCCACGTTGTGGTGGCGACGGCGCTTGCGTGCGTGATGGCGCTGTCCGGATTCCCGGTTCTGGAGCCAGCGGAAAAGCCCGCCCAGGCTTTTGCCGATGAAACGGCGGATGCCGAACAGGCGCTCGACGACGCGCAGCTGGCGCTGGAATCCGCCGAAGCGCGCATGACCGCACTCACCGCCCAGTACGAAGCCATCAAGCGTGAATCTGACGAGCTGCAAGCGCGCATCAGCGAGATGGCGGCCCAAGCGCTCGAAGCGCAGCAGGCGCTTATTGAAGGCCGCGAAGCGCTGGGCAAAACGGCGGTGCAGGAATACCTCAATGGCGGCTCCGCGCAGTCGATGCTTACGCTGCTCCTGCAATCCACCGACTTCAACGACCTTGTACGCAACATGGGGTATCTTGATGCCATCATGCGTCGCCAGGCCGAAGATGTGTCCGAGCAAAAGGAACGCTCCGATAACTTCGACGCACTCATTCTGGAACTGGACGAGCAGAAGGACGCCCAGGACGAGAAGTTGCGCACCCTGGAACAGAAGAAAACCGAGGCCGAACGCGTGGTGGCAAGCGCCACGGAGGCTCTGTCCGATGCGCGGGATGATTACGCCGCGCGCCTGGAGGAACTGAAGCGCAAGGCCGACGAACTGGCGAATTCCGGCGAGTCGGGTGGGCCGGTTATTGTTGATGGCGCGGACACGGTGGATCGCCCCGATGTGGTGGGCCCTGATGCTGAGGTGCAGCCCAACCCCGATCCTGCACCACCGGCGCCGGCGCCTGAGCCTGACGTGCCTACGCCCACGCCGGGTGACACGGTGGGGTGGCTCTCGGGCGTGGCATCGGCGTACGGCGGAGCAACCGACCCCTACACGCCGAACCCAGGCACCACGGCAACCGGTGCGGTATGTGACGACTGGTCGATGGGTGTGGCAGTGCCCACGTCGTGGGATCGCTACTGGCAGTACTATGGTCGCACGGTGGAAATATCGTACGGCGGACAAACGGTATTTGCTGTGGTGAATGACTGTGGTGGCATGGAGAACGGAGCTCGTTCGCTCGACTTGCAGCCGGGCGTGTGGAAAGCTTTCGGCGCCACGTCGTGCCAGGACTGGGGCTTACGTACGGTGAGTTACCGTTTCCTGTAGGTGGTGCTCGCGCGGGCGTGCGGCGCGGGTGTACGAACGTGCGCTGGCCTGAGGTTCGCGCTCGGCGTCTTCCATTTGTTGCCCCTTTTACTTCCGCTTCCCCTTCTCGCTTCCCTTCAACCATCCGTTGGATCATCGTCTTCCACTGCGCTCGTGTTTCCCCTGATGCTAGCATTGATGGGATAGCTGCACAGGGGTGCGGCTTCTAGTGCATGAGAGCGCAGGAGGATCCATGAACAAAGCAAAGACGTGCAAGGCGATGCTCGGGGCGCTGGGTGCCTCGGTTCTACTGACGGCAGGGCTGGCCACGACGGCGTTCGCAGCCGAGGCGGTAACAACGATGGCCACCACGGCGCCGCTGAATCTGCGCGACGCGTCCAGCCTGAACGGCGCGGTGATTGATGTCATGCCGCAGGGGGCGTCGGTGCCGGTGTACGGTATGACCGACAGCGGTTGGTATCACGTGAAGTACCAGGACAAAGAGGGCTTCTGCTACTTCCAGTACCTGAACTTTGAGGGCACGCAAGAGGGTACCGTGCACGACGGCAAGACCACCACGATGTACGCCACCGCGCCGCTGAACGTGCGTGCGCAGCCGAACACGGAGAGCGCCATTTTGGGCTCGCTTGCCGTGGACGAGGGCGTGCCGGTGGTTGCCAAGCATGACGGTTGGTTTACGGTGAACTATCAGGGCCAGGATGCGTACTGCTACGGCGGGTATCTGGGCTTTGGCCAGGGCGGCTACACGCCGGATGCGGAAAGCACCGCCGGCAAGAACACCATGAACAGCCTGGTCACCACCGCGCCACTGAACGTGCGCACAGCCCCCGGCATGGACGCTCGCATCATCGGCTCGTTCGCCGCGGGTGAAACTGTGAACGTGCTAGCCATGGAAGGCGACTGGTACAAAGTAAAGTTCGGCGACACCACGGGCTATTCGCACATTGATTACTTGAAGTAAGAAAGAGCCAGCAAGTTGAGGGGCGCGCAAGCGCCCCTTTTTTTGTGGGGAAAAGTGTGACGCGCTTACGCGCTACTGATTACGCCACGAATCTCCCAACGCCCTATCTCCACGACGCGGGCTGACTGACTGGTAGGCGACGTCTGACTAGTGGGACAACCACTGTAGGGGACTTTTGTTACAGCCCCGTTCGCGCGTAAGCGCGAAAACGCAGGTCATTGTTGAATTCTGCGACGGAGAAGGCTCTTCGTGAATCACCTCCCGACAACCCACCTTTCATCAAAGGGCGACGGCTTTAGGGTCCCTTCACCCCCTGTCATAAGCACGGTTTCTGCCAGATGGGACCGGGTTGAATCTCGGTGGGTAGATGCCATCAGTAATGTCGCAGGGAATGTGCCTATCCCTGATATATACCTCTTCCGGAAAGCACCAAGTGTCGTCCGCGGAGCATCAAATCGACCTTTTCTCGCAGCAATCTGCCCCAAACTGTTCCAAAAACCGCACTTTGCATGCACGAGGGCGGGCGTGAAGCGCGAAAACGATACCGGTTGGGGTATGTCTCCCCGCCGCACAACCCGCAGGCGCGCTTTTCCATCACGGGCGCGCCTGTGTGGTTTCTGGGTGCGCTTACTCTACCTCGGGCAGAAGCAGGTTCAGGTCAACAGGGGTGGGGATGCCGGATATGGTGCCGGCGTTGGTGTATTGCCAGATGGCGAAGTCGAATTGGGCGCTGGGTTTTTGGGCGTCGTATTCGGCGAACCAGACAGGGCGGGTGCCGAGGGCTTCGCGGTTGTAGCGGGCCATGTCGCCTTTGTTGCCGTAGATCATGGTGTCGTAGCCGGCCGCCTCAAGCCGCTCACAGAACGCGAGCGCGCAGGCGGTCAGCGTATCGCGGCTGAGGTTATTCGCGCGCCCGGCCGCATCGGGCACGGGCTCGTGGTCGAACACCACGGGCAGCGCCACAAAGCGCCCGGCCAGGGCTTTCAGCACGAGGTCAGCCTCTTCGCGCGCCTCTTCCGCCGTGATGGCTTGCGAGAAGAAGTACACGCCCACGTCAAGCCCCGCCGCGGAAGCACCGTCGACGTTTTCCGCAAAGCGCTCGTCCACGAACAGGCCGCCTTCGGTGTAGCCGCGGTTGCCAGCGCGCACGAACGCGAAGTCGACGCCGTCGGCGGCAACGGCCTGCCAGTCTATCGCACCCTGGTGGCTCGACACGTCCACGCCCAGCTGAGAGCGCTTCTCGCCGTCCTGATACACCAGCCTGTCGTCGGTGCGCTCAAGCTTCGTCCAGTCATACGGGCTCACGTACGCCTCCGGCGCATCCGCCGCCGGGGCACCCCCGCACCCAGCCAAAGCGATGGCGGCGCAGCACGCGGCCGCAACAACAAGGGCACCAAGCGCCCAGCAGGTTCTCTTGAATGTTCGCATCATGCAAACATCCTAACAAACTGGCGGCGCATCTGACAAATCTAGGCCGCGGGCTGCAACGCTATGCGCACCGCTTCCGATTCGCTCAGATAATCGCAGGCCACCAGGCGTTTGAGCACCTGGTGTTGGCGTTGCTGGGCAAGCTCGGGGTGCTCGGTGGGCGAGTACGCGCTGGGGGCATTCGGTACGCCGGCTAAAAGCGTGCACTGGCTGGCGCTCAGCTCTGACGGGCTGATGTGGTAATACCCCCTGCTGGCCTGGCCAATTCCTTCGTAGCCGTCGCCAAAATAGATGGAGTTCACGTACATCTCCAAAATTTCACTTTTTGAGAAGCGCTGCTCTAGTGTTACGGCCATGAACACCTCAGCTATCTTGCGCTCGATGGTTTGCTCCTGAGTGAAGTATTCGTTTTTCGCCAGCTGCTGGGTGATGGTGCTGCCGCCTTCCACAATGGCACCGGCCCTCACGTCGTTTGCGAGCGCGCGCAATGTGGCCAGCGGGTCGAACCCGAAGTGCATATAAAAGCGGTGGTCCTCCACGGCGACGACGGCCTGTACATACAGGTCGGGGAGGGTTTCAATCGGCGTGAAATCCTGGCTGTTTTCTATGCGCTGCTGCATTTCGGAGAGCGGTAGGCCGTCGAGCGCCTCGCGGTACTGGTGGAAGCCGCGCGCCATGAAATAGGTGATCACCAGCGCTATCAGAACCAGCACAACCACCAAAACGCGCCCGATGAACGTCAAAACAGACGCTCCGGTGGA
The DNA here is from genome assembly GCA_019113915.1 of Candidatus Gordonibacter avicola. GTDB lineage: Bacteria > Actinomycetota > Coriobacteriia > Coriobacteriales > Eggerthellaceae > Gordonibacter > Gordonibacter faecis. The sequence continues at coordinate 6,288 of DXGM01000044.1, forward strand.
TGCGTGGGCTTTGCTGCGCGCCATACGTGCCTCTTTTCTTCCGTGCGTTTCTGCTGTTCAGAGCCATTGTTTTTGGCATATTCTTACGATACCGCGCGCGTCTTAAGGCAACCTTACTTGCTGCTTGCTCGCGTCTTACATTCTCGCAAGGATTACCGTGCCGGATATACTACCCTTACGCTATACTTAGCTTAGCAAGCGGCACCAAGGTGTCGCGGCAAGTTCTCCGTGTTGCGTGAAGGGCGCAACCATGACGAGCGGTGAGGAGCGATGAGACTATGATGATTTCGACGAAGGGGCGCTACGCCTTGCGGCTCATGATCGATATCGCCAGCCGGGAGCAGGACGGATCTCCGGTCACCATGCGCCAAGCTGCCGAGCGCGAGAATTTGTCGGTAAAGTATTTGGAGCAGCTGGGCGGCGCATTGGTGAAGGCCGGCGTGCTGAAGAGCATTCGCGGCGTGTGCGGCGGCTATCTGCTGGCTCGCCCGGCTGAGGACATTTTGGCGGGCGACATTCTGCGTGCCACGGAGGGAAGTTGTGCGCCCGTGTCGTGCCTGGAAGATGGGGCGGATGCGTGTCCGCGCCGCGACGAATGCGTGGCCATCAACTTCTGGCGCGGTTTGGACAAAGCCATTGAGGACTACGTGGATGGCGTGACGTTGGCCGACCTGGTGGCCATGGCGTAGGGGCCGCGCGTATTCGCGCATTCGTGGCCGCGCGCTTTCGTTGTGTTAGAGATCGCGCGTTTGGTAGGCGCGTGCTGCCACGCGCTCCGATGCGAGGTAAAACGCGCAGGAGGCCGCCACAAAACATCCCGCTACGGCACATGCGCCGCCCGTTGACTGGGCGGCGCTGCTAATTATGCTGATGATTGGCAGAAGTGCAGTGTAATCGACCGTACTCAGCGAGAAGATACCAGCGAAGATTGCAAGCATGAAGGCGAAGGGAATGTAGGTGGCGGCTTTCCGATAGGTTCCCGCCAGCATGAATGGCAACACCAGTGCGTACATGATCAGGGTAAGCGTGAGCGTGGCGCCCACCATTGCCACTGCTACGGGCGTGTTGAAGTCGAAGGAGAAGTGCCCTAAGAGGGAAAGGCCCGGTATGAGGGGGCCGAGGGTGCACGCAAGGACGTAGGACAGCATCCCGGTTGCCATGCATCCGAGTGCGACGAGGGCGACACTTGCGTAGCGCCCCGCCACCACGTCCGCGCGAGAGAATGGCAACGCTTGGCGAAACGCGAACCAGGTGCGGTTTTGGTCGCGCATCAGCATTGGCATAAGTACCATGTGCGACATCGGGAAGCCCACAAGCAGGATGATGAGGGGTACGCCTCCTGCCACCAAGCAGACGCCAGTCGCGTAGAGCGCCCAGAGGACCACGTTCTTTATCAGCGATTTCTTCAAAATGAGGAAATCGAATTGCAGCATGGTTTTCACAGGGCGCTCCTTGCGCTTAGTGGTTTATAGCTCGCGCTTCGCGTAGAGCTTGATGGACAGCAGGGTTGACAGCAGGTAGATGATGACGGCTACGCCCACGATGGCTGCTGCGACAACGACGGTGCCGGTGGGCGTGCTTGCCCAGTAGATGAAGTCAACCACGAACGGCGGCAGTTGGAATTCCTGACCGCTTGCGAACACGAACAGGGCAATGAGCACCATGGCCAGCGGCAGGTAGCGCACGGCTTTCGTCATGCCGAAGCGCGACACCAGCGGCAACGTTACCGACAGCATGAACAGGATGATGGCGATGCCAAGCGCGGTGGCCAGTGCGATGCCTTGCCACGACAGTTCTTCGAAAAGCGTAGGTGGCACCATTCCGTCGAGCGCTGATTGGCCTCCCACAACAATGAGTCCCGTGAGCACGAGGCCGATGGCGGCACCAATCAGTACGAGCGCCGCGATGCTGGCATAGCGACCTGCGATAACGTCGGCGCGCGACAGGGGAAGCGCCAGGCGGAACTGCTGCCAGTCGCCGCGCTCGTCGTACGCGATGATGGTGAAAGCGAGCGAGAACGGGATGACTACGGTGAGCATGGGCACAATAAGGTAAAGGCTTTCGGTGGTAAATCCGATGATGCAACCCACGAGCAGGGCCACAATAAGCTGCTGGATCAGGTATTTCTTAGCGACCTGGAGGTCGGACATGAACATGGCTTTCACTGGACGTCTCCTTTCAGCATAAGGCCCATGTAAGAGTCGATGTCGGCTTTGTCGAGCGCGATGCGCGGGAAGTTCTCGGCGAAGGCGAAGCGGTCGGGCGCGAGCACGTCAATGCCGTAGGGGTGGCGGATGCTGCGCAGTTCGCCCGGCGCGAAGAAACCGCTGGTGGCGATGTGTTCAAATTCGGCTGCGCGGCAGTGCGCGACGCCCGCGAGGTCGGTGATGGCGTCCTTCTCGATGGCGAACACGATGCGGCCTTCGTCGATGCATATGATGTAGTCGGCGATTTTTTCGAGGTCGCTGGTGATGTGGCTCGACATGAGGATGCCGCGGCGGCCGTCGCGCATGTAGTCGCGCAGGTGGTCGAGCGCCTCGTCGCGCGCGAGCGGGTCGAGGCCCGCCGTGGCTTCGTCGAGGATGAGCAGGTCGGGGTCGTGCGCGAGTGCGGCTGCCAGCGACAGCTTCATGCTCATGCCGCGCGAGAGGTCCTTCACCAGCTTGTTCTTCGGCAGGCCGAACTGGGTCAGGCGCTGCTCGAAGTCGGTGGGGTTCCACGCGTCGTAGCTGTAGGACATGAGTTTGCCCACGGCTTCCACGGTCATTTCCTCGGGGAACGAGCACGTGTCGAACACCACGCCGACACGCTGTTTCACCTGCTTGACGGCTTTTGCGCTGGCGTGTTCGCCCACGTTTTGGCCGAAGAGTTCGATGGAGCCCGCGTCCGGGAAGACGAGGCCCAGCACGGACTTGATGGTGGTGGTTTTGCCGGCACCGTTGGAGCCGACGAAGCCGACGACGCTGCCAGCGGGTACCGTGAGGTCGACGTTGACCAGGTCGAAGCCGTCATAGTGCTTCGATAGGCTGCGGATGCAAAGGAGGTCGTTTGGGTTGTACGAGGCGTTCATCAGTCGTCACTTTCTGCGATGAGGTTCAACATGTCGTGGAGCTCGTTGGTGGTCACGTTCGCGGTGCGGGCTTCGTGTACGGCGCGGGCGAGCAGGTCTTCGATGGTGCGGAGGTGTTCTTCGCGCAGCAGCTCTTTGTTGCCGCCGGCCACGAAACTGCCTTTGCCCTGCACCGTTTCGACGAAGCCCTGCGCCTCCAGCTCGGCGTACGCGCGCTTCGTGGTGATAACACTGATGCGCAAGTCGCTGGCCAGGGCGCGGATGGAGGGCAACTGCTGCCCTTCGTCCAGTTCGCCTGCGAGGATGAGGCCCTTCATCTGCGAGACAATTTGCTCGTAGATGGGTTTGTCGCTCGCGTTCGAAATGATGATGTCCAACGTGCTCCCTTTCCGTTCTTCGTGAGCGCTCCGGCGTCCCGGCGCGCCCGGTGGTGCGTCGCGGCGTCCCGCTTCGCACCTCGGAGTCCGCGGGCACGTTCCCCGCATTCTCCGGCTCGGGTGGGCACCTTTGCGTGTGCTAGGTGTATATACCCAATATGCACACTATAATCAGTAGATACACAGCGGTCAAGCACCTTCTGAAGAATTTTTTGAGAACACACGTTCGAACTATTGAATGTAATACCGTATTACGCTATAGTAAAACGTGTGGAAAAGGAGGCTTGTATGGAAGCTGTTTTGCAGAAGGAGGTGCGCACCATGTCGTCAAGGACTTCTCGTGTCGATGCCATTGTCACAGCTCGCGTGCCAACCGAGATCAAAGAGCAAGGCAATGCAATTCTGAAAAGAATTGGCTCGTCTCCTACCGAATTGATCAATGCGGCGTATCGCTATGTGCTGGATTACGAAGAACTTCCGACGGTTGCTCCCCCGCTTGAAGAAATGGCGGATCGCCATCGAAATCTCTCGCCTGAGAAAAAAGCGCAGATCAAAGCTTTTATCGATCGTACGACATTGAAAGCTCCGTCATCGTGGAATGGCAAGTCGTTCGATGAATTGCGCGAAGAAGCCATGCGTGAGCGCTATCCGGAATATTTCGACTAACTAAGGAGGATGAGCATGCGTCTTTTGCTTGATACCAACATCATGCTCGACCTGTTCGCCTGTCGCGAAGAGTTTGTTAAGGAAGCGTATGCGCTCAAGGGCATGGCGCTTTTCAATGAGGCTGAACTGTGGGTTTCCGCGAAGTCTTTCACTGATGTGTTCTACCTGATGAGGGGAGAGGACGAGTTTACCAGTGAGACTATTCAGGACATATTTTTAGATAACCTGACGTATCTTAATGTGTGTAGTGTTGATAAAGAGGACATCGTCGAGTCGGCGAAATCAAAATGGCCTGACTTTGAGGATTGTCTGGTGGCACGCTGCGCCGATAAGGTGAAGGCAGACTATCTCCTGACGCGCGACAAAAAGGGGTTCAAGCTTGCGAATGTTGCCTGGTGTTCGCCGGCAGACTTCTTTGAGCGCTTGGAGAAGGAGCAAGGGATTGTTTACGACATCATGGATTGGTAAGCGATAGTCACACTTTTTCGGTGAGGGGTATGGTTGTCGGTGAGAGAAAGGGCTGCAATGGGTCTGCTGTTTGTGGAGTATCCGAAGTGTTCGACGTGCAAGAAGGCGAAGGCGTGGCTTGATGCGCAGGGGGTGAGTTATACAGATCGCCACATTGTGGAGGATAACCCAACGGCCGAAGAGCTGGCCGCATGGCATGCGAAGAGCGGGTTGCCGCTGCGGCGGTTCTTTAACACGAGTGGTATGCTCTACCGCGAGCGCAACGTGAAGGCGCTGCTGGATGCCGGCATGGCCGACAGCGAAGCGTACGCGCTGCTCGCGGAGAACGGCATGCTGGTGAAGCGTCCCATCGTGGTGGGCGAGGACTTTGTGCTGGTGGGCTTCAAGGAACCCGAGTGGGAACAGGCGCTTCTGTAGGTTTAGAGCGTGTCGGTGTCCAGCCAGAGGGTGAAGGGGCCGTCGTTTACCAGGCTCACGTCCATGTACGCGCCGAAGCGGCCCGTTTCCACGCGGGGTACATCGCGGCGGGCGCGTTCGATGAAGCATTCATAAAGACGGTTGGCCTCGTCGGGAGCACCGGCCTCGGTGAACGAGGGACGATTGCCCTTCTTGCAGTCGGCGAACAGGGTAAACTGCGACACGACAAGCACCTCACCGGCGACATCGGCTAGTGAGAGGTTTGTCTTACCATCGGCATCTTCGAAGATACGTAGCCGGGAAATTTTGCTCCAAAGGCGCTCGACCTCGGCTTCAGTGTCGTTGTGCCCCACACCCAACAAAATAACAAGCCCCCGTCCAATGGAGCCAACCGTTTCCCCCTCGATATCCACCTGCGCCCGCGCAACTCGCTGAATAACCGCTCGCATTAGTGTGTGCTCCCTTCGCCTTGTCGCATGTGCCGCAAGTATAGCATTCTCACCTGCGGAGTTGACCGTGTGCGCACTGCGGCGTATAACGAAGCGAAGCGAGAAAGGACTGGGGTATGACCTACGCCATTGTGTATGACAGCAGGACGGGCAATACTGAGGAACTTGCACGAGCCGTGGCTGACGCGCTGCCGGAGGAAGGGCGGCTCGCATACGGACGTGTCGGCGAGGTGGATCCTGCAGTGCTTGCGGAAGCGGAGCGGGTGTACGCTGGTTTTTGGACGAACCGTGGCGATTGCACTGACGAGATGGCTGAGGTGCTGGCCTCGCTCGATAACAAGGAAGTGTTCCTGTTCGGCACCGCGGGCTTCGGTGCGGACGCGACGTATTTTGCCGGTGTCGGTGCGCGCGTGCTGGTACATCTACCCAGTACGGCACATGTGATAGGGGTGTTCATGTGTCAAGGACGCATGCCTATGAGCGTACGCGAACGCTACGAGCAACAGGCCGAAGCGAACCCCGCACAGGCTGCGCGCATGGCCCAGCTCATTGAGAATTTCGACGAGGCTCTTACCCATCCGAACGATGACGACCTTGCGCGCTTGCGCGCCGAAGTGGAGGCCACCCTATGACAAAGCTCAGCGATCTTCCCAACATCGGCGCACATGCCGAACAGCAGCTCACCGAAGTGGGCATCACCACTGCCGAGGAACTTATCGCACTGGGCGCTGAGCAAGCCTGGCTCAAAGTGCAAACCATCGACCCCGGCGTGTGTCTGCACATGCTCTACGCGCTTGAGGGCGCCGTGCAAGGCATCCCCAAAAAAGAACTCGACCCCGCCCGCAAACAAGAACTCAAATCTTTCATGGCAGCGAACCAGCCTGCGTAACCATCTTGACCGTGCTCTCGATACCTTGTATATTACAGTCGTAATATAACGAGTGTAATATACAAGGAGGAGCTATGCCCGAGCAGAAGGTGTCGCGAGAGGCCGTGCTTGATGCGGCGCTTGCCATAGTGCGTGAACAGGGGGAAGCGGCGTTAAGCGCGCGTACGGTGGCTGAGCGCGCGGGCTGCTCCGTGCAGCCTATCTACAGCCAGTTCGGCGATATGCGCGAACTCGTGCGGCAGCTCTACAATCATGCACGCGCCTGGGTGGCTGCCTACAATCGCGAGCACGAGTGCGACGGCAAGAATCCCTTCGAGTCGAACGGCCTCTCGCATCTGCGTCTCGCGCGGACGGAGCGCAACCTGTTTCACTTCCTGTATCTGTCGCCACACATGGAGGCAACGGGTTTCGCGGAGGTGTACGAAAGCGTAGCCATTGACGGTGTGCAAGAATGCATCGAGGACCTGGGGCACCTTTCGCCCGAGGCGGCGCGTGAGCTGTACCTGAACATGATCGTCTACACACACGGCATGGCGGCCATGATAGCCTGCGGCTCGCACTTCACCGACGAAGAGTTGGCTGAGCGCATGGACGCGGCGTTTCGTGCCTTTGTCTGCGCGGTGCAATCATGAGCGCCCGGAAGGCGGGAACCACGCGGCAACGCGCGCGGCGGCTTGTGCTACTCGTGTCGTTCTTGCAATTCCCGGTAACTATTTTCTATTTCTCGCCGGTGCTCGCCATTTCAGGTGCGTTTGAGGGCGTTGTTGCTGGGTGTCTACTTGTGTTCACGCTGCAATTCCTGGTTTCGCTGGTAGCACGCCGCGCGTTCTGCGGATGGCTCTGTGCGGCTGGCGGCCTGCAGGAAATCGAGGCCGATGTTGCGGGCAAGCCGGCAAAACTTGGGTGGCGCACGCGCATTAAGTACGTGATCTGGGTACCCTGGGTGCTCACCATTATTGCAGGCGCATGGCTTGCCGGTGGTTTCTCTATCGTCGACCCCCTCTACCACACAACGGCTGGCATGTCGGTGGCGAACCTTATGGGATTGGGTATCTATCTGGGCATAGTAGCGCTGTTCTTCATCCCGAACCTGATTTTGGGGCGCCGGGCCATGTGTCACTGCATCTGCTGGATGGCTCCCTTTATGGTGCTGGGCGGCAAGCTTGGCCGCGTGCTCCGCATACCACAGCTGCACATCGCGGCCGAATCAGACCGTTGCATACACTGCGGCAAATGCGAACGCGCCTGCCCCATGAGCCTGCCGGTGGAGGAACTCTTGTGCGATGGCGCTATCGCCGATGCCGAGTGCATCCAATGTGCCGCCTGCGCCGACACCTGTCCCAAGGACGTACTGAAGCTGCGCCTCGGGCGCATGCGATAGCTCCCTCAGTCAGACAGAAGCTCAGCACTTTTTCGTACAAGTGTTTCACGTGAAACATTTCGCGCGAATTTTTGATTTTCTGCTTGACCCTCACGTTACGTGAGGGCGTATGCTGTCGTCACGACGTCGGGAAGGAAGCGGGTATGACGAAGGAACGAACCTACGCGGTGCATGAGTTGGCCGAGCTTTCGGGCTGTACGGTGCGGGCGCTGCATCACTACGATGAGCTGGGGCTTGTGCGGGCGCAGCGCGCGGCGAACGGGTATCGGCGCTACGGGCAAGCTGAGGTTGACCGCTTGCAGCAGGTGCTGCTGTATCGTGAGGCCGACCTGCCGCTTGCAGACATTGCGCGGTTGTTGGACGATCCTTCGTTTAATGCTCGCGACGCGCTGGCGGGCCACCTGCGCGAACTGCGCCGCCGTGCGCAGCGTTTGGAAAGTTTGATTGCGAGCGTGGAAAAAACGCTCGCCCATGTGGAAGGAGGCGCGGCTATGGAAGACCGCGAAAAGTTCGAGGCGTTCAAGAAAGGCCTCGTAGACGAGAACGAGAAGAAGTATGGTGCCGAGGTGCGCGAGCGCTGGGGTGATGCTGCGGCCGACGCAAGCAACGCAAAGGTGATGGGTATGAGCGAGGATCAGTACGCCCGCACGCAGGAGTTGGAAGAGCAGATGCGCGAGGCACTTCTGGCAGCCATGGCGAAGGGCAACCCTTCATGCGAGCACGCCTGGCGCGCCGCCGACCTGCACCGCCAGTGGCTCTGCAAGTTCTGGGCTGACGGCACGTACTCCAAGGAGGCGCATGCTGCGCTGGCCGAAGGCTACGTGGCCGACGAGCGCTTCAAGTCCTACTACGAAGCCATCGCCCCCGGCGCCACCGAATTCCTCCGCGACACCATCAAAGCCTACTGCGCATAAGCGCCGAACTGCTAGATTTAGAGCGGGTGTTTTGAGTAAAAACGCCCGCTCAATGGCATTAGGCGCAATAATTTTTTATTCCGCTTCACCGCTTGCAAGTGTGTAGGTGGTTTCGAGGACTTGGGCGAGTTCCTCTTCGGTAGGCAGATAGGTGAGATAGCGGGATGCGAATATCCCCTTGTCCTCGGCTAAAGCTGAGTAGTGTGCTACAGTTTCATCGCGATCAGCGCAAAGAATGATGCCGATGGTGGGGCTGTCATTAGGTTGGGTGCATTGATCATCGAATAATCGCACATAAAAATCCATTTGACCGACATCTTGTGGCGTAAGCTTTCCTGTCTTGAGGTCGATGAGAATGTAGCACTTGAGAATGCAGTGATAAAACACGAGGTCAATATAATAGTGGCTGTCGCTTGCTGTGGTAATGCGATATTGGCGAGCGACGAAAGCGAAACCCTTACCAAGTTCAAGCAGAAACTCTTGGAGTTTGTCCATCAGTGCTTGTTCAAGATCGGCCTCCAGAAAAGCGGAGCCGGATAAATCAAGAAAGTCAAGCACATAAGGGTCTTTAAGGATATCGTCTGCTTTCGTTACTGGTTCGACTTTTTGAATTTCTTTACGGACAACCTCGCGGTGGTCTTCATGCGTAGCGAGGAGTCGTTCGTAGTAAGATGAGTGTATTTGCCGGTCAAGTTGTCGAACGCTCCAATGATCTTCAACGGCAGCGTGTGCATAGAATTCGCGTCGCTCCCGATCTTCTATCCGGATAAGCAGACGGTAATGCGACCAACTCAATTGTGAACACAGTGTGTTCACAATTGGAAATGCGAGAAAAAACTGCCTCATTGCCTGGAGGTTTCGTATTGTAAATCCTTTTCCGAACTCTTTTGTTAGTCGTTCGGACAGGTACTCCATAAGATGCTTACCATATTCAGCGCGCTCTCCCTGCGCTTCGGTGATTTGTCGCCCGATCTCCCAGTATGCCGAAACCATCGCGTCATTCACTGCGACTGCGGCTTTTGCACGTGCCGATTCAAGGGTGGAACGAACGGACTGATAGATGGCCTCGTCGGAAGCCGGATCGTAAAGCTGTCCCATGACAGCCTCCTTTCCAGAAGCGGCTGTCCTCCGCTGCAGCGCGCGAAGTTAGGGACACAACCCAGCCTGACACTTAGGAACGTATCATGAAAGTGTCGAACCAGTAATAATGAAAGATATTATAGCAAACATAAGTTCGTTTTTCAAGCGCGGAGGAGGAGTAAAAGACATATCCTCCATTCACGCACTGTGCACTAAATTTCATGGCTAATCCAATTGTGCACACAGTGCGTTGACGGCAGAATTGCCTGGTGAGTCGGGTTGTTCATTCTGACTAGACCAATTGCGCACACAGTGTGTGCGCAATTGTGGGTTTATGCTTAGGTGTCTGGCCCGGGCGGCTCGGGTGGGTCTTCCTTGTATTCAATGACATCTTGCACACGGCAGTGAAGGATGCGACAGAGCGCATCTATTGAATGCGTTGATAGGGAATCGCCGGCTTTGATACGCCTGATGGTTGAACTGCTTATGCCACCCTTGACCTGGAGCGTATACGTTGTAGCTTCGCGAAGTTTCATGGTGCGCCACAGTGGCTCGTAGGAAATCATAGTTTCCCCTGTCCGAAATGTATAACCTATGCCTTTTAATCATAGATTGTAGCATGCGTTTAGCGCGCGTGAAGCGGTGCGGACGCTTCACGCGAAAAATGGCGTTCTTGCGCCTTGAGAATCGCATGCGCTCGGAGCGGAGTGGCGCTGGTATACTGGGTGATCCTGGAAGATGATGACGCAAGAGGTGCGCGATGATCGATGAGATTCAGGTTGAGAACCTCGCGTTGATCCGCGAGGCGGCGCTTCAGCCGGCGCGAGGACTCACGGTGCTTACGGGCGAAACCGGCGCGGGTAAAACGGCGCTGCTCTCGGCATTGAAGCTGCTCATGGGCGAGCGTGCCGACAAAAGTGCCGTCCGCGACGGCGAGGAAGCACTGGCGGTATCGGGCCGCTTCTTCGGTGTGGCGGTTCCTGCGGAAGAGGGCGCCGAAGGGGAGGCCGCGGCCGACGAGGCTGCAGACGAACTGGTGGTGACGCGCCGCGTGACGGCCGATGGGCGCTCGCGCGTGACGGCGAACGGACACATGGCTAGTGTGGGCGAACTCGCGCGCCTTGTCGCCCCCGCCATCGACCTCTGCGGTCAACACGAACATCAACAGCTCATGCGATCCACCGTGCACGTACGCATGCTTGACGCCTGGGCGGGCGAAGCGGTGGCAACCGCGCATACCACCTACGAGCAGGCGTTTGTTGCCGCCACGGCCGCAGCGGCTGAACTCGCGCGCGTCCGCGAGGCGGGGGAGGCTTCCTCGGCCAAACTCGACGAGGCACGCTTCACGCTTTCGCGCATCGACGCGGTTGACCCGCGCGAGGGCGAATATGACGAACTGGCCGCTGACCTGGCGCGCGTGGAGCACGCTGAGGCGCTGGCCGTTGCGGTAAACACCGCGCACGAGGCGCTGGCGGGCGAAGAAGGTGCAATCGACAACCTGAACGCGGCCGTGGCGGCGCTCGACGGCGCGGCGCGCTTCGACGGCGCGCTCGGCGAATTGGCGAACTCCCTGCGTGAGGCCGGTTATGTGCTGGAAGACGTGGCGCGCGAGGCGCGCGATTATCGCGACGGCGTGGAGTTCGACCCCGAAACCCTTGCTCAGCAGCAGGAGCGTATGGCGGCCCTGCAAGGTCTTCTGCGCGCGTATGGTCCGCGTATGGAAGACGTACTGGCAAAGCGTGCCGAAGCGGCCGACCTTGTGTCGTTGGTGGATGACGCGGCGGAGCGCGAACGCGTGGCTCAGCACGCCGTTGACCAGGCGGAAGCCGCGCTCGTTGACGCTGCTAGCGCTTTGGCGGACGCGCGCGCCGAAGCAGCTCCCCGGTTTGCTGCTGCCGTCACTGCGCAGATGGCGCGCCTGGAGATGGGCGGTGCCGAACTCGTCTGTGACCTGCAGCCGATTGAGCGCGCGCAGTGGACGCGCGCGGGCTCGCAGGCCGTTGAGTTCCTGTTCCGTCCCGGCGCGGGTATGCAGGCGCGTCCGCTCGCGCGCATTGCCTCGGGTGGTGAGGTGAGCCGCGTTATGCTGGCCATCAAGGTGGTGCTGGGCGAGGTGGACGATGTCGACACGCTGGTGTTTGACGAGGTGGACGCCGGCGTGGGCGGCTCCACCGCCGTGGCGCTGGCAGACGTGCTGGCAGACCTCGCGCACACGCACCAGGTGATAGTGGTTACGCACCTTGCTCAGGTGGCCGTTCGCGGCCAGGCCCACTACGTGGTGCGCAAGGCCGAAGGGGAGGGCGGTATGCCCGAAACACACCTGCGCCAACTCACGCGCGACGAACGCCCGGCCGAAATCGCCCGCATGCTGTCCGGCGACGCCACCGAAACCTCACTCGCCCACGCACAAGAACTACTCACCGCCGCAGAAGCGAAAAACTAATCTTTGGGAGGGGGCTGTGACAAAAGCCCCCACCTGTCAACGACCTGCGCCGCGCCATCGCCACCTGCGGGGAGGGGGCTGCGACAAAAACCCCAACCTACCAGGTTGACTGTAGGGCAAGGGCTCTGCCCTTGCCGACAACCACGTTTTACCTGGTAGGTTGATCAATGCTAAGCGGCAAGGGTAGAACCCTTGCCCTACGGAATACCCGGTAAAGAACTGTTGTTACATCCCCTCATCCCTTCATTATCCAAAAATAGAATAATTCCTTGTCATACTCTGTCATAGTTCTATATTGATAATCATAGTGACGTATGGCAGACTAGGACACAGAGGGAATCGGCCGATTTTCTGATATGAGGGGACATCTCGGAAACGCGACCGCGCCGTCATGGCGCGCTGCGGCCGAAGGGGAACGCCGTTCGCGAAACGCTCGCCTTCATCCGGAAAGCCCCACGGCATTCTGCAGCAAGAATGGAGGAGGAGACATGTCGGAAACGAAGAGCCCACACGCGGGGCTCACGCGCAGGAGCTTCCTGAAGACCACCGGCGCCGTTGCCGGCGTCGCGGCTGTCGCTGGAACGGGAGCAGCCTTAAGCGGGCTCGCACCCGCGCAGGCGCACGCCGAGGGCGCGGCAGCAACCGAGGGTGAACAGGTGTTTCGCAGCTCGTGCCGCGGTAACTGTGGCAGCAAATGCCCCACGCAGGTGGTTGTGCGCGAAGGCAAGGTGGTGCGCGTCGCCGCCAGCGAATTGCCCGGCGAAGACAACGTGCGTCGCCGCTTCTGCGTGAAGGGCTACACGCAGCCCCAGCGCATCTACGATCCCGACCGCCTGAAGTACCCGCTGAAGCGCGTCGGCGAGCGCGGCGCGGGTGAGTGGGAACGCATCGGTTGGGATGAAGCCATCGACACCATCGCGGCCAAAATTGGCGCGGCCATGCAGGAATACGGCGGGTCGTCCATCGGCGTGTGGTCCTCGTACGGCTCATACGGCGTGCTCAACGGCGCCATGGCTGGCTACATGTCCGTGGGCTATGGCCGCTTCATCACGGCGCTGGGCGCAACCATTCTGGGTGCCGGCGCTGACCAGGCGCAAATCTATGAGCAGTCCACGCTCTTAGGCGTGAGCGGCAACGATTCCACCGACATCGTCAACGCCAAAACCATCATGGCCTGGGGCGGCAATCCCGCCGAGGCGTACGTGCACGACTGGCAGTTCGTGTGCGAGGCGCGCGAAAAGGGCGCGAAACTCATCACCATAGACCCGCAGTTCACGGCCTCGGCCATGCACTCGGATCTGTACGTGCCCATTCGCCCTGGCACCGACGGCGCGCTCATGCTGGCCATGGCGAATTGGATCATCGACAACAATCTGGTGGACGAAGCGTTCATGAAGCAAAAGACCGTCTCGCCCTTCCTTATTAAAGAAGACGGCACCTATCTGCGCCTAAGCGACATGGGTACGCCCGCCACGCAGGGCCCCCTCAACCCGCAAACTGGCCAGCCCACGGTGATCGACCCCATCGTGGTGTGGGACGCCGCGTCGAACGCGCCGGCACCCGGCGCCACAGCGGCCGACCCCGCGCTTGAAGGATTCTATGAAGCGGCTGGTCACAAGGTACAAACCGTGTATCAGAAGGTGAAGGACAGCATCAAGGACTACACGGTGGCCAAAGCCGCCGACATCTGCGATCTGCCCGCCGAAACCATCGAGGAACTCGCGCGCATCTACGCCACCGAGGGTCCCGTGGCCGTGCTCACGTTCCAGGGCCTAGGCCATCACGTGAACTCGCACCACAACTTCAAAAACCTTGCGTTCATCGCGGCGCTCACCGGCAACGCAGGCAAGCCTGGCGCCATGATGACGCGCGGCACGTGCGGCATGTACCCGGTGAACATGAAGGCGTACTTCATGGGCCTGCCGGGCGACAACATCACGGGTATGTATCTTCCCCAAATTATGGAAACGGGGAAGTGGGGGCAGAAAGACCTGACCATCCGCGTGCTCTGGTGCTGCAACGGCAATGTGCTGTCGTGCGAATCCGGCCGCCAGGAACTCATCGAGGCCGTGAAAAAGGTGGACTTCGTCGTGTGCGCCGACACCAGCATGACCGACACGGCCCAGTGGGCCGACATCGTGCTGCCCGTGCCGCACGCCTACGAAACCGAGGACTTCGACCCCATCTGCTCCACGCCGTATCCCACGTTCTACCACAAGGCCATCGACCCGCTCTACGAGTCGAAGACCGACCTGGACATTCTGCGCGCGGTGGCGGGCAAGCTGGGCATGGAAAAGATTTTCGCCCAGTCCGACGAGGAACTTTTGCACCTGGTGTTAGACACCGAGGTGAATCTTGCAGCTGGCGGCGGCTACGACGCGTTCGCCGACAACAAACTCGGCCGCAACTTTGCCTTCACCGAGGCATCGAAGGTCGACACGTTTAAGGCCGCGGCCACGCAGCGTTTGCAGTACTACCTCGAAAAGCCGGTGCCGCGCAACAACTTTGGCCAAAAAGTGGCCGACTACGAGCGCATTCCGTACTACGAGAACGCGAACGAGGCCTACTGGGACAACCCGCTGCGCGAGAAGTACCCGCTCATGGGCTGCAGCCAGCACCACAAGTACCACGTGCACTCGCAGTGCGCGTACACGCCGTGGCTGCGCGAGCTGGAGCCGGAGCCACTGCTGAAGGTGAATACGGCCGACGCGGAGGCGCGCGGCATCAAGCAGGGCGATTTAGTGCGCGTGTACAACGATCACGGCTACGCAGTGCTGAAGGTGCTGGTCACCGAGGGTATCAAGCCGGGCGTTGTGTCCATTCCGCACGGGTTCCAGGCCGACCAGTTCGTCGAGGGCCACACGCAGGACCTCACGAACGTGGTCATGAACGATTTCTGTTCCAACAGCGCTTTCTACGATTTCCTCTGCGAAGTCGAGAAGTATGAAGGGGGTGAGCGCTGATGGCCCGCTATGGAATGGTCATCGACACGAAGCGCTGTATAGGCTGTAATGCCTGTTCAATGGCGTGCAAGATGGCGAACAACCTGCCCGATGGCAACTGGTGGACGCGCGTGCTCACCGAAGGCGGCGACGAAATTGACACGCCGGCGGGCATCTTCCCGAACGTGTCCATGCGCTACGTCACCGTGAGTTGCCAGCATTGCGAGAACCCCGCCTGCACGAAGGTGTGCCCGGTGGGCGCCACGTACAAGGACCCCGAGACAGGCGTGGTGCGTCAGGATTACGACAAGTGTATCGGCTGCCGCATGTGCATGGCGGCCTGCCCCTACACTGGCGTGCGCTCGTTCAACTGGGAAGAGCCCGCCTATTCGGTAGACTTCGCGATTGGCGATGCCGACGCGGCTCCGCACCAGAAGCACGTCGTGGAGAAGTGTACGTTCTGCTATCAGCGGCTCGCCCGCGGCGAGGTGCCGGCCTGCATGGACCTGTGTCCGGCGCGCGCCCGCCACTTCGGCGACTTGGACGACCCGGAATCTGAGGTGTCGAGGCTGGTCAAGGAGCGCTCGTACGAGCAGCTGCTGGCAAGCGAAGGCACGAAGCCGTCCGTGTACTACCTCGTGTAAGGGAGGAGCATCATGACTGAGACTCAACCGCGGCTCCGGCCGCTCCCGCTCCTGCCACCCCGAAGCGGTTCGGGGGCAAGGGGCTGAACATCGCCATCGGCGTGGCGGCGGTCGTCACCGTAATTGGTATTGCGCTTTGGGTATTCCAGCTGACCTCCGGCATGGTGAACACCAACATGCGCAACCTCGATTCCTGGGGCCTTTACATCACCATGTTTATGTTCCTGGTGGGCCTGTCCGCCGGCGGCCTCATTATTTCGAGCGTGCCGCGCGCGTTTGGGATGGAAGGTTTCGGCGGCATTTCGAAGGTAGCGGTGTGGACGAGTATTTGCTGCACCGTGCTGGCCATTGGGTTTGTGGTGGTTGACCTGGGACAACCGTTGCGCCTGTGGGAGCTGTTCGCGTATTCGAACCTGGGATCGCCGCTCATGTGGGACATTATTGTGCTGGCGGTGTACCTTATTCTGTCCATCGTGTATCTGTGGGCCACCCTGCGCGCCGAGGCGGGCAAGGTATCGAACACGGCGCTGCGCGTGGTGAGCGTGTTCGCGCTGGTGTGCGCCGTGCTCGTGCACAGCGTGACGGCTTGGATTTTCGGGCTGCAGCAGGGACGCGAGATGTGGCACACGGCGCTGTTGGGCCCGTGGTTCGTGTCGAGCGCGCTCGTGTGTGGCACAGCGCTCGTGCTGATGGTGGTCATTGCGCTGCGCCGCGCGGGCTATCTGGAACTCGATCAGAAAAACGTCGTGAAGATGGTGAAGATGCTGGGCGCGTTTGTGTGCGTTGACCTGTACTTCTTTGGCTGCGACCTGCTGACCGAAGCGTTCCCGGCTGGCTCCGGTGCCGACCTCGTGGCCATGCTGACCACGGGTGCGCTGGCGCCGTTCTTCTGGATTGAGATTATCGGCTGCGCGTTTGCCGCGGTGGTGGCGTTCATGCCGGCGCTGCGCCGCAATGGGCTTATTGTGGTTGCAGCGGTGCTGGCCATTGTGGGAATCTTCTGCAAGCGCGTGCAGCTGTTGGTGGGCGGTTTTCAGATTCCGAATTTGGATATGCCCGCCGTTGCGTCCGGCCCGGGCCTTACGGATGCGGGCGCGGCGCTGCAGGGTGCCGGTGGGGCGATGGTGTATTTCCCCGCGCCGCTGGAGTTTGGCGTTATGCTGGGCGTGGTGGGACTTGGCGCGCTGCTGCTGCTTCTGGGGCTGAAATTTCTGCCGCTGAGGCCGGTGTCGGCGTCGCACTAAACATGAGCGGGAAAGGGCCTGAAGTGTCGCAAAAGGAAGTCGCGCTGCGGCCAACGCTGGCTGCATGGTTGGCCGAATACGACGCCATCGAGCGCGAGTACCTGAGCGCCTTGGAGGCGACGGGTATCACCTTTGCGCCACGCAACGAAGGTGCCGACCGTGTGCGCGCCCTGCGCAAACGGCTGCGCGAACGCGGCGTGCGCTTCATGAATGGCGGCGCCAGCGTGTCGATAGGTTTCCTTTCCAGCGCGTGTGCCGCGTGTGTGGGCGATTGTGGCAGTCGCACGTTCTACATCAACTTGCGGTGCACGCGCGACTGCTACTTTTGCTTCAACCCCAACCAGGCCGATTTCGAAGAGCACTGCCGCCACGATACCCCGTGGCGGCAGGACCTTGAAGCGTTTGTGCGTGAGACGGCTGTCACGCACGTGGGCCTGACGGGTGGAGAGCCCCTGCTCGCGCCCGACGAAGCGCTCGCGTTCTTCCGGCGGGCTCACGAACTGGCCCCCGACGCGCACTTGCGTCTGTACACGTCGGGCATCGGCCTGGACGAGGCATTTTGCGCTGTCGCTGCAGGCGCGGGGCTGCGCGAAGTGCGTTTCAGCGTGAAACTGGACGAGGGTGAAGCCGCTGTTAAACAAGCGCTTGCTGCCATTGACCTGGCGCGACGTTACGTACCCGACGTCATGGTGGAGATGCCCGTGGTGCCCGGCACGCTCGAGCGCATGAAGCGCCTGCTTGTCCAACTGGACGAGCGCGGCGTGCGTGGCATCAACCTGCTGGAGTTCTGCTACCCCTTCCGCAACTGGGACGAGTTCGCCCGCCGCGGCCTTACCATTGCAAACCCGCCTTTCGACGTGCTGTACAACTACGGCTACGCGGGCGGTCTGCCCGTGGCCGGCAGCGAGGAAGCGTGCCTCACGCTGGTGGAATACGCCCTTGACGAGGGACTTCATCTGGGTGTGCACTACTGCTCGCTGAACAACAAGAACCGCGATCAAATCCTCCAAGCAAACCGCGCCGTGACTCTGGACCCCACTCTTTACGAATTGGGCGAGGACTGTTTTTACCACACCGCGAAAGTCTTCGACGGCGACGTGGAACGCGCCATCTCCGCCCTCCGCGCACAAAACCGCCCCTTCACCTTGGAAGAAGACAACACCTGCCTCACCTTCCACCCCCAAGCCACCCCTATCGTCAGCGCCACCGGCGCCCTGGTAGCCCACTCCTGGAACGTAGTGGAACACCAAAAATCCACCCTCGTAGTCCGCGAACTAAAACTAGCACTCGGGGAAAACGACGAAAGATAGAATCCTCGGGTTTGGCTTCTACTTGGATGTCCGAAAATGGCTAGCGTAGTTGCGGGTGGTGTGGTTTCATGGGGGAGAGCGTTGACGGGTGGCGTACAGGGAGGAGTGGCCATGGTGGACAACGTTTCTGCTGCGGGACGGGAGCAGGACGAGGCGGCTGCCCCGGTTGAGGTGGCGTCGTTTACCGGGACGACATTGCCTTCTGATGATGTGTGCTGGGAGGCGTTGTGCGCCCATGATGCGCGGCTTGATGGGCTGTTCTTTGTCGCGGTGAAGTCGACGGGCATCTATTGCCGCGCCACCGTGTGCCCTGCTCGTAGGCCTAAGCGTGAGAACTGCGTGTTCTTCAAGACGGCGGCCGAGGCCGAGGCTGCGGGGTTTCGTCCCTGTTTGAAGTGTCGTCCGGAACTTGCGCCGGGCGCACCCGTCGCGCCCGATACCGAGAACGCCGTTCGCTGTGCCGCTGAACTCATCCGCGAGGGTGTAGGGTCGGCTCGCATCGCTGAGGTGGCGCGTGAACTGGGATTGTCCGAACGCCAGCTACGCCGACTGTTCGAGCGCGCGTTCGGCGTAACGCCGGCGACATATCGTGCCACGTGTCGTCTTCTGTTAGCGAAAAGCCTGCTCACAGACACGGATTTGCCGGTGACGCGCGTGGCGTTCGCGTGCGGGTTCTCGTCGGTACGTCGCTTTAACGATGCCTTCTCGCAGCGTTATCGCATGCCTCCCACGCACTTTCGAGCACGCGCAAAGGAGGGCGCGCCGCGTGCCGCCGAGGGGCCTATTGTGCTCCACGTGGGGTATCGCCCGCCGTATCGGTTTGACATTCTGCTGGATTTCCTGCGTAAACGCGCCATCGAAGGGGTGGAGGCGGTCGAAGACGGGGTGTACGCGCGCGTCGTGCGACTAGACGCCGATGGAGAGAGACCTGATGCGAAGCCGCGCATCGGTTGGATTCAGGTGGTCGACGAGCCGGCGCGCAATCGCCTGGCGCTCACGGTGTCGCCCGAGTTATTCGGTGACCTGCCGCTGGTGGTGGCGCGGGTGCGCCGGCTTTTCGACACCGACTGCGTGCCCGCCGCTGTGGAGGCTGGCCTGTCGGACTTTTATGCGCGCGTGCCAGCTAGCCGTCATATTCCCGGCGTGCGGTTGCCCTGCTGCTTCGACAGCTTCGAAATGGCCGTGCGCGCCATTTTGGGCCAGCAGATCACGGTGAAGGCGGCTGGTACGCTGGCGGGGCGCGTGGCGCGTGTGTTTGGTACGCCAGCTGAGGTGCCGAACGCGTCCCTGACTACGGCTTTTCCGCCGCCTGAGGCGTTCTGCACGTTCGATGCCGCCGAGCGGCTGGGTGAGTTGGGCGTCATCGGCCAGCGTGCGCGTGCTATCTGCGCGCTCGCGCGCGGCATCGTGGCGGGCGAAATTGACCTGCGCCCCGGCGCTGACTTGGGTGAAAACGCCCGCGCGCTCGCCGCCATACCCGGCATCGGCGAGTGGACGGTGCAGTACCTACTCATGCGCGCCTATGGCTACCCGGATGGCTTCCCTTCGTCCGACCTGGGCGTACGCGAAGCATTCCCCAACCTCAATCCCCGCGACATCGCGCGGCTGTCCGAAGCGTGGAGCCCCTTCCGCTCCTACGCGGTCATGTCGCTCTGGTGCGCACCCCACGAAGAGCCGCCCAAGAAACCTGCCACGCCGCGTCGTAAGAAGAAGGTGGCGAAAGAAGCGGAAGGGAGCATGCGGCCGACCACCTGAGCCAGCCTCCCTCGCGAACCGCCGCGCCCGCGCCCACTCAGCCCACCCCAATCGAGAGGAACACCATGGATTACCTGGACACACTTGACACCCCCATTGGCCCCATCACCATCGCAAGCGACGGAGAAGCGCTTGTCGGTTTGTGGATGGAGGGCCAGAAGTACTTCCAGTCCACGCTGGGCGAGACGGAACAGCACTCCGACCTGCCCATATTCGCCGAAACGCGCGCCTGGCTTACGCGCTACTTCGAAGGTGCCGACCCCGGTCCGCTGCCAGCCGTAAACCCGCGCGGCACGGAATTTCGCCAGCGCGTGTGGCGGCTTCTGGCCGAAATCCCCTACGGCCAGCTGACCACGTACGGTGAACTCGCGCATCGCATGGCTGAGGACACGGGCGTGCGGGCCTCCGCGCGCGCCGTCGGCGGGGCCGTGGGACACAACCCCATCTCCATTATCCTGCCGTGCCACCGCGTGGTAGGCTCCGGCGGTAGCCTGACGGGCTACGCGGGCGGCCTGCAAAAAAAGATCGCCCTGCTGAAACTGGAGGGCATCGACGTCGACAAACTAAAAATTCCCACGAAGGGCACGGCGCTGTAGCAGCATGTCACTCGCTCATCAGGTTGCCCTACGTGAGTCTGGCCGAGCGAAACGCCTTGTCGCGGGCGTGTTCCTGCACGAAGGCGCCCGCATATACTCCGCCGTTTGCGCAAGCGACGCCCGCGCGATTGACGCAGTTTTTATCGAGGCGCTGTGCGCCGGCGCGGCTCGGCACGCCGCCCGTGGTACACTGACCGATCGACAGAAACCCGAACGCGCAAAGAACCGGCCTCGCGCCGGCTGCGGAAAGCGATACAACCCATGGCAGATTACATCGAGGGCAAACGCCCCATCATTGAGGCGCTGCGCACGCAGGTGCCCGTCAAGCGCATCCTTCTGGCCGACAACGCGAAACGCGACAGCCTGGTGGAGGACATCCTGCGCAAGGCGAAGCGGTTCGACGTGCCCGTGCAAACGGTGCCGCGCAAGCAGCTGGACGAAAAGTCCGAACGCGGCAGCCACCAGGGCGTTATGGCCGAGACGAAGCCCCATGCTTACGTGGATATCACCGAAATCGAAGCGGCCGCCGCGGCTTACGCTGACGAGCATGACGGCCGAGCGCTCGTGGTCATCCTCGACCACCTGACCGACGCCGGTAACCTGGGCGCCATCGCCCGCAGCGCCGAGGCGGTGGGCGCGTGTGGCCTGGTCATCCCCAACAAGCGCAGCGCACGCGTGGATGCTTCCACGTACAAGAGCTCGGCCGGCGCCATTGCGCACATGCCCGTGGCGCAGGTGCCGAACCTCGTGCAGATCATGGCGCGCCTCAAGGAGCGCGGCTTCTGGGTGGCAGGCGCCAGCGAGCAGGCCGACGACGTCATCTGGAAGGCGAACCTCAAGGGCAAGATTGCGCTCGTCATGGGCAACGAGGCAGAAGGCCTGTCTCGCGTGGTGAAAGAAAGCTGCGACTTTTTGGTGAAACTCCCCCAGATGGGCGAAGTGGCATCCCTCAACGTAGCGCAAGCGTCCACGGCTTGCATGTACGAGTGGCTTAGGCAGAACTATTAGGACATGGCTAAGCAGCGGAAAAAGTTGTTGCTCGTGGATGGGTATAACGTGTTGCGTTCGGGCAGCCGCTATCGCGAAATCGCGGGGCCCGACTACACGGACGACACGTTCAACACGGCGCGCGAGACGCTGGTGAACGACGTGGTGAACTACGCCGGGCGGGATTGGCGCGCCATTATCGTGTTCGATGGCGCGCGCAACGCGTTTTCCACGGGGCAGGCCGAAAGTGTGGGTGGCGTGCGCATCATGTTCTCTCCAGCTGGCCAGTCGGCCGACAAGGTTATCGAAAAGCTCGCGCACGACGCGCGCGAGCGCCAGGTGGAAACGCTTGTGGTCACGAGCGACGCCACCATTCAAGACACCGTGTTCGGCTTCGGCGTGGATCGCATGAGCGCCGACGGCTTCTCCCGCGAGGTCGACCGCTATTACGACGACGTGCGCCTCGACGAAACTCCCAAGGTGGCCGAAAAAAACACCGTCGCCTCCCGCATCGACCCCGCCACCCTCGCCAAACTAAAAGCATTGCGCGACGCCGCCCGGTAAGCCCAGGCGCGCGGCTTCCGCACTTTCCGCAGATCAGCAGCCTGACAACTTGAAGTTGTCAAAGTGCGCACTCGAATTACTGGCGCACTGCGCTGGCAACCCGGTAGGATAGAGGGTAGCTTTCGAATTATTCCTGCATCGCCGAACCGGAAGCGCGGAAGGGGATCCTTATGACTTACGACGTTGCCGATCGTCTTATCCAGATGCGTCGCCGCCGCGGCCTCTCTCAGGGGGATTTGGCGCGCGCCCTCGGCTTGTCGCGTCAGGCGGTTTCCAAATGGGAGCGCGGCGAGTCCTCGCCCGATACCAACAATCTCATCGCGCTTGCCACGCTCTATGGCGTGACGCTTGATGAACTGGTGGGCCCGCTTGGTGATCAGCCGGCTGGCGGTGTGTCGGGAGAAGCCGGGGTGCTCGCGACAACTGCTGTACTCGATGGGCCTCATGAGACTTACGAGGTGGAAGATGTCGCAGCTGGCGCACTCGGCGCAGTTAGTGGGGGTGATGACGCCTCTGTGGCGCCCGATTCGCCCTGCCAGCAAGAAGCTTCCGATACACCCGCCGATGATACGCCTTCTCCTTCTGTCCGCTTGCTGCATCGGCGGTATCTCACTGCGTTAGGAGCGCTGGTTGTCGTGTTCGCCCTTATTGGCGCGGCTGGTTGGTTTGTGCTCACGGGCCCGCACACTCACGTCACCGACATGCTGGGTATCACGGGCACCTTCGAAGACGAAGTGGCTTTCGCGGGCATTGAGCGGGTGGTAGTGAACTGGCCGGCCGGTGAGGTGGAAATGCGTGCTGGTTCAGCCGACGGCATCGTGGACATTCAGGAGCATAGCCCTGACAACACGAAGATGGGGAACTATCGGGTTGAAGGCACAACGCTGGAAGTGTGGGCTGGCAACACGCGCGGCTGGGATGATCCTGATGCCCCCGCCAACGATCTCGCTGTGACGCTGCCGCTCGAAAACCTACCCGCTGCGCCACACCTCAACGAACTCGTGCTGAACACACGCAGCGGCCACTTCGCCATCCTCCATATTGAAGGCACAACACTGAATGCAACCCTTCGCGACGGTTCTCTCACAATGGCGCACTGCACATTCGAGGACTACCGCCTGTCCTAAAGTTGGCGTGGCACAGCGCGACGCGTTATCGCGGTCGACCTGACAGACAAAAGTGTGACGCGCTATCGCGCTGGCTATTTCGCCACGAGTTTTTCGCATTCCTTACCTCATGACGCGGGCTAACTGGCTTGAAGGCGAGGTCTTGCAGTCGAGACAACCCTCGTAGGGATGCTACAGCGACGGCGCGCAGCGCCTAGTCCCTTTAGGGAAGCGCCGTTCGCGCGAAGCGCGAAAATGCAGGTCAAGGCTGTATTCTGCGCCTGCGGCGGAGCGGACGCTCTGGAGAGCGTCCCTACGAGGGCGGCCAAACAGGTACGTTAGTCGCAGAAGAACATGCCCTCGTCATAATAGTGGGGAGGCACATTGCATCTTGGCGTCATTGGTAGCGCGAAGCGCGTCACACTTTGTCCCAGGCAGCGCAATGGCAAGAGTCGACGAGATTTTCATGAGGCTTAACAAAGAGAACAGCGACAACTGGCGCAAAAAGCCCCTTTGTGTACGGATTGAACGAGTTCGAAAAGGCGCAAGAAAAAGGCGAACAGGCGTTTCTTTATTGGAGGCATACTCTACACCAGTTTTTGAAGGCTCAAATCCGTACACAAACCCGCAATCCTGCCATTTTTGACCGAATTCTTTGTCAGACTGCCATTACTATATCTACCTCTGATGGGTGGGCGATCGCTCCAACAAAGTGTGACGCGCTATCGCGCTGGCTATTTCGCCACGAGTTTTCCTCATTCCTTATTTTATGACGCGGGCTGACGGGGCTTGAAGGAGAACATCCCTTGCAACTCTTTGCAGTGCCTTTTCTCATAAAATCCCATTTCACACGCATAGGCAACCAACGGTTGCGTAAAATGATAACCAGACGTGCTGGTGCAACTTGCGGGGAAACCGTAGGCTGGGGATCGAGAAAGGGGTCGACATGACCCGCACGACGCCGAGAAAGGGATCGTTCATGAACGTCGAGATTGCCCAGCGCCTCGCTGCTTTGCGACGCGAGAAGGGGTATAGCCAGGAGGAGTTGGCCGAGCGGCTGGGCTTGTCACGCCAAGCCGTGTCGAAATGGGAGCGGGCGGAGTCGTCGCCCGACATTGGGAATATTGTGGCGCTCGCCAAGCTCTATGGCGTGAGCGTTGATGAACTGCTTCGCGTGGATGAAAACATCGCCGACCTTGAGGACGACGCGCGCTTCGAAGAGCAGGACAAAACCGCCGCCGCGGAAGCCGAAGTGCAAGCGGCCGCAGTGCGCGCCAACGAGGCCGCGGTACGCGCCGCTCAAGCGGCCGTCGCTGCGGCGCAGGCTCGCGCCACCGCCGAACAGGCGCACGCGCACGCTCAGGTTCCGCCCGCCGCACCTCAATCAGCGGCACAGCCGATGCCGCAGCCCGCCCAGCCCGCGCCTCAGCCGCAGGTTCCGCCCGTACCCCAACAACCCTACGCACCTTATGCGCAACCAGCGCCGCAGCCGGCGGTCGCTCCCGAACGCAAGCGTGGCCCCTGGCTGACGTTCCCATACCCCATCCTCTGCGTGATTATCTTCTTGCTCTCCGGCTTCTTTACGGGTTGGTGGCATCCCGCATGGCTCATATTCCTTACCATTCCGCTGTACTATTGGATCGCGCGCATCATCGAAAACGATCCCAACTATCGCGCCGACCACGAGCGCCGGGGGTAGGGGAGCATCATGACCAAACTCACCACATCATCCTATATAAAGATAACGCTCATTGTGTTGATTGCCCTGCTGCTGGGCGGGTTTGCGCTGTTCGGCAGCGCGTGCGCCAGCTGGGGCTTCAGCATGGGGGGAGGAGCAAGCATGGGGAACGCAAACGTATCGACGCAAGGTATTCGCGCCATCGACATCGACTGGGCTGCCGGGTCGGTGGACGTGCGCCCCTACGAAGGCACCGACATTGAACTGGTGGAAACGGCCGACCGTGGCATCTCGAAAGCCCAGGGCATGCGCTGGGACGTGAAGGGTGACACGCTGAAAGTGGACTACGGCGGATGGATGTCGTGTTTGTCGTTCACCAGCAAACACCTCACGGTGAACGTGCCGCGCGCCCTCGCCTCGCAGTTGGACGACCTGGACATCAATGGCGCGTCCGGCAACTACCAGGTGACCGACATCGGATGCCGCACCTTCGATTTCGACTTGGCCTCGGGCAAGCTGGAGGCTCAGGGCCTCACCACCGATGAACTGAAGGTGGACGTCGCCAGTGGCAAAGCCTTTGTGGAGGGAAGCGTGGCGAACAAGGCGCGGCTACACGCCGCCTCGGGACGCATTGAAGTCACGTTGCGCGACAAGGCGCCGCACACCATCGACGCCGATTTGGCCAGCGGCAACGTCACGGTGTCGCTGCCTGCGGACACCGGCTTCACGGCGCGGGTTGACAAGGCGTCTGGCAACTTCAGCACCGAGTTCTCCACGGACATGCGCAGCGACAATACGTATGTGTGCGGCAATGGCGAAACCGATATCAAGGTGGGCATGGCCAGCGGCCACTTCGCGCTGAACAAAACTGCGTAAGCGCAGCGGCGGGCGGCTAGGCGAGCGGGCGCGCACCAGCGGCCTGTCGCCCGCCCGCGCCCTACGCTTCTTCCGCGGCGAGGCGCACGGCGGAACCTTCCCGTTTCGCCTGATAAAGTGCCTCATCGCTCCGCTTGATAAGAACATCTATGGACAAGCTGGCATCGTCAGTCGCGGCGATGCCCGCGCTGGCCGCAAGCCTCCACGAGCCTCCAGCCGCCGAGTAACGCTGAAATTCCTCAAGCACGTCGTGCACCAGGCGCTCCGTCTCGTCCAACGCGACCACACCCAGCAGCGCCACCACAAACTCATCGCCGCCCCAGCGCACCACAAAGCCCTCGGGAAATGCTTCGCGCAACGTGTCGGCGGCATGCACTAGCGCCTCGTCACCCGCCGCGTGGCCGAACTGGTCATTGATGCTCTTGAAGTTGTCCAGGTCGAAGGCAATAAGAGTAATGGACTTGCCGTCGCGCTGCTTCTCGAGATACTCGTAGAAGTAGCGGCGGTTGTAGAGCCCCGTCAGATAGTCGGTGCGAGCGGCAATAACAACGCGCTCTTCCAGTTCGCGCTCGTTGGTCACATCGCGATAGATACGCAGCTGACCTGTGACGTTGCCAAACACGTCTTTGATGGCGCGCTGATTCACCTCAAATGTGCGGCGCGCCCCGCGGATGGTGGCCGTGAAAAAGCTTGAGTCAGCGAAGTCGTGCGTGTCCACCACATCATCACCAAGCGCCACGCGACGCCAATGGTCAAACTCCCCGCCCAGGGCCTCTTCGCGCCTGATGGCGAAATAGTCCTCGGCGTGTCCGTTCATGTTGAGAATCCTGTTTTCCAGGTCGAGCACTACCACGGCGTAGGGCATAGAGTTGATGAAAATCTCTAGCTCAGTCTCAATGTTGCTAAGATTCGTCACGTCATGCGCCACGCCCAC
This sequence comes from Candidatus Gordonibacter avicola, assembly GCA_019113915.1. GTDB lineage: Bacteria > Actinomycetota > Coriobacteriia > Coriobacteriales > Eggerthellaceae > Gordonibacter > Gordonibacter faecis. Next base: position 33,078 of record DXGM01000044.1, read on the forward strand.
GGTGCCCATCACCGAGCCGTCGTAGTCAAACAGCGGCGACTTATACGTTTTGAATTGGCGCATACCTGCTTTCGTTTTCACCTGCTCGTCGAAGAGGCACGTGCGCCGCGCGCGCATGGTTTCCTCCTCGGACTCCAGACACACGTACTCGCCCTGGGCGTACTCGTCGGGCGTGATGTCCCATATATAGTAGTGGCCGCGCCCCTCCACCTGCGCTTTCGTCTTGCCCACGGTCTCACAAAACGCGTCGTTTACCTTGACGTGCGAGCCGGAAGCGTCCTTGAACCACACCAGTTCAGGAATGGAATCGATCGCGGTATCCAAGTATTGCCGCGCGAGGTCTAAATCGGCGTCCCGCTTCGCCGCGTTTTGGATGCGGGCGAATTCGAACGCGAGGCGCGCTTCGTCGAGCGGCGCTATCCACAGCACGTCAATGAGTTCGTAATCAGCGGCCGTCCAAGTGCTCACCATGCGCTCGTCGGCGATGACCACCACAGCGCGGAAGAAGCCGGACCAGCACGCGCGCTGTCGCTCGACCAGGCTCGCAAGGTGGATGGAAGGTATGAGTGGGGCGACGTCCGTCGATACACCCTCGGGTGCGCGCGCGTCAATGATGGCGATGTCACAGCGACAAAACGCCTCGGCATCGAGCGTAGGGCGTACGGTTATAACGTGTTCGAACCGATCGAGGGGTGCACAATTGCGCACCGTCTGCTCGACGGATCGGTCGATGCCAAATATGGTGATGCGCAGCGACTTGAGGTACATGCTCCGCCCCTCCTTCAAAGGATGGTTGATATTGTACCTCTTTTGCCACCCGGATGGTGTTATTGCTCCGTGTGAGACGTTACGAATTCAAGGCTATTATGGGAAAGGGAGATCAACTACACTAGGCTGTCGAAATAACGCGGGAGTGCGTGGCGATACGCTTCGCAAAGCGAATCTCAACCAACGGTGACGCAAGGACAGATATCCTATGAATTTCAGAACGCTTCGGCTTGAGGATAAGGAAGCCATTGATCAGGTGCTTAAGCCTCTCGGGCGCAACGACTCCGCGCTTGGTTTCGCGAACCTGTTCTCGCTGACGGAAAAGTACGGCACGGAAGTCTGTCTTGAAAAAGGCGTCCTCTACGTGCGCCAAAACGACCGAGTGCCCAACGCCGTGGCGTACTACCCGCCCTTCGGGGCCGCTGATTTACCGGCCACGGTGGAGCGCATGCTGGCTGCCGCCGCCGATGCCGACGAGCGCGCTGTGCTAGTAGGCATCTCGCCCGAAGAGAAGGTCCTGCTGGAAGAAGCGCTTTCGGGCGCGTTCTCGTTTTCGGCCGACCGTGCCTTCGCTGACTACCTCTATCACACCGATGTTATAGCCGCCTATAAGGGTCCGGCCCTCGCGAAGAAGCGCCGCGAGACCAACAAGTTCTACCAGCTGTACGGTGACGACGTGGAACTAGAGCCCATCGACCCCGCCCGCCTCGACGACCTGGCCGCGTTCCAGCAAACCTGGTTCGAAACCAGCCGCCGCCGCGGCACTGACGAGCACCCCCTGGAACTGGAGCACCGCAAAATCCTTCTCGACCTCAACCACTTCGCCGCCCTCGACCTGGAGGGCATCGTCCTGCGCATCAAGGGCGTCGTGCAAGGCTATGCTTACGGCAGCCTGCTGCCCGGCGGCGCCTTCGATGTCATGGTCCTCAAAGGCAACCTCGACTACCGCTACATCTGGCGCGCTCTCTTAAAAGAGCTATCCCAATCCGTCCAAGACCGCGCCCCGCTCCTCAACCTAGAAGAAGACCTGGGCCTCCCCGGCCTCCGAGAAAACAAACTAAGCTACCAACCCTGCACCCTTCTAGAAAAGTACCAAGCGGTACCAGTCGCGAGCTCATGAGTCCTCAATAAAGTGTGGCGCGCTGTCGCGCTTTCTATTTCGCCATGAGGTGGCTGCCATCCCTAGCTTTATGACGGGGCTGACTTGCTTGAAGGCGAGGTCTTGCAATTGAGATAACCATTGTAGGGATGCTCTCCAGAGCATCCGTTCGCGCGAAGCGCGAAAACGCTGGTCACGGTAGTATTCTCCGCCTACGGCGGAGAGGACGCTTCGTGAAGCGCCCCTACTAAGGTAACCTTCTTAGTTAGATTTATCGTACATGAAAGAGCCCGCGTCGTAAGGTAAGGAATGCGGGAAAACTTATGGCGTAATAGCCAGCGCGAAGCGCGTCACACTTTTGTGAAGCGCGACTTTTGTTACGAACCCAAAGAGCCCCCAGTGCACACACACCCAGATGTTCCGGCGAAGCCGGAACTCAACCCAAGAGCCCCAACCACGCAAGCAACACACGTCAACCTTCACAGCAAGAAGGCGAAGCCCGCCGGCCCCCGGCCGGCGCATCCCTCACCCCCTGTGATTCGGGGGGTTCCCAACCAGC
>DXGM01000045.1 GCA_019113915.1 Candidatus Gordonibacter avicola
AGGAGTTATTCTCGTTCTCATGAAAGAACAAAGAGCCTACGAACCAAGACCTTCCATCCAGTCATCAAAAGCAGCCAAAACAAACGAGAAAAACCCCGAATTACCTATTGACTCTTTATAGCTGGACTACGAAGGTTACCTTTTAGTTAGGTTTATGGTACTTGGAAAAGCCCTCGTCATAGTGGTAGGGAGGGCAGTTGTCTCGTGGCGCAATAGTTAGCGCGATAGCGCGTCACATTTCTGTAAGCAGGTTCGCGAAGCGCGTCACACTTGGGGCGGCACCCTCCCTACCCTCTTCCTTCCGGCGACGAGGGAAGGCGCTTGTTGGGGCTTACGGTCTGGGCCCCTAGATGTAGAATCACTGCCCCAAGACCTTGTGGTCATGGTATTTGGCCTGTTCCACGGCTTGTTTGCCGTCGTCCGACGGATTTGGAACAGTTGCGCGGCGAGACACGGAAAAGACCCCAACTTTGAACTGGGCTTATGAAACGCGTTCACAACCGTTTTTGTTCATCTGCGCAAACGTGGTATGATGCCTCTGCTTTTGCCATACACACTACGTGCTCAATCTAGGAGGATTTCGCATGAGCGAGCATAGAAACGCACTCAGCAGGCGAGCGTTCATCGGCGGTGCCGCCGTGTTCGGTGCCGCAACCCTCTTCGCCCCCTCGGCCGCGTTCGCTGAGACGGCTGCGGAGAAACAGGCCCAGGCCGATGCGGTACGCAACCAGCTCATCGGGCTGCAGGCCGACCTCGAGACCGCCGCGGATAACTACCACAAGGCCATTGAGGAACAGGACGCTGCGAAGGCTGCCATGGAAGCCGAGCAGGCCAAGATCGACGAAGCCAACGGCAAGATTGCCGATCTCCAGGACAAGTTGGGCACGCGTGCGCGCAGCATGTACCGCTCCGGTTCCACCAGCTTCCTCGACTTCGTGATGGGCGCTGCCACGTTTGAAGAGTTCACGCAGAACTGGGATTTGCTGAACCAGGTGAACGAGAACGACTCCAAAATGGTGGAGGAAACCAAGACGCTGCGCGAGGAACTTGAAGCGTCGAAGAACGAATACGCCAAGCAGGAAAAGATTGCCGCCGATAAGGCTGCTGAAGCCAAGGAGATTCAGGACCAGGTAGCCGCGAAGGTAACCGAGGCCACGAACCTCATGAACTCGCTCGACGCCGAGGCGAAGGCGCTGCTCGAACAAGAGCAGGCCGCCGCAGCGGCTGCCGCAGCGGCTCAGCGCGCTGCCGAAGAAGCAGCTCGTGCGGTGCAGAATCAGACACCCTCCAACAACGGCGGTGGCATCGTGAACAATGGCGGTGGCAACACCCCGAACTACGAGAACACCTACACGCCTCCGGTCAACTCCGGCGGCGGTGGTGGCGGTGGCGCTTCCTACGGGTCGGTTGTCGACTACGCGTACTCGTGCATCGGCACGCCGTATGTGTGGGGCGGCGCAACGCCGGGCGTGGGTATGGACTGCTCCGGTTTGGTGGCCTGGTGCTACGCCCAGGTGGGCATTTCGCTTCCGCACTACACCGAGTCGATGTACGCCTGCGCAAGCAACATTGTGCCCGTGTCGCAGGCGCGCCCCGGCGACGTGCTGTATCGCCCCGGCCATGTGGGCATCGCGGCAGGATACGGCGGCATGCCGTACGTGCACGCCCCCACCTTTGGCGCGTATGTGCGCGACACCGACTCCCTTTCGTGGTCGGGCTTCACGTGCGCATTGCAATTCTAACAACAACGGTTTCCGCGACATGATAAAAGGAGGGCCTCGTGCCCTCCTTTTTGTATAATGAGGCGAAGGTGACGTGGGCGAAAGGAGCGCAAGTTATGAACATTTCTGTTGCGTTGAAGAACGGGCTTTTGCCTGATAAGTATGGGAAGTATGCCCCTGTAGAGGACACAATTGACGGGCATCCGTGCGTGTCCTTCCCCATTGACGTGAGTGAGGTGCCTGAGGGTACACGGTCGCTGGCGCTGACGTTTCTTGACTGGGACGCCATTCCTGTGGGCGGCTTTTGTTGGATCCACTGGATTGCCTGCAACTTCCCTGCTGACACGCGGCATATTCCGGAAAACGCCAGCGCCTCGGGCGCGGTGCCGTGCGTGCAGGGGTCGAACAGCGATTGGTCGCCCTTGGCCGGCTCGCACACCGACCCGCGCATCATCCATCGCTACGCCGGGCCCTACCCGCCCGACAAGACGCATGACTATACGCTGACCGTGTACGCGCTCGACTGCGAGCTGGACTTGGAAGAGGGGTACTACCTGAACGAATTCCGTCGCGCCATTCGCGGCCACGTGCTGGCCGAGGTGTCAATCGAGTTGCCGAGTCGCGCCTAGGGCATCATGGCGAAGGCGAAACCAAAAGCAAGCGCGAACGCAAGCGCGAGCGCGAGCAGCGAAGGCACGCGGGTCGACCATCCGCTAGAACCCGTGTTTGACCAGCACTCACGCGTGCTCATGCTGGGCACCATGCCTTCGCCAAAGTCGCGCGAGGCGGGGTTCTACTACATGCACCCGCAGAACCGCTTCTGGAAAGTGCTGGGTGCGCTGTTTGACCAGCCGGAACCCCAAGGGGTTGAGGCGCGGCGCGCCTTTGCTCTCGCGCACGGCATTGCACTCTGGGACACGCTGGCCTCGTGCACCATTACTGGCGCATCCGACGCCTCCATCGCAGATGCCGCGCCGAACGACCTCACGCGCATAGTCGCAACCGCGCCACTCGAAGCGGTGTTCACCACCGGGACTAAGGCAACCGAATTGTTCCGTCGCCACTGCGCCGACATGCTTCCCGGCGTGCCCCACGTGGCACTTCCCTCTACCAGTCCCGCAAACGCGCGCATGCGCCTCGACGACCTGGTGAAAGCCTACCAACCCGTGGCCGAAGCGCTGGGTGTCGCGCCGCCCCGTTCGCACACCCCGTAAGGCTACTTTTCCGCACGCTCGGGGTGGCCGTGATCTTTCTGCCAGCGATCCCAGGTTGAGTAGCAAATGGCCGCACGTTGGTCCTGGTCGGGATACTTGTCCTTTTCGTAACGCGTGATGTGCTCCATACACCGCGAGATATACGTTTCCTTCTTTTCATTCGCACGCGGATCGGGAATAGGCATGATACAGCCTCCTTTCATCAACAGCTTGAGAAAGGCATCGTAGCGCGCGCCCGCACAGCCCCACCGGACGTAGGCGCTTTCGTCATTCAGCGTCACCGGGCGGACAGCGCGGCGTAGTTCGGCGAAAACAGTATCGACTAATTGATTCGCTAAACCTTATACTAGAGAACGTACGCACGATTGACGACGGAAGGAAGCAAACAATGCCCACGTATGCGGAGATGGGACGCGACGAATTGACGGCACTCAAAGACGAACTTGAGCGGGAGTACGGCGAAATTAAGGCGAAGGGGCTCTCGTTGAATATGGCGCGTGGGAAGCCGGGGGCTGATCAGCTTGATCTCAGCATGCCTATGCTCACCGCAGTCACTACTGCGGAGGACTGCCGCGCCGAGGACGGCACCGACTGCCGCAACTATGGCGTGCTTGACGGTCTGCCCGAGGCGAAGCGCTTCATGGCCGCCATGGTGGAAGAGGAACCCGAGAACATTATCATCGGTGGCAATTCAAGCCTCACACTCATGTATGACGCGGTGGCGCGCTGCCTGGACTTCGGCACGCTGGGCTCGAAGCCGTGGTGCCAATACGAGAACATCAAGTGGCTCTGCCCCGTGCCGGGCTACGACCGCCACTTCGGCATTACTGAGGCGTTCGGCATTGAAATGATCCCCGTGCCAATGACCGCAGACGGCCCCGACATGGACGAGGTGGAGCGCCTCGTGGCGAACGACGCATCCATCAAGGGCATCTGGTGCGTACCGAAGTACTCCAACCCCGGCGGTGTGACGTATTCCGACGAGGTGGTGGAGCGCCTGGCTTCCATGACCTGCGCAGCTGACGACTTCCGCATCTTCTGGGACAACGCATACTGCGTGCACCACCTCTACGATGACGCAGCTGAACAGGATCAGCTCAAGGACATCGGCGCGGCCTGTCGTGCAGCTGGCAACCCGAACCGCTACTTCAAGTTCGCCTCCACGTCCAAGGTGACGCACCCGGGCGCGGGCATTTCCGCCATCGCGGCAAGCGCCGACAACATTGCGGAAATCAAGAAGCGCATGGGCGTGGGCACTATTGGCTACGACAAGCTGAATCAGCTGCGCCACGTGAAGTTCCTGCGCGACGCCGAGGGCTTGGCCGCACACATGGCCAAGCACGCCGCTATCCTGCGTCCGAAGTTTGAACTGGTGGTTTCCAAGCTTGACGAGGGCCTGGCCGAGGTGGGCGGCTGCTCGTGGTCGCATCCGCGCGGCGGCTACTTCGTATCGTTCGACGCGCCCGAAGGCACGGCCAAGCGTATTGTGGGCCTGGCGAAAGAAGCGGGCGTTACCATGACAGGCGCGGGCGCCACCTGGCCTTACAAGAACGACCCCCAAAACAGCAACATCCGCATCGCCCCCACGCTGCCCCCCCTTGACGAACTGGACGCCGCCATGGACGTATTTGTGTGCTGCGTGAAACTGGCCTGCGTGGAGCAACTGCTGGCGTAAGCGCAACCACACATCCAGAGAACAAACAATCGGCCGTAGCGCTAAGCTGCGGCCGATTGTTGTTTACCTGCCTTTATGTGCTACTTTACCTTCTATCCCTTACGCGTCAGGGGACATATCTCCCGGTGCTGCTGGGGCGGGTGCGGGGGCTTCGAAGGGGTTTGTGCGGCTGATCTTTGAAGCCAGGAACAGGCACAGCGGCTCTGCCTGAATGGCGACGGCGTAGTTGATAATCCACATGATGGGGGCCGTTGCCAGCCAGCGATCTACGAACTGCGCATCCATGCCCGTGTTGATCCACGTGAGGCAGAACGAAATGATGAGCAGCATAAACGTGCACAGCAGCACGTCTTTCAGCAAAAACCACGCAACCGAGCCTTCCTTCGCCCCGCACTTCACGGCATACTTCATCGAAAGCGGGATGACGGGCAGCACGGTCATAACAAGCGTGCCAATAATCGTGCCGTAGATAGTTCCCATCAGCACACCCATCCATACAATGGGCACACCCATAACAATAGGCACAAACAGACTGAGGGATAACGCGCAGAAGATGGACATGAACAATCCCATAAGGAACCGGAACAACAAAGACATGGCTCTCCTTCCGTCGGAAGCGACGCGAGCGGTTGCGGCGGGAATCGCCGCACTCAAGCCGCACACGCCGTAGATCGGCCGCGACAGACAACATGCCTGAAAGGATAAGCGAATGCGCAGATTACTCGGGAATCGGCGCCGCCGCTCTTCGCGGCCACACGCTCGCTTCCCCGACGCGGAGCGTCCTCGATACCATGACACTTCGAACAATACTGGCGGGCGCGGAAAGCGTCCATCTATCACTTTTGATAGGTTGCCCCACCCTGCTCACGCCCTATACTGGAACCTATCAAGCGCAACAGGCACAAACCGGGGAACTTGCTTGCGTTGAGGGGGAATTATGCTGTCGATTTTTGTCTACAGCACTGAAGGTGAGTTGTTTCACCGCTGCGATGTCGAAGACATGCAGGATCTTTTGCGCGTCTTCCGCACGGAGTTACAGCCGCGCTTTTCTGACGAATCCCTGAACGTGCAGGTAAGCGGTGAGATGTATATCACCGAGCCCTTTCGCGGCCCCGAGCACGTGGCCCCCGCCCTGCCCGCGCGCCAAGAGGAAGTGCTCAAGCTGCTGGCGCTCTCGCGTGCACCGAAGCAGATCGCAACCGAAATGGGCATTTCCGAACCGACCGTGCGCATGCACATAAACGCACTGAAGAAACGCTTCGGCGTGGACAATGTTAACCAACTCATGGCCGTAGCCGGGGCTTTGGAGTTGTGCAACCCGTTCCGCGGTGTGCCGCCTTGGTACGCCGATGAAGAGCGGAAACCCCAGCGACACGACACCGGCCCGGATACACCTGATAGGCCCAGCACCGATCCTGACCAGGAGGTGAGCACCTGACCAACACCTACTCAAGCTCGAACGCTTCCCTTTGAAGCGGCGCGTCTCGATACCATGACCCGCAGACCACCCGTCTGCACGAGACCAACGAGCAAAGAGAGGAACAGCTATGTCCGACGTAGAAGTGAAAAAAGCTCTGTGCTTTGGCTGCCATTCCAACTGCGGCATTTTGGCCACGGTGGAAGACGGCAAAATTACCAAGCTGGAAGGCGACCCGCAGTGCCCCATCAACCAGGGCAAAGTGTGCGAGCGCGTAGGCTTTCAGCTGGAATGGCTCGACCACCCCAAGCGCCTGAATTACCCGATGAAACGCGTGGGCGAACGCGGCTCCGGCAAATGGGAGCGCATCTCCTGGGATCAGGCATGTAAGGAAATTGGCGAAAAGCTGCACCAGCTCGCCGACGAAGTGGGGCCCGAAACCGTCGTGTTCTCACACGGCACCGGCCGCTCCGACGAGTGGTATATCTCACGTTTCTTCAACCTCTACGGCAGCCCGAACGAGTCTATGGGCGGCGCGGAGATGTGCTGGTGCCCCACTTACACCATTGAAAGCACGACGTTTGGCCAGTTCGCGGCCACGTCCACCGCACCCAGTACCCAGTGCGTGGTGTTCTGGGGCCGCAACCCATCCGCCTGCGGCGACTTCCCCGAGCACTGGGGCTACGAGCAGCTGTTCGGCGCAAACCCCAACGCCAAGATGATTGTAGTTGACCCGCGCTGCACCGAGTACGCGGCACGCGCCGACTTATGGCTGCGCCTGCGTCCTGGTACCGACGGCGCTCTGGCCATGGGCTGGATGAACGTCATTATCAACGAGGAACTGTATGACAAGGAATTCGTGTCCACGTGGACGTACGGCTTTGACCAGCTGAAAGAGGCCGTGCAAGCCTACCCGCCCGAGAAGGTGGAAGAAATCACGTGGGTGCCGGCTGACAAGATTCGCGCCGCGGCCCGCATGTATGCCACCATTCGCCCGTGCTTCATGCCGTGGGGCCTTCCCACCGACACCATCGGCCGCAACATGGCCCAGGCGAACCGCGCAAAGGCGCTGCTCAAGGCCCTCGTGGGCGTGAACATGATGGGCCAAACCTACCTCGCTCCCCCGAACGACGTGCGTCCGCTCGCCGAGCTTGAGATGCCCGGCATCCTGCCGAAGTCTCAGCGCGAGAAGCAGTTGGGCGCCGACCGCTTCCCCTTCCACTCCTGGCCCAGCTACCAGAAAATCTCCGACGCGCAGAGCCGCGTGTTCCATCACCCCTACTTCCTGAACCAGGACGCCACGTGCGCACAGAACTGGTCGGTGGTAAGCCAGGCCATTAAGACGGGCAAGCCGTACCCGGTCAAGGGCATGATTTGCTTCGCGTCAAACCCGTTTTCGAACCTGTCGAACTCCAAGGACGTGTACGACTGCCTGAAGCGCCTCGATTTGTTGGTGACGCACGAGTACACCATGACACCGTGCGCGATGCTATCCGACTACGTGCTGCCAGCCGCCGGATGGCTTGAGCGCGTGCAAGTGTGGGGAACGAACGGTGGCGGCCCCGCTATCTCCGGCGTGGCGCTCACCGGTGACCAGGTCATCGAGCCGCTGTACGAGCGCCGCGACAACTACGCGTTCTGGCGTTCGCTGGCCGAAGGCACCTTCGACGAGGAAACATTCGCGAAGTATTGGCCATGGGAAGACTCCGAGGAAGCCAACGACTTCATGCTGGAGCCGCTGAACGTGAAGTCGGCCGACACCGTGGGACGCCCGGTGTTCTGCCCCTCGCCCGACAAATGGCACGAGCTCACCGACCCACAGACGGGCGAGCTGTTTGGCTTCGGCACGCCTACCGGCAAGGTGGAAATTGCCTCAACCATTCTGGAAGACCTGTTCGGGCCCGAAGAGGCCGTGCCGTACTACGAAGAGCCGTTCGAGTCGCCCGTGTCCACGCCGGACATCGCGGCCGAGTTCCCGCTCATTCTTACGGCTGGTTCGCGCTTCATGCCCTACTACCACTCCGAGTATCGCCAGGTGGAAGGTTGCCGCGAGCGCTACCCCGACCCATACTTCCAGATTCACCCCGAAACGGCGGCCGAGCTGGGCATCGGCGACGGTATGTGGTGCTGGATTGAGACGTTGCGCGGCCGCTGCATGCAGCGCGCCAAGCTGGACGCCGGCATTCTGCCGCAGGTGATTTCGGCGCAGCACGGCTGGTGGTTCCCCGAGTTGCCGGAAGAGGATCCGTGGCTCGGCGGCTGGTTCATGTCGAACATCAACATGTGCACCGACAACGAGGTTGAGAACTGCTGCAAGCTGACCGGCGTGTACAACATGAAGTTGGCGCAGTGCAAGGTGTACAAGGCGGCCCCGGCGCCGTTCAACACCTTCACGAAGTAAGTAAGCGATCTGAAAGGGAGGGCCCGTGGAAACACCCTATCTCATACAGGTATCGGGTGCGTGTCGCGGATGTGGCGCGTGCGTGGATCAGTGTGACCGCGACAACCTGACGATTGTTGACGGCCGCGCGGTACCGCGCGAAGGGTACGTGTGCGTGGGGTGTCGCGACTGCGTGAAGTGGTGCCCCACACGTGCTCTTTCACTGGCACCCGCGCGCCCTCCCACCAGCTTTATCCGGGCGCGGTGAGGCGCATGCTGTCCGTGCGCCCGCCCAGCCCCTACCACCTACTGACTAGAAGGAGCCCCTCATGCTCGAACACATCCATCTCGATAACTTTAAGGCTCAGCAGGCCGCCGACCTCGACTTTTCGAAGATCAACGTGCTGACGGGCTTCAACTCTACCGGCAAAACTACGGTCATCCAGGCGCTCGCGTTCGTGAAGCAGAGCCTGCAGCGCCGTGAGGTCAGCTTCAACGACTACCTGCTGCGCCTGGGTGACTTGCGCGAAGTGGCCTACCGCCACGACACGTCGACACCCATCGGCATTGACATTGCCGTACGCATTGACGGCGAGCAGCTGGGCTACCGCCTTTCCGTGGGCGAGGACGGCGTGGAGGAAACGTTCGCTGTGAACGGCGAGGATGCGTGGCGCTGGGACAGCCGCGCCGAGGGCGTTATTGAAGCGTCCGGTCGTCTGTTCTTGCCGGTGGCGGCAGGCGGTTATGGGGCGGGCACGTACCTCACCGACGACCCGGCGGCCACCGTGGCGCGCCAGAAGAAGCTGCTCTCCTGGTTTGAGAATGCTTTGTATCTGTCGTCGAACCGCGGCTTCACGAAGTACAACTACCCGCTTCTGGCCGGCAACCCCACCATCGAGGACATCTCGAACCGTGCGGGCGACGCGTCGGCGCTGGAAGAGTGGCTGTCGAACCTGATTATCTACCGCATCAATGAGTCCAAGCGCTACCCCGAGATGCAGAAGCGCCTCGACGTGATGAGCGAGCGCTTGCGCATGCTGGGCGTGGAAATTAGCCCGTACGTGATGAGCGGCCCGAGCGTAGTCATTGACCTGGCCGAAGATGGCATGTGGGTGAGTGCGGTAAACTCGGGTTACGGCGTGAATCAGTCCGTGGCGTCAGTGGTGCTGGGCACGCTGTCTGAGCCGGGTTCCCTCGTGATGATTGAGGAGCCGGAGACGCACCTGCATCCGCGCTACCAGCGCACGATGACGCGCATTCTGTCCGACATGGCCGCCGAGGGCAAGCAGGTGCTTATCACGTCGCACTCCGACCATGTGCTGCACACGCTTGGTGGCCTGGTGAAAGACGGCGACGTGGCGCGCGACGACGTGAGCGTGTATCACTTCGAGAAGCGCGACCGCATCACGCACGCCGACGTGGTGGACGTGGAAGACGACAACGCGCTTTCGGCACTGTTCGAGTAAGCGCACGCGCGGGACGCGAGGCAGGGCACTATACGGGGCAACACGAGGGAGGCGGCATGGCGACAACCTATGAGAGCTCGTTTGAGCTGATGAGGAAGGCGCGTAGCCTGATGGATGAGGCAGCGACCAGCGGCGCGGGCGAGGCAGACGGACAGGTGCGCATGGCGTTCTACCTGCTGTATCGTGCGGCCTCGCTGGCGGTGATGGTGAGCCCGCCCGCCGTTAAGGAAGCGGCTGAACGCGGGCCGGAATTGTCGCTTTTGACCGACACCCTTATGCGTCGCTACTACCGCGGCGAGGGTGCACCGCGCGACCCTGCCGCCGCGCTGGCGGAATTCGAGCGCTGGAGCGAGACGGTCGCCCGCTTTGTGAATAGCCTTGCGGCCCAGGCCAAGCTTTCCGTGCGCGAGCCGAAGCGCCGCTGAGCGGCCGGAAAGGAGCATGAGCATGGACAACGACACCTGCACCTTATCAGGAACGCTGTACTTCTGCACAGTGTTGGACGATGAGGAAGGCATCATCGGTCTTTCGCAGGATACCTCCATCGACCTGATGACGCGCGGCTTCACCGAAGGCGAGATTGGCCTTACCATCCGCGAGCAGAAGCGCGGTGGCCGGGAGGGCCGCGGCAAGACCGGGGCGGCCGCGTATGGTGGGAGCGCGTATGGCGAACCTGGCGTGTTGCCTCCCTATGGCGCGGGCGCGACATCGGCAGCTGAGGCTGCGGACGCGGGCGGGTATGATTCAGCTGCTGGCGCGGCCGCACCGCTCGAAGGCATCGGCGAGGGCGTGCGGATATGGGCGAACCTCATTGCCATTACGGTGGACGATATCGAGCGCTTCCAAATTCGCATTTCGACCGAAGCGGCGAAGCGGCTGCAAAGTTACGGCTTTCGCGACCTGGAGCCCGTCACGATAACAATTGAGCGGCTGGCACACACGCATCTGTCCCCCTACGATGCGCGTGCCTAACGTGTGACCAGGCCGCTTGATTGGCTGTCCGCACCCGCCCTTCTCCCCGGGGGGCGGGTGCGGTGTGTTTGGAGAGGAGCTTGCTAGGAGCGCGCGGCGCGGGCGCGGGCCTGCTGGATGGTGCGCTGAAGCGCGGGCAGGTCGGCGACCTCGAAGGTATAGGGAACGGTTTGGGGCTCGGCCGGGTTACTGGGGCTTGGGCGCTCGACGCGGACGAAGGCGAATTCCACCTGGTGGATGCCTTGGGTGAGCAGGGCGTAGGCGTAACACGTAGCCTGGAGCAGGTGCTTTTCGTGCAGGCGCTCGGGGGTTTCGTCGGGTGATCCGCCGGTTTTGTAATCCACGACGAAGGCGCGCGTGCCGTCGCTGTTGAGCGCGAGCAGGTCAATTTCGCCTTCGAGGTAGGCGAGCGCTTCGCTGGGTTGCGCCGGGGGCACCTCCACGAGGAAGGGAACTTCGGCGCGTAGGGTGCTTGCCTGTTCGGCGCGGCGGGCAATTGACGAGGTGAACCAGCGCTCGAGCGCGGCGTCGAGGCGGGCACGTTCGGCATCGCCCAGCTTCATGCTGCAGGCAAGGGCCTCGATGCGCTTGCGCGGGGGTGCGACGAGGCGGCCCTCGTGTGCGGGCGCTTGAAGGATGGCCAGCTGCGCGAGGCGGTGGAAGGCCGTGCCGAGGTCGGTGGCCGAGGGAGGCGCGGGGGCTTCTGTGGTGTCGGATACCGGGATGGCATCGACGAGGTCGGCATCTGCGTCAGGCTGCGCAGCGCGGCTGGGTGCTGCCGCCCCCGAAAGGTCATCGCGCTCAGCGAGGGGTAGATGATCCTCGTGCGGCGCGATGGACGAGTACGAAAACACGTCGTCACGGAGGCGCACGGGTTCCACCGGCAGCGGCGCGCACGGCGCAAGTGACGGCAGGGTATAGGTGTCAGGCGCCTCCGCCTCGGTTTCTGCCACCTCCGCTGCATCGTCGGCGCACACCGTCACGCGTTCGAAGTGCAGTGGAGCGCTTCCGCCGAAGTCTAGATCGGCCTCCCCTTCCGGAAAGTCTTCTTCGCCTACCAGCGCGTGGCGCACGTCGTCGAACACCGGCGTGTTTGCATAGCCCGCAAGCGGATCCTTCCCCACTTTTACCAGGCCGCAGACCAGCAGATACTCGCTTGCGCGCGTGCAGGCCACGTAGAACTTGCGCTGCGCCTCGGCCACTTCTTCGTGCCACTCGCGGTTCGCGATGGCGCAGGCGCGCTCGGCAAGATCGGCCGCGGCGGCGGGGTCGGTGCCTTCGAACGTGAACCCGTTCGCAATTTTCTTCGGGTGGCACACGGCTGTGCGCTTCGCACTGAGCGCTGCGTGCACGCGCCCGTCGGCCGAGGTAGCAGCAAAGGTCGAACAGGAGCGCTTCGTCGGTTCGAACGAAGCGGCCGCCACGATGGGAAACTCCAGGCCCTTCGACTTGTGGATGGTCATGATGCGCACGGCGTTTTGGCCCGACACCGAAAGCGAACCGGGGCCGCACGCGGTTGAGGCGGCCTGCTCGCGGAAGTCGCGCGCCGTGCGGGCCAGGCCGTAGCCGGGCGTGCGCTCGATCTCTTCCACCATGCGCACGGCCTTGAGCACGTTGGCTGCTGCCGCGGCACCCTCCACGCCGGCGCGCTCGAGGCGGCCGAGCCACCCCGAATCGGCGATGACACTCATCAGCACCTGGGAAGGACGCTCGCACGCAATACGGGCACGGGCGCGAGCGAACAGGCGCGCCGCAAACCGCAGACGCTCAGAGGGCTCGCCGGGCAGCGGGGCCACGAAGGGCGGGCGGGCGGAAACCGGCGCGTCTTCGGCGGCGCGTCCTGCGTCCTCACTGAGACTTTTCCCTTCCAACGCCGCCACGCACGCTTCTTGAGCCTCCGCATCGACCAGCGCCATGAGGCCGCGGTCGATACCTTGGCGGCGCACCTCGCCCGTCACCTGGTCAATCACGGTTGAGAGGCGCACGAAGTCGTCGGGCGTGAGGCGCAAAAGCGGGCTTGTCAGCGTTGCGTAGAGCGCACGCGTGTCGGCCGGATCGGCCAGGGCACTCAGCAGATTCTCCACGGCACACACCTCCGGCAGCGCGAAGAAGCTGCGCCCGCCGCCGAGCACCACCGCGAACCCTTCCGTACGCAGCGCGTCAGCGTAGGTGTCGGCCGCGCTCATCTTGCCGAGCAGCACCACCATCTCCGAGGCCTCGTGGCCCGCATCGCGCAGTTCGGCGAAGCGGCGCGCGATGCCCGCGGCCTCAGCCGCCACCGCGCCGCACGCTTCCTTGCTGCCCTCGTAGGACACCAGCTGCACCTCAATGCGCGCGCCCGTCCCCTTGAACGAACTCGCGCCACCGCGCGAAGCGCGCAGATCAAGGAAGCGTTCACCAAACACCTGGTCCTGGCCGCACACGCGGCGCACGAACGCCAACACATCTCCATGGCTGCGGAAGTTGTCGTCCAGTTGGCGCAAGCAGGCCTCGTCGCCAAGGGCAGCCACGCGCGCCCGCTGCCGCTCAAACACCGACACGTCGGCGCCGTTGAAACGATAGATGCTCTGCTGCGCGTCGCCCACCGTGCACAGCTTGTCGGTGCCGGCCACCAGCTCGATGAGGTCCACCTGCAACTGGTTCGTGTCCTGAAATTCGTCCACCATGACCAGCTTGAAGCGGTCGCGGTAGCGCTGCGCCAGCGCAGGCTGCGCCGAGAGCGCATGCAACGTGCGACGCAGAAGCCCATCGTTGTCGAGCGCGGCGCGCGCGTCAAGTTTGCGCTGGTAGGCGGCCTCCACTTCGCGCGCGAGCGCCATCAGCACGTCGGCGTAGGCACGGCCACGCGCCAGGTTCAGCGTGCGCAGCACCTTGTCGAGCGCCGCCTGCACCGCAAGCGCCGCCTCCTGCCCCGCCTCGCCGGCAGCCTTCCCGAAGCCGTCCTTGCGCAGAAGACCGCACGACGCAAAGACGCGTCCCAGCTCAGCGGCATCCTGTGAGCCGCTTTCCACAAACGCGTTCAGCGCCTCACGCGCCGCCTCGGCCGCGGCCTGCGTCTCCAGCTGGCGCGCCGTGGGCTTCTTGCCGCCGCACGCCACCGCGGCAAGCGCGCACGCTTCCTCATAGGCAGCAAGCACTTCGCGCACGCAGGACGAGGGTGCCGGCGGCTCGCCGCCCAGGTCGATGGCCGCAAGTCCCTCGCGATACGACGACGCCTTCGCCAGCAACTCTTTCAGCATGCCCTGCACCGATGTGTCGACGCCCGGGCCGCCCGAGGGCGTGGCGCCGTATTCCGCAAACAGGGCCGCGAAACGCCGCCCGTCCGCCTCGGCGCGCAGCACTTCTTCGATAGCCTGGTCGCGCAAGCGCCCCGCCTCGAATTCCATAACCACGGAAAACGCCGGGTCAACGCCCACTTCCAGCGCGTTTTCGCGCAGAATACGCGCGCACATGCCGTGGATGGTGCTAATCCACGCGCCGTCAACCTTCAGCGCCTCTTCGAACATGCCCTCCGCGCGCAGGGCCGAGCGCACGCGCGCCTTGATTTCGGCGGCCGCTTTTTCCATGAACGTGATGGCCAGCACCTCGTCGATGGACGCCAGCGCCGGGCCGCTGTCGGGCAGAAGCGCGTAGGCGATGCGCTGCTGCAGCGTGAAGGTTTTGCCCGATCCGGCGCCGGCCGCCACGAACAACGGCCGGTCGAGATGGCCCACACAGGCCCGCTGAGCAGGGGTGAAGGTGTCGAAGTTCACGAGCGCGTCCTTCCCTCGCACACGGACACGGGGCAGAAGTCGCACGCGCGCGGCGTGCGGGGACACGGGGCAATCTCGCCCGCCAGCAGGTGCTCAAGTTCGGCACCCACGAGGTCTTCCACCGCGTCGAGCAGCGCGCCGAACATGGTGAAGCCGGTGTTCGAAAGTGCGTTGCGAGCAGGTGAAATATCCAGCAAGTCGTGCGGGCCGAGCACCGTGTCGTCGTACGCGCCGCACACCACCGGTTGGGAGCCGGGGCGCAGCATGTGCACGTACAGCGCGCCCACCACGTCCAGGCCCAGCATGCGGCGCACGGCTTGGGCGTAGATGAGCGTCTGCACCTTGGTGGGCAGCGCGAAGGGGGTGGCGGGCTGCGAGGGCAGCAGGTGGTAGTCGGCCGAAAGCGAGCTTTTGTAGTCGATGACCACGGCGCGCCCCTGCGCGTCCACGTCGAATCGGTCGATGGAGCCGTGCAGGCGCACACCAGCATACTCCACGGGTGTTTCCCTGCCGAACGTGAACTCGAAGTGGGCGGGCTCGAAGGCGGGCAGGAGCGCCGCGTCGCGCTCAAGGAAGCTATGGAGGGCGCTACGCAGGTCATCCATCTGGCGGCGCTCGCGCTCGGTGAGCGGGATAAGCGGATCGTCGCGGGAGTCTTTGTCGAACTGGTGGGCCGCTTCGCTGGTGAACACATCGTCGAACACAGGGCGAGCGTTAGCAAGGTCACCCACGCGCGGTTTGTGTCCACCGTGATCGGCCGCGTAGCGTTCGCCGAACGTGTGCAGCACCGCGTGGGCGAAGGTGCCCTGTTCACGCGCCGAGAAGCGCGCGTCCACCTCGGCCAGACGCAGGCGGCGCAGGGAGAACCACTTGTGCGGGCACTCGAGGTAGCTTTCAATGCTGGACGGCGAAAGCAGCGCACGCCCGTCGGCCTCGCTCGCGCGCGGAAGCGCGATGTAGGGTGCGCCCGCTGGGCCAACGCGCGTGAAGTCGGAGGTTGGGGTGGCGGGCACACCTGTGGTGACCGCTTCTCGGTTGCTGCTTTCCTGGGCGGCGGCGCAAGTGCCCGCGCGCGGAATGAGGTTTTCTTCGAGCATTTCCTCGCCCGCCGTCAGGGCGAAGGGCAGAAGCGCCGGCGCGAGCGACGTCACCTTGTCGAGTTCGCGCGCGTTCGCGGGATTGGTGCGATAGCAGTCAACCACGTCTTCGAACATGACGGCGGGATAGGCCGGGTCGGCCTCGGCGTTGTTGAGCGCGCGCTCCAGCAGCACCGTACGGCGTGCGGCACGCACGAGGGCAAGCAGGCGAACGCGGTTTTCGAACAGCGGGTCGCGCTCACAGGCGCAGCCCAGCTTCTCGAACAGCACATCTATTGACGTGCGGGTTTCTCGTATTGGCTGGTCGGAGGCGTTGAGGTCGGCAACAACTACCACGTCCACGCTGCCCGGCGCACAGCGTGCGGCTTCGGAAAAGCTCATCACGCGCACGCGGGTTGGCGATGCGGCGGAAGTACCGCACGTTTCGTCCCGTTCCTGGCCGCTTGCGCATACCCGCACGTGCACACGCTGCATTGCCAGCACCGAAAGCGCCTCGTCAACACCTGCGCCCGCAGCGTGTGCGGACTCGAACACACGGCGTGCACAGCGTACCGCCGCCAGCTGTTCGGCACGAAATGCCTGCGTACAGCCGCGAACCGCGTAGTAGTGGGCCTCCGCGGCATCAAGCGCCTCGACGAAGCGGCCGCTCTTGCATGCCTCAACAAGAGCTGTAGCCACCTCAGGCGCGCCATCGCACAACTGGCCGAGCACGCTGTCGCAGGTAACCAGGCGATTGCGCCGCCACGTGCGGTCGAGCGCGTAAGCCGTGCGCACACCCCGTCCGGCAACGCTGCCCAGCGCGAGGTCAGCAGCGGCAAACGTGTCGAGGGGTTCCTCAGCGCCGCCCGCCACCAGCTCAGACACCGTGAGCAGCGCGCCCCCAAAGTCCGTCTCGTCGAAGCGGCGGGAATACGACGCCTCCACCACCGCGCCCTGCGGCACCAGGCGCGGCGCCAACTCCTCGAAACGCAGCGCCGGATCGGTGCAGACAACCACGGCCTCCCCCGCGCCGGCAAGCGCCTCAGCCAGCAACCGGGCGCGCGCATAGCGCCCCGCCGGCAGCACCGCACGCACGGCACCCGTAGCCGCAACCGGGTGCGTCGCGTCCGGATGATAGAGCGCCGCCGCCAATTCGCGAAGTTCAGGCGCGCATCGCGTATCCGCGCCTTCGCCTTCCTGCGCGTCAACCTTAACTACCGGCTGTACGCCCGCTTGTTCAAGCGCCTTGCGCACCGAGCGTGCCACGTCGAAGCGCGAGCCAGCGGGCGCTTCCACGCAGAACGTCACCTGAGCATGCTTCGCAAGCTGTGCGTAGAATGCGGCCTCATCAGGCGCAAGCACCGTCGCGCCTTCCACCACCACAGCCGCTGGCCATGCCACCTCGGCCTGGTCGAGCGCGCAGAGAACAGCCCCTTGCTCAACCAGCCCACACGCCGCCAAGCGCGCCTCGTAAGCGCGCGCCACCGCAAGCACACGTTCCTCCGATTCAGTGAGCGCGCACCCCTCAGGCAGCGAGCCCGTAACCGCAGCGGCAAACGAGGGCAGCCCCGCCCCGCGCGCGAAGGCGCGCCCGAGCGCATCAACCACACCCGGCGTGGCCGCCATCTGCACGTTCGCCTCCGCAAGCGCGCAGCGCACGTGCAGCGCGCGTTCCACGGCGCTCACCAGGGCGCGCCCGTCGCCGTAGAGTTCCCACACGTCCGCCACCCACGACGCCAGCGTGGCCACACGTACGCCAAAGCGCAGGAGCGACCCCGCCGCCGCAAGGTCGCGCCGACGCGCAAGCACCTCATCGTTCGACGGCAGTACCAGCACCGTCTCGGTTCCGCCCGCACTCGCGCGCGCAAGCACCCGCGCACTCGTCTCGTGCGCGTCCCCCGTTATATTCACTGTAATTCCCATGTCCCCCATTCTACCATTGCCCCGCCACCTCCCCCACTCCCTCAGTCCACCATCCTGAGAGAAGCGCCGTCAGTATCCCCCTTGCCATTCTCGTGAACGCGAATCACATTTTGCCCGCGCGGCAGCGCGTCGTGCTTGGGTGGGAGCAGCCCTACCCTATCAGTTTTGATAGATTGTGGGAGGCGGGCGGGCTTCCTATACTGAAAGCATCTACCGGGAGATCCCGAGCATCCTTGAAGGGATGATGCTACGCCATGCTGACCCTTTGTGTGTACAGCGCCGACGGCGAGTTCATTCTCAAATGCCAGATGGATGACATGGCGTCCTTCCTGTATGTCATCCGCACCGAGTTCGAGCCGCGCTGGGCCGCTCAACCTGAAATGGCCTCCATTAGCGGCAAAATGCTGGTCGTCGACTCCGTGCGTGGACCCGACAGCATGGTGCCCGCCCTCTCGCAGCGCCAGCGCGAAATCATCGATCTGCTCGCACGCTCCTACTCCCCCAAGCAAATTGCCTTCACCCTCGACGTCTCGGAATCCACCGTGCGCATGCACATCGAGAAGCTGAAGAAGCGGTTCAACGTAAGCAGCTGCTATCACCTGATGGCGGTGGCCACGGCCCTGGGCCTTTGCGACCCGTTCATTGAAGAGCCGCGCCAGAATTCCATCATTGTGAGTACCGACGACGACCCGGGCCTGAAGAAACCGCTCCCCAAGCCCCGGCCGTCGGACGATTAAAACCGCGGCGCCACCTTCGGCGTTGAAATCTTCCCCGCAGAACCGCAGTGCGGCGGCTCGCCGTAGGCAGAAACAGCAGGAGCCGCCGGTGCCGCAGCTGGCGTAGGTGCCGCTGGCGCGCCCGGCACACCCGGCGCCGCAGGAGCTTCCGGCACACCTGGCGCACTCAGGGGCGCTTCCTCAAACGTATCAGATCCGCAGCTTGCGCACACAGCAGCCGCTGCGTCGTTCGTAGCGCCGCACCGGGCGCACGTCTTACTGGTCGGCGCGGTCGCGTCGACGGCAGAAGGTCTAAAGCACATGGGATGTTCCTTTCAATTGAAGGCCGCAGCGGCGCTTCCCCACCGCGGCCTTCTGGGGAGGTGGTGCCGGCGCGGAGGCCCTTCGCCGACACCACAACAGGGGATGGATAGTGCCAGTAGTGCTTAGCTGAACAGGTTCTTGAACGGCATGTCGTCGGCGCGGGTTACCTTGCACATGGCAATCTTCACGTTGTACACGCCGGAGAGCCTGCAGCAGTTGTCGGGGTCGTTGTCCGTGCACATGTTGATGTTGGACACGAACCAGCCACCGAGCCACGGCTCAGCCTCGGGCAGTTCGGGGAACCACCAGCCGTGCTGCGCCGAAATGGCGTAGGGCGACATGGCAGCATCGAGCTTCGCCTTCTGCAGGCAGCGGCCGCGGCGCGTCTCAATCCAGCACCACACGTCGTCGCCAATGCCCAACTCGGCAGCCGTTTCGGGGTGAATCTGGAAGTGCGGCTCGGGATAGCGGTTGCGGCAGCCGTTCACCTGGCGATACTCGGAGTGGTAGTACGGCATGACGCGCGAACCGGCCGTGAGCACGAGCGGGTATTCCTCGGCCACGTCGGGCGTGGAAACGGGCGACTCGAACGGCTCTTCGTAATACGGCAGCGCTTCCTTGTCGTCGAACAGATCCTCGATGATGGTCGAGCGCAGCTCCACCTTGCCCGTCGGGGTGCCGAAGCCATACAGCTGTCCCGTTTTCGGGTCATTCATCTTGTGCCATTCCTCGGGTGAGGAGTTGAACACGGGGTTGGTAATGGCGTCGCGCGCCGAGGTGCCCTGCGGCTCCAGCATGGCGTCGTAGGCTTCCTCGGTGGTCTGCCACGACCAGTACTTGTCCACGGTCTCCTGGTCAAACGTGCCTTCGGCCATGGAGCGCCAGAACTCGTAGTTGTCGCGACGCTCGTACAGCGGCGGCACCGCGGCCTCGCCGGTAAGCGCAACGCCCGTGATGCAGGGGCCGCCACCGCCCACACCCCACAGCTGCGGGCGCTCAAGCCAGCCTGCGGCGGGTAGCACGTAGTCGGACAGCATAGCCAGCGGCGTCATGGTGTACTCGTGGTCAACCACCAAGTCCAGCATCTTCACGCACTCGTACACGTCTTGGGTGTTGGACAGGTTGGAGAACGGGTTCGATGCCTGAGCAATAAGGCCCTTGACCGGGTATGGCTTGCCGGTGCGGATGGCCTCGCTCACCGCGCACCAGTTCTGGGCGCACGTGGCGTTCTGGCTTAAGAAGTACGGATGATGGAACACGCGGCTCTGCGCGTCGGAGATCTTCTGGTAGCTGGGCCAGGAGTGGAACGGGAAGCGGTCGGCACCCAGCTGCTTGTCGCGCTGGGACTTCGGCAGCACCTCAGGCATTTCGAACGTGGCGTGCGGCAACACGTCGTTCGGCGGCGCGAGGTAAGTCTGACCAGCCTTGTTGATGCCGATGAGTGCCTTCAGGCACGCCTTGGCGCGGTTGGCCTGCGCCTGATTGCGGCCGATAGCGTCGGTGGCCAGGCCCCACGGCAGATACGCCGGCAGGCACGTGGCGAAGATGCGCGCGGCTTCCACAATCTTGTCGGCCGACACCCAGCAAATTTCGGCGACCTTCTCGGGAGGATACGCCTGCACGGCCTTCTTGAGGTCTTCGAAACCGTACGTCCAGGACTCGACGAATTCCTTGTCGTAGAGTTCCTCGTTGATGATGACGTTCATCCAGCCCATGGCCATGGCGCCGTCGGTGCCGGGGCGCAGGCGCAGCCACACGTCGGCGTTCGGCGCGTATTCGGTGCAGCGCGGGTCCACCACGATGAGCTTGACATCCGGGTCCTGCTCAAACAGGTCTTGATAGCCCCAGTGCTCCGGGAAGTCACCGGACTGGGCGGGGTTGTGACCCCACAGCACCACGCAGCCGGTCTTGGCCGCGGTGAAGGCAGCGGCGAACTGGCCATACGTTGCGCTTTCGTTCGTGTACGTGGGGCACCAGCAAATCTCGGAGCCGCCCATAGCCAGGTTCGGGCTGCCGTACAGGTTGAAGAACCGCGACTCGTACCACTCATCGGTGCGGCCCGTGCCATGGGAGAAAATGACGGACTCGGGGCCGTATTCGTCGGCCAGCTGGCGCAGCTTTTCGCCGATTTCCTTCATGGCCTGGTCCCACGTGATGCGTTCCCACTTGCCCGAACCGCGCGCGCCCACGCGCTTCAGCGGATAATTGCAGCGCTTCGGGTGGTCCAGCCAGTCAAGCTGGAAGTCCATGCGCTCGCACACGCGCCCTTGGCTCACTTGGCAATCGGGATCACCCTCAAGCTTGACAACTTTTCCGTCCTCCACCGTGGCCAGAACACCGCAGTTGGCATGGGATGCAAAACACAGCGTGCGTTTGTACTCGACGTTCGACATGGTTCGCCCTTCTTCCTCTTCGCGTTCATGTCCATGCATGCCGCTTTATGAAGAGGCAACCCCCACCGCGCACAATACGCGCTGGTGGAGTGTGCGCCTAGCTAGCAAATTTACCAACTACGTGAAAAGGGGCCCGAACGTCGACGTGCGGCGTTCGGGCCCCTCGGGAAATTCCAGGAAGGCCGTGTGCGTTTGCGCGGCAGCGAGGCTGCCAGACCTCTGAGGTGTGGTGTGTGGGGCAATCGCATCCCCCCTTCAAAGCATCGGCGAATTGGGGGTCGCCTCTCCTTGAGCTACCCTCATCCTACAACGCCCACGGGTCCCGCGAAAGCTAGCAAAGTTGCCAGGGGTGCGGGCGGAAAGTAAGCGTTTTCTGTGATTCCGCCGAGCGCCAAAAAAGGTGAAGCGCTATCGCGCTGGCGAATACACCAAAAGCATCCCGCCTACCCTAACTTTATAACGCGGGCTGACTGGCTTGAAGGCGTTGACGTGCAGTTAGCATAACCCCCGTAGCGGCGTTAGCAGCGACGGCGCGAAGCGCCTAGTCCCTTTAGGGAAGCGCCGTTCGCGCGAAGCGCGAAAACGCAGGTCGCGGTTGTATTCTCCGCCTTCGGCGGAGCGGACGCTCTGGAGAGCGTCCCTACGAGGATTACCAAACAAGTATGTTAACTATAGGAGAACATGCCCGCGTCATAGTGATAGGAAAGCGGGTAACCTCTTGGCGTAATTAGTAGCGCGACAGCGCGTCACACTTTTGTTGCGCGATAGCGCGTCACTCTTTTCCGGCGCGATAGCACGCCTTAGTTGGCGGCGTAGAAGAGAGAGTGTTCGCCTTCTGTGGGGTGCCAGGGGTTGAGGGCTACTTCTCGGAGGTGGAGGGAGGTTTCGTCTGGTTCGAGGACGTTTAGGCTTACTCCCAACTCAACCATGGGAAGCGCTTCGGCAACTATGGAAGCCCAGGCCAGGGGGAAGGCGAGTTCAGGGATGGCGGAGTCCTTGTGGATACGATCTTCGAAAGCGGCCTCGGGGGCGCTTCCGCTGGTGAAGGCTTTGTCGGCGCTTCGAAGAGTGTCTCCACTGTCCTCTATCAATTCGCCAAGCAGGCGCTCGACCGTAGACACATCATCGCCAAAAACCTTGGCGCATTTCAGGAAGTAGTCGGCATTGTCAAACGAAAGCCAGGCGTAGTGCGCGGCGAACGCATCATCCAACAAGAACGGTTTGTCCTGCTGGTAAATCTGGCCGGAAAACTTGTTGTCGAGCGAGCAGTAGTGCACACCCAGGCGCAAACCCTTCTCCGCCGCAAACCGCAACAACTCAAGGCACTCCGCCTCGCTCCCCGCGATGGAGAGGCCACCGGCATACCAATAGTTGTAGGGAACCACGTACGGGTTGCGGCGCAGCTCAAACCCACGCGCCGCGAACGCTTCGGCGTTGGCCAGCGGGAAGCAGAACTCCAAAAGGTTGATGCCGCGCACGCCGCGCTCGTCCAACTGCACCAGCAGTTCGCGCATCTCATCAAGCGTGCCGGGGATCACCGGCATCTCCACCATCACATCGGGAATAACCCCAACAGCCTCGGCTATCTTACTGAGCGTTTCCCATCGCTGATCAGCCGATTCTTCCATCTTCACGCTGAAGCGGATTTCGCTCAAGCCCGCGTCGCGCAGCGCGACAAGCAAGCGGTCGTCCAAGCAGTCGCCGCTCGTGTAGAGACGAGTGCGCGCTTCGGGATACAACTCCTGCGCGCAGTGCAAAAACGCCAGCAACTCGTCCGGATGCAGGCACGGTTCGCCACCCGTCACGGCAAGGTGACGAAACTTCGCGCCCGCCGCGTGGGCAGCGCGCAACTCAGCGGCTATCGCGCGCTCATGCGTGCGATGATACTCGTAGTCTTCCTGGTTGACGTTGAAGCAGAAATAGCAGTTCCGTGTGCATTTGAGCGAGATGAAAAACGTCGCAGTTTCCTCGCCCGTGCGACACGCTCGGCACGACGGCGACAGCCAGCCCTTCCCCAGGCTCGCACCGCTGTTCTCGCAGAAACCGCACGTCGCCGCAGCGCGACGCACACGCGGCTGGGATTCCTCGCGCTCGAACGGCAAACCGCACGCGGCAACAGCTTCCTCAAAATCGGCCTGCACCGCATCAAATGCTGCTCGATACGCTTCCAAATTCACGATTCGTCCCTTTGCTTCCCCGCGCGTCCCAATACTTACCCGATCTCCGCCAGCGCCTGTTCCACGAAGCACTCGTCCACCATGAGAAACGCGACGAGCGCATCCGCCAGCCGACGATACACTCCCTGCGTATCCTTCTCGTGCACCTTATCGCGAAACGCTGGCAGCCAGTTGAGAAGGTGCTCGCGCGCAAAGTCTTGCTGCGACAGGAGGATACGGCGCACCTCGTCGTCCCGCCCGTCGCCGAACGCGTCGAACGCGCGCGTGCTCAAGTGTGCGAGGAAGTCCATCATCATGGACACATGATCCTCGGGAAAATGCCCGAATTCCACCGCCTTGAAGCCGTATTCGGCATAGCGATGCCGCACATCAAGCGTGCTTTCCTGGAAGAGCATGACCTCTTTGCCAATGTAGGGCGACTCCCAAGGGTGCACATACGCTTCACCCGGCACCAAAAACAGGCGCGTGAAGTCAGACTTGAGCGCCTCCACGTACGCCGCGTCATCGGCCCTATCGCCCAAGGAGGCACACAGCTTTTCTGCATCGGCTAGCACTTCCGCGGCCGACGAGGCAATCGATTCCATGCAGATGCCAAGGTCGTCCTGGCGGAACACCTCGGCCAGCGCGTGAAACTGCGCCACCGTTTCCGGCGACCCCAGCGTGGCAAGTTCCTCGGCGCTCGGCTCAGCGCCAAACACAATGTGAAAAATCCGCTGCAGATACGCCCGGTTCGCAAGCCGCATCCCTAGCTGTTCGATGGTATGCTCGTCCATGGTTCTCCTTAGTGCCTGCCGAAGCGGGCGGTTTCATGTGTGAGAGCAGTGTACCAATTTACCGGTACTTTGTAGGGCAAGGGTTCTACCCTTGCCGCTCAGTCAGAATAAACCTGCCAGGTCAAACGTAGTTGACGGCAAGGGCAGAGCCCTTGCCCTACGGTCAACCTGGCAGGTAAGGGGTTGTGCTACAGCCCCTGTACACCTCAGAGTCCGGACGAACTCTGAGGTGCCTCAACACAGACAGCTACTAACCGCTCTTACCAATTAACCTCAACAAAAGCTGGGTCGCTTGCGGCTTCCTTGGCTTTGATCAGGGTGTTTGGCTTGGTGGTTTCAGCGGACGGCAGAATGGCAATTTCCTTCACGCAATCCGGGCCGTACTTCTTCGTCAGCTCGTCCACGTCGCCAAAATCAAGCGCACGGTTGGGGCACGCCGCCACACACGCCGGCTGGCCACCCGCCTCGCGAATCATGTAGCAGCTGTCGCACTTCCCCGCTTTGCCGTCCGGCAGAATTTGCGGAATGCCGTACGGGCAGGCCTTCGTGCACGAGCCATCGCCCGTGCACTTTTCGCGGTCGATAACCACCGCGCCGTCCTTGCGGGTTTCAATAGCCCCCTGCGGGCACGCGGCCGCACACGCGGGCGCTGCGCAATGGTTGCACGTGGCCGAGTAGCTATACGCGCTCACCTTGGGAAACTCCCCCACCGAGAACGTCCCCGCATGGCGGTAGATGGTTCCCACGTCAAGCCTGTTCTTATCCTTGCAGGCAACTTGGCAGGCACGGCACCCCGTGCACCTCGTCATATCGAAATAGTATCCAATAGCCATGAGTCATATCCCCCTTGGACCTATGCGGACACGATGCGCTGCGGCCAATCACAATCCGCCTCAAGCGCTTCGCCATCGTATTTCTTAATGTTGCAAATCTGGTTGTTGTAGCCCGACACACCCATGCCGCCGTACTCGGCGCCAATCAGGTAGTTGTCGGAACCCGCGCGGTCGATGCCCGTCGCCTCGTCAACGTCCACCCACGCGCCGTGGGGCACGCCCACCACGCCCGGCAGCAGAATATCCATCAGCGCGGCGCGGCGCAGGCCCTTACCAGCAGGCGTTTCAATAAGCACGGTGTCGCCTTCCGCAATGCCCTTATCCTTCGCGTCCTGACGGTTCAGGAACACCGGGTTTGCCCACGTCTCACGCAGCCACGGGCAGTTGTCGAACACGGAGTGCGAACGACGCAGGTAGTGCGGGTTGTACATGATGTAGGGGTACTCGCTCTTTTCGCCGCCGATCTTCTTGTCCTTGAACGTTGACTCGTAGCCCACGACCGGCACCACATAGGTCGGATACGGCTTGTACTGCTCGATGCCCTCGTAGCCAAACGAGGCCATAAGGTCGTAGCGCGCCTGGCAGTAAATTTCCAGCTTGCCGCTGGCGCTGGGAAGCGGATTGGCCTCGGGGTCGGTGACGAAGTCCTCGTAGCCGATGAAGCCGTGGCCGTCGTCCGACGTGCGCTCGAACTGGTAACCGCCGTTCGCCACGAAGTCGGCGAGCGAAATGATGCCCTCTTGCGGCTCGCCTTCCACGCCCCACTCGCTGATGTCGTCGGCCGTAATAGTAACGAGCGGTTCCATCTCACCGCTGGCGCCCATCACCTGGCTGCCGGCAATCTGCTCGAAGAATTGTTGCTTTTCCGAGGTGTCGTAGGCAAGCTTCGGGTCCATGCCCATGCCCTCAAGCAGCAGGGTGCCAATTTCCTGGTCGGTCTTGGCTTCACCCAGCGGCTCGGTCACCTGCGAGTAGCAGTACACGAACTCGCGGTTGCACGTGGTCACGCTGCCGGGGCGCTCCCATTCGGTGGTCACGGGCAGGATGATGTCGGAGTACAGAGCGTTCGTGGTCATAAACTGCGCGCGCGTAAGCACGAAGTCCACGGCACGGTGCGCCTCGATGCCGGCCTTCTGGTGCAGCGAGGTTTGCAGCGTCGCGTCCGTCACGTGGAAGATACCCTTGATGGGACCGAGCGTGGTGGGGATAGGTTCGTGGAAGCTGCCGTAGGAGTTTGACACGTCCAACACTTCGCCGCCACCGGCCAAAATGAGGTCGTAGAGCTGAGGCTGACGCACACCGGTTGAGCAGGGGTTCTTTGTCTTTGGCTTCTTCGCGCTGCCAGCCTTGACCAGATTCGGGCCGTAGTTGCCGCAGTTCGCGTGATACGCACCGCCGCACGCGTGGCCCGACTTGCCCATGTGGCCACCCATCGCGCCCAGCGCCATGAGCATCTGCGGAATCATTTCAGCGCCGTTGCAGCGCACCATGCCGTAGTTGTGCAGCAGCATGGTCTTGTTGTTCTTCCCCAGAATGCGCGCGAACGCGGTCACCTGCTCGGGCGGAACGCCACAGATGGGCTCGGCCCACTCGGGCGTTTTGGGCGTACCGTCGTAGGTACCCATGACGTAGTCTTTCAGGTTTTCGGACAGCTTTGCGTCGGGCGGCATGTGCTCGGCGTCGAAGCCCACCGTGTATTTGTTGAGGAAGTCCCAGTCAACGATGTTGCCTTCCTCCTGGTCGAGACGCAGCATCTCATAGGCCGTGGCCAGCATAAACGCCATGTCGGTGCCGTTGCGCACGGGAATCCAGTCGGCATCGAGCATCTGGGCCGAGGCGTTGTACAGCGGGTCAACCGTGACAAACTTCACGCCCGCTTCCTTCGCCTGAATGAAGTAATAGGTAGGCGTGCCGGCGGCCGACCACGTGGGGTTCGAGGAATACATAATAATGTATTCAGCGTTCATGAGGTCGAAGCGGTCGTTCGCCTTGCCGATGTCGGTGGACGGCAGGCCAATCATATCCGAGCCCAGCGTGTAGGTGCCGTGCGAGGTGGTGTCCCAGCCGCGCACGCAGCCGCACATCACGTTGATGGAAGCGTCGGGCGACTTGCAGTAGAAGCCCGTGGGGCCATACTCGTCGCTGATGCGCTTGATTTCCTGACAGGCCAGGTCAATGGCCTCATCCCAGCTGATGACTTCCCACTCGTCCTTGCCGCGCATCTGGCCGTTCGCGTTCTCGCCGCCGCCGGGCTTCCAGCCCTTGCGCTTCATGGGATGCAGAATGCGGTCGGCGCCGAAGCACTGCTGCTGCTGCGCCTTGCCGCGCACGCAGCCGCGCTGCTGCGGGAAGGTGGGCGAATCTTCGTGCGAGTCGTCGGTCTTCTGGCGAACGACCGCGCCCTCTTTCACCATAACCTTGTTCACGCAGCGGCCACCGCAGTTGTGCCAGCAGGCGGCGGCTACCCACGTGCCGCCCTCTTCCGGGTTGACCGCCATCGCGGCGCCTTCGTCCTCTTTGACCTTGGTCGACGGAGCGCAGCCGAAAGCACTCAGCGCTGCCGCCGATGCGGCAACCGCCAAGCTGCCTTTCATAAACTGTCGGCGGCTCAAATTCGTCGCAGACGTATCCACGTCAAAAGCGTCCATACAATCCCCCTTTGATTTCACGATTCTTTCCTCCTTGATTGTAAGCAACCTCCCCTTGAAGTTGCTCGCGAACCTACCTCTACGGCGTTCGATCCACCATCTCCACCTCCCTTTCAGAGCCCCCTTTGGAGTAGTTTTCCTGCTGTAACCAGAGTACCAACCCCGCCATACAATTACCATGCTTCAACTGTACTAAATGAAGCCGAAGCCTCAGCAAATAGTCCGGCTTTGCACCAAGAACCACGCGAATTGGCAGAAATGTCCGTTTATGTACGGATTTTCGCCTGATTTCGGGACTTTACTAGTATCGCGAAAAAACTGACCTGGGGTTTCTCTTGTGGACTCCTGACAAATCCGTACATAAAGGGCGTGCGGCAGGATTCTTGGACTTACTCAGGCTACCAGCCCGAGTCTTCTACGGCGGCCTGCGATGGTTTCGCAGGATATCTTCTTGCCGTTTCTTTTGAACGTCTTAAGACGATTTTGATTGTACCA
>DXGM01000046.1 GCA_019113915.1 Candidatus Gordonibacter avicola
AAATGGCTCTTTCTTCAAAAAGAAAAATCAGGTCATTCTCGAAATTATGAAAGATGAAACACACTGCAATCCCCACGAATGGTTACATATTGTCCATTCTTTTTGTCATGATTATCAGGGAAAGCCTTGGGATTACTTCGGCCTAGGGTTTGCATTTGCGGCATTGTGTGACTGGGGAGTATGAAGAATTGATGCAGCAGCTTTTTAGTGTCAAGAATAATTGTGTATCAGCAGAAGAGTTTCTTTATTTGAGAAAACTTTTAGGTTGGTGCATCTACGATCTTGAGGAATTGCGTGTCGGACTACGTGGAAGCGTATTCAACGTTGGCATCTATCGTTTTGATACTATAGTAGGAATGGGGAGGATTGTGGGAGACTCCCGAATCTGCTTCTATCTTCAAGACATAATGGTTGATCCTTCTTTCCAAAATCAGGGTATAGGAACTGTAATAGTAGCGAGTTTGTTAGCTTACATCCAGACGAATGCGGTCAACTCAGCTTATGTTGGGCTGATGTCAAAATTAGGGAAATCAGGGTTCTATGAAAGATTCGGCTTTGTATCAAGGCCGAATGATCAAATGGGTCCAGGCATGGTCATTCCTTGTTTTGATTCCGACACTGTTGGTAATCAAACTGCTTCCAATAATTTTTGTGGCAAGTGTCGCGCAATTGCCGACCCAACAAGACATAGAATCATCGACTCATAATTAAGATTATTTTTAGTGAAGGCATAGTTAAAAGACATTCCTTTTGTCAAATGGGGATTAGCGGCAACATCGGTGATGAAGCACGTTCCATTTGAATCAACCCTAAAATCAACTCGCCCGAATCCTTCTATACCAAGCAATCGGGTAGCGTTAATCGTATGTTTTTCGAGTTCTCGCGATACAGAATCGTTTAGTTGTGAGTAGTCGTAGAAGTCAAATTTCAAATTTTTCCTAATTTCATAATCAAGAATAGTTTCATGTAGATGGTTTTCTCCGTATACCGATATACCAACAGGAAGAACGATTTCTATGAGGTGATTTACATTTATAACTGGAACTTCAACTTCATAGCCTTCAATGAATCTTTGAACAAGCACAGGTTGACAATAGAGTTCTGACAGTTCATTAATGAACGTGTCGCTCTTCTTACTGTAATTAAAAATATTTTCTTTTGAAAGGCCTATGCTAGAAGTTTCTCCATTTAGCTTTGCAATAATTTTCTCTCCCTCTTTTGGCCTACGATCGGAAAACCATCCATGTTGGGGAATGTAAAGATATTCGTCCGTAACTGGGAAATGGTTTGCCGCCAAAATGCTATCACAATGGTATTTGTTTCTGGTTAGGCTGACTGTATATGCATTGCTGTTCGTATGCCACAAACCGTTCATATCACAGAATGCCGGAATAAGAGATTTTCTGCCTATAGCAGTACCTTTTTGCGCGGTATTGATAACTACAATTTGTTTTCCAGACGATTTAAAGAAATTTTTCTCAATGCAGTCTTGAAGAAATGTATTCTCGTCAAAATATCCGCTAACTTCGAAACCTATATTTCTGAGAGTTTGGATAATTAATTCATATTGATTTAGAGTTAAGAATTCGGATACTACGGACGTTCCCCCAATGTAATCACAAAAACCGTCAGTTTTTTCCCTGATATTGGCCACAAGAATGATGTGACAATCTTCGATTCTCTGGAGCGCGATATTTTGGAGACACTTGAGTCTATCTAACATCTTCTCACATCCCGATAATTGGTGGTTATCTCTATATTGTCTATTTTACAATGAAAACGTTTATCCTTGGGCGATATGCTTCGATATTCGTAATTATCAAGTATTTTATATCGAAGGAGCACAGACGTAATCTTGAGTATCGTTCTACTCAAGATTCAGGTCGACATTAAAACATTAGTGAAATTTTAAAGTAGGAGCAATGACAACGCATTAAACTATTCAAATCACTCGCGTTAATCTGTCTGTCTTAAAAAAGATAGGAGAAAAACGCTTCTCAACCTCGCTTTAAGCAAAGAAGAAATGCTTGGTCGCTTTAACTCGCAATCTTTTCCTCTGCAATAAAAGATCGCTAGAAGTGCGACAAATCTTTAAAGGTTCACTTCTCCGTCATTCTATGTCGCTCAGAATTTCGCCGGGTTCGTTGCCGGCGTCGAGGAATTTTTTGCGGGTGACGAAGTTCCACACCATGACGATGAACGTGGCGGCAATCTTCACCACCATATAGTGGATGCCGAGCAGTTCCACACCAGCCCACATGCAGCCGTTATTGATGAGCAATCCAATAATAGAAAGCACCACAAAGATGATGAACTCGCGGCGACGACTCATACCTTCTTTGTGCGTAAACACATAGCGCATGGACGCCACGTAGTTGAATACCACGGACGCGGTGAACGAGATAGTGGCGCTCACCAGGTAGTTCACGCCGAACGCCTCGGTGAGCAGAACCATCAGGCCGTAGTCGATAACAAATGCAATGGCGCCCACCACGCCGAACTTCATGATTTGAGCGATAAGCTTCTTCACTGCCCCGCCTTCCGGCTTTCCCCGCCGCGCGCGGCCGCTAGCGCGTCTGTCGGCGCTCCTGTAGAAACCTATCTATTGTGGCATAAACCCGATGAATAGCAAGGGGTTTGCTCAGGTGTCCATCCATGCCGCTGGCCCGGCTGCGCTCTTCATCCTCGGTGAAGGCGTCGGCCGTCATTGCCAGAATAATCACGCGCGTGGCATCGGCGCGGTTCATCGCGCGAATGGTGCGCGCAGCCTCACACCCATCCATCTCGGGCATCTGCAGGTCCATGAGCACCACGTCGTAATACCCCTCCGGTGACTCAGCGAACCGCTCAACCGCCTCGCGCCCCGTGGTTGCCGCGTCCGCCTGCGCGCCGGCCATAGCCATCAGCTCAAGCGCAATCTCGCGGTTGAGTTCGTTGTCTTCGGCCACCAGCACGTGCACGCCCGTCAGGTCACACACCTCTTCTGCATCTATCCCAACCGGGTGCACGCTCGCCATGCCATGCGCAAACGTGCCTCCCACTTCCGACGCACCAGCGCCGCCTTCCCCACCAGGCAGTTCAAAGGGAACGTCAACCACAAACGTAGAACCACTTCCCACCACACTGCGCACGCTGATGCGCCCGCCCATCAACTCCACGAGGCGCTTCGTGATGGCAAGCCCCAGCCCCGTGCCCTTCGAACCGCGCTGCGCGTGCGCATCCCCCTGCTCGAACGACTCGAAAATCCGCTGCATGAACTCCGGCGAGATGCCGCATCCCGTATCACTCACCGAGAAGCGCACCCGCACGCCCGCACGCTCAGGTTCGCCCTCTTCCCGCACGCGTTCAACGTGCAACGTCACGCGCCCGCCCTCCGGCGTGAACTTGAGCGCATTGCCCAGCAAGTTGTAGATCACCTGGTTCAACCTCAGCGGATCGCCCACCAAACACGTGGGCACCTCCGCGTCCACCTCCGTGCGGTAGTCGATGCCATGCTCGGCCGCCTGCGCCGTAAACACCGCGTCGAGCGAGCTCACGAAGCGGCACAGGTCGAATTCCTCGTGCTTAATCTCAATCTTGCCGCTCTCAATTTTGCTCATGTCCAAAATGTCATTGATCAGCGACAACAGATGATCCGACGACAGCGCCACCTTCTCCAGGCAGATGCGCACCTTCTCATCGTCCCCGATGCTTCGCAGCGCGATGGCCGTCATACCCATAATGCCGTTCATAGGCGTGCGAATTTCGTGCGACATGCGCGAAAGGAACTCAGTTTTGGCCATACTCGCCTGACGCGCCTGCTCAAACGCTGCCTCGGCCCGGTTCTTCTCTTCCGCAAGCAGCCGGGTGTTGCGCCGTGTCAGCAAAAAGTACACGAGAAACGACGCGCCCACCACCAGCGCTAACACCGCTCCAATGGCCACCGCGTTGCCCAGCAGTGTGCCGCTCAACGCCTCAATGTCCCCATCAACCACGCCGTCGGGCATGGCCGTACACAAATACCACGCGCCATCCATCATGGGGCGAAAATACATATACTCGCGGCCGCCCTCCGCCGATAGCGGCACCATACTTGCCTCACCCCGCGCCAGATCACCGCGCACCGACGCCATATCCCGCTGCGGCTTATACGCGCTCGAACCCTCAATCGCACCGAGGATATCATCACCCACGGATGGCCCGCCCTCGCATCCCACCAGGCAGATGCCTTCCTTGTTCATCAGCACAGACGAACTTGAACTATTGTCACTCGTCTGCAAATTCAGCCGATTGGCCAGCCCATCCACAGCAAACCCCGCCACCACGCCGGTGAATGTGCGTGACCCGCACGCCACCGGGTCTATCTTCTCCGTCAGCGCAATGGTTTCGCCGCTCAGAGCAACGGCGCGTCCCTTCGCGTCGCGGTAGCCCACCACCGGATCGCCGCCCGCCCACACTTCGCTCGTCACATCGGCAGACTTCTCGCCATCGCAGGTAAACAGTGCGCCGCTCTCATCCATGAGAGCCAAAAACGCATATCCATCGTCCACTTCCAAGGCGGAAAGCACCTCGCGCGCCTGCGCTTCATCGTGGGGAGCGGACAGCGCAAGCACGGCCCCCACGGTTTCTACCTGCACAAACTTGTTCTCCATCCCAGCGTTAAATTCGGACACCATTCGATCGCTTAACTCGCGCAAATACACCTCGCTCACCGACTCGATGGCCGCATCGGTCGCCCGCTGCGACGCCACAATGGTGAAGGCCACCGAAGCAACAAGAACTAAGGCAAGAATGAGTGCAAACAGCGCGACGCGCTTGCGCTCGGAAGGTCGTGTGAGCTGTTCCATGAGCGAAAAAGCCACCTGTCCGATCGGGTACGGGGCTTGGGGAGAAGCCGGCGCCCCGATTCTACCATGAGGGGTTTCAGCCGTTCGTAACCGCGCGGCAACGGCTCAACAACCGCGGTTCATCCGGAAAATGAGTGGTGTGTCTGGCATCGCATGCACCTTTCGGGTACGATATTCGAACCGAACGAACAGGAGCAACACGTGCAACAGGTAACCGAGGCGTCACGCACACGCGCAAACAAGGGCACGGTGGCGGTGCTCATCCCCTGCTACAACGAGGCCATCACCATCGGCAAAGTGGTCGACGACTTCAAGAAAGCCCTGCCCGAAGCCGTTATTTATGTGTACGACAACAACTCCACCGACAACACGGGTGCCATCGCGGCCGAACATGGCGCCGTGGTGCGCGTCGAGCGCCGCCAGGGCAAGGGCAACGTGGTGCGTCAGATGATGCGCGACATCGATGCCGACTACTATATTATGGTAGACGGCGACGACACCTACCCCGCCGAGTCCGCGCCGGCGCTGCTCGCGCCGCTCATGGCCGACGAAGCCGACATGACGGTGGGCGATCGCCTCTCCAACGGCACCTACGGCGAAGAGAACGACCGCGCCTTCCACGGCTTCGGCAACAACCTGGTGCGTCGACTCATCAAGTGGATTTATGGGTTCGAATTCTCCGACGTCATGACGGGCTATCGTGCCTACAACGCCGTGTTCGCGAAAACCATGCCGGTACTCTCGCCCGGCTTTGAGATTGAGACCGAACTTTCCATCCACGCGGTGGACAAGCGCTGGCGCATCGTTGAAGTGCCCATCGATTACCGCGACCGCCCTGAAGGGTCCGAGTCCAAGCTGAACACGTTCTCGGACGGCATGAAAGTGCTCATGATGATTCTGTCGCTGTTCAAGGACTACCGCCCGCTTGCCCTGTTCAGCTGGGTGGCGCTGCTATTCTGCGTGCTGGGCCTCATTGCCGGCATCCCCGTCATCGCCGAGTTTGCGGCCACGGGGCTCGTGCCGAAACTGCCCTCGGCGCTGCTTGCGGTGGCGCTCGTGTTTGTGGGCATTCTGGCTTACTCGTGCGGTCTTATCCTTGACACCGTGGTGAAGGGCTCGCGCAAGCAGTACGAACTCGATGTGCTCCGTGCCTACGAGGCGCTGCGACGCGAGAACCGCTAGGATGCCGCCGATGCAGACAACACGCACCAAAAGCGACTTCAAGCGCAACTGGTTCACCATGACCTCGCTTGTGTCGAAGGACTTCAAGCTTAAGTACCGCCGCAGCGTGCTTGGCGTACTGTGGTCGGTACTGAACCCGCTGCTCATGATGTGCGTGCTGGCCGCCGTGTTCACCAACGTGATCAAATGGGGCAATATACCGAACTTCCCCATGTACCTCATCCTCGGCAACGTGCTGTTCGCGCTCATGGCCGACTCAACCAGCGGCGCGATGACTTCCATCCTCGATTCCGCACCCCTCATCAAAAAGGTTCGCGTGTCGAAGATGATTTTTCCGCTGGAGAAAGTGCTGTTTCAGTTGGTGAACTTCGCCATATCGCTCATTGCGGTAGTCATTGTCATGCTGATTTTCCAGATAGCACCCACGTGGAACCTGCTCGCGTTGCCACTGCTTCTGGTGTTCATGCTGCTGTTTTGCTCGGGGCTGGGCATGCTGCTATCCGCGCTGGCGGTATTCTTCCGCGACGTGTGCCATCTCTGGGGCGTCGTAATCACCGCGTGGACGTACGCCACCCCGCTCTTCTACCCCATCGACATGGTTCCCGAATGGCTGCAGGCAGCCGAGGTGTTCAACCCCATGTACCACTACGTCACATACTTCCGCTCCATCGCCATGTACAACACCATGCCCGGCCTGCAAGAGCAGCTTATCTGCCTGGGCATAGCGCTTGTCACCTTCGTTGTGGGCCTGCTGGTGTTCAAGGCCTCCGAGAAGAAGTTCATCCTTTACGTTTAGGCGGTTTTCATGCCCGAGAATGTCAATACCACGCCCCTCGCTGCCCAGC
Organism: Candidatus Gordonibacter avicola; assembly: GCA_019113915.1. Taxonomy (GTDB): domain Bacteria; phylum Actinomycetota; class Coriobacteriia; order Coriobacteriales; family Eggerthellaceae; genus Gordonibacter; species Gordonibacter faecis. Next base: position 6,854 of record DXGM01000046.1, read on the forward strand.
CGCCCGTTTTCGCTGACGACAACCGCGCCACCATGGTGAAGGTTGACCACGTGTCTATGATCTTCAACATGGCCAGCGAGCAGCTGAACAGCCTCAAGGAATACGCCATCGCACTGGCGCGCCGCGAGTTGCGCTTCAAGGAATTCCGCGCGCTTGACGACGTATCCTTCGAGGTGAAGAAGGGTGACGTATTCGGCATCCTGGGTACGAACGGCTCGGGCAAGTCCACCATGCTGAAAATCATTGCCGGCGTGCTGGAGCCCACCAAGGGCACGTGTTCCATCCACGGCAACATTGCTCCGCTCATCGAGCTGGGCGCGGGCTTCGACTTGGAATTGACGGCGCGCGAGAACATCTACCTGAACGGCGCGCTTCTGGGCTACTCGAAGAAGTTCATCGAGCAGCACTTCGACGAGATTGTGGACTTCGCCGAAATTGAGAAGTTCCTCGACATGCCCATGAAAAACTACTCATCCGGCATGGTGGCGCGTATTGCGTTTGCCATTGCCACGGTTATCGTGCCCGAGATCCTCATTGTGGACGAGGTGCTCTCGGTCGGCGACTTCATGTTCCAGCAGAAGTGCGAGCGACGCATCACGCAACTCATCAAGGAACACGACGTCACCGTGCTCATCGTGTCGCACAACAACGACCAGATAGAGCGCCTGTGCAACAAGGCCATCTGGATTGAGAAGGGCCACACCCGCATGCTGGGTTCGGCGAAGGATGTCTGCCGCGTGTACCGCGTGCTGGGCGGACACGTGGGCAGCGCCGAGGCCGAGGAGCACGTGTTTAACCTGCTGAACGAAGACGTAACCGTGCCTGACGACCTCATTGATGTCATCGGCGGCGAAAGCCGCTACGGCACGGCGACCCGCCTCGTGGAGAAGTGCGGGTTCGCCCCGGGCGGCTCGGTCATCCTGGCACCGGGCGAACTAGCTTCCCCCTGCATGGCGGCCACGGGGCTTTCGGGTGTCATGGACGCGCCGGTGCTGCTCACCAAGCCTGACGGCCTGCCCGACGTGACCGCGCAGGCACTGAGCCAGCTTCAGCCCCACCGCGTTGTCGTGTTGGGCAGCGAAGACATTGCTTCCGAACGCGTCGTGGAAGATGTGCGCGAGGCGTGTGGTCCCACCATTGAAGTGACGCGCGTGGAAGGCCGCACCGCCGCTGAGATTGCGCTTTCCCTCTACCGCTTCGGCCAGCAGCAGGGACACTGGGGCAGCACCGCCATCATCACGTACGACGGCTGCACGGGCGACCTCATCTCGTTTTCGCCCTACCTGTTCCAAAAGAAGGTGCCGGTGTTCTTCGTTGCCTCGAACGGCGTTGTGGGCGACGACACCGCGCAGGCCTTGCAATCGGGCCAGTTCAGCCGCTTGCTTGTGCTGGGCGGCAGCTATCACGTGCCGGATGCTTTCCTGGAAGCGTGCGAAGCGCGCGGCGTGCGCACCCAGCGCGTGTGCGGCAACAGCGCCTACCACGCCAACGAGCTTATCAACAACCTTATGACCTCGGGCGACATCGAGGGCGACGGCATCAGCATCGACCGCCTCATCGTGTCATCGGTGTGGAACCCCTTCGACGCGTTTGCGGGAGGTGCCTACGCTGGCAAGACGAACTCGGCCTTCCTGTTAGCCGACCCGCAGAACCTCGACAGCGTGGCCCACGCCCTCTCCTACATCGAGAAGAAAGAAGGCGCGGTGCGGCACCTCACCTTCCTCGGCGGCGACACGCGCTTCAACAAGCTCGACCGCCAGATGCTGGGCAAAGCCGTCGTGAAAGCCATGCGCGCAAACCAGAAAGATTCCTAGGGCTGCCTTTTCGTGCATAGGGCGCTTTTCGCGCCGCGTAAGTGTTACTGTGCTTTGCGCCTGGTCGGCACCCATACACGGGGTACCCAGCACCGTCGAAATCATGCGGTTTCGGCGTTACCCTCCCGCAAGCCTCCTGAAAACGTGGTATAAAAGAAAGGCGCGAGCACTGCTCTCACCTCGCGTATCCGCTTTGCCGCGTGGACGAACGCCCGCCGGCCGTTCGAAGGAGTTCCTTGTGAGCGCACCAAAATCCCTTACCAGCATTGCCCTTTCAGCTACCCTAGCCTTGGGCCTCGCCCCCACCGCCGCTTTTGCGGCTGAACCAGCTTCCGACGCCCCTTCCGTGAGCGCTGAAGCCACCGATGCACCGGCCCCGCAAAGCGGCCGCCTTGAGAACAGCTGGCGCTTCAGCGATGGCCAGCCCATCGTGCTTGACGAGGGCATCTCCCTTTCCGCCAGCACGCCCGCCTGGACTAAGAACAGCGAAGGCTACTACGTCAGCAGCGACGGAACCCCCATCTACGGCGCCATTCAGCGCGGTATCGACGTGAGCGAGCATGCCAAGGAAATCGACTGGGAAGCCGTCAAAGCCGATGGCGTGGACTTCGCCCTCATCCGCTGCGGATACGGCAATGACTATACCGATCAAGACGACAAATACTGGAAGCGCAATGTTTCCGAGTGCGAGCGCCTGGGCATTCCCTATGGCGTCTACCTCTACTCCTACGCTGAGTCTGTGGAGGATGCCCGCAGCGAAGCTGACCATGTGTTTCGCCTGCTCAAGGGTCACAATCCGGCCTTCCCCGTCTACCTGGACTTGGAAGAAAACCATCTCGGGAACGTCGCAAACCGCAGCCTGCTCGCTTCGATTGCGCAAACGTTCTGCACGCGCATTGAGGCTGCCGGATACGACGCGGGCGTGTACGCGAACCTGTACTGGTGGGACAATTACCTGACCGACCCCGTGTTCAATTCCTGGGAGCGCTGGGTTGCGCAGTACAACGTCACCTGCGACTACGCGGGAACCTACAAGACTTGGCAGGCCACACAGCACGGCACGATTGACGGCATCGAAGGCTCCGTCGATATTGACTTCTTGCTCGCCGACATCCCCGCTGATGTGTCTCGCACCGATTGGTACTACACGAGCGGCATGTTCGACTACGTGACGAAGACCGGCCTCATGGGCACGTACAGCGACTCCGGCCTGTTCGGCCCGAACGACCCCATCACGCGCGGCCAGGTGGCCACCATCCTGCACCGCATGGCGGGCGGCGCCCTGGTTGATGCGCCGTACTTCGACGACGTGGACTACAGCTGGTACTATGGCCCCGCCATCAGTTGGGCGCGCTCGAAGGGTATCATCAATGGCTACCGAGACGATGACGGCGTATACCGCACCTTCGGCCCCGAGGACCCGGTCAGTCGCGAGCAGTTGGCCGTCATGCTGGCGAACTACGCCTCCAAGGTGGGTGGCGTCGACATCAGTTCCACGGGCTCGGCACTGAACGCCATCGCTGGCTCGCAAGAGGTTTCCGACTGGGCCCGCACGCGCCTGGGATGGGCTGTGGATAACAAACTTATCTCCGGCGTAGTGGCGAATGGCACCAGCTACGTACAACCCCAAGGAACCGCCCTGCGCAGCGCCATGTCCAAAATGATAACGATGCTCCACCGCGACGTCCTCGGCGGATAAAGCAAGCCACCCCCCCCCCAGAACCACCAAAGGCCTGATCAGCACCACGCCGATCAGGCCTTTTCTTATGGCTGCAATAAAGCCCCCTCCCGCCACACAAAAGTGTGACGCGCTATCGCGCTAGCCAGTACACCACAAGTTTTCTTGCTACTGCACCATCTCTTTGTGGGCGTCTTCGATGGCCCAGATGATGGGGTGGAGGATCGATAGCTGATAGGGAGCATTTGTTAAAATGGCTACCAAATAGGGGCGGTCCCCTGCCCATACGATGCCGGCATCGTTGGTTGCAGCCAGGTCGTAGTCGGCGAGCCACCCTGGCTTCGTCTGCGTGGTGTAATAGGGGCCCAAATCGGCGCTGATCATCGAATTAAGCGGCGATTGATACCACGATCCCACCCACGAGCCGTTCCCGCCGCCGGTGAAAAACTCGTAGTTCTTGGTCCACAGTTTCACCAGATCACGCGCCGAGTAGTGCGGATACCAGGTGTTTGCCATCGAGGTATCCACACCCGCCTCGGCGCACCACGTCCACATACCACCCGCGCCGAAGTTATAACGCAAACTCTCGTACGCCTCATTGCTGGAAATGCGTATCGCCAGCTCCATCGTCCCCGCCCAACGCAGCAGCCTTGAGGGATTAGTTGCCGCCAGGCTTGCAACATACGGCCCCTTGATAGTGCTGGCCGAGAAGAACGCGCGGTCGGGATTGCAGGCAACGCCCTGTCCCGTTTTGACATCAATCATGATAAAGCCCACGTCATAGCCCACGTTGCGCACGCCATCCGCCGCGCGCCACAGCGCATCCAGCACCGGCCCGCTTGGCTCGTAGCCGCCAAATGAGGTCACGCCCCACCATCCATCCGCCGTGCCGATACCCCCGCGCACATCATCCGTGGTGTAGGTATAGGCAGCCGGAATGAAGCGAAACTTCTGTGCCGCCGTCTGATTCGGGGTATATATCTGCACGTTGGCGCCATCCCAGCCGCCCGCTCCTGCCACGTCCACATTCAAGCCGCCACACGCCGATTCCAGGTAATAGAACCCATCGCCCGTGGGAACAGGTCGGAACAGCTGAGCGACATTGCCCGATGCCGAAATCCAAGCATGCACGTTCGTTTCGTCTACCGCTCCCGCGCCCTGCACGTCGAGCGCACGGCGCGTCTTGGCGTTCACCAGCCTCACGTAGCCGTTGCCCGCCGGCTCCACCATCCAACGCTGGGCTCCGGTGCCGTTATCGCTGTACACCTGCACGTTTGCGCCCACATCAAATGAGCCGCCCGCCACATCAAGCATGCGCCCATCTGCCGCACACGAAATCATGTAGGTACCCTCCGACAGCACCTCCACCGCTATCAGGCAGAATGACTGGAAAGAGACACTTCCCGGCTCGGCGGTCCCCATATCAGCGCCTGAGACCATACCAGCAGCACTCAGCGCGTCCCCCGTTTCCGCGTTTACCACCATAAGGCCCCAAGGTCCCATGAGCGCCTCCCAACGCTGAGTGGGAGCAGGGCCTTCTTCGGGCTCTTCTTCCTGCGTCACCGCATCCTCAGTAGCCGTCAGAAGCAGCCCTGAACACAGCGAGCGCAAACAGAACCACGAGGCGTCCGTCGCCTTCTCTAGCTGAAACTTCTGAGCCGGTGAATCGTTGCGCGACCACACCTGAACACGGGCACCTACTGCCTGCGACCCCGACGCGATATCAACCACGCTCGACGTGTCGGACGAAGCTGCCAAGGTATACACGCCCGGCACCACAGTATCGACGGGCTCCAGCGTAAAGCACTGGGCCGGCGACTCGTTCGCCTCCCACATTTGCACGTTCGTGCCATTGTGCGCTTCACCTGCGCACACGTCCAAAACCAGCCCGTTCGTCCGCGATTTGAACGTGACGCTTCCGTCCTCATTCGCCAGGAGGGTCCAACTCTGGTTGAGGTTACCCGCCGTATACGTCCACTGCTGCACGTTTGTTCCCGAGGCTGTACCGCCACCTTCCACGTCGAGCGCCTTCCCCGAAAGCACCGACTGAATGCGGTAGGTGCCATTCTCGTGGCGCGTTACCCAAAACCGCTGCGCCAGCGTGTTGTTGGCATGATAGAGCTGCACATTCGCGCCATCATTCACGGAAGCAAGCGCCACATCAAGCACAAACTGCGGATCAAGAGCGCTTCGAACCACATAAGCACCCTCTTTCACCACCGCTTCCTTATCTGCAGCCGGCTCCTTATCCGCCTGTTCTGTCTCCAGCGTTACCGCCTCGACTTCAGCAGATGCTTTCTCCGCAGCAGGCGCAGTCACTTCACCCGCACCGTCGCCTTCGTTTATCTCAGGATCGGGAACAGGCGTATCGGTGTTGCCTTCACCATCAGGAATGTCAGTATCAGTTTGAGAGTGGTCAGAAGGATCCGTTACGGACCCATCAGAATCATCGGAAGAAGGGGTGGAAGAATCGTTCTCAGACGTTGCAAAATCACCAGTCACGGCACCCTCAGTCGCAAAGACCCGCGCCGGAAATCCCACCGCGCTCATCGCTACCAGCAGAACAGCCAACGCCCCCGACAGAGCCCGCGTCCACCTACCACCCACAGCAATCATCCCTCCCCTAATCACTGTCTCAGTATAGCAAAAACCCAGGTCGTCACTCATCAAGCAACACTAGCAAGCCCCCGGAAGGCCCTTCTTAGCCCCTTTCAGGCCCATCAAGAGTCCCCCTCCCCCAACAAAAAAAGAGGACCCCCAGGTCCCCTCACATCAGCAACAACAGCTACCACTCACCCAGCAGCTTCTCTCACACAACAAGAAAAGCATCCTCCGCGAGCGCGACGCCCTATCCTCCCGCAGCCTGACGCTGAAGTACTTTCGGCGATGGCGGGCTTAACTTCCGAGTTCGGAATGGGATCGGGTGATCCCCGCCTCCATGGTCGCGCTCGCGGGGGATGCTCCCCACGGGCAGTCTATCTGCCCCACCAAGTGGCTTTCTACGCCACCCTGGCGGTCGCATAGCGAGCATCGAGATCGCGTATTCGTATATGAATACCTAGTGTTATGAAGAAGAGCTCGGGCTATTAGTGCCGCTCGCCTGAACGTATTGCTACGCTTACAGCTGCGGTCTATCAACCAGGTAGTCTACCTGGGCCCTTACCAAAAAGGGAACTCATCTTGGAGACGGCTTCCCACTTAGATGCTTTCAGCGGTTATCCGTGCCGGACGTAGCTAGGCGGCGGTGCCGTTGGTCGACAACCGCGTCACCAGAGGTCCGTCCACCCCGGTCCTCTCGTACTAGGGGCAGATCTCCTCAATTCCCTTGCGCCTGCGGAGGATAGGGACCGAACTGTCTC
>DXGM01000047.1 GCA_019113915.1 Candidatus Gordonibacter avicola
AAATGGCGGGATGTACGAGACTTGAACTCGCGACCTCCGACGTGACAGGCCGGCGCTCTAACCAACTGAGCTAACACCCCGTGCTTCAGCAGCGCGGATTATTCTACCGGGTGTCGGCCCCGCGCGCAATAGGTAATTTAAGAAAAACGATAACGTATTTCACAATAAGTAGCGAACGAATGTTTCACGTGAAACATTCGAGAGCGGCACCAGGGTTGGTGGGAGTGCTTTCGCGCGGGCCATTTGACCGTGCGCCGTCTTGCTCATGCACGTTCTGTGAGGAGATAAACATTTCAGAATCTAAAATATTCGCTGTGCTATAGTTTAGCAGCTAAATTGTAACGAAGAGAAAACACAACCGAAGGAGGAGGCATGGAGGATTCCTTCGCGGAGTTAATGCGCGAGTTGTACCTGCTCATGGAGCGCATGCGGCGCTCGCGTGTGGCACCCACGCCCGAGGGCGTGACACCCCTTGAGGCGCGCACGATGATTGCCGTGGACGAGATGGGTCGTCATGGCGAGACGCGCCCCGGCCGTATCGCCGAGTTCGCGCATACGACACCGAGCGCGCTCTCGCAGGCGTTCAAGTCGTTGGAAGAAAAGGGCCTCATTGAGCGCCACCGCTCAGAGGGCGATTGCCGCGGCGTCACGGTCACGCTCACGCCGGAAGGGGAGCGCTTCGCGGCCGAAGGGCGGCGGCTGCACAGCGAACACATGAAAGAAGTCATGGCCTACGTGGGCGAAGAGGATGTGCGGCATCTCGTTCGCATTCTGCGTAAGATTGTCGACTTCCACGACAACGCCGCCAGTGCTGCGCCTGGCGACGCCGCGCCCGCCGACGCCACCCCGAACCCCGAAGGAGGTGAGGCGCCGTGCGCATAGTTCGCTACCTTAAAAACTCCAAGATAGCGGTGGTCCTTATCGTGTGCCTGCTCATTGTGCAGGCGTTCACCGATCTGGCGCTGCCGAACTACACGTCGAAGATCGTTGACGTGGGCATTCAGCAGTCGGGCGTCGAACACGCCGCCACCGAAGAGATGACGGCCAAAACGCACGACCTCATTGCTATGATGCTGCCCGCGCAGGACGAGCAAACCTTCCGCGACGCCTACACCGAAACGGATAACGGCACCTACAAGCTGAACGCCCAGGGCGAAAAGGAGCAGGACGAACTCGACCGCATGGTGGCCATGCCGCTTGTGGCCATTCACTACTCCCATCAGATTCCCGACCTCGATCTTGACCAGGTGATGCAGGCCTACCAGGCGGGCGCGGTGCAAAAGCAGGACATTCTCGACATGCTGGACAAGGCGAAAGAGCAGATGGGGGACATGGGTGACTCCATCATCCAGCAGCAAGCCATCGCCGCTGCCAAGGCCGAGTACGAGCAGCTTGGCTACAACCTGTCTGACCTGCAAATGTCATACCTCGTGCGCATTGGCCTGACCATGCTGGGGCTTGCGGCCCTCGGTATGGTGGTAGCCGTGCTGGTGGGCTTCCTCGCTTCGCGCACGGCGGCGAAGGTGGGCGCCACGCTGCGCGGCAAGCTATTCCGGCGCGTGGTGTCGTTCTCCGACGCAGAGGTGCAAAGCTTCTCGGCCGCCTCGCTCATCACGCGCGGCACAAACGACATTCAGCAAATTCAGATGGTCACCGTCATGCTGCTGCGCATGGTGCTGTACTCGCCGATTCTGGCCATCGGCGGCATCATCATGGTGTCGCGCACAAACCTGGCCATGAGCTGGATCATTGTGCTGGCTGTGGTCATCATCTTTGTGCTCATTATGATTCTTATGCGCGTGGCCATGCCGAAGTTCAAGATGATGCAGAAGCTCATCGACAAGGTGAACCTTGTGTCGCGCGAAATTCTCACGGGTCTTCCCGTCATCCGCGCGTTCGACCGCCAGCCCTACGAAGAGCAGCGCTTTGACGACGCCTCCACGCACCTCATGAAAACGCAGCTGTTCACCAACCGTGTGATGACGTTCATGATGCCGCTGATGATGCTTATCATGAACGGCGTGAGCGTGCTCATTGTGTGGGTGGGTGGCCACTACATCGACACGGGCGCCATCCAAACGGGCGACCTCATTGCGTTCATCACCTACGCCATGGTTATTATCATGAGCTTCCTCATGATTGGCATGATTTCCATCATGCTGCCGCGCGCCGACGTGGCGGCCCAGCGCGTGAACGAGGTGCTGGAAACCGAGCCCACCATCTGCGACCCCGCGCCCGCTGCGGCGCGCGACGCCGAACTGGAGGCGCGCACGGGCGGCGCTACCATCGCGTTCAACAACGTCAGCTTCAAGTACGGCGACTCGAAGGAGTGCGTGCTGGAAGACCTCGACTTCACGTGTGAGCCGGGGCAGACTACGGCCCTCATTGGCTCGACAGGTTCCGGCAAATCCACGGTGATCAAGCTGATTGAGCGCTTCTATGACGTGACCTGCGGCTCCATTACGCTTGACGGCGTGGATATTCGCGAGCTGTCCCAGGAGGCGCTGCGCGCGCAACTGGGTTACGTGCCGCAGAAGGCCTTCCTGTTCAGCGGCACCATTGAGTCGAACATCGCGTACTCAAACGAAGACATGCCGGACGAGCGCGTACGCACCGCGGCCGAAATTGCCCAGGCAGCCGACTTTATTGCCTCGAAGGAGGAAGGCTTCGCCTCTCCCGTGTCGCAGGGCGGCACGAACGTGTCGGGTGGCCAGCGCCAGCGCCTCGCCATTGCCCGCGCGCTTGCCACCGACGCGCGCGCCTACCTGTTCGACGACAGTTTCTCGGCGCTCGACTACAAGACCGACGCGGCCCTGCGCCAGGATTTGCACACGCGCCTCGGCGGCAAGACGGTTGTCATTGTGGCGCAGCGCATTTCCACCATTCTGCACGCCGACAAGATTGTGGTGCTGGACGACGGCCGCATTGTGGGCCAGGGCACGCACGAGGAACTGCTGCACACCTGCGAGGAATATCGGGAGATTGCGATGTCCCAGCTCTCGGAAGAGGAACTGAACGGGGGTGAGGCGAAATGAGCGCGCAGAATCAACCAGCCGCTACGGCTGCAACCCGCCGCCCGCCGCGCCGCGGCCCTATGGGAGGTCACGGACACGGGCCCGGCCACGGCATGATGCCTGGTGAGAAGGCCAAAGACTTCAAGGGCACGCTGAAAAAGATGATCGCCTTCATGGGCCGCTTCAAGGTGGCTATTGCCGTGGTGCTTGTGTTCGCCATCGGCTCGACTATCTTCAACATTGTGGGTCCGAAGGTGCTCTCCACAGCCACGACCGAGCTGTTCAACGGCATTGTGGCGAAAATTGACGGCACGGGCGGCATCAACTTCGACGCCATCGCGCAGATCCTGCTGTTCACGCTTGGGCTGTATGGCCTGTCGGCGGCCTGCTCGTTTGTGCAGGGCTGGATCATGTCGTCGGTATCGCAGCGCACGAGCTACCAGCTGCGCAAGAGCATCGCCGAGAAAATCGACCGCATGCCCATGGGCTATTTCGAGCGCAACTCCACCGGTGACGTGCTTTCGCGCATCACCAACGATGTGGACACGCTCGGGCAAAGCCTGAACCAGGGTATCACGCAGCTCATCACGTCGGTGACCACCATCATTGGTGTGCTCATCATGATGCTGTCCATCAACCCGCTGATGACCCTGGTCACGGTGGTTATTCTGCCCATCTCCATCGTGCTGATTATGGTGGTGGTGAAGCGCTCGCAGAAGTTCTTCGTCGCACAGCAAAACACGCTCGGCGAGATAAACGGCCTGGTGGAAGAGACGTTCTCGGGCCACGCCATCGTGAAGGCGTTCAACCGCGAAGACGGTACGGTGGACAACTTCAACGAGACGAACGCGCGCTTGTACAACTCGGCGTGGAAGAGCCAGTTTGTCAGCGGTCTCATGCAGCCCATCATGAACTTTGTGGGTAACCTGGGCTACGTGGCCGTGGCCATCACCGGCAGCTTCCTGGCCGTGCAGGGCGTTATCACCGTGGGCGACATCCAGGCGTTCATCCAGTACGTGAAGAACTTCACGCAGCCCATCACGCAGCTCACGCAGGTGTCGAACGTGCTGCAGCAGATGGCCGCCGCGGCTGAGCGCATCTTCGAGTTCTTGGATGAGCCCGAGGAAGAGCCTGATCACGCGACTGTGAAGACATCTGAGGTGGAGTGCAAGGTGGAGTTCGACCACGTGCACTTCGGCTACGACCCCGAGCGCCCCGTCATCAAGGACTTCTCGGCGAAGGTGACCGAGGGTCAGACGGTTGCGCTGGTGGGTCCCACGGGTGCCGGCAAAACCACCATGGTGAAGTTGCTCATGCGCTTCTACGATGTGCAGTCGGGTGCTATTCGTGTGGGCGGCCATGACGTGCGCGACTTCGCGCGCGACGACTTGCGCAGCCTGTTCGGCATGGTGCTGCAGGATACGTGGCTGTTCCACGGCACTATTCGCGACAACATTCGCTACGGCAAGCTGGATGCCACCGATGAGGAAGTGGAAGCGGCGGCGAAGGCGGCCTACGTGCACCACTTCATCCAGACGCTGCCGGGCGGCTACGACAGCGAGATCAACGAGGATGCGAGCAACATCAGCCAAGGTCAGCGCCAGCTGCTCACCATCGCGCGCGCCATTTTGGCCGACCGCCGCATGCTTATTCTGGATGAGGCCACCAGCTCGGTGGATACGCGCACCGAAGAGCGCATCCAGAAGGCCATGGACAACCTCATGGCTGGCCGCACGTCGTTTGTGATTGCGCACCGCCTGTCCACCATCAAAAATGCCGATTTGATTCTGGTCATTCGTGACGGCGACATCGTGGAGCAGGGCACGCATGAACAACTGCTTGAACTTGGCGGTTTCTACGCGGAGTTGTATAATTCTCAGTTCGCGGAGACAATAGACGAGGTGGAAGACTAGCGCACAGGGGGTGCGCCGCCTTCCGCCCGATCAGGATGAGGTGGCGCATGTCCCAGACGGAAGCCGAGCATGCAAGCGAACTTACGCGAGCCGCGTCCGACACCCGGGCGCGGCTCGCCGTGTTTGACTTCGACGGCACGTCCATCGATGGCAACTCGCCCGTGCTGCTGGTGCGCCACCTCGCGCGCCGCGGCATGCTGAAAAAACGCGTGATTTTCCGCATCCTGTTGTGGGCGGCGGCCTATAAGCTGCGGCTGCCGCAGAACGAGAGTTGGGTGCGCTCGCTGGTGTTCACGGCGTTTGAGGGCAAGTCGGTTGACGAGGTTGACCGTTTCCTGGCTGACTTCTACGACGAACGCATTGCGCTTCTGTTCCGTCCGTCGGCCGACGAGGCCATGCGCGCGCACGATGCGGCTGGTCACACGGTGGTGGTGATTTCCGCCACGTTCGAGCCCATCATCCTGCGCGCGATGGAGCACCATCCCTTCAAGCATCAGATATCCACGCGTATGCGTTCCACGCCGGAGGGTACCTATACCTGTGAGGTGGAGGGGCGACCAGTTGAGGGCGAAGAGAAGCTGGCGGCGGTGCGCCGCTTTGGCGATGAGCACTTCGGCGCGGGGAACTGGGTGTTGGACAGCGCGTATGGCGACCACCACTCCGATCGCGCGGTGCTGGCGGCGGCGGAGCATGCGTTTGCGGTGAATCCCGATAGGCCGTTGGCGCGGACGGCGCGGGAATGTTCCTGGGAGATACTCAATTGGTAGACCTTCGCCGTTTGACCTGCGGGGCGGGAGAGTATGGGCTGGTGCCCAGTCGCTCAGACAGTCCTCGCTGCGCTGCGGAACTCGCTTGGTGGACACCAGCCCATACTCTCCCTCGCCTTTGTTGAATTGGCGAAGGCAACCGTCTCGCTGTGGGGGGATAAGTGTGACGCGCTTCGCGCTACCTATTACGTTTTTTGCCCACTGGCGGGCTCTTCTCTTCGGGTTTCGGGGGTGTGACGTTTTGGGTATTTTTCTTGCTTGCGTGTGTGTTGTTGGGTTCCTCCGGTAAAATGCGACTTGAACATATACATTTGCACACGCGGCATGTGAATAGCAACGGAAAGAAGGAGGTGGGTTCATGTTCGAGAACGCTGATGTGAACAGCTCACCAAGCCAGAATGACGAGCACGATAACAACTCATCTGCTGAGTACTTGCGCCGCGCCTCTCAGGCGTGCGCTGCGGGGGACGCGGTGCTGGGGATGCATTTGTACCTGGCCGCGTTTGAGAAGGGTGCGCATGGCACCTATGCTCCTGATGACGAGGCAGTTGACGGGTTGCGGCAGGCGTGGGCTTTGGCGTGTACGCTCAAGGAACGCTCGCTGGCCGAGTACATATTTGAGAAGTTGGAGCCCTTCCTGGCGGCCGACGAGGTAGCAGCTTGCGCCGAGCAGTTGCAGCGCCTGGCGCTGGATAAGTTGGAAGAGTTCGGCCTTACGCGCGAAGACCTGGAGGACATGACGGACATGATCTCCCAAGACTTCTTGGGCATTGAGGCACCGCGCCTCATGAAGGTGGAGCATGTGACGCTGCCGCGCGCGGGCGCAAAGCCTGCCGCCGCTCTGGCAACGAAGAAACAGGAAAAGGACGACGCGTCGGATGAGTCTTCCACCGATGCGTCTGCAACCGATGCCTCTCAGGAACCGAAGAATCCCATCGATACCTTGGCCGAACGCGCCGCTGAACTGGCGCGCGCCGTGCAGGAGGCGGCGGGAGATGACGCTGACGCGCACGCGGTAGTTTCCTCGATGGAGCGCATTTCCTATGCGGATATTGTCGGCTACAACGACACGGTGGCGCTCATGCGCGACTTTGGCGTGGGCATGCAGGATGACCCGGAGTTCCAAAGCCTCGTGTCGCTGCTGAACGCGCGTCACGGGCTGGATCGCATGCCGGCGGCCGATGCTATCTTGTTCCGCTCGCCCGCGCGCGAGGACGCGAATCGCTTCATGGCGGCCACACTCGGTGAGCTGGGCTTGCCTGCCATTCGCATGCGCATGGAGGAAAACCTCCAGGGCATGCCCGTGCTGTGCGTCATGGCGCAAGCCGACAGCCAGCCGCTTCTCAACGCCGCGCGCAACTCCTTTGAGGGGCCGGGCGTGCTGATGATTGAGGATTTGGACATGTGGGCATCGCCGATGGCTGAGATGGGTGACGATTACGGCTTCGTCTTCGCCAGCCTGTCGCGCGGGGCGCGTGAGGCCATCGGGCTCATCCGCTCGGCGGTGGAAAGCCCCGACGTGTTTGTGCTGGCCACGGCTGCGGAAGACAGTGAAATTGACCCGTTCTTCTACGACTTGTTGGAGCCGCTGTCCATCGTGGATATCGACTATCCCACGCCGGAAGAGCGCATTGACATTTGGATGGAAATTGCGCGTGAGCATCCGTCGCTGCGCAGCGTGAACCGCGCCGATCTGGTGCGCTATTCGTCCGGCATGCCGCGCTTCGACATTTACATGGCGGCGCGCGAGGCCATTGAGGACGCCTACAAGGCCAGCCTGGTGGCCCGGCGCTATCTGCCGGTGACATCTGACAACCTGTTCGAGAAACTGGCGGCCTACCAGCCGCTCGACTCGAAGGAATACCGCGAGTTGGAGGACGCCGTGGTGCGTGACTTCCGCCGCGATTTGGAGCATCTCGACGATTTGCTGAAGGGAACCGAGGAGTAACACATGGATATTACGCGACGCTGCGATTACGCCTGCCGCATTCTCAGGGCCGCCTACAAAAGCGGCGATGCCTACGTGTCTGTTTCGGACATCGCTGAAGACGAGGGCATTCCGTATGCTTTTGCGCGTAGTATCCAGCATGACCTGGTGAAAGCCGGGCTCATTAAGACGGTGCGCGGCGCTCATGGCGGGCTGGTGCTCGATTGCGACCCGGTGAAGGTGACCATCCTTGAGGTTCTGGAAGCTATTCAGGGGCCGGTAAGTGTCTCGTTGTGCTCGCTGGAGCCCGAGTATTGCGAGAAGCAACCCGAATGCGCTTACAACAAGGTGTGGCAGGGGGCCGACCGCCTGTTGAACGGGTACTTTGCGTCCATCACGCTGGAAGATTTGTTTAACCAGGGTGCGGATCATCCGGCAGTGGCGTCGGCTATGGCATCTGGCAAGGCGCCCATGGCGGGTGAGGGCGAGGCCGCTGCGGACGGGTTGCGCGCGAGTGCGTGCTCGTGCGCGCGGGCGGCCAGCGCCGCGTCGTGTTCGAGTTCATGCCTTTGATGAACGACGCGCGGCCTACGTGGCCGCCCGAGGCTCCCAGCAAAGAGGCGTTTGTTGCGCTCGTGCGTGAGCAGGGGCGCGCGTTATATCGCGACCTTCCGTGGCGCAACCTTGATAACCCGTACGCGGTGCTCGTAAGCGAAATCATGTTGCAGCAGACCCAGGTGGCGCGGGTGAAGGGCTACTGGGAGCGCTTCATGGCACTGTTCCCTACGCTGGACGCGCTTGCCTCGGCCGACACGTCTGACGTGCTGGCTCAGTGGCAGGGGCTGGGGTATAACCGTCGCGCGCTTGCGTTGAAGAAGACGGCGGACGTGTGTGCCGCCGAGCATGGTGGCCTGTTGCCGGAAACCGTTGAGGAACTGGTAGCGCTTCCCGGCATTGGCCCGGCGACGGCGGCCGGCGTGGTGGCGTTTGCCCACAACCGCCCTGCGCTCTACCTGGAAACGAACGTGCGCACCGTGTTTCTGCACGAGTTGTTCCCGGGTCGCGAAGGCGTGAGCGACAAGGAGATTGCGCCCTTGGTGGCCGACACGTGCCCTGCCGATGACGCGCGGGCGTGGTACTATGCGCTGCTCGATTATGGCGCGCACCTGAAGTCTATCGTGGCGAATCCTTCACGCCGCAGCGCTCACCACACGCGCCAGTCCACCTTCGAGGGCTCCCGCCGTCAAAAGCGTGCCGAACTGGTGCGCATTGTGCTGGCATCCCCCGAAGGCATAAGCGCCGCTGAACTGGCCCAACGCCTTGACGCCTTCGAGCAGGCCGGCGGACGTCCACCAGTGGACGCAGAAGTATTCGAAAGCATCACTACCGACCTCGTAGCCGAAGGCTTCTTCCGCCAAGAAGGCGACCTCTTTGTGGCGTAGGGCCACAGCAACTTAACGCTCCATGCAAATCTCTTTGAAACGCGCGGTGCGCCCTACTCGCACGCTCATTTGAACTATTAGACTATGATAACAGTGCTATACTGACCCTTGTCGGCGAATGAGACGGCGAGGGGAGCGCGGTGCTGTTCAGCTGGTACATAGTGGCGTACCTCTTCTTGGCGGGTGCGGGAAGCGGTGCCTTCCTGATTGCGGCGAGTTGCTGCATGGGGGATGCGCTGCGCAAAACCGAGGCCTCCGAGCGTCTTGTGCTGGCTGTGCAGGGTGGCTTTTACGCGGCTCCGTGTCTCGTGGTGCTTGCCGGGGTGTTTTTGTTGCTGGACGTGGGCAATGTGCAGCGCGTGTGGGCGGTGGTGGCGCAGCCGTTCCAATCGGTGTTGTCGGTGGGTGCGTGGTTGGTCGCGCTGCTTGCGGTACTCTCCGGTGCCTTGGCGGTGGCGGGGCTGGTACTGCGCGAAGTGCCTCGGCCACTTCTGTGGACGTGCATCGCTGCGGGCTGGTTCTGTGCGGCGGGCGTCATGTCCTATACGGGACTTTTGCTCTCCGACATGGTATCCATCGACTTGTGGCACACACCGTGGCTGGTGGTGCTGTTCGTGGCTTCGTCGTTGTCATGCGGTCTGGCGGCGGTGGTGGGGATGGATGCGCTTGTGGCTCCACCTTCGCGTGCGCTGCCTTCGGGCCTCTGGCGTGCGGGCGTGCTGTTTGGCTGCCTCGAAGCGCTGGTGTTGGCCGTGTTTATGGTGGTGCAGCTGGGCTTCACCGAGACGGCGCATGCTTCGTGCTTGCTGCTGCTCGAAGGCTCGCTTGCGCTGGCGTTTTGGGGTGGGGTTTGTCTGGTTGGTATCGCCTTGCCGCTTGCCGCGCACGGGGTGGGGTGCCTGATGCCGCGCCGGATTGCGGCGCTGGTGTCGTCGGTGGGTGTGCTGGTCGGTGGACTTTTTCTGCGGTACTGCATTGTGGCTGCGGCGCTCTATACCCCGCTGGCGCTTGCTGCGATATGATGAGCGCACAGCACAAGAAATGAACAAAGCGATGTGATTGCGGGATAGTGTGACAACCGAAAGCAAAACCATACAGATCACCATTGACGAGGACAGCGGCATCCCTCTTTGGCTGCAGCTGCGCAACCGTCTTATCTACCTCATTACGTCGGGGTACTACGCCACGGGCGACAAGCTGCCCACCGTGCGCGAAATGGCGGTTGATCTGGGCATTAACTACAACACCGTAAGCAAGGTGTATCAAGATATCGAACGCGACGGCTATATCGTGTCGAAGCGCGGACGCGGAACGTTTGCCCACGACGGCTACCGTAAACATGCAGATGCGGCCGACAACGCCGCCGACTCGCTGGCGGATGTGTTCATCCAGCAGTGTCGGGAACTCGGCGTGCCGCGCGCAGACATCGTGGGCCTGGTGGAGAAGCGGCTGAAAGCGGCGGAAGGGTAGGCAAGCATGAAATTCAGCTTGAGAAGCGAATCGTCAAAGGCGAGGGCAACTTCGGCCGAGCAGGATAGGAACCGCTCGGTGGCTACCACCGAACTTGAGCCCAACGAGGCCACGCGGGCGGGCGTGTACCTGTTCGCCGTGGTGATGTTTGTTGTGGGATTTGGCGTGGTGTTCGCGGCTACATTCGCGTGGCTTTCGGTGGCTACGGTGCTGTGTGCCGTGGCGGCGGGCGTGCTGTGCGCGGCATGCATTCGCGTGGCTCCGCAGTGGGAACGCGTGACGGTGCTGCGCTTCGGCCGCTTTCACCGCGTGGCGGGGCCGGGGCTCTACTTCCTCATTCCGTTTGCGGAGTACACGGCTATTCATATTGATCACCGCATCATGACCTCGTCGTTTTCGGCTGAGGCGGCGCTCACGGCGGACTTGGTTCCGGTGGACGTGGACGCCATTTTGTTTTGGATGGTATGGGATGCGCAGAAGGCGTGCCTTGAGGTGGAGAACTATCCGAAGGCGGTGCTATGGTCGGCGCAGACGGCCATGCGCGATGCTATCGGCCAGCTGAATTTGGCGGATTTGTCGCTGCGTCGCAAGCAGATCGACCGCGAGTTGCAGGAGGTCATGGGCGCGAAGTGCGAGCAGTGGGGCATTACGGTGCTCAGCGTAGAGATTCGCGACATCATGGTGCCGCGCGAGTTGCAGGATGCCCTGTCGAAGGAAGCCCAGGCCACCCGCGAGCGCAACGCGCGCGTCATCCTGGCCGAGGTGGAAAAGGATATCTCCGAGATGTACGTGGAAGCTGCCGAGGTGTACGAGAAGAACCCCAGCGCCATGCAACTGCGCGCGATGAACCTGGCCTACGAGGGTGCCAAGGATGGCAAGGGTATTCTGCTGGCCCCCAGCGGCCTGGCTGATGGGTTCGACGTGAGTAAACTCTTTAAGGGGGAATAACGGCGGGGCAGGGTGGTGTGTGCGGCTCCCGCTGAGGGCCACCCCTGGGCACAAGCCATTCATCATACGAAGGCGCTCGCTTGTCGGGCGCCTTCGCTTTTTCAGCTATAAAGCGGGGAGCATCCCGTATCCCTGAACAGGTATCTCTGAGCGTACCCGTTCACTAATTGCATTGAACTAGTACAATATGATAATATGTCAATCAGAAAGAATCGGCCGATTCTGCATAAGCATATTAAGGGGATACCCAGAGGGTTTGCGACAACGATGGCAGATGTCGTAGTAGTTGCTTTCAGTCGTGATCATGAGGGGTGTTCTGGCGGTTCTTGAAGGAGGAGAAATGTCTGGGACGAACAGTTCGCACGCTGGACTCACGCGCCGTAGCTTTCTTAAGGCAACTGGTGTGTTGACCGGCGCGGTGGCTTTTTCTGGCGCAACCCTTGGGTGTGCGTCGCAAGTCGAGGGCGATATTTCATCAGCTTCATCAGACTATGAAGTGCATCCCACAACATGTATCAGCAACTGTCATGGAATGGCCTGCCCGCTCGACGTATGGACGAAGGATGGCAAAGCTTTCAATATTGAGAAGTTCCAGATGAAGGATCAAAACCTACAAGGAGTTTGTCAGCGAGGGTACTCAAATTTGCAACGCATGTATTCTCCTGAACGTGTGAAGTATCCACTTCGCCGTGTCGAAGGGACTGCGCGCGGGGCGGGCGAGTGGGAGCAGATCAGCTGGGATGAGGCAATAGAGTATATTTGTTCAATATGGAAATCGCTTCAAAGTGAATACGGCGATACATGCATTTTATTCAGTAAAGGAACCGGAGCGTCGTCGAATATTACGACGGGCTATGTTGACCGCCTTGTGGCATATATGGGTGCTTCAAACATGCCACTTGCTTATGACCAAGCAGGCTTCTTCTGTGGGACGAATTGCCTCGGTCTTGAGATGCCCTACACCTATTGGGGATCGGAATCTCGTGATCTAGTGAATGCAAAAAAGGTGATCGTATGGGGAGCTAATCCGTCCGAAGCTGCCACTATTTCGTTTCATCATATTTCAAAAGCACGAGAAAATGGTGCAAAGCTTATTGTCATAGATCCTCTTTTTACCACCACGGCTGCTAAAGCTGACGCGTATGTGCCTATCCGGCCCGGGAGTGACGGCTTGCTTGCTATGGGTATGATGAAGGCGATCATTCGCGATGGGAAGCAAGACGAAGATTTTTTGAAGTCTGATACGGTGGCACCCTTCCTTGTAAAAAAGGATGATTTCCACTATTTACGTAAGAGTGACCTAGGTCAGTCTCAGGTCGGAAGCAAAGAAGATGCGATTCTCGTATGCGACGCGCAAGGAAAGCCCGGTACACCAACTGACATTGTGGATCCAGTACTTGAAGGCTCCTTCGTAATCGACGGCATTGAGGTTACGACAGCTTATAGTTTGTTGCTTGATCGTTTAAGCGAATGGTCATTCGATCAAATCGCTGAGTTGACTGACGTTCCTGTGGATACAATCGAATGGCTTGCATCGGAGTATGTTGACGGCCCTTCCATGGTGTTTTCAGCTCTTGGAATTGATCATTGGGTTAATGGACATACCGGATATATGAATATGTACGCCTTGATGATGGTTGCCGGTCAGTTAGGAAAGCCTGGTACAGGAGCTACGGTGGGCGACTCTTCAGTTCCGCAAGCTATAGGGCCGAACGCAACGGCAATTACCGCACCAAAGGACGCAAAACCGAAATCAAATGTGCTGGTATCTGAAGTGTATGATCTCGTGTTTAACCGTCCTGCTGATTCCAAGAAACCTGTCATCAAGAGCATGTATTTCTGGACGCATAATCCTATTGGTAACTTGCCCGACCGCAAAGCATGGCTAGAAGTATTCGAGGCAATGGATCTTGTTGTGGTTGCTGACATCTGGATGAGTGAGTCGGCAAAGTATGCCGACGTGGTGCTTCCAGTAACGTTTATGTGGGAAGAGGAATCCATCGCCTCAGCAGGCAATCCTTATCTGAGGCTTATGGAGAAGGTTGTCGAACCCCAGTTTGAAGCAAAAGGAGATTTTGAGATTGCCACATTGCTCGGGCGCGGAATGGGGCTTGAAGATAAGTTCCAAATGACACGTGAAGACTTTCTTGAGGCGGTGCTCGACAACGATTTAGCACGTAAGATGGGTGTTACCTGGGATCGATTGAAAAAAGAGAAGCGTATCTACTCATACCCCGAAGAGGTGCCAGTATGCGGCTCAACGGGTGTATATAAAACGACAACAGGTCGAGCTCAATTCTTCCGCGAAGCGCCCGCTCCTGCCTTCCAGAGCGACCAGCCTTGGGATGTTAAGCGTGAAAGTTTGCCATATTGGGAACCTCCGCGAGAAGGCTGGTATCAAAATGAACTTCACGACAAATACCCTATCGTATTCATGTCAGAGCGCTCAAAGTTTATGGCTCACACGCAGTTTGGGTGGTCTTCGACCATGCTACAAGAACTCGATCCAGAACCGTATTTGAAGATTAGTGTTGAAGACGCACGGGAGCGCGGTATTGAAACAGGTGACTTGATCAAGGCTTATAACGATCGTGGTTATGTGGTGATTAAGGCCGTTGTAACTCCCACTACGCGTCCCGGTATGGCTTTGATTGATCACGGATGGCAAGAATGGTCGTTTATCGAAGGCCATTATTCTGATTTGAGTTCCATCGCATCGGGGAATGTTGTTTCGAACACTTGCTTCTTCGATTGTTTATGTCAAATCGAGAAGGTTGGATAGGGGGCCGTATATGAGGTACGGAATGGTTATTGATTTGCAGCGCTGCATGGGCTGTCAAACATGTTCAACGTCGTGCAAGTTGTCTAACAATATCCCGGATGATATCTGGTGGACGCGCGTGCTTACTGAAGGAGGGGACTTTATTGACACGGGTAGTGGTGAGTATCCTAAAGTAAGCATGCAGCATATTCCGGTTTCGTGTCAGCACTGTGAAAATCCTGCTTGCGTGAAGGTGTGTCCGGTAGGGGCAACATTCAAAGATGCTGATAATGGCATTGTGCGCCAAGATTATGACAAATGTATCGGATGTCGCATGTGTATGGCGGCCTGTCCTTATACCGGTGTACGGTCGTTCAACTGGGAAGAGCCAAAATATGCAATGGATTTCCAGGTAGGTGATCCAAGTGTTGCGCCGCATCAGAAACATACTGTTGAAAAATGCACTTTCTGCGTGAACCTGGTTGCTAAGAACGAAGAGCCGAAATGTGTGAGGTCCTGCGTTGGTGAAGCTCGTCACTTCGGTGACTTGGACGACCCTAACTCGGAGGTTTCGCGGCTTGTTCGTGAGAGGGAAGTGATGCAGTTGCTTCCGGAGAAGGGTACGCATCCTTCGGTTTATTACCTCGTATAGGCTTCAAAGGAGACAATCATGACTGAGAATACTCAGGCGGCGAAAGCTGCCAAAGCTCCTGCTGCCACATTCGGGGGCAAGGGGCTCAACATTGGCATTATCGTGGCGGCGGTAGTAACGATTGCGGGGCTGGCGTTGTGGGTGATGCAGCTTTCGGGCGGCCTCGTGCAAACGAACATGCGCAACCTGGATTCGTGGGGGCTCTACATCACCATGTTTATGTTCCTGGTGGGTTTGTCGGCTGGCGGCCTCATCATCTCCAGTGTGCCGCGCGCTTTCGGTATGGAAGGTTTCGGCGGCATCAGCAAGGTGGCCGTGTGGACTTCCATCTGCTGCACGGTACTGGCCATTGGGTTTGTGGTGGTTGACCTGGGCCAGCCTCTCCGCCTGTGGGAGCTGTTCGCGTACTCGAACCTAGGCTCGCCGCTTATGTGGGACATCATTGTGTTGGCGGTGTACCTGATTTTGTCCATCGTCTATCTCTGGGCCACGCTGCGTGCCGAGGCGGGCAAGGTGTCGAATACGGCGCTGCGCGTGGTAAGTGTGGTTGCTCTCGTGTGCGCGGTGCTCGTGCACAGCGTGACGGCCTGGATATTCGGGCTTCAGCAGGCACATGAATTCTGGCACACCGCACTGTTGGCGCCCTGGTTTGTATCGAGCGCACTGGTGTGCGGCACGGCGCTCGTACTAGTGGTGGTGATTGCACTTCGGCGTGTGGGCTACCTCAAGCTCGACCAGAAGCACATCGTCAAGATGGCGAAGATGCTGGGAGCGTTCGTGTGTGTTGACCTGTACTTCTTCGGCTGCGACCTGCTTACCAGCGCTTTTCCGGGAGGATCGGGGGCCGACATCGTAGCCATGCTGACCACCGGTGCCCTTGCCCCGTTCTTCTGGATTGAGGTTATTGGCTGCGCACTGGCTGCCGTGGTGTGCTTCGTGCCTAAACTGCGCACGAACCCGCTGCTCGTGGTGGCAAGCCTTCTGGCTATCGTCGGCATCTTCTGCAAGCGCGTGCAGCTGTTGGTCGGCGGCTTCCAGATGCCGAATGTGGCGTTGCCGGGTCCCATGACTTCCCATACCGTCACTGAGTGGACCAGCGGCATGACGGGCGCGTATCAGGGCATGGTATACTTCCCGACGCCGCTCGAGTTTGGCGTGGCGTTTGGTGTCATTGGGCTGGGCGCTCTTCTGTTGCTGGTGGGGCTGAAGTATCTGCCACTCGGGCCGGTTGAGGCATCGCGCTAATCACTTCGTTTGAAGCGGGAGCGCGTCACCCCTCCCTCGTGCTTCCGCTTCGCGATAAGGAACACTCATGGTCAAGAAGATTATTCTCACACTGGCAGCGTTTGTGCTGGTTGGAGCCTGCGTGTTTGCTGCAGGGTCCGCGGCGGATGCGCGCGTGGGGCTGCCGCAGCCTATAGAGGCCACCTCGCCCTGTCCGGCGGTGGGGTGTGCAAGTGGGCAGTGTCATGGGTTTGATAACGTGCCCGTGCCTGATGGCGTGCATGAGATGACGTGCCCCGAGGCCTCGTGCGCCAGCGTGGAGTGCCATGCGTGGGACTCGCTCACGACGCGCTATTATCAGGCGTCCGATGCGAGCCTGAACCTGTGGGTGCTCGCGCCGGTGGTGCTGGTGGTGGGGCTCGTGCTTATGGTGCGGAAGCTTTAGGGGGCCTTGCATGGATAAGCGAAACCTCGCGATAGACGCCGTGGCGCTCATAGGCTATCTGGTGGTGGCAAATCCGGCCGTGACCGGTATTGGGCTGCATGAGTGGCTTGGCCTGGGTATATTCGTAGTGTTTTTCGTGCATGTGCTGGTGCATGCCGACTGGGTGCTCGACGCGGTAAAGGCGGCGCTCAAGTCGCCCTCCTGGGGGCGCACCGGCAATTTGGTGCTCGATGCCTTCATCCTGATTGCCTTTATGGTGGTAATCGTGTCGGGCCTTTTCATTTCCGGTGCAGTGCTGCCCACGTTCGGCCTGTACGCCGACGGATACTACTTCTGGGACCCCCTCCACGCAATAGCCGCAAAAGCCCTCCTCGCACTTCTCCTCATACACGTAGTAGTTCACTGGAAATGGATCATCACCTGGTTCAAAAAAGGGAAGAGCACATAAGCGACTCAGAAAACAAGCGCACTCACTCAACTGACGAAGGAAAGCTATTTCCGTTCGGGAATGGGGCGCTTGGGAAGAACACGCTGTTACCGTACGGTAGTGCGGGTGGGTGGGGGTATGCTGTGGTACAATACGCGGACTCCGTGGGGGAGTAGTCAGCGCCGCGGGCGCGGACGTGTCAACATGCTGCCTTGCTGCCTTCAAGGCTGGTGCGTCCTGAAACGACAAGACCTGCGGTGCGATGCAGCGTCGCACCGTTCTTTTCTGCCGACGTTCGCGTCGGTATTTTTATGAGAGGCCTGATGGGAGGAGCATCGTGGGGCTGTTTGAGTTGTTCCTGATTGCGGTGGGGCTTTCTATGGACGCCTTTGCGGTGGCGGTGTGTAAGGGGCTGTGCATGAAACGCCTGGACGCGCGCCAGGCCGTGGTGATTGCGCTCTTCTTTGGCGGCTTTCAGGGGCTCATGCCGGTGATTGGCTGGGCGCTGGGGACGCAGTTCGAACGCTATATTACGCCGGTTGATCACTGGATTGCCTTTGTGCTGCTAGCGCTCATTGGTGGCAAGATGCTGTGGGATGCGTTCCATGACGAAGAGGAAGAGCTTGCATGTCCCGCGGACGGGAAGCTTGACCTGCGCGAATTAGCTCTGCTGGCGGTGGCGACAAGCATTGATGCGCTGGCGGTGGGCATCACGTTCGCGTTTTTGCGCGTGGATATCGTGATGTCGGCGGGGCTTATTGGGGTGACAACTTTTGCACTGTCGCTCGTGGGCGTGGCGGTGGGCCACCGCTTCGGCGCGCGCTACGAAAAGACGGCCGCCATCGTGGGTGGCATCGTCCTCATTCTTATTGGTACGAAAATTCTGCTTGAGCACCTGGGCATCCTGGTGCTGTAACGCGCCCGCACGCACAC
The DNA here is from genome assembly GCA_019113915.1 of Candidatus Gordonibacter avicola. Lineage (GTDB taxonomy): Bacteria > Actinomycetota > Coriobacteriia > Coriobacteriales > Eggerthellaceae > Gordonibacter > Gordonibacter faecis. The sequence continues at coordinate 17,924 of DXGM01000047.1, forward strand.
GCCCCGCGTCCGCGCCCGCACGCGCCCCGCGGCGCGCCACCCGCTACGCTATCGGGTAGCTCCCCAGCACCTTCACCTCGCGCAGCTTCAGGCGCAGGCAGTTCAGGGCGGTTTGCACGGGCAGGTCGTTCACGCTGCCCTCCAAGTCGATGAAGAACATGTACTCGCCGAGCGCCTGCTTGGTGGGGCGGGACTGGATCTTCGTCAGGTTGATGCCGGCGTAGGCGAACTCGGACAGAATCATCAGCAGCGCGCCCGCCTTGTCGGCCTGTAGAAACAGCGCCAGCGAGGTTTTCATACGCGTACCCCTGAGCACCGGCGGGTGGCCCTGGCGTCCGATGAGGGCAAACGACGTTTGGTTACCGAAGTGATCCTCGATGTCGCGCTCGTACACCTCAGCGCCGTAGAGCTTCGCGGCGAACCCGTTCGCGATGCCCGCAACATGGGGGTCGCTCACCGCAAGGCGCGCGCTTTCGGCCGTGGACGACGTCGTAATAGTGGCGCGACCCGGCAGCTTCTCGGCCAAAAAGCGGCGGCACTGCGCGAGGCCCTGCGCGTGCGAGGCCACGGTGGTGACGTCGTGGATGCTCGCGCCCGGTGCCAGCAGCAGGCAGTGGTGAATGTCAAGCACCTCTTCGCCTAAAATAGAAGCCGAACTCTTGAACGCGAAGTTGTCAAGCGTGGCCGTAACCGGCCCCTCCAGCGAGTTTTCGGTAGCCACCACGCCGAATTCGCACTTGCCGCGGTCGACGTTGTCGAACACCTCGTCAAACGACGAGCACTCCACCAGTGCGGGCTCGTCAATGCCCAGGCGCGCAGCGAAGGCGCGCGTGGCCTCGTCGGAGTAGGTGCCGGCCGGGCCGAGGTAGGCGAACAGGGGAGTGGTGGTGGTCATGGCAATCCTTCGGTTCATCGTTGTGCTGGGGTCGGTGCGTTTCCCATCTATGATAGCGAACCCGGCGCGCCCGTCCGCCGAAGCGCATCTGCCGTGCGCGGAAATACTACAATTCTCCTGTTTTTCGATGAACGGTATTGCAACGCACAAAGGTTCCGGGGGATGGCCCAATGTATGCAAGGAACTGCATAAACGATGACCTAACCTGCATAAACAATGTTACGCCGGGGGATGTCCGTAACATTTTTAGACCATTTGCGGCCCAATCGTTGCGCTCGCGCTGCCGAGGCACCAATTATGTGCGTTCTCGGAGAAAATACAGCCAGTAAATGTGTCAGACGAGAACACCTGAGGAGGTGTGCACATGGAAACAGAGGCCACGGTTTCAGAGTTTCAGCAAATGCTTTCCGCGCGCGGCGTATCGCGCCGCAGCTTTATGAAACTCTGCGGCGCCGTCGCCGCGGCCGCTGGGTTATCCCAGCTCGCCGCGCCGCAGGTAGCGCAGGCCCTCGAAAAGTCCGTGATCGGCGCTACAAAGGGGAAGCTGTACCCGGTCATTTGGATCGAGGGCGCGTCGTGCACGGGATGTACTGAGTCGTTCGCGCAGGTCGAGACCCCGGATGCGGCATCGATCGTGCTGGATATGATCTCGCTCAACTACTCCGAGACGCTGTCTGCCGCTGCAGGCTGGTCGATGGAGGAAGCCAAGGAGCAGACGATCGAGGCTGGCAACTACATCCTCATCTATGAGGGTGCTGTGCTGGAAGGCTGGGGCGGCCAGGCGCTGCGCGTCGCCGACAAGCCGGGCACGGAGCATCTGATCGAGGCTGCCGAAAACGCCAACGCGGTTGTCGCGCTGGGCTCCTGCGCAGTCAACGGTGGTTGGATGGGTGCGAACCCGAACTCTTCCGGCGCGCTTGGCGTGCAGGCCTACCTCAAGAAGGCCGGCATTAAAACCCCCGTGGTGAACATTCCCGGCTGCCCCGCGAACCCCGAGTGGCTCGTGTCGGTGCTGGTTGACGTCGTCATGATGGAGCGCTTCCCGGTAATGGATGGCGAGGGCAAGCCCGTCGGCATCTTCAGCCAGACCATTCACGACAACTGCGAGCGTCGCGGTCACTTCGAGAATGGCGAGTTCGTGTACCAGTTCGGCTCCGAGGAAGAGGCTCTGGGCTACTGCCTGTACCCGCTCGGGTGCCGCGGTCCTCAGACGAAGTCCAACTGCGGTGTAGTTATGTGGAACAACCGCCGCAGCTGGTGCGTGCAGTCCGGCGCTCCCTGCATCGGCTGCTGCGAGGCCAATCCGAACGATCCTGGTCAAAACTGGGTTGAGGTCAACACGCCATTCTACAAGCGCCATCGCGACCTGCGCATCGGCGACTGGATGGTACAGCCTGGCACCATCGCGCTCGGTATCACGGGCCTTCTGGCTGCCGCTCTTGTGGTGCACGGCTTCGGCATGAAGGTGACCGGCCGTATGGACGGCGGCGCCGACTTCGAGAAGGTGCGCAGCTGGGACGCGAAGCACCCCGACAAGTCCATCGGTCAGTACAACGCGACCGACGAGAAGAACGACGACGAAGAAGAAGGGAGGTAAGCCTACATGACCCGTTCAATCATCGATCCGATCACCCGCATCGAGGGCCATCTCCGTGTGGAGATGGAGGTCACCAACGGTAAGGTGTCCGACGCCTGGGTGTCCGGCGGCTGCTTCCGCGGCATGGAAATGGTCGTGGAGAATCGCACGCCCGAAGACGCAGCGCAAATCGTGCAGCGCATCTGCGGTGTGTGCCCCGTCTCCCACGCGCACTCTTCCGCTATCGCGGCTGAGAAGGCCTACGGCATTAAGATTTCGAACAACGCGCGTATCATCCGCAACATGCTTGAGGGCGCGCAGTTCCTGCACAGCCACATCCTGTGGTTCTACAACCTGGCTGCCCTCGATTACGTGAACCCGCTGAACGCGCTCAAGGCCGACCCGGCCGACGCCTATGACTTGGCGCAAGCCGCTGGCACGTCTTCGAACAGCGATTTTGTGGCGCTGAAAGAGCGTCTGGCGAACTTCGCCGACAACGGCCAGCTGTCCATCTTCTCGGGCAACTGGTTTGACGCCGAAGAGGGTACGGCTTACCAGCTGCCCCCCGAGCTCGACCTCATCTGCACGGCTCACTATCTTGAGGCCCTCCAGATGCAGGCGAAGGCTTCGCAGATTTCCGCCATCCTGGGTGGCAAGATGCCGCACGTGATGACGCTTATCCCTGGTGGCACGGCATTTGTACCCACCGAGCAGAAGCTCGACGACCTCAAGGGTCTCATCGACGAGATCTACGACTGGGTTGAGGCTACCATGATCCCCGACACCCTGGCTATCGCGCCGTACTACATCGACGCGCTGAACTGGGGCAAGGGCTGCGGCCGCTACGTGGCCTGGGGCGTCTTCGAAAACGAGAGCATGGAGCTGAAGGATCGCTACCTGCCCATGGGCGTTATCGACGACAAGCTGAACCTGTCCGACGTGCAGGAAGACCTCATCACCGAGTACATGGGTCACTCCTGGTACGAGGGCGAGGAAACGTACAAGTCCCCGTACTTCGTCACCAAGCCGGAGTACACCACCTACGACGTGAACGACCGCTACACGTGGGTCAAGTGCCCCGCGTACGACGGCAAGCCCTACGAGGCCGGTGGACTGTCCCGCGTCCTGGCCGCGTACAAGCGCAACGTGCCGTTCATCGTGGAGCAGGTCAATGGCCTGCTGGAGGCCCTCGGCGCTCCCGGCCAGATTGGTGTCGCGCAGTCGACGCTCGGCCGTACCGCCGTTCGCCAGATTGAAACGCTCTATATCGCTGGCCTCATGAAGGATTGGGTGGCTGAACTGGTTGAAGCCATCAAGAGCGGCGACAGCGAGTACTTCCGCGAGCCTCAGACCATCACGGGCTCCGGCACCGGCTTCTGGGAGGCGCCGCGTGGCGCGCTCTACCACTCCGAGGAAGTCAAGGACGGCAAGATCACGGGCTACCAGATTATCATCCCGACCACCTGGAACCTGGCACCGCTGAACGCCAACGGCGAGCACGGCCCCATGGAGCAGGCCCTGATCGGCAACCCGGTGGGCGACATCGAGAAGCCCATCAACGCGCTGCGCACGGTCCACAGCTTCGACCCCTGCACCGCGTGCGCCGTCCACATCACCGAGCCGGCGACGGGCAAGAGCTTCGAGACCGTCACGAGCCCTTGGGGGGTGAAGTAACATGGCGCACTTGGCACACTACCGCGAAGCGCATCCGCTGCCCTTCGTTATCACGCACTGGATCAACCTCGTGGCGATGATTCTACTTATCATCACGGGTTTCAGCATCCACTTCCCGTTCTGGCCGCTGTTTATGGGCATTGCCCGCGGCGTGCACGTGTTCTGCGGCTTCGTGCTGTTCATCAACTGCATTGTCCGCGTTATCATGGCCTTCTTCGTGAAGTCCTCGCCGGCGGGCGGCACGCGCTACCAGGTTACGGACTACAAGACCTGGCTGCCGCAGGCCGATAACCGCCACCAGCTGGGTGCGTGGATCAAGTACTACCTGTTCCTGAAGAAGGATCACCCGCTGGGAGCCAAGCTGGGCGTGCCGCAGAAGATCAGCTACCTGGCTATTCCTATCCTGATCATCCTGATGTTCTACACGGGCCTGTGCCTGTGGGCCCCCACGATGGATATGACGTTCT
>DXGM01000048.1 GCA_019113915.1 Candidatus Gordonibacter avicola
AGGATTAGCGAGATCGAGCGCTGCGCAAGAAACTTGCCAGACCTTGAGCAAAGGTATGGAGAATTACTTCGCTCCATGGCCTAAAACCTATCGAGAATATCTTGACAAAACATAGGAGATTCGCAGGCGCGAGAAGCGCCGGAGTCGAAGGATCCCGGGTGGCGATAGCTGGGAGATTTCCTACTGACGCCGCACGGGATCCTTCGACTCCGCGCCTTACGGCGCTCCGCTCAGGATGACAGAGAGTTGCGACAATCAGCCCGCGTCATGAAGCGAGGGAAGTTGGTCACCTCGTGGCGTAATAGCCAGCGCGAAGCGCGTCACCTTTTTGTGGGGCGATTCACGGATGACCCGTTCCACCGGAGGCGAAAACCCATCCGCGAACTGCGTTTTCGCGCTTCGTGCGAAAGGGCGATTCGTGAATCGCCCGACTATTATTATCTTTTTAGTTATATATACAGGAAAGCGCCCGCATCATAATTGTAGGGAGGACTTTATCTCTTGGCGTAATCGGGAGTGCGCAGTGCGTCACTTTTTTTGACGCGGGCGGTGCGAGCGGTTGGTTGGGAACGGTGGTTGGCGGGTGGGCTACTATTTTCAGATTCTCACTAGTAGCAATCTGCAAATAGTTATGAGATGATAGTGTTTGCATATTTTACTGCAGGCCAGCGCCTGCGCGTGCCACCATCGGCTTGCGCATGGGCGACCGTGAAGAAGAGAAAGAGGAACCGCCCATGTGGAGCAGCTGCCATCCCAAGTCCGACGCCGATCTGCAGGAGTGCGCTGAGCTGGGAAAATCGCTCAACCGGCTGTCGCAACCCACCATCCTCACGCTGCTCGCCCGCTCCGAGGCGCCGCTGCACGGCTACGTCATTGTGCAGCAAGCGGCGCAGTCCCCCATGTTCGGCGGCAAGAAGCCCGACGCCACCGGCATCTACCGCGCCCTCAAGCGCATGGAGGAAGCCGAACTGGTGACCTCCGTATGGGACACCCCCGAGGAAGGCTCGGCGAAACGCCTGTTCACCCTCACCGACAAGGGTCGCAACTGCCTCCGCCGCTGGATCGACGCACTCGCGTGCTACGAGCTCACCTTGGAAGAACTGCGCTCCGATGCCGCCGACGCCCTCGGCATCGAACTCCCCGAAACCCCCATGTGCTCGCACTAGCACACCACAACAGACATACATCAAACGGGATCCTGCACGCCATCAGCCGGAAATATTTTCCACAAAGCCGTGACGTGCAGGATCTTCAACTTCTCACGTGCGCCTTGCGAGGGGCAACAAAACCATCAGGCAAGCGCAAGGTCTCCCAAATTGACATCCCGCTCACTCGCATCCGCCTCAAATTCGAGCGTCTTTCCCTCAACTGCGATGCGCACCGTATAAACCGCAGCATCCACCTGGTCAAACAGGAAATCACCGAAGTCGTCAGTTTCCCCGCTCGCCACCTCAACTCCCGCGGCGCTCACAAGCGCCACCTTCGCCCCAATCGCCACTTCGCGGGTCTTGAAGTCCACGAGGCAGCCGGCCACGAAGCGCTTCGGCACATTTTTATACCACGCATGCGAACCCAGACCAACCAGTGCCTCAAGCGGTTCTGCACCAGCGAGATCGAGTTCTTCCTCTTCGCCGAACGAGAGCGCACCAGTCGGGCAAGCATCCACACAACGCGGCTCGACCCAGCCATCGTCTAACAGGTGAGCACACCCCGTGCACTTTTGCGGAATATTCAGTTCATCATTCCAGTACACCGCACCCAGTGGGCAGGCGTCCATGATGGCGCGCTGACCCTTTGCCTTCGCAGGGTCAATCACTACCAGTCCGTCATCACGACGGTACACCGCGCCGTCCTGAGCAACAGCCAAACAGGGCGCGTCATCGCAGTGACCGCACAGAAGCGGCGTGTAGGTTACACGCACCACTGGCACACTGCCGCGCACCTGCTCGTCAACCTTGCACCAAAACTGCCCCGTCATGGGCTGATCGGCCGCATAGGGCATCCACTCAGTACCGCAGTGTTCATCCTTGCAGGCAATCTGGCAATTGTGGCACCCGTTACACTTAGCAACATCTATCAAAAACGCCTTCATGGCTACTCCTCCACAATCAGACTGTCCAGCACTCGACCGCACTCCGCATCGTAAGAACGCGCGAACGCCTCGGGATAGCGCTCAGCGAGCTCAAACACATCAACTTTCTTCACACCCACAAGGAAGCTGTTCGTCACCTCGCCCGCTGCGTTTTTCGAAGTAGTGGCCGAAGGGCAAATGAGGTTGTTTGCCCCGCCGCGATCGAGACCGCCCATACCCACCACAATGCTATCGCAGCGCGCACCATGGTCCTGCGACACCGCTCCCGGCATAATGCGCTCGGACAGCACCACGCCGCCCAGCACCATGCCGCGCTCGTTGTAGATACCAGCGATGTCGCCGTCCGCTAGGCCCAGCTTCTCGGCGTCAACGGGATTCACGTACAACGGCTCGTAGCCATACCCATCAGGGCCTACTACCTTACACGTGGCCAGTTCGCGGAACCAGGGCACGTCATCATGATTCGCGTGCACGCGCCAGCGCGGATGGTTCGTCACCAGCAAATACGGATACTCCTTCGCACGCTCGCTGGAGATGCGGTCGTCGTGACCGTCGCCCTTCTCAATCCAGTGAGCTACCGGGCCACGCACATGATCATCAGGGAACGTTTCCGCCAACGTTGTGGAATAGTATTCAATCTTGCCCGAAGGCGTGAGCAGCGGGTTGTTCTCCGGGTCCTCATAAAAGCCAATGAGACCCGCTGGCTTTGCATCCCAGTCTTCTTCCGTCGGGAACAGCATGAAGCGATTCTCAAGGAACTGGTCGAAATCAGCCGTGTCGCCGTCCTCCATGCCACACTCACGAAAGCCCTTCTCTATCCAGTCGATAACCTCATTACCGCAGGTATAGCGCTCATAGAGATTTTCGTAGATGCCACCCAGCCGTTCAAGGGCACGAGCCACCTCGCCCACCGCCTCGTAGTCGGTGCGCACGTCACCTACCGGGTCAACAGCCTGCCCCTCGTAAGCGATGGCATTCCACTGGCCGTTGCGCACATCCACATTGAAGTCTTCCAATTCGAGGGTGGTGGAAGTGGGCAGGATAATGTCGGCGAACAGGCAGTCGTTCTCCATCCAGGGGTGCTGCACGAGCACGAACTCAAGGTTCGGATGGCGCAGCGCATCCTGGAATTCATGGCCGCCGTTCCAGCAGGTGGACCAACAGGGGGAATCGGACCAGATCATGCGAATGCCTTTACCCGGCTCAGGCGCATACGTAAAGGGAATCAGTTGATCAGCACGGTCGATGCCGGCAATAACGTGCCCATGCCACTCGATAGATGGCTCGGTGATGGCTTTGTGGATCATGGTCTTGGGAATGAACGGTTCGCTCAGGTCCATAGTGGCACCGCGGTAGGCGCCCTCGGATGAGGGCAGCACACTGCATGATGGCAACGGGTTGAGCGTCTTCACGTCCATGAGCTGCCATTCAATCATCTGGAACTGATTCACGCCGGGCTGCCCTACCCCACGCATGCCAAGCAAATACACTTCCATGCGTGCCGGCTCATGCGCGAACGCCGCTCGAATGTAGCCGCCTCCGTTGCAGTGTGCGATGGACACCTTATGCTTCGCCCAGTAGCGCGCGAGCGCCTTGATGCGGTAGTCCGGCACGCCGCAGCGTTCGGCCGCCCACTCAGGCGTCTTTGGCATGCCATCCTCGTGGCCCAGCACGTAGTACTCGAACCAGTCGAAGCCCACGGCGTGCGTATCCAGGTACTCCTTCTCGTAGGTGCCCTCGGTCATCCATACATAGGCGATGGCCAGCTGCAGCGCCACGTCGGTGTTCGGCAGCACGGGTATCCACTTGTCGGCATGCACAGCGGCAGCATAGTTACAGTCAGGTGCCACGAACACCGACAGCACGCCAATCTCATTGAACCAGTAGCACAGGCGGCTCGCCATCTGGCCACCCCAGCCCCACGGCGTGGTCTCGGGATCGGCGCCCCAATAGAACACGGCATCACCGTTCTCGGAAATGTCCTTGACGACGTTTGTTGTAATGGTCTGCATACCTACCGGATCCATACCCCAGGCGTGTTTCGCGCCCCAGTACCAACCCTCCCAGCTGTCGGGCTGGCGCGCCTGCTTGAGGAAACCACCCGTCAGGTTCAGCAGGTTCGTCTGGCAACCGTGAGCGGCGTGCACATTCTTCGTCTCACCGTGACCGTCAGATTGCGCCAGGATGGAGAAGGGTCCGGCTTCTTCTTGGATGCGCTTTATCTCGGCAGCGATGAGATCGCACGCCTCATCCCACGAAATACGCGCGTATTTCGACGTGCCGCGGTTTTGTGTGTTGCGCTCGCCGTTTGGGTCCCAGTCCACGCGCTTGAGCGGGTAAGGGATGCGGTTCGGCGAATAGGTGCGCGTCTTGTACGCCACCGACAGCGGCGGCGGGTAGCTTTTCATGCCGGGCTCAAACACATGCCCGCGTGCTTCAATCTTCCACGCGTTCAGCTCCTCGGGCGTGTACAACTGGTCGTAGTGCAGCGGTCGGATACGCGCCACGCGCCCGTCCACCACGTCAACCTCGGTGATGTTCGAGCCCATGCCGAACCCACAGAACCCCAGACACTTGACGACCGACTTATCAACTGTTCTCTCTGACATGCTTATTCCTCTTTCTTTATTTCAGCCGCAGATGCTCCCTCCCGAAGCGTCTGCGTAGCTTTCGCCAGCCCTATCCCAGGTCGCGTTCAGCCGTGATTCGGTAGAGATCAGCCCATGGCTGCAGGCGCTCGAATGCCGCACTTGCTGCCAGCACATCTTCGTCAGCCCAGCGACGTCCGATGATCTGCATGCCTACCGGGAATCCGTCCTTCGAAAGGCCAACGGGAATGGAAGCTGCCGGATGTCCGGTAAAGTTACAGAAGTAGGTAAGGCACCATCCGATGATCGGCTCGACGCGCTCTCCGGCAAGTTCGGCGGGACCCGCCGTACAACCGCCCGGAACGTTAGGCACAGGATGGCATGCCGTAACTGGCGAAATAATAAGATCGTAGGTCTGGAACGCTGTCTGCAATGCATCGTAAATTTCAGTGCGCACGACATCATCGGCGTTGTAGTCGACGTAATTGCGCCGGTACGTATCATTGATCCAATACACAAACTCGGACGGTAGATCGTCAGCATGGTCTTTCAGCAGATCAATGCCACTATTCTTGAGTGCTTCCACCGACTCCATGCCTGAAATAGAGATGAGACGACACCACGCCTCGGCAAGTTCAAAATGCGAACGCGCGAGGCCAAATTCCACCGGCTCCACCTGAGCGCCAGCTTCCTCAAAACGCTGCGCCGCAGCAGCTACCAAAGCTTTAATCTCAGGGTCAACTGGAAAGATGCCGAAGTCCGGAGTGAACCCAACGCGCCAGCCCGAAAGCGGCTTCTCAAGCGCAGCGATAAAGTTGCGCTCACCCCAATCGATGCTCACCGGATCAAACGGGTCGAAACATGCCATGGCCTGGAGCGCATGAGCTGCATCCTTTACCGTGCGGCTGATAGACCCATCCCACGTGTAGGGATGCGTAAGCGAAAATGCGTTTGGCCTCACGGGCGCGGGAATAGTACCGACTGATGCCTTATAGCCGTAGCAGCCACACCATGCCGCAGGAATACGGATAGATCCGCCGCCGTCGGTGCCTTCCGCCACAAGGAGCATGCCGTCGCCTACCGCGGCTGCCGAACCGCCCGAAGAACCACCCGAGTTAAAGCCCACCTTGAACGGCGTGCTCGTGGCTCCGAACAGCTTGTTGTCGCAGGTGCCGCGGAAGGCGAACGACGGCGCATTAGTCTTACCCACCAGGATGGCCCCTTCGTCTACCATCGCCTTGGTGTAGCAGCCGTAACCGTCATCCTTCATGTGAGCAAGCGCCTTCACGCCCCCCGTGGTTCCCGGCCATCCGGGAACGCCAGGCAAAAAATCCTTCGCCGCAGTGGGCACTCCAAAGAACGCACCGTGAGCATCGCCATGCATGAGAGCCTTCTCTGCCTCGGCAGCCTTTTCGCGCGCCTCATCAAACGCCGTATAGGTGAAAGCGTTAAGCGAAGGATTACGCGCCTCAATGGACGCGACGCACTCTTCCATAACCTCAACCGGAGATACCTTTTTTGCCTTGATATCGGATGCGAGATCAACGCCACTTAAATACTCGTCTGCTATCATGCCAATTCCTTTCGTCTAGATTTGATGGCCTCCTCTTCCAGGGGGTGGGAAAAGGAGGCCACCGCACGTTCAGGTGCGCTACACCAGGTACAGACCAATCGCGTTGGTGAGGCAAGCATTCACGCACCGGCCGCAGCCCACGCAGTTTTCGACATGCCTCACTTCCATAAACGGCGTGCCGTTAACCTTGACCACACCAATCACATCATGCTGCGGACACGCCTGCGCGCATTTCATGCAAGCCGTACACAGCAGCGGGTCAATGCGCACGCGATGCTCATTCCGATAGAATCCCGCTGGAGGCCCATACGCTCCCATAGCTTCGTTGTTGCCGGCGCGGTTACGCCAAACCCATCACGGCACACACGGCAGGAATAACCAACGACACCATTGCGACAGCAGCGATGCTGGGTACCCAACCAACCTTGAGTTCGTCAATCGGCGCAAAGTACTTTCGCTCGCTCGAATACGCGACATATACCACCAAGTCCAGCGGCAGTAAGAATGCTGCAGAGGAGAACACGGCGCACATGAAGATGGCGGCGGTGATATTGCCACCCACACTGGCAACCAATCCGCAGATGGGAATGGTAATAAGTCCAGCAACAGCTGCGCCAGCAGGGAGAATGTTATGGAATACGCAGGCGAATATGGCCACGAGCAGCATGACACCAATCACGGGGAGCGCGCTCATCGGTCCAAAGACAGCGTTGACTAGCCAGGTCATGGCACCAGTCGCTATCATGCCCGCCACAAAGCAACCAACGGCCCAGTTCAGCATCACCACTTGCCACGGGCTTTCGTCTACATACCGCTTGAAAGAAACGCATTTGAACGGAGGTAGGAAGAGCAGACCCAGAGCAACAAGGCCTACCACCACGGCGTCCAGAGCGGGAACCCACGAACCCGCAAGCCACAGAGCCAGCGTACCAACGATGATAAGCATGCCCCAAATCTCATCCTTGGTGAACCCAGGAAGAGAAGCGCGCTCTTCCCGAATACGCTCAAGCGCATCGTCGCTGATAGGCTCCGGTTTGAAAATCTTAACGAGCGCAAACCAGGACACGGGAAGAATAACAATGTTCATGATGAAGCCAAGAATCATCCAGTTAGCAAAGGTAACGGTAACACCCAAAGACTGCTCGGCAAAGCCCATGGCCAGGATGTTCACCACGCTGCCAACAGGCGTGATCCAGCCGCCGATATAGGATGCGAACGCAATGCCCAGAACGAGAGCCTTAGCCAAATTGGATTTGTCTCCCCACGGCGTGCCGTTCTCATCAAGGATCTTATAAGCGAAGGGAAGCATCATCAAGACCAGCACCAAGTCGTCAATGATCATAGAAAGAATTGCCGTAGCCACCATTAACCCAGCAAGTGCCTTCTTGGAATCATTCTTCGCCCACTTAAGAACAAAGGCGATGATACGAAGCGAAATGGTTGAATACTGCACAAACAACGCCAACGCAAAGCAGGACAAACACAGAACCATAGCCACACTCACGCCTTGAGCCCAGGTCTCCCCTGGCGTTAGTATGCCCATGATAGGTACCGCCGCCGCGAACAGCCAAGCGGTAATAACGATGGGAATGGCCTCGGTAATCCACAAAACGATGCACGCAACAAGAATGCCGAGCATCATCTTACCCTCAAACGCAAGACCCTCCGGATTGGGAATAAAAAACGCTGCTAACACAATGAGCACGGCTATTCCAACCATGCCTACCTTGAAAGAAGTTCGTTCCCTCATTTTGCCCTCTCCTTTTTTCCTGGCCTGATCGACCCATCACAACCCTCCGATGGGCCGACCGGGCCACCGAAATTATCTGTCGGGTGACCTATCTCACCAGTTCGCAATAAACGTAGGCAACCGCCTTGATAGGACATCCCCGGCGCCCGCGAGAAGCTGCGGGCACACCCCTCATGAGGTCGTACTGACAATCACGGCTTACTTCCTCACCTCCCACGTGCCCAAATTCTGGTAGGCGCGGTCCCATGTGGTGTTGTGCTTGCCGTCGTAGCAGTCGGCTGGCACGCTGTCATCTGCGCCATCGTTCGGGTCGATACACGGGTATACCTTGCACAAAAGGCCGCGACAGTTCCACGTAGCCGTCATCTGATCGGCCTTGTCTGGATCATCATCGATAAGTACATTGGCGGCAGCATCGAATACGCCCTGACTCCACGGTTCTTCAGCGGGCAGTTCGGGATACCACCAACTGGGCGGCACCTGCACCACGCCTTCTGGAATGTCCCAGCCCAGGTGTGCCTTCTGGCGAATGCGACCCATCGGCGTTTCAATCCAGATCCAGTCGCCTTCCTTGATATGGAGCGCGCGAGCATCATTGAAGTGCATCCAGGTCATCGGGTATGGCGCGACGGTGCGCGTGCCGTGGCCAGGTGTACGCATCTCCGAGTGATACAGCGGGCTGATGCGACCAGCGGTGGTCAAGCGTAGTGGATACTCCTTCGCCATTTCCGGATTACCGAGTGGCGATTCAGGCTCGCGATACACCGGCAACGGGTCATACCCCAAATCCTCGATAACCGAGGCGTATATCTCCGCCTTGCGTGAGTTCGTAGCGAAGCCGCAAATCTGGCCGTTTTCCAGGCGCTTTGAGTACTTATAGTACTCGGTGGGATACGGGAAATAGGTGCCGTCGTTCACCACCTTCTCGTACGTGAGACCAGGCACGCGCGCAATACGGTACTTGATAACGTCTTCATAGGTCTCCCATGGCCAGTGTTCTTCCTGCCCCATGGCGCACCCGAGGGCACGGAAGAAGTCGTAATCCATGTGGCGCTCGGCGAAGGGTTCCACACCGCGATCACCCACGGTGATGAAGTCCATGGAGTCCTCCGATGTTGTGCACATGGGGCGCTCCATCCAGTCCGCTGCGGGCATGATGTAGTCGGCAAGAGCCGCCGTCGGTGTTTTCCAATACTCACATACCACCAAAAGTTCCAGCTTCTTCAGGGCCTTGTACATCTTCTTGGTGTTGGGAGCCCAGGCGAGCGGGTTCGAACTCCAGGCAATCATGGCCTTGATGGGATAAGGTTTTTCGTCGATAATCGCGTCCATCACAAGCGAAGGTGAGCACAGCATCTGATGCAGCATGGGGCGCGGCAGGTCATACATTTTGCGATAGTTCTTGTCGATCATCTTGAAACCGGGCCATGCCATCACGCGGAAACGATCGTTGCCGATGTATTTGGACTGGTTTTCCGGGTCCTGCAAATGGGACAGTTCCATCTCGGCATCGCGCACCGGGTAGAGTTTTTCCTTGCCCACGCCGTTGGGGTCGGCAGGTTGACCAACAAACTCGCCACCGGGATTGTCGATATTGCCCGTGAGAATGCGCAGAATGGTTTTGGCTATACCGAAACTCGATGCGTTGTTGCCGTGCTGATCGCCTCCGCCAAGACCCCAGATGATACAGGCAGGTCCGTTCGTGGCGTACAGGCGAGCCGCTTCCTCAATCTTGCGCGTAGGCACGCCGGACACCTTGGCAGCACGCTCAGGTGTGTACTCTTCCATGCGGGCTGCGATGGCATCAAACGCAGTCATGCATTCAACCTGCGCGCCATCAACCAGCCTCACGGTGTAGGTGCCGGACAGAGCAGCATCCACCACAGCATCTTTCCCCGCAGTGCGGTAATGGTTCTCGTCGGAGCACCACGTGAGTACGCCACCGCTCGCCTGATCCCACACAACGAAGTCCTCGTGCAGGCCGTCGTCCGCCACCTCATCGGCTCGCAGGAGCTTGCCCGTATCGATGCGGACAAGGAACACGGCGTTCGACCAGTACTTGAGGAAGTCTTCGTCGTAGAGCTTGTTCGCAATGATGTAGTTGATCCACGCCAAGCAGATGATGCAGTCGGTGTTCGGATAGGGCTGCAACCACTGGTCAGCCTGACCAGCCTCACTGATGCACACCGGGTCCACCACAATGAGTTGAGCTGGGTCTTCTTCGTTCACGGTTGTGCGGCCCTTGATGACACGCCAGAGCGGTGCCTCCGGAGCGTAGGATTCCGAACAACGCTTTCCCCAGTTCACAATCGTATGCGACTGCTGCGGCGAGGCGGGCATCATGGACTCGATAGGCCAGCCCACCATGGCCATGTTGAGCGAATAGTTCCAGCACCAGCAGATGGTGCCGGGGTCGATAACGTTACCCGGGTTGCCCAGCAGGTTGGTAAAGCGGCTACGCGCCCACAGGTGATCGGAGCGGTACGTACCCTCAGATGACACAAGCGTCTCGGGACCGTACGTGTCAATCAGATCCTGCAGTTTCTCCGCAATCTCTTTAATGGCCTGATCGTAGGAAATTTCTTCCCACTTATCTTCGCCGCGCTCACCTGCACGCTTGAGCGGGTGATTGATGCGCTTAGGGTGGTAGTGGAACTTGATGGCGCGCTGGCCTTTCTCCCCCAAACGGTTGCAGAGCACCGCACCTTCATCGTCGTTGGGGCGCAGTTCAACCAAGCGACCGGTGGTCGTGTCAACGCCGGCAAAGATGCCGCAGTTCATGTGGCACATATGGCAGCGCGTACGCCGCCAGCGAATGCCCTTCTCGTCAACGTAGTCATTCGGCACGCCGACCATGCTCTCAGACATGGCGTATCCTTTCTCTCCTCTTGCTGCTGGTGTGACCTCTGGCTTCACTCTACTGAGGGCGATATCCGTTTTCATGACCCCAATGCGTGGCTCCGCAGGGGTGATACGCCGGGGTAATGAGCCAGGGTAACGGCGAGGGTAAGGAACCGCGCGCAACAGGTGCGGAACCCTCCACTCTTCTGCAAGCAAACGCGAAGCCTCTTACTCCTGAGCTAGACACGCGGTGCAGGCGGAGGCGCGCCAGCGCCAGCACCGGGAGCGCCGGGAGCCGGAGGTGTGGGCGGGGCACCTGGAGCGCGCACGGCCGGCGCAGGTGCCGTGTAACCACAATGAGGGCAGGCGGTGGATGAGGCGGGCACCTCCGCACCACAGGATGGACAGTTAACAGGGCCTTCAACGGCCGCGGGCGGTCTGAAACACATAGCAATCCTTTCCTCGTTTTTCACGACACCCCGTGAGGGCGTCTAAGGGAGAGGATACGAAGGTTCCGCGGCCTGTTCATGACCTTCGCAAGACCGAACGCAAGGGTAACTACGGCGGGTAAGAGAGGGGGTAAGGCTCTCCCGTCAATTAGCGGATGGCTGAGCTCACCTGCACACTGCCCGCAAAGTGGTCGCCCGTGTATTTGCCCAACGCCTCATCACGAGTACCCACGCCGAGCTTGCTGTAGATGTTTGCAAGGTGCTTTTTCGCCGTATTGACGCTGATGCAGAGCGTGTCCGCTATCTCTTTGCGCGAGAGGCCCATATTGAGAAGCTTGAGTATTTCCAACTCTCGCGGCGTGAGAGGATCGGGACCATCGTTGGCAAACGAACCCGAACCATCGATGGCTGGCGGTGCCGTGGGAAGCTCTCGCTCAAATTCAACAAGCAGTGACTTCACGTAGGAGCGCACAACAGCGCCCGCCTTACGCGTAGTTGAGTAGTTGCGCAGAAGGTCGCGCATTGGCTCCCCCGCATCAAGCAAGCTGCGGACGAACCCGAATCGGCTGGCAAGCCCCAGCAACTCACCCAACGATGCATAGGCATGAGACTCGTCGCCCTGCTCAGCCAAGACCACCGCTTGAACCACGAGCGCCTTCACCACAATGCACACGTACCGGTTCTCCCGAGCGCGCGCCACCAAAGCATCAAGCGTCTCAAGCGCTGCCGCGACATCTCCTGCTTGGCGCGCGGCAAGCGCTCGCACAAACGAAAGCAGCAGCTGACTGTGTACATCCTCATCGTGAACCCGTGCCGCAAACTTTCTCTCAATCACCAGCAAATCGCGGAGATTTTTTCGCCGTGCAGCTATCTCCGCCTGCTGGAAGTAAGCCAACAACAGCACAGCGCGCGGAACGTCTTTCTGTTCACCGTGAAGAATGCCCTCAACAATGGCCTCATAGGCCTCAGAAAGACTTCCCGCGGCGGCGAGGGAACCCGCCTGGGCAATCTTGGCCTCAAGATACATGTCGATGTGTCGATAGTGAGACGTGCGATTAAGCGAGCGCTCCACAAGTACAGCAGCCCGGTCGCGTTCGTTGCGCTCCAACAGCACGCGCGCCAACAGAGCACAGATTGCTCCGTAAAGCGCAAAGTCAGCGGGGCACGTTTGCAGCAGTTTCTCACAACTTTCACGCGCCTCGTCAAGTTCGCCAAAGCAATGCTGTACCTCAGCGAAGTTGAACGAGTTGAACAGCAGTTGGTGCATCGTGGCATCCACACTGGCGCTCGCCTGCGCTTGAAGGTATATTTCCTGCGCTTGAGCCATATCGCCGATGCGCTCATACGACTCACCAAGCGACTGGTAGATCATACTCATGAGCGACGGCTTTATCTCATAGCCGCTATTCAGTAACTCGTCACACCGCGCCAGCGCTTCCTTGCCGTCGCCTTCCATAGCAATACATTTCATTGTGAGGCACTTCGACGAAAATTCGACGATACTCGCGTCAAGACTTCCAGCATGCTCTGGCTCCGCCATACTGCACTCAAACCGAGCAATCCACGTTTGGGCATCGGCAACACGCGCATTCGTAATACATGACCACGCCGACAACATACACAACAAAGGTGAGTCCGCAAACTCGGCCGAGGGAATGCGACAGAGCCACAGCAGGTAGGGAATGCGCTTGTCTTGACGCGAAAGCGAGCACGTTGCCTCGGTGAGGTTCGCCACGTAGTCGAAATCGCTTGCCAGCAGCAAATACTTTGCCGCCTCGTCCTTCATTCCATAATCATGGAACCACTCACTTGCCCGTGAACAGCGCTCACGCACTTCCTCCCTGCGCAGTTGAAGCAACTCATTGCGCAACCAGTCAGCAAACAGGCGATTAAACCGAAACCACATCCCCTCTTCATCGCACGGCACAACGAACAGGTTGCGCCGTATAATTTCATCTAAGAGCGCCTGCGTTGAGCCCGCGCCAAACACTGCCTCGCACAGAGGACGGCTGAATGTTTCCAGCACCGACATTTCAAACAGAAATGAGAGTACGTCTCCGGTAACCAACCGCGCCACTTGTGCTTCAAAGTACCTCCGCACATTCAGAAGGCCGCCGTCAATCCGCACCTCATCCGCAGTGCGCGCGCCTGACAGGGTTCGTGCTGCAAGCTTGATTCCCTGCGGCCATCCTTCAACAAGCTCATGAGCTCGGGCAAGCGCCTCATCAGACGGTGGTTCGTCGCACATCGCATCCGCCATGCAGCGGGCTTCGCGAAGCGTCAAAGATAAGTCTTCCGTCCCCAAATAACCGTACCCTAACCGATAGACATCAGTCTGGAGAGCCCAGGAAAACGCAGATGAGGCGAGTACCACGTGGAAATCGGAAGGGGCTGAGGCACAGAGTTTCAGCAGCCGCTCGTCAAGCCCCCTATGCTCGGCACTTCCGTAATCATCGACAAGCAGATAGCACGCTTTACCGGCCGGCAAGGAATCAAACAGGGCATTTCCTATCTCAACAACGGCATTTTCATCCAGTTCCGCGCCCTTTTCCTGCCACGCGGCAGCCATCAGAGGAACAACCTGCGTGGAAACTTCCTGTCCAAAACATGCCAAAGCCGCAGCAACATGTCGCCAGAAGCGGGCAAGATCAGCATCTTCCGCGTCAACAGTGAGCCACGACACAAGGCAGCCCTCCGCCACCTTACGCTGAGTGAAATTAACCAGCAAAGCAGTTTTCCCGTAACCCGGCGGCGCACTAATAAGCGTCAACTTTTGACGGGCGAACACGTCCAGTTTCTCGAAAACCTGCTCCCTGCACACATAGCCAGTCGGCAGTATCGGCGGCGTCAGCTTCGCACGTACGATTGAATTGAGCAGTTCTTTTTCAGGCGAAGTGACCATATACCCCCTTTTGGCCGCACGGCCGCTGTCGGCTCCCTTTACCGACAGCTACCCCCTCGTGTTCGCCTATAGTAGAACTTTTCCAAACGAGCTTCAATCATGACCGAGCACATCAGACGACAGCGTTTTTCACTCATTTGAAGAAAAGCGCAGGTAGTTACACTGTATACGTATGGAGAGCGCAGAGTACGATCAGGGATCGCCTCCGCAAAAAGAAACGGGGGCACCATCCGCCCCCGAATAGGTTTCGCTTCTCACATTGGCCCTGCCTTTTCCCTTTTGTACAGTGGAAGGCGGGTGTTGGTTGTCTAGCCCAGCTTCTTGCCCATGGGCAATGGGCCGCATTCTTTGCGCATGTCGCAGTGGTCGCAGTCGTCTACCATGGTCATTTCGATGTCTTCCCACGGGATGGCTTCGAACCCGAGCGCCTGATAGAACGGGATGCTGCCGCCGCGCGACACAAGACGCAGTTCGCCGTAGCGCTCAAGCGCCTCCTCCATGAGCGCACGCCCCACGCCAAAGCCGCGCCAGGTCTCATGCGTGATGATGGGATTTACGAACGCGATGTCCTCGTCGGAAATCGCCAGGCGCATGAATCCCACCACTTCATCGTCCTCATTAGCCGCCACGCGCACCCCTTCGAGAGAAGGAATGGCATCCATCCCCTCGGCGTTCGCGTACGCATCAAGCACCGCCTTTTCCTCCGGACGCGGGTCCCGAAGATGGAACAATTCGTCAGCCATAACACACCTTTCTCCCCCAAGGCCTCTTTAAGCCACTATCGCACAAGTGCAGCAAAAACGGCAATCTCACAATTTTGCCACCCCAAACCTACATGATGGGTGGAACGTAAATCTTCATGCGGGAATCCGGGATGGCTTTCTTTGCCAACTCGGTGAGGCCTTGCGCTACGATGGGTAGTTTGTCGGTGGGGAGGCCCATGAACATCATGTCTTCTCCCAGGTCAGTGGCCGCGCGGCAGCCGTAGCAGCCGAACGTGATGTTGGGCTCCTGCTCCGTGAGCGGATACAACACCGCCTCCACGCACATGGAGTTAAAGCCACTCGCGTGGAAGTCAAAACGATGCCCCGAGTAGTAGCTCATGGACATACACAGCCACATCATCTGCTCAGGCGTACCCGTGATGACCACCACCTCAGGCTCACGCACCGTCTTTGCCAGCGGCGCCACGTAGGTAGCCCGCCTGCTCTTCGGCGGCAACGTCGGCCGCTCAGCCACCATCCGCGCAGCCGCCTCCGCATTCACCACCTTATGGAACAGCACGTAGATCTCGCCCGTCGCCAACTTCTCCGGCACGCCCGTCATACCAAAGATGGAAGTCCCGTCCGGACACGAATGCCGATGCGGCGGCATAAGAATAGAAGCCCCGCGCCGCGCCGCCATCATCGCCTGACAAAAACGCTGATTCTCGGGCGGCATAGGAACGTCGGGCAGCAGTTCGTCCTTATCAATAAGACTCACCGCCACCGGCTGCCAACGCAGCCCCAACTTCTCCATGATAATGCGCTGCCATTCGGCATACTGCTTATGCAATTCATCAGAAATCGGCTCAGCCCGCGCCTCATCGGCGAAGGGATCATACACCGCATCCCCGATAGCCTCCACCAACAACGCCCGCTGCGGACAGTTCCCTGAACAGGTAGTACACCCCACACAGTCCTCAACCCGCGCCGCAAACGGATGCCCGTCCTCATCAGCCTCCAACACCTCGCAAGGACAAAACGCAACACAAAGCCCACAAGCCACACACCTATCAGGATCATTCACGATTCGATAATCAGCCATAATTTCCTCTTCCTAAGCAGGCTCTCCCAACAACGTCCCGCCCAATTCGCGCGAAGCGCGAACACCCCTCATCAATCAGAGGCCAGCCCGTTCCCCCACATCACGCAGGAGGACTGCCGGGAGCACAAGTATCCGCGCGCCAACCAAGAACTGCACGATCGTTGCCGAGCGAAGCGATGGCAACCCAATCTAGCGAAGAATGCGCAGACGAACGGCCGTGCCACGCGCAGTTCCACAGGCTTCATCTAGCGGGAGTGGCGGCGGTGTCCACCAAGCGAGTTCCGCAGCGCAGCGAGGACTGTTTGAGCGACTGGGCACTGCCGCCACTCCCGCGTCCCGCAGGTTGAGCGCGACATGTCCGAACGACTGAGCATTCTCCGCGCTCCACAGGTTGAGCACTCGCAGGTCAAACGCACTAGCGCAGCGATTCCTTACACCAAGGCGGATACACACGTCTCCCCGCAGAATCCGTCAAATGATACGAGCAGAACGGGATGGCGCGCCCGTCAGGCACCGTCACCATCATAGAGCATTCGCGCAGCCGCTGCGTATCCATCGACACCGCGTCCATGTAGTTCATGATGATCACGGACAGCCCGCTCTTCACCTCGACGCCCTTCTTCGCCAAAATATCGAGGAACACCGACCCCTGAGGGCTGTCAGGCGAGTAGCCCTCGCGGTACTCCTCCAGCGTCATCGCGCGCGTGGCCGGGTAGAAGCCCGAGGGGTGCGGCATCATACCCGCAGGTGGCTCGCCATGGACGAAGAACACACCCGTGTCGCAGAGCGGGTTCGAGCATCCGAGCGGCCAAATGTCGCGCGGCTCAATGAGCCCGTCGGACTGTTCGGCCAGCTGGAAGATCACGTCGCCCGCGCTCATGGGCAGGGCACGCTCGGCGTCGAAGCGCCCGGACGTGAACGCCGGCTGCAGCGCAAGGCCCGCCACCACGTCAGCGTTCTCCAGCGAGAAGCGCAACAGGTCGCCCAGCTGCTTGTCGTTCGAACCTGCCACCACGGCCACGGAAAGCACCACCTGGATGCCCGCCTCGCGGCAGCGCTCAATCACGCGCAGCTTCACATCCAGAATGTCGCGCCCGCAGGTGGCCTCGTACACGTCACCCGTCAGGCCGTCGAAGGACAGATACACACCGGTGAGACCCGCGGCCACCAGTTCCTCCAAGTAGCCATCGCGCGCAGCGATGACCAGGCCATTCGTATTGACCTCGATACCCCAGAAGCCCTTCTGGCGACCCATGCGGATAATCTCGGGCAAATCCTTGCGGCAGGTAGGTTCCCCGCCCGTGATCTGCACTGCGCCGTCGATGCCCACCGCGTTCGCGATGGTATCGTACATGGCGCTAATTTCCTCAAGCGTGGGGTCGCCCTCACCCGTCTCGGCGCTCATGAAGCACACGGGGCAGTGCAGGTTACAGTTGCGCGTGACCTCAATCTCCAACAGCGTGCCGCGCCGCACGTGGCGACTGCACGTGCCGCAGCCGTGCGGGCACGGCGCCGTGGCCGGGATGGTGTTCTCGGGAGCCGTCGGCGGAAACGCGAGCGAGCGCAGCCACTGGTAGTGCTCGGCGTCGGGCCACATGCGCGTCGCCAAGCGCCCGTGGTCAGAGCACGTGCGCTCCATCCACACCACGCCGTCGCCGTCAGCGTACACCTCAGCCGGCAACTCCGTCAGGCAATCCGGACACAGCGCCGTCGTCTTATGCAACAACGTACGCGCATCCTTTGTTTCAAGCTCGCTCATCAGGCTTCTCCCTTATAACGCCTTCTGTTGTCTCACTCACCAAACCTACCCAATCCTCCGTAGTTGACGGCAAGGGTAGAACCCTTGCCCTACGGTCAACCCACAAAGGAAACTGTTGTTGCAGATCCACGGACTACCTGGCAGGTTAAAGGGGCTTCTTTACAACCTGCTATTCGTCGATGTATTGACGCGGGTCGTGTTCCTCGTTCGGGGGCGTAACCACCTGGATGCCCATGTAGTCAACCCAGGCCAGAACGCGCTCAGGCACAAACAGTTCCTTTTGGTGCACGGCCGCTTGCTTGATGGCGCGCATGCACGAGATGGCGTGCGCGAGGTCGGTCTTCTCGTCGATGTCAGCCACAGGCGACAGGTACGCCGAGGGAACGTTGCGTTCCTCAAGCTTCTGCATGTAGCCATCGAGCGCGGGACGGCCGTCTAGATTGTAGTAAACGCCCTGGTGATCCATGGGTGTGTTGTAGCTGAAGCCCACGAGCGATGTACCGCATTCCTGGCACGGCGCCTGCACGAAGCCCGGCGTGCCGAGCGACTGGAAGTAATCGAGCCACTGGAACGCCATCACAATGTGCGACTTCGGCATGGTGGGGATGTCGCCGCCGACGGACACGATATGCTCGTAACCCATGGCGAAAATCTGCTGGAACGCGTCGTCGAAGTGATCGTCGAACGTGGAACCCTTGTCCGTGAGGAAGTGAATCTCCATGGGCCAGGGGCCGATGGCGTCGTAGGTGTCCTTCATGATTTGCACGTTCTCGGCCGGCGTGGTGCAGACGAAGAAATCGTAGGTGATTTTGTCTGCCGTGGGGTCGGATGCCACGAGCGCCTCGTTTTCGGCTTTCAGCTGGTAGAGCGCGTGCATAGCCAGCTCGCTCACGTCGTAGAGGCTACGCTTGAAGAACTCGGCCGCCTGCTCGGGGGTAAGGAATCCGCCGAACTCTGTGGTGAGGCGCGTCTTTACCATTCCCGGTACCGGGGGCTTGCTAAATAAAAGCAATGCTTGCTTCTTCTCCGCCACGAAACTTCTCCTTCTCTTCCTGCGGCTTCAGGGCCGCTTGTTCCACTTCATGTTCGTGCTTCGCACGAAAGGGCGATTCATGAATCGCCCCTACGGTTCTCGCCGCGAGAGTGCCAGTGCTGGCCAAGTTCGCCAACCCAGCAATACGTTCCCACCAGTCCAGTGAACCTTCCCACCTGCAACGAGCGCAGGCACTGGGTGATGCTCACCAAGCGAGTTTCGCACGAGCCGAAAGCGCCAGTGGCGCTTTCGTGCGAGCTCAGGACTGTCCGAGCGACTGAGCGTCACCCAGTGCCTGTGCGGTCTCGCAGGTTGACTCTTCGCACACCCTCTCCCACTCAGCGGCTCATCAGCTGTCTTCTTCCCAGCTCAGCGGATCGTCAACTTTGTAGATGACGCAGTCTATCGCGTTGTACGACCAGGTGCCAATGAGCGGCTCGCCGGGTTCGCACGAGGTGAGGCAGTTGATGTTCGACTCCCACATGCCGCCGAACGCGGGCGCGCCGGGTTCCCATTCGGGATGCCACCAGCCGTAGTCCACGTTCAGCAAGTCATCGCGCATCGTTGCTGTTGCTAGTATAAAGCGCGCCGCGCCCTTGTCGGTGCGCACTTCCACGCGGTCGCCGGGGGCAAACCCCAAGCGCTCGGCCGTAGCCGGGCTCATTTCCACCACCGGGTGCGGCGACTTGGCGCGGAACGCCGGGTTGTTGAAGTACATCGACGCGTTGTAGGGCTGCTTACGCGAACCAGTGATCATCGGCAAGTACGCCCCGCCCGCGCGCTCCGCTTCCGCCACCAATTCCGGCGAGCACAAAGTAATGGGCGCGGCCGGCTCGGGCAAGCGCGCACCACCCAGCGTCGGCAAAAACTCGCTCGCCAGTTCAATCTTGCCTGTCGTGGTGGCGAACCCCTGCGGGCGACCATCAACACCCGGCAGTTCGTGCTTCGCATACGCGGGAGGCTGCCAGTAAATGCCCAGTTCGCAGAACGTTTCCCAGTCCATCCCCGTGCGGGCAAGCTGCGCGGCGAAGGCGTCGGCCAGCGTCTCTTCCGGCCACGCGTCCTCTTGGCCGAGGCGCAGGCCCAAGCCGCGGAACACGTCGTAGTCGCAGCGGCGCTCGTAGTAGGGCTCCACCGCCGCCGGCCCACCGTAGCCCATGTTCGCCACGCCACCGTGCACCTGCAAGACAGGCCGCTCAATGGCACCGGCCGCGGGCAGCACGTAGTCGGCGATGCTTGCCGTGGGTGTCATATAGTAGTCGAGCACCACCAGCAAGTCCAAGCCCATGAGCGCGTTGAACACACGATGAGTGTCACCGTAGGTCAACAGCGGGTTCGTGGCGTTCACGATGAGCGCGCGCACCGGGTAGGGCTCGCCCGTTTCCATGGCGCGCAGCACCAGGTGCGGCAGCGCCGAGGTTAGGTAGCGCGCGGGAAGCGTGCGCCCCAGCTTTTCGGTGAGCGCGCGGGCGCGCTCGTAGCCGTCGTAGCACTGCAGCGGCGTGAAAGGCGTGTTGAGGCAGCGGGCGCGGTGCTCGGGGGCCAGCGCGTCGGTCATCTCCAATTCCATCTCGGACACGAAGTCGGGAGATTCAGCCAGTACGCACGAGCCAGGCTTGTCCACGTTGCCCGTGATGGCGCGCAAACAGCAGATGGCGCGGTGCGTGGGCGCCACGTTCGCCCCCACCTGGTCGACACCGCGACCCGACACGAGCGCCGCCGCGCCGGCCTGCCCAAATAGGCGCGCCGCACGCACGATATCGTCGGCAGGGACGCCGCACACCTCAGCCACATGGGCGGGCGTATAGGGCTTCACCTGTTCGGCCAATTCGTCGAAGCCGTGGCACCACGCGTCCACAAACGCGCGATCAACCAGGTCTTCCTCGATGATGACGTGCAAAAGGCCCAGCGCCAGCGTGCAGTCGGTGCCTGGTCGCACCGGCAGCCAGAGGTCGGCCACGGCAGCCACCTGGGTGCGCCGTGGGTCGATAACCACCAGCGCCGCGTCGGACTTCGAGAACTGAAGGATGGAGCGCCAGAACGCCGAGTTGTCCGACTGCGCCGGGTTCGTACCCCAAATGAACAGGCACTCCGTCACGCCGGGCGCGATGTCGGCCTCAACAGTCCAGCCGAACGTAAGCGCGTCCATCCAGATGCGCGGGTTCCAGCAAATCTGCCCGATACCCATATTGTTGGGCGAGCCGAACAGGTTCATGAAGCGGTGCAGCGGCCAGAACGACGCGTGCGGGCCGCCGATGGCACTCGCCAGCGTCTCCGGGCCGTGCTCGTCCGCGAGCGCACGCAGGCGTGCGGCGATGTCGTCAAGCGCTTCGTCCCAGCTCACGCGCTCCCACTCGTTCGCGCCGCGCTCGCCCACGCGCCGCAGGGGGTAGTTCACGCGGTCGGCGCCGTCAAG
Organism: Candidatus Gordonibacter avicola; assembly: GCA_019113915.1. GTDB lineage: Bacteria > Actinomycetota > Coriobacteriia > Coriobacteriales > Eggerthellaceae > Gordonibacter > Gordonibacter faecis. The sequence continues at coordinate 21,210 of DXGM01000048.1, forward strand.
CGCGTCCAGGTTCATGCGCCAGCGGCGACACCCCGCCAGGATGCGCTCGTCGTAGGGGTAGCGCGTTGGGTCTGGCGCCAGGTCAACCACGCGACCGTCCTCCACCGTGGCCACAAAGGCACAGCAGTAGCCGCAGTAGTGGCAGTTCGTGCGCTTCGTCTCGCGCGTCATCGCGCCTCCCCTTCCCCATTGGCCTTTGCGGCCGCACCGGCCGCGTCAGCCGCCTCACCAGCAAGGCCCGCATACGCACGCCCAGACCCCGCCTCGTCAGGCTCGTCAAACAAGAATCGCAGCTTCATGTACTGATCGGCCCCGCGCCAATCCACGCGCCAGTCGTACAGAAGCTCCAGGTAGTGAAACACCGGCACGGCCGTCTGCGCCATCGACAGCTGAAACGCGCAACTCACACACGCCGTCACGATGCCCGCCGCCTGCACCTCGACCGCTTCCTCGCCATGGCGGCGCGCCTGCTTGTCGGCGGCATCGAACTTGCCCGCCGCGCGCAGAAGCGACCCACAACAGAATGACTTCTTGCGAATGTGCGCCGCCTCCACCACCAGTTCAGGCGGCAACAGTGCACGCACGCCGTCGGCAAACGCACCCGACTCGCGGTCAGGGCAGGAATCGTGCACGCAGAACTTCAGGTCATCGCCAGCCGTCGCCGCAGCGCCCGCGCCACAGCCCGCAGCTGCGTAGGCCTTCACCCCGTCGCCCAGCATGCGCCGCGCCACCTCGGCATCAATGCGATACCCCAGCTTCGCCAACTCGCCCGGCAGGGCTACCACCTGCACGTGCGCCGTACGCTCATCGGCGGCCAGCGCCGCGCTCAGCGCCGCCACGCAGTTCGGACACGCGGCCACAATGCGCTCAACGCCCGCAGCGGCCACGTGGTCGCGCAGTTCATCCTCAAACGCCGCGCGCACGTTCGCCCCATCGGGCTCAAACGACAAAATCTTGCCGCAGCATAGAAGCGAAATGCCTTCCACCACGTCCGCCTCACGCAGCAGATCGTACACCGACTGCACAAGCGGCAGCGCGTAGTTCAACAGCGAACACCCCGGGAAGAACAGCGTCGCACACCTGCGCGGCGCACCCGCATCCACCCCCGCGCTCACGGCCGCGCCCAAGCGTAGGCCCGCAAACGTAACGGTGCCGCCGGTCAGCACGTCATCAAATGCGTACTCGTCCATACGTCTCCCCTGTCTGTCGCGGTGTGCCCGCGCCTCTCATCAGTGCGTCTCTCGCGCGCAAGCGCCCCAGCCAGCCACTCGGCCATCGGTGCTCGCGCGCGAACGGCGCACTCTGTGCAGCAAAGGGGCGGTATTCCGTAGGGCAAGGGTTCTACCCTTGCCGCTCAGCAAGAATAAACCTGCCAGGTCAAACGTAGTTGACGGCAAGGGCAGAGCCCTTGCCCTACGGTCAACCTGGCAGGTAAGGGCCTTTGCTACAGCCCCAGCCACACATACCCCGCGCGACACCGAAGTGCCGCGCGGCTTCCCTACACCCTCACTTTAGTACTGGTTGTCGCCGTAGGTCCACTTGGAAATGAACTCGGCGTCGTTCTTCGCCACACGGTTGTAGTAGCGGTTCTCGCCCGGAATCTCGGCGCGGTCGTCGGTGTTGACTACCATGAAGCGCAGCAGGCAGCCGCCGCACAGCACCAGAATGGGAGCCACAATGGTGGCCGCAGCGGAGTGGCCGCCGCCGATGTACATAATCAGCGGGATAACCAGGCCGAAGCCCACCATACCAACCCAGAACGGCAGCGCGTAGGAACCGCGCACCCAGCGACGAGCGGCCGCCTTGGCCGTCACGTTGCCAGCGCCCAGGAAGGACAGCACCATGGTCAGCAGCACAATGAGCTCAGCCACCACCAGCACGATGTCAACCACGTGCAAGATCTCCAGCACAATCTCGGACACCAGCATGCCCTCGATGGTGGGGATGGCCGGCCAGCCGTTGATGGATAGCACGATAGCCGCGCAGCCCGTCGAAATGGCCGAAATGGTGAACAGCACAGGCAGCGCCGGGGTAGCCCAGAACGCATGCGCCTTCAGCGTGGACAGCATGATACCGGTGTACATCATGATGCACAGACCAAAGAAACCAGCAATGATCAGGAATGCATCAGCCGCCGGCTTCAAGAAGTCGGACAGACCAGCAAACACGGGCCACGCGTCGCCAATGAACGCCAGGAAGAACAGCAGGGCGAACACCGCAGCAATCACGAGGAACGTCGCGCCCCACTTGATGATGGACTTCGACGTGGTCCACACGCGCCAGAACACACCCGGCTGGCCCAGGTCGACCACCAGAAACACGCAACCAATAGCCACGCACACCAGCGACACGAGCACGGGAAGCGCAAAAATCTCAGCAAAACCCGAAATCACGAAGCTGTTGAAAATGGCGGAGAGGAACAAGATGCCGCCTGCCAGACCGCCCAAAAACAGGTACAGGGCGATAGGCGGTTCCCAGTAATGATGCCTCATTATGCCTTACCTCCCAACTCAGGAATGTAGTAGATCTGCGGCTCAGTGCCGTACTCTTCGAAGAGACGCTCCGTCTTCACGGAACCGATAAGCTTCGACACTTCGCTGTTCGGATCGTCCAAATCGCCAAAGATACGCGCCTTCTGATGGCAGGTAAGCACGCAGTACGGCTCGGCAGAGGGATCCAGCTGACGCTTGTCGCGGCAGAACGTGCACTTGCGCACGAAGCGGTGCATACGATCCTCCAGGTGGGATGCGTCGCGCATGCCGTAGGGGCAGGCGTTTACGCACACCTTGCAGGACAGGCACTTCTTGGGGTCAACCCATACGGTGCCGTCTTCGTCCTGCTGGCTGGCGCCGGAGGGGCAGCACGGCACGCACTCGGGGTTGGCGCAGTGCATGCACAGAAGCGGCGTCCAGCTCTTGTGAACATTCGGCCAGGTGCCCTGCGCGCCCTCGGTGACCACGGGGTTGTAGACAATGTCAAGTGGAAGCTTGTTCCACGTACGACAAGCAACCGTGCAGGAGTGACAGCCGATGCAACGACGCTGGTCGATGACCATAACGTATCGAGTCATTTATCTATCCTTTCTTCCTACTCGGTGGCTATTCTTCGACGGGCTCATACGACATGTCGTAATGCTTGCCCGTTGCTTCGTCAACCAGATGACCGGAACCCGCGTCATACAGCCAGCCGTAGTTGGCATCGTGGAACGCGCCGTTCTCGGGATCCATCATCCAACCGCTGTTCGGATCGTACACGTAGGGCTTGTCACCCAGCGTGGCGTAACCCTTCTCGGTGTTCCACGTCAGGTTCTCAGGAACCTCATACGGAGCGGCCTGACCGGGATAGCAGCGCACGCCGGCCACGAACACAATCTCGTCGCGGTCCATCGTGTACATCTTGCCGGTCTCGTCGTCCACGAGGCACTCGTTGGCCGCGTCGTAGCGCCAGCCGGTGTAAGCGTCGTGGTAGCCCTTCGTGCGCGGGTTGACCAGCCAACCGGATTCGTCCAGACGGAAATGCGTGTCCTTCTGGTACAGCGTGTTGTTCTGCCACACCCACTCGTAGCCCTCGGGCACCTCTTCGGTGGGCTGGGGCTTCTCGAACGGAATGGGCTCGCGGTCGAGCTTCATCTCGCTCGGGGTCATGTGAATGCCCGGCTCCTTGGAGGAACCCGGAATGGAGAACTGCGTGTCCTCGGGCTTGAATTCCTTGTCGAAGTCGCCACACTTGTACACCTTACACATGAGGCCACGGTTGGCCCAGGAGCCACCCATGGGGTCGCAATCCCAGTCGTCAACCGAGGTGAGCACGTTGACGTTGGACTCGAGGCAGCCAAACGGGTTGTCGAGGTCGGCCGAGCCATCGCGCTCGGGGAACCACCAACCGCGCGGTGCGAACACCACGTTGGGATGCACTTCGGCCTCCACGTTGGCGCGCATCTTGATGCGGCCGCGGCGGGTCTCAATCCAGCACCAGTCGCCGTAGGAGATGTTCAGCTTCTCGGCCAGCACCGGGTTGATGGAGAAGTACGGATCGGGATACAGGTAGCGAATGGCCTGCATCTGGAAGTGCTCGGAGTGGTGGTACGGCATGAAGCCGCCGCCCGTGGTAAGCACGATGGGGTACTCTTCGGCGATCTCCGGCGTGTCGATTTCGTTCTCGCAGCAGCCAACATAGGTGGGCATGCCCACGTAGCCAAGCTCGCGCAGGATGGAAGAGTTGCACTCCACCTTGCCCGACGGCGTCCAGAAGCCACCGTTGGCGATGAACTTGTTCTGGTGCAGCGGCGGATAGTACATGCGATAGCGGTCGACGAAGTCATCGTAGCACTCGATGGCGAGTCCCAGCGGCTTGAGGATGTGGTAGTACGCCTCTTCCTCGGTCTCCCACGGCCACATCTCCGGGTCCTGACCGCAGGCCAGACCCAGCTTGCGCCAGAACACCATGTCGGTGTGACGGTCATACTTCGGCTGCATGGCGCGGCGGCCGCCCATGAAGGAGTCGGTGGCGCCGTAGTGCGTCACGATGGTCGGACGCTCAAGAGCGCCAGCGGCCGGGAACACGTAGTCGGAGAACAGTGCCGTCGGAGTCATCCAGTAATCAACAGTGACCAGGAACTCGCACTTCTTGAGCGCGGCGAGCGTCATCTTAGCGTCGCCGTAGGAGTTCACCGGGTTCGTGGCGTTCACGATGAGCGCGCGCACCTGGTACGGGTCGCCCGTGAGAATGGCCTTGAACACGCTGGGGCCGTGAGCCTCGCAGAACCACTCGGTGGGCAGCGTCTTGCCCCACGTGCGCTTCGCGTTGTCGGAGATAATCTGGTAGCCAGGCCAGGAGGTCAGCTTGAACTTGTTCGAGCCAATCTGCTTTGCCTTCTGCTCCTCGGGCAGGCACTCGTTGGCTTCCATTTCCTCGTCGGTGAGGAAGCCGAGCGACGGGCCGGGCATGCCGTCGCCGCCGGGCACGTCAAGGTTGCCGCAGATGGCGCGGATGAGTGCGATGGCATGGCTGCCGGTGGTGGAAGCGCGACCGATCTGGTCCCACGTGCAGCCCCACTGGATGCAGCCGGGGGTGTTCATGGCGTACAGACGCGCCGCCTGGCGAATCTGGTCGGCATCAAGCCACGTGATGGGGGCAGCCCACTCGGCGGTATACTCGGCCACGTGCTCCTGGAGTTCGTCGAAGCCGTCGCACCACTGAGCCACGAACTCGAAGTCGTAGAGGCCCTCGTAGATGATGGTGTTCAGCATGGCCAGTGCCAGCGCAGCGTCCGTGCCGGGACGCAGCGGCAGCCAGAGATCGGCCTTCGAAGCGGTCTCGGAGTAGCGCGGGTCAACCACGACAATCTTCAAGCCCGCCTTTTGCAGGTCGGTGTAGCCGTGCATGCCGCCCAGCGTGGAAGCGCCGGGATTCATGCCCCAGAGAATCAGGCTCTTCGCCTGGCCGAGGTCGGTCTCAAACGGCGACCAACCGGCCACGCAGGTCTCAGCCATGAACGTGGGGATCCAGCACAGAAGCGCGTTGTGGAAACCGTTCGGCGTGCCGAACTGGTTCAAGAAGCGGCGGCGCGCCCAGTCGTCGGTACGCGTCGTGCCACCAGCGGAGGCCACAGCCTCGGCGCCACTTTCGGCCTTGATCTGGTTCAGCTTGTCGGCTACTTCCTGAATGCCCTGGTCATACGGGATCTGCTCCCACTTGCCCTCGCCCTTTTCGCCCACGCGCTTCAGCACGTGGTTGATGCGAGCGGGGTGGTTCACGTGAAGCAGCGCGCTCGTGCCGCGGCAGCAAAGACCGCCCTGGCTGGAGTACGCGGGATCGCCCTCGATCTTAATCACGTCGCCATCTTTAACGTAGGCAAGCACGCCGCAGTTAGCATGGCAGAAATAGCAGAGCGACTTGATCATTTCGACGCCGTCTTGATTGATATCGACTTCGGTCGATACGGTGTCGGGAGCCACGAGGCCCTTGAGACCGCTCGACGTCTTAGAAATCTCCGTCATCTACCTTCCCCTCTTCTTCTCGTCAGTTTTCCTTACCCGGTTCGAACTTGTTGTACCGTTCGCGCGACCGTGCGGGTTCTACCCCGCATAGCTCGAACGCCTCTCGTGCGCGTCGCCCGCCAGTGTACGGGAACCCCCATTTCACCGGCATCACACCGAAAGTTCTAAATCCCGCGAGCGGGTAAGCCCAATGGTATTAATTGGTCAGACCCCCTTGCGCGGCTTTACCACTCGTCCAAGCATCGCGCCGTTTGGCGGATACGCCCCCCGTGCGAAATGTCGGCAAGAAAGGCAACGCTTCCCTTGCGCGACACGCCGCAGTGCGCTTCGCCGTCCGCTTCCATCGACCACCGGCTGCACCGTTGCACCGCTCTCGAACCCGACCCGCAGTGCCGAGACACCCGGCCGCGACGTAAACCGTTGTTCGATGCCAACCAGTAGTAGATGGAATCGGCTATTTGATTATAGCCATGAAACAGAATCCCTGCCACCCCGGCGGCCTGTTTTAACGGCGAATGAACGACCGCTTTACGCGAAGGCCCCGGCCGCTTGTGGCGGTCGGGGCCTTGATGCCTCTACACGTTAACGTTTCCTATTTGGCAGAGGCTGCGGAAAGTCCTTCAGCTACAGGAGCCGCCTCATCTGCGTCATCCACGCTGTAGAGCTTCGCAAACATGAGCACGACAGCACCCAGGATGCACGCCGCGCAAATAGCGATAGCACCCGCATGCCAACCAGCGCTGTCCACGATGGCACCAATAATCGGCGGGCCAAGGAGAACACCCAGGTTGAAGCCGATGGACACAACGCCCAGCGCCACGCCCGCCAGTTCGGGCTTTTTCACCGTTTGGGCTGCCATAGTCCACAGCACGCACGGGAAGCCCGCGTCAACAAACGCATACACGATCACGAACACCACGAGGAACGTCGGGTTGTCCATGAACATGCCGAAGATCGACACGATGCCGTACGCCACCAGAATAACGGCGCCAAACAGCTTGCGATTCTTCACGCGGTTGAGCACAGCGCCAATGATGACAGCCGCCACCACGCCGCCGAGCGAGAAGTAGCCAACCCACATGTTGGCCTGATCCTCGCCCCAGTTAAACGTTTGCGCCCAGCACGTGGCAATCCAGTTCACGAACCCGAAGCAACCAATGCAGAAGAGCATGGTTGCCAGCGACATGATCCATGCGGAAGGCGACTTCACGCCTTCAACGATGTTCACGTCGTCGCTTTCGACGTCCGCGTAGCTATCCTCGGGACGCGGGCTCTTCACGCACAGGATGTAAAACACCAGCGCCAGCACGCAGGCGGCCAAACCGAACCACCACATGCCCTGCCAACCGAAGTTGAGCGTGAGTACGCCACCCAGGAAGAACATGACGGCCTGCGCGCCCATCTGGTACGCAGCCCAAATACTCATGGGCAGGCCACGCTTGGTCTCCGGGAACCACATCGCAATGAGCGAGGGGCCGATGACCGACATGAGACCAACGCCCATGCCTTCGATGACGCGCGTTGCCATGAGGACGGCCGTGTTGTCCACCATCACACCAATGAGCGAACCGAGAATAGCGCACGCAAGGGCGATGATGCCGCCCTTCTTGGGGCCGACCTTGTTCAGGATGATGGCAGCAGGAATGGCGATGATGATGCCAACCAGCGAGAACAAAGAGCTCAGCCAGCCAGCCGTTGCCATATCGATGCTAAACGCCTCCATGAGCGTGGTCATGCAAGGGGCCACCTTGTTCTGCACGAGCGCCAGAGCGACGCCGGCAAAGATGGTCGCAAATGCGACGATCCAGCCCCGTTTGGTATTCATGAAATCATTCCTCCGATCACACAGCCGCTTGGTTCATGTCGGCATCGATGTCTGCGGCGCGCGCCGTGGCCTTGCTGGAATCATGATCGTACGTCTTCACGAAGATGAACGTGATAGCACCAACGATTGCAGCAATAGCCAGCGGAATCGTAGCGACTTCCCAGCCATAGTTCTCGATGAAGAAACCGGTCACCGGGGGGCCAAGCAGCGTGCCGATATTCAGGCCCACGTTAAGGATGCCGATAGCCGTTCCGGAATACTCCGGGCTCTTCGCAGTCGAGGGGCAGAGCGTCCAGTACACGGTGGGGATAGCGCCTTCCAGGAACGGATAGATCAGGATGAAGGGCAGAAGCAGCCCGGGATCCTGCATCCGGAAGCAGAAGAACAGAATGAACGTGTACAGCGCAAAACCGATAACGCCAACAAAGCGACGGTTCTTGAGCTTGATATGGTTCAGAAGCCAACCGATGAAGATAACGATTGGAATTTCGATGGCGTACATGATGGAGACCCACCAGTTAGACTGGTTCATGTCGCCGCCGAAGAAAGCGTTTGCCCAGTACAGCGAAATGTACGTGGCGAAACCGAAGCAGCAGAACGTAAAGATGGTGCCAGCAAGCGTAAGAATCCACGTGGAGGCGGACTTGAAGCCGTCGCCAAACTTGAATTCGTCTTCGTTCTCGCCCTCAGCGTAGTTCGGCGTGCCCTCGGGGGGCTCGTCAACCTTCCACATGTACAGGATAAGAACAACAACGCAGAACGCCACGCAGAACCACCAGACACCCTGCCAGCCAAACGATACCGTCAGGCCGCCAGCGATGAAGAACAGAAGCGTCTGCGAGCACATCATCCACGATCCCCACAGACCCATGGGAAGTCCGCGCTTTTCAGCGGGGAACCACATCGAGATAACCGAAGGGCCTACAACGGCGATCATACCCACGCCGACGCCTTCGAGCACGCGGGTGGCCATGAGCACCGCGAGGTCGGTCGCGAATGCGCCGATGATACCGCCGACAGCAGCACAGGCCAGAGAGATTACGCCAATCTTTTTCACGCCCAACTTGCGCATAAGCACCGAGGCAGGAATGGCGGTAACCATGCCCATGATGGTGAACACCGAGGTCAGCCAACCGGCGTCCGTTTCACCAATGTTGAAGTACATCATTACTACGTCGATACAGGGTGGTACTTTGTTCTGAACGTTAGCAAGCGCAAAACCGCCAAAGAAGGCGATGACGACAACAGTCCAAGCGGCCGCTGTCTTTTGCTTTTTAGTCATGTATACCCCCTTGAACATTCCCCCAATAGATTCAGTCCTAGAAATCTCTCCTTTCTCTCGGTGGTGCGCGCCCCGATGCTCTGAGGTTCCCTTCAGAGGCCGATGAATCCACGTGCGCATTCCCCGTGCGCTCGCGCGCGATGGCAACGCCATCAGACGACGATTCTCGAACCGCTTTATGTGTGAACCCTGCGCAATTACGGCACATACTCACCACATTCTGGGCACATGCCCTTCTGAATATGCATGTAATTACTTGTATGCAGGAATCATGCCAGCTTGCCCGAATTCGGAATGTGCTGGCCAGAAAGCCGCAAACTGCGTCGAATGCGGCGGGAGTGCGTTTCAAAGTGAGAATATGCTTTCAGATTGAGACGAAAAATGGTCATTGACCGATAAAATGAGCCACTCGTATGTCGTCGGTGCGGCGGGCGGGCTGCTTTGTGGGGCAAGCGGCGGGGGGCGGTGGCGAGGGGTGCGTGGGGGGCGTTTGGGCGTGAGGGGGCGAGCCCTTCCCCGACGGGCAAGGCGGCGCGGGGGCGCGGTTGGGGAACGAGCCGTATAATAAGGTAAGGAAAACAAGGTAAGGAGGACGCCATGGGTGCGGAAGAGGTTGAGACGAACGCGCTGGCGCAGGCACGCGCGGGGCATACGTTCACGTTTATGGGAACGGGCGCCGGGTGCGGCGTTCCGGCGTTTTTCTGCGACTGTCCGGCCTGCAACGAGGCGCGCCGTGACCCGCGCGCGCGACGCGGCGACTGCGGCGTGATGGTGCGCGGGGCTGAAAGCGGTGCCACCGTGCTCATTGACACGCCGCCCGACCTGCGCCATCAGCTGATACGTGAAGACGTGCGCACCATTGATGAGCTGCTGTACACGCACGCCCACTTCGACCACCTGGGCGGCTTGGGCGAGCTGGAGTACCTGGTGCAGCTGGTGAAAAAGGAGCCGCTACGCACGTACGGCAGCGCCGAGGCGCTGGCGGGTGTTGCGCAGGAGTTTCACTATATGATGTACTGCCTGGACAGGCGGGAACTCGCGCCTTTCGATGAATTGGAGTTGGACGGCGTGCGCTATACGGCGCTTCCCGTCACCCACGCGCCGGGCACCTTCGGCTACTTGATTGAGACGCCAAAGACGCGCCTGTTCTACGCGTCGGACACCGGGGCGCTGCCGGCTGAGACGGCCGAGCGCGTGCGTGACGTGGACATTATGGCAATGGATGCCACATTCTGGAAGCACAACTGGTCGCCGGATGCGCACCACAGCATACAGGAGTGCATTGAGGAAGGCCTCGCGCTGGGGGCGAAGACGCTCTACCTCACGCACCTGGCCATGCACTACGATGAACCCATCACGCTGACCCAGTTGGAAGAGTACCTGCAGCAGTATGACGGTCGCGTACGTCCCGCCGCCGACGGGTTGACGCTGGATATATAAACTGCGTTGCTGCCTGACGCCTGCTGCCTGCTGCTTATTGCCTGCCGCGTGTCGCCCATCTTGAAAGGCTTTTTGTGGAACCGATCCTTCTTCGCCTGGCAACTGACGATGATGCCACCGACATTCGTGCGGTGTATGAGCCGTATCTTGCCACGCCCATCACCTTTGAGACGGAGCTTCCCTCGCTTAAGGAATTTCGGGCGCGCATGGTGGACGCTCGCGCGACGTACCCGTATTTGGTTGCTGAGCGCGCGGGCGAGATAGTGGGGTATGCGTATGCGAGCGCGCAGCATCCGCGGGCGGCGTATGCGTGGAACGTGGAGTTGTCGGTGTACCTTGCGCTCGACGCGCGCGGGCGCGGACTTGGGCGCGTGCTGTACGAGGCACTGATTGAGCTGGTGCGAACGCAGGGAGCAAAGGCGGCGTACGCGCTGGTCACGGTGCCGAATGCGGCGAGCGAGGGGCTGCATGCTGCGCTAGGGTTTGAGCGCATTGGGCTGCAACCGCACGCGGGGTGGAAGGCGGGCGCATGGCACGATGTGGCGTGGCTGCGCAAGGAGCTTGCGCCTTATGAGGGCGCGCCGGAGCCGCTGGTGCCCTTCCCTGAGCTTCTGCGCGAGCAGCCGGATGTGGTGCGCGCGGTGCTTGAGCGCGCGAACGCGGCGCTGCGCGGATAGGGCGTTGGTATGCAGTCGCAGCGTCTGTTCGAGATTATTTATTTGCTGATGGAGCGCTCGCCGCGCACAACCGGCGAGTTGGCTAAGCGCCTGGAGGTGTCTGAGCGCACGGTGCGTCGCGACGTGGATGCGCTGTCGGCGGCGGGCGTACCGGTGTTCATGACGCGCGGCAAGGGCGGCGGCGTACACCTCATGGAGGGCTACGTGCTGGACCGCTCGCTGGTGTCCGAGGCTGAGCAGGACGAAATCCTCGCGGCGCTTTCGGCGCTGCGTCAAACGGGAGCCGCTGACGACGAGGCGCTGCCCGAGCGTGTGGCGCGCCTGTTTCGTCGCGAGAACACCGACTGGCTTGACATCGACTTTTCATTCTGGGGCGCGCCACCGGAGTATCGTCGCGCGTTCGACCTGGTTAAGCGCGCTATTTTGGAGCGGCGTCCGCTTTCGTTCACCTACCACGACGCGGGCGAGCGCACCTCGCAACGCACCGTGGAACCCGTGAAGCTGTTGTACAAGGAGCGGTCGTGGTACGTGCGCGCCTGGTGCCGCAAACGCGAGGATTGGCGCGCGTTCAAAATCATCCGCATGGTGTGGGACACCCTGGAGCTGGCGCCCGGCACCTTCGAGCCGCGTCCCCTGCCGCCCGATTTGGGCGAGAACTATTCGAACAACCGAGGTCAGCGGATGGTGCTGACATTCTCGGGCGACGAAGGCCGCGTGCGCGAAGAGTTCGCCCCGACGCCATCGAGCGCCTGCCCGACGGCCGCCTGCGCGTGACGTTGAACACCGAGCCCACCAACCACTCCCGCCACTACCTACTGTCTTTCGGCTCCGACCTCTACGTAGAAGAGCCCGCCGAGCTGCGAGAATGGATCCACCAGGAAGCCGCCGCCATGGTGCGACGGTATGAGGAAGAATAGCCTGCGCGCAGTTTCTCGAACTTTCTTGCAAAACCGGACATGCCCTGTCCGGTTTTATTGCGTATGGTGTTCCCTGTCTTGAAACATCGAATGAGAGGAACACCATGGATTACGAGATTGTTGAGCTTCCTGGACGCACTATCGCGGGCATCACGTGCCGCGCGTCGAACAACTCCCCCGAGGAAGGGGCCGTCATCGGGCAGCTGTGGCAGCGCTTCATGGGCGAGGGTCTGGACCGCTCCATCCCCGACACGCAGGTGACACCCTACGGTTGTTTTGCGCTGTACTACAACTATGACTTCTCCGACATGAGCTACGACCTGCTCATAGGCTGCCAAACTGGCGCGAACGCAGCGCCCGAGGGCATGGAGCGCGTCGAGATTCCCGCCGCGCGCTTCGCCAAGTTCGCCATCCGCGGCGGCGACTGCGTGAAAAGCGTGCAGGACGTATGGGCTGCCATCTGGGCCGACGAGGAACTCATCGCGCAGCGTGCGTTCACGGTTGACTTCGAGGCGTACCTGCCCGGCGAGGACATGAGCTGCGCCGACATCGACATCTTCGTAGCGTTGAAACCCACCACGGAAAGCAAGCCCTCCAAAGAAAGCGAGAACGCCAAAAACATGACTGACACCACCACACCCAGCGTGGAACCTAAGGGCACCGTTGTTGCCTACCTGCCCGAACGCTTTGCCGATTGGGAAGCGGGCCTCGCGTGCGCGGAACTCAACCGTCCGAACACCGGCTATCAGGTGCGCACAATGTCCACTGACGGCACGGCGCGCCACTCCATCGGCGGGCTCACGGTTACCCCCGACCTCGCGGCCGACGCACTGCCCGACGACACGCGCATGCTCATTTTGGTGGGCGGCGAAACGTGGCCCGACGGCAGCAACGACGCCGTGCTGCCGCTCATCGCCGCGTGCGTGGCGCGCGACATTCCTGTGGCGGCCCTCTGCGGCGCGTGCACGTTCCTCGCGAACCACGGCTACCTGGACGAATGCGACCACACGGGCAACGCCCGCTACGAGTTCGACCAGATGGCGCCCGCCTACCGCGGCCATGAGCACTTCCACAGCGTGCCTGCCATCGACGGAGGCGCCTTCATCACGGCAACCGGCGCGGCAGGCGTTGAGTTTGCGGTGCTCGCAATGGCGCGCCTCGGCGTGGAGCCGTGGGGCGGCGCGGACGTGTGGTCCGGCGCGTTCAAGCGCGGCCTGTTCGTGGAAGAATAGTCCCCGGACGCACGAGCACCGCGAACACGGGCAACAGGCAGTTGCTTGACGGGGAGGGGCGCGCATGGTTCCATGGGATAACGCATGCACTCCCCTCCCCTAACGAGAAACGAGGACCCCATGGCCATCCAGGACACGCTCATTGCGCTGCGCGAACAGCACGGACTCACCCAAACCGAACTGGCGGAGCGCCTGTTCGTCACGCGTCAAGCCGTGTCGCGCTGGGAATGCGGCGAAACGCAGCCGGGCATTGACACGCTGAAGCTCATCGCCACGGAATTCCACGTGCCGGTGGAAGCGCTGCTGGACATGCCGCTGCAAGCCGTGTGCCAAAGCTGCGGCATGCCGCTGTCAAGTCCCGAGTTGCTGGGCACGGAAACCGACGGCTCGCCGGCTGAGCATCACTGCAAGTGGTGCTACGCGAACGGCTCCTACCAGGGGCAATGCACGATGGAAGACATGGTGAACATCTGCGTCGAGAACATGACCGGCCCCGAAGCGCCGTTCACGCCCGAAGAAGCACGTACGTATATGGAATCGCTGCTTCCCTCCCTCGAGCGCTGGAAAGGCGCACAGCCGGGCGAGCTGCGATAAATCAATCGCCCGCACCCAAGGATGCGGCATCGTTAAGGAGGACTCATGGCGACAGCGTTCGATTTCAAGAAAGAGTACCGCGACTTGTATCTGCCGAAGGCAAAGCCGGCGCTCATCGACGTGCCGCCCATGACCTTCATCGCCGTGGCGGGCGCAGGCAACCCGAACGAGGAAAACGGCGCGTATGCCGAGGCGCTCGGGCTGTTGTACGGGTTCTCGTTCACCGTGAAGATGGCGAAGATGGGCCCGTGGCAGCCGGAGGGCTACTTCGACTACGTGGTGCCGCCGCTTGAAGGGCTGTGGTGGGGCGGCGGGTTCGACGGCGTGCACATCGCAAACAAGGACGCGCTCAACTGGGTGTCGATGATTCGCCAGCCCGATTTTGTCACGCCGGAGGTATTCGCATGGGCGGCAGAACAGGTTGAGGCAAAGAAGCCGGAACTCAACGTGAGCCACGCTCGTTTGGTTCGCTTCACCGAAGGGCCGTGTGCCCAGGTCATGCACGTGGGGCCGTACGACGACGAGCCGGCGACCATCGAGGCTATGGAGGCGTTCATCGCCGCGTCTGGCCACGTGGACGACATAGCCGACCCGGCCAGCGGCGAAGCACTGCTGGACGCGCTCGACGCCGACGGCACCGTGCCCGCCGTGCGCCTCCACCATGAAATCTACCTAGGAGATCCTCGCCGCACCAAGCCCGAAAACCTGAAGACCGTCATCCGCCACCCGGTGAGGCCCGCGTGAGCGACGCAGCCGAAATAAACTCCCCCTGCCCCACCATTCGCGCGCGGTCCATCCTCCAGAAAGTGCGTTACGGCAGCGAGTGGTTTGGCATCGACTACAACATGAACCTCTACCGCGGCTGCGCGCACGGGTGCATCTACTGCGACAGTCGCAGCGAGTGCTACCGCATCAGCAACTTCGACCAGGTGCACGTCAAGTTCGACGCGCTTGCCATCCTGCGGCGCGAACTGCGCAGCCGCCGCGTGCGCGGCGTAGTGGGCGTGGGCGCCATGTCGGACACGTACAACCCCTTCGAGCGCGCGCTCAAGGTGACGCGCGGGGCGCTTGAACTCATTGAGGAATACGGGTTCGGCGTGTCAGTGGACACGAAAAGCACGCTGGTCACGCGCGACATCGACCTCTTGCAGGCCATCGGCGCGCACGGCGGAGCCATCGCGAAGATTACTATCACCACGGCTGACGACCATCTTGCTCGTCTTATCGAGCCGCACGCACCCCTGCCCAGTGAGCGTTTCGCTGCCTTAGCCCAGCTCGCCGAGGCAGGCATATTCTGTGGCGTGCTGTTCACACCCACGTTGCCGTGGGTAACCGACGACGATGCCACCGTGCGCGCCGTTGTGGAAGGCGCCGCGGCTGCCGGCGCGCGCTTCGTCTACCACACGACCGGCGTCACCATGCGCGACCGCCAGCGCGACCACTTCCTCGAGCGCATCGCCGCCGTCGACCCCGCGCTGCCCGTCCGCTACCGCGAAACCTTCGGCGACCGCTACTTCTGCAACTCCCCCCGCGCCACCGAAACCCGCGCCCTCTTCCGCACCCTCTGCAAACAGCACAACCTCCTCTGGCGCATGTCCGACATAGTGTCAGCCTACAAACCCACCCACCCCATCGGCACACAAAGCAGCTTGTTCTAGCTCATTCAAAGTGTGACGCGCTTCGCGCTACCTAGTTCGCCAAGAGGCAATCAACATCCCACCCTTACAACGCGAGCGGACTTGCTTGAAGGCGTTGACGTACAAGAAGCATAACCCCCGTAGCGGCGTTCTCCAGAGCGCCGTTCGCGCGAAGCGCGAAAACGCAGGTCAGAAAACCACACAGGCGCGCCCGTGATGGGAAGACGCGCCTGTGGGTTATGCGGCAGGGCGGGTGGTCCCGGCCGCGAGTGGGTGGAGTAAACCTAGGAAGCGTCTATTGCTTCCACCACATAGGAGAGGTTCGCAATAGCAACGTCACCTTCCGGGAAGTAGTTCAACTGGGTACCACTGGGAAGAAACAAACTGAAAGCCACAGCAAATTTTGTAGGATTACTGGTGCTTCCCGCAGCTAAAGTCCAACCACCATTAGGTATGGAGGTCTCATCTGAATCAAGCGGAACCTTCACCTCGTCCCCAGACCCCTCTTTCGGAGTAAGCCGGATACGAAGTCCATCAGGAATAGCTCCCTGAGCAAAAAGGGAGGCGGCACTTGCAGTTGGAGCACCCTTTACAGCCGTAATCTTTAAGGGCTTAACGGTTCCGGACGAGAAGGTAAAGTTCCCCTGACCAGTAACGTTACCCGCAGCATCAATCTGAACAAGAGCTTCACTTGGGAAAGTGAAATCTATTTTCAACGTCCAGTGAGCGGTCAAAGTGACATTGTTGTCGTCCTTGTCCCAGTTGGCTTTGCTATTACCTTCCTCGTCGTA
>DXGM01000049.1 GCA_019113915.1 Candidatus Gordonibacter avicola
GAGGTTTTTGAGGGCCGTGACAGTATAGATGTCAGAGCCGCTTACCACCTGGGTGGGGACGGAGATGTTTTTGAGATCGGTGGCATGGATGCCAACCAGAGAAACAGATACGCCGTCTTCGTTCACTTCAAAGACAAGGCCTTCGGACACGAAGGTGCCGAGTGTTGCTTTTGGAGTTCCTTGTACGAGAGGCAGAGCGCCTGTGGTTTGAGAATCAAGAAGGGCGACCGTAGTCGCAAGATGTTCGTTACTGTTGGGCTCAGTGGAGCCCGGAATATCTCCTTGGGCGGCTAAAGGCTCAGAAAGCCCCCCCCCCCCCGGAGATTTTTGGATTCAGCATTGTCAGCGAAGGCAGGTAGCGGACTGACGGCGAGAGCGAGGGTGAGGGTTGCTCCACAGACTGCTCTGCCGAGCCGTGTTGCTCGACGATTGTTCATTTCCATTGTCCCTTTACTCAAAAGCTGAGTGCATTTCCCGATGCACGTACCCCGCAAGTGCGGGATATGCTCGGCATGGTAGCACGCAAGGCGAGTTTGTGAAGAGAGGGCTCATCTGCCGATTTCGAGTAAAACCACATGCAACCAAGTACTTATAACCGCAGGTAGAACATATCCCTCACTATACAGAAACCTATGTAACCTAAGGGTACATGTCTTCACACTTTCTCCATATAATGTGACACCCTTGCGCCAGCTTTTCTGCAATATGTGACGCGCTTACGCGCTACCTAGTAAGCCAAAGCATCCCCGCCTACCCTCGCCTTATGACGCGGACCAACTGAATGAAAGGCATTGCGTTCAGCCAACGATACTGGTGTTGACGCGTGCCTTAGTGACGCTGGTCGATAATTTTTGATCGCAGTGTGACGCTACAATTGTGGCGCTTTTTGTGTCGCTTTTGGTGTTATACTCGCTTTATTGAAAGGAGTTCAATATGACCACTATGACAGCAAGCGTGCGGGATGCGCGTAACCATTTCTCGAAAATAGCAAACGAAGTTAACCTTACGGGACAGCCTGTTACCGTTTTTCGCAATTCCAAGCCATGGGTTGTGATCAGCCCTGCAGCACATGATGTGCCAAATGCTGCCACATTGCGCGCGATGGCAGAAGCCGAGGAAATGGCTTCTGATCCTAACCATCACCCCTACGACACGTTTGAGGACATGATGAACGCCCTGAACAAGGCATGCGAAGATGCTTAAGCCAGATTTCACACCTTCGTTTGTACGAGACAAAAAACGTTGCATCAAAAAGCACTGGGACACTGCAAAACTCGATGAAGCGATGTTTGCCGTTGTTCGATCCGATGAATGCCCCATACCTGACTCGTATAACAATCACGCGCTAAAAGGCGGTTGGCAAGGTTACCTAGAGTTGCACGTAGATGGGCGTAAGAGCGATTGGTTGCTCGTGTATAAACTCACCGAGACAACAGCAACTTTCGTACGAACAGGGTCTCATGACGACTTGTTCAAGTAGTGCCTCTCGGTGTTCTTGCCCTCGTCATAATGATAGGAAAGCATATTATCTTTTGGCGTAATAGATAGCGCGTAAGCGCGTCAGTTTTTTTCAGGCGGGATGCGGCGGCGCACCGCACTCTTGGCGGGGCGCTGCCGCTTGAGGTTCTTACAGGCCCATCTCGGATTTTAGTTTGGCTAGTTCTTCGTCTACGGCGGCGGTGGTGCCAGTAGAGGCGTATTTGGCTTCTAGGGCGGCAGCGGTGTCCACGGGCTTGGCGTCGAGTTCGGCGGCAGCGTTGGCGCGGTCGAGCATGCCGTCGGCCTTGGCCTCCATGCGGTCAAACGCGCTCATGGCACCGGCGGCTTTGTCGGCGGCGGACGCGAACTCGTTCACCTTGGCCTGCGTTTTCGCCACGGCAACCTTGGCCTTCACGGCCTCGCGGCGACCATTCAGTTCCTCAATATCGCTCACCAGTTTGTCGTACATCTGGCGCATCTTGGCCGCGTTCTCGCTCGCGGCGGCGTACGACTCTTGCAGGCTGACTGCCTTGGCTTCCAACTGCTGCTTCTTGGCCAAGAACGTGCGCGCGTCGTCTTCGTTGCCGGCGGCCAGCGCGGTGCGGGCCAGGCCTTCATACTTGGCAATTTCGGCGGCATTGTCATCCACCAGGCGCTTCGTACGCGTTTCCTCGGCCATGACGCCGGCCGTCTCTTCCTTGACCTCGGCCAAATCCTCGGTGAGGTCGCGCAGATACTGGTCGATCATCTTCGCGGGGTCTTCGCACTTATCCAGCAGTTCGTTGATGTTTGCCTTGATGATGTCGGTGAATCGGTCGAGCATTCCCATGGTGGCTCCTTTGTAGCAGTGGTTATTGGTGCCCCGCAGGCGCGGGGGTAGTCCCGATTAGGTGACACTCGGCGGCGAGGCGCTGGGCGTGTCAGCGGCTGTTTCCTTTGCGGAAGCTTTCACCGCTGACCCTTCCGCAGCCGCAGCCTCGTACTTGCGGGCAAGTTCTTCCACCTCTTTGTCGCCGAATTTTTCCAGCGGGCGCGACAGCAGTTCTTCCTGCTTGCGGTGCCTGCGCTCGTCTTCTTCGAGCTTCTTCTGCACGAGGTTCGCCACCACGCACACAACCAGAATGACCACGCCAGCGCCCAGCAGCAGAAGGCCGCTTGGACCGCCCGCGTCTTTCGCCATGATGGTGGTGGCCGTATCGGCAAACGCGTGCGAGAAAATCTCTTCCTCGGACAGCGAGTAGTTGTTGTAATACGCATCCAGCTTGTCGCCCAGCACGCCTATGGCCTGCGCGTCCATGACAGCGGCCGCCTGCGTGCCCACGGCGTATCCGCAGTTGAACCCGCCGTAGCCGTCGTCGCAGAACACCAACAGGAAGTGTCCCTCGCCCTTGAACAGCTGGTCGTAGAACGACTCGGCCTGCTGTTGCAGCACCTGTGTGGACGAGGTGGTGCCGTTCGGCAGAATATAGAGGTAGGGCTGCACACCCGTCTGGTGGTAGAACGACCGCATGCCGTCCTCCAGCTTGCCGGGCGCGTGAATCCAGCCGCCGTCCGCGTCGGTGTAGTAAGCGGTTTCGGTGGTGGCGGACGCGGGCAGGGCCGTGCGTTCCACCGACTGCTCGCCGAAGCCGGAGAACAGGAAGGTGACCAGGCCCGCAACAATGAGAATGGCAGCGATAATCAGGGCGATGGTGCGCCAGCCGCAACCGCTTTTGGTGGCGGCTGATGCTGGGGTGGTGTTGGGCTGGGTGGACGGCGTTGCCTGCGTTGGCGCGCCGCCGGGTTGGGAGGTGCCGGGTTGCTGCGAAGCGAAGGGCTGCTGGTAGGAATTTTGCTGCGTGGTGTGGGCATACGGGTTGCCGTACGCGTCGCCTGCGCCATACGGACGCTCGTAGCGCGGCTCGTCGCGGCGACTGCTGCGGCCGATGAGGAACGGAATGAGGGGACCGATGTTGAACCCGCCCCCGCCCGAACCGCTGCCGAAGCCGCCAAACCCGGAGCCTGAGCCAAACCCGCCGGACCCGCTCATGCGTCCGCCGCCCGAGCGACCGCCCGAACCGCGCGAGCCACCGGAGAACCCACCCGACGACCGTCCGCCGCCGGAGAATCCGCCGCCACTGCGTCCGCCTGAACTTCCTCCCGAGCCGCCAGATCTACCCATGACCTTCTCCCCTCGCGCCGCTTCGCGTCAACGTGCCCAGCGCGGACATAAGGTCTGACATCGCTCAAGAATTCCCCTGCGCCCTTGCCTTTTCCCGCGTTCACCTCGCGCTCGTGAAAAGAGTGTAGCAAGAGCAACCCCCGCCGTCAGGGGGCCTCAACAAACGATGTAACATGGGGGTGGCATATAAGGGGGCGGAGCGGCGGCGCCTACGCGTACTGGCTCACCAGTTCGTTCAACACGCCGGACAGCGACAGGCCAGCGGCCTTGCACGCGGCGGGGAACAGGGAGTTTTCCGTCATGCCGGGCGACACGTTCACCTCGAACACGCGCGCCTGCGCGCCGTCCCAAATGAGGTCGATGCGGGCGAGGTCACGCACGTTGTAGGCGCGGTACACCTCAAGCGCGGCGCGCTCGATCTCGGCGCGGATAGCCTGCGCGTCGCCCTCTTCGGGCGCGAGCGAGGCGTTGCGCACGGGCGCGAAATATTCCACGGCACCAGGGGTTATGCGTGCCTCGGTGTCGTAGAGGCCCGACTTCGGCACAATTTCCACGGGCGGCAGCGCGTAAGCGTCCCAGCCGGTGCCCAGCACAGACACAGCCATTTCCACGCCGTCGATCCACTGCTCAATGACCACCGCGTCGTCGAACGACAGCGCGTCAAGGATGGCTTCGCCCAGCTGGTCGATGCTATCCACGCGGTGCACGCCCATGGCCGACCCGCCGTGCGCGGGCTTCACCGCCACGGGGTAGCCACCAATCACGCGCTCTTCCACCAGGTCAAGCGCCGTGGCCGCGCCCATGTCCTTGAACGCGTCGCGCGCAATGTAGAGGCCCTGGGGCCAGGATGCGATGGGAGCCTCGCCGGTGATGGCGCGGTAGGCGGCCATCTCGGAGTGCATGGAGTCTTTGTTCCACGCGCGCTGGCACACGCTCGACGGTGAGCCGATGAAGGGAATGCCCACGAATTCCAACAGGCTTTGGATGGTGCCGTCCTCGCCGTGCTTGCCGTGCAGGGCGCTGTAGCACACGTCCGGGCGCTCGCTGCGCAGCGTGGGAACGAGGTCGCTCGTGGTGTCCAGCGGCACCACTTTGTGGCCGGCCTCTTCCAGCGCCGCGCACACGTTCTTGCCGCTGGCCAGGGAAAACTCGCGCTCGAACGACGCGCCGCCCATCAACACTGCAACTTTGAGGCCCATAGTGTTCCTTCCAACCTGCTCATCCGGCGGCGCGTTTGGCTGACGCCACACGGGATCCTTCGACTACGCTCACTCCGTTCGCTCCGCTCAGGATGACAGCGGAGGTTGCTTACTTCATTCGCTCCGCCGGGTGAAGCGGAGGTTGCTCTTTGTTCACTCCGCCTTGAGAGGGCGGAGGTTGCTCTTTGCTCGCTCCGGTCAGAGACGCGGAGGTTATTCTTCGTTCGCCCGGCGGGTTAATCAACCTTAATGGCACCTGCATCTAAGAAGACGCGGTACAGTTCGAGGCGTTCGTTGATTACTTTGGCGAGGCGTTTTATGGCTTCGTTCAGCTTTTCGGGTGGGGCGAAGCTGAAGTTGATGCGCATGGAGTTCTTCCCGGTTTTGCCGTCGGGGAAGAAACTGTCGCCCGGGACGTACGTGACGCCCGCCTCAAGCGCCTCGCTCAGCATAGACGCGGTGTCGAAATACTCGGGCAGGGTGACCCACACGAAGAAACCGCCGTCGGGGCGCGTCCATGAGGCCTCGGCCGGAAAATACTCGTCGAGCGCGGCCAGCATAGCGTCGCGCCGCTCGTGATAGGTGCTCACAAATTTCTGCAACGTTTTCTGCCAGGGGGTGTCGGTGAAGTAGTGCTCCACCACCACCTGATCAAACGAGCTACCGCACAAGTCGGTGCCCTGCTTCACCAGGTTCACCTTCGACAGTACGTGTTTCGGCGCTACAATCCAGCCCGTGCGCAGGCCCGGCGCGAACACCTTAGAAATAGTGCCCAGGTAAATAACGTCGTCGGACAGCGCTTTGAGCGGCACCATGTGGCCGCCGTCGTAGCGCAGCCGCCCGTAGGGGTCGTCCTCAAGCACCATGAAATCGTATTCAGCCGCCAACTCCAACAGCCGCTTGCGGCGCGCGGATGACATGGTCACGCCGCCGGGGTTCTGGAAGTTCGGGATGGTGTAGAGGAATTTCAGGCGCGGATTGCCTTTGCCAATGCGCGCGAGCTCTTCCTCCAGCAAGTCCATGCGCATGCCCTCGTCGTCGAAGGGGATGCAGTGAATGTCCGGCTCATAGGCGGAAAATGCCTGCAACGCGCCGAGGTACGTAGGCCCTTCTGCCAGAATGATGTCGCCCGGATTGATGAACGCCTTCGACAGAAGGTCGAGCGCTTCCTGGGCGCCGGAGGTGATAAGCACGTTTTCGGGCTTGGTGCGCACGCCGATGTCGCGCATGAGGTCGCAAAATACCTGCTTCGTTTGCACGCGGCCGTCGGTGGAGCCGTACTGCAGCGCCACGGCACGCTCATCTTCGCACACGGCGCGAACCGCTTTCTTGATGGCACTTTGCGGGAGCAGCGAGACGTCGGGCATGCCGCCCGAGAGCGAGATTACGTCGGGGCGTGACGCGGCGGCGAACAGATCGCGCACAGCGGAAGATCGCATCTTCACGACGCGCTCGGCGATTTTTTCGCCCGTCTGGTCGAATGTGAGGTGAGCTGAAGTCATGACGCGTAGCGTACCACCGCCTCGTTCAGAAAGTGTGCCGCATCGCGAAAAGCCCGCAAAGCGACCAAATCGTCGGTGAAACTCACCTCCACGCGGGCGCGGCGGGCGAATTCGTCAAGCCATTCGGTGGTGCCCACGTACACGGCGTCCGGGTGCGGGTCGGCACGCGTTTGCAGGTCGATTACCAGGTGTTCCAGCACGTGCGGCAGCGTGGTGTGGGTTATGACAGCCCCGAAAGTGTCGCCTTCGTCGTTCACGCAAGCGTGGCGCGGAAGGTTGGGGAAGGCGTGCGTTATGCGGGCGGCCAGCGCGGGCGTGGTGAGGCGCGGGGCCGTGGGCGCGAGGGTGACCTCGCAGATCACGCGGTCGTTTTGCACGACGAGGCGGTCGATAGTGAGGGGGGTCATGCGGGCGCACCTGCGAGGGTTATGCCGATTGCGTTTTCGCGCGTTGCGCGAAAGGGCGATTCGTGAGTCGCCCCAACGGGACCTGCAGGGATTACCTCAATTGTATTTTCGCGCGTTGCGCGAACGGATGCTCTGGAGAGCATCCCTACGGGGATACACGTTGTAGGGAGGCTACTCATGCAGCTACGTCGTTGACGTCGAAAATTTCACCGGGAGTGGCGGGGACGCCAGGATCGGCGCTCTTTGTGTCGTCGGGGGTTGACTGAGGGGCCTCGTCCTTTGCAGCGTCTTTCCCCTGATCATCGGGCGTGGCCGAGGGGGCGGGGGCGGGCGCGGGGGCAACCAGCGAGGGGTCGGTGCGCGGCACAGCGGCGCCGTCATGGGACACGCGCACCAGCGATGTCACGCCTTCACCGTCGGCATATTCCAGCGGCGGTTCACCCTGGAGGGCGCGCACGAGGTTCTGCGCCGTCCAGCCGATATCCTCAAACAGCGTTGACGTGCCCGAATAGTCCGGGCCTTCCACAATGAACAGGCGCGTACGGTCGGGCGAGAAGCGGTAGCGGCCGTGCCCGCCCTTGTTGCCAAACGTCAGCTCCAGCGTTTTTGCGCCCGTGTCCAGCGTGTAGCCGTAGACCACGTCCTCGGTGAGTTTGACGGATTCCTTGTCTATCACAATGACGGTAGAAGTGCCTTTGACCTGCCACTCCCCCACAAATTCCAGGCTGTCGTCGTAGCGCATCCAGCGGTCCCACGAAAACAGGCCCGCCACCGCTACCACTAAGGCGAACAGCACCAGCACTACTATATAAGGCCAGCGGCGACGCTTCTTCGCCACGCGCTTGCGCGAGCGGGAAGACCCCTCGGTCTCTTCCCCGCCGCGGCCCGAATTCGTGCGCGCGGACGTGCGCACCGAAGAGCGCTGCTCAGAGGCCGACGCGCCCCGACGTGAAGTCGAGGCGCTCGTCGCCTGTTCTGTCTTCTTGCGTTTCCGGGTCACGCACTCACCTGCGCTGATTCGCCTTGCCGCGCTACTCCGGCGCGATAACCTCGACGCCGCCCATGTAGGGCACCAGCACGTCCGGCACCTTGATGGAGCCGTCGGCCTGCTGATAGTTCTCGATGACTGCGGCCATCGTGCGGCCCACGGCCAGGCCCGACCCGTTCAGCGTGTGCACGTAACGCGAGCCCTTGAAGTTCTCGGGGTCGCGATAGCGAATATTCGCGCGGCGCGCCTGGAAATCGGTGCAGTTGGAGCACGACGAAATCTCCTTGTAGCCGTTGTACGACGGCAGCCACACTTCCAGGTCATACGTCTTCGCGGCGGAGAACCCAATGTCGCCGGTGCAGAGCGATATCACGCGATACGGCAGGCCCAGCAGCTGCAGGATGTTCTCGGCGTCGGCCACCATGGCCTCAAGGTCGTCGAAGCTTTCCTCGGGCTTGGCGTACTTCACCATTTCCACCTTGTCGAACTGGTGCACGCGAATGAGCCCGCGTGTGTCGCGGCCCGCGCTGCCGGCCTCTTCGCGGAAGCACGGCGTGAACGCACAGTACTTCAGCGGCAGCTGGCTGGCGTCCAGCGTCTCGCCGGCGTGGATGTTCGTGAGCTGCACCTCGGCCGTCGGAATGAGGTAGAGGCCTTCGGTGGTATGGAACAGGTCTTCCTCGAACTTCGGCAGCTGGCCCGTGCCCGTGAGCGTTTCGGCGTTGGCCATGGCCGGGCACCACCACTCTTTGTAGCCGCGGGAGGTGTGCGTGTCGGTCATGAAGTTGATGAGCGCGCGCTCCAGACGAGCGCCCAGGCCGCCCAGCAAAATGAAGCGGCTCGCGGCCAGCTTCACGGCGCGCTCGAAGTCGATAATACCCAGTTCAGGCCCCAAGTCCCAGTGGGGCTTCATCTCAAAGCCCTCGGCCGCGAAGTCGCGCGGGGTGCCCCAGCGACGCACCTCGGGGTTGTCGTCTTCGTCGTCGCCCACCGGCGTGGAGTCGGCCGGCATGTTCGGCGTGGCCAGCAGCAAATCGCGCAGGGCGGCATCGGCCGCTTCGCGCACAGCCCCGATGGAAGCCAGCTCGTCGTTGATGGCGCGCACGCGCTCCTTCGCGGCCTCCGCTTCGTCCTTCTTGCCTTCGGCCATCATGGCACCGATGGACTTCGACGCAGCATTGCGCTCGGCCTGCAGCGCTTCCTCCTGCGTGATGGCGGCGCGGCGCTCTTCGTCTAGCTGGGAGAAGCGCGCAGCATCCCAGGAAGCGTGGCGGTTCTTCATCGCTTCGGTGACGGCCTCAAGATTCTCGCGGACGTATCGGATGTCTAGCATGGTCGCGCTCCTTCTTGCTTGCGATTGTCGCGGTTTATTTGTCGCGGTTTTTCGATGAGTACAGTATAGCGCACGGGTGCGCGCGGCCCGCATTACTCCACGGCCTCGGCATCCCCGCCGGTCGCGCCCCTACCGCCCGCTTGACGGCGGCGCACCTCGCGGGCCAGGCACGATATAACCTTCCCCACGTTAATGGGTTTTGACAGGTGCGCGTTCATGCCGCTTTCCGCCGAGGCGCGCTCGTCTTCGGCAAACGCGTTGGCGGACATGGCCACAATGGGTACAGAGGTGGCGTCGGGCCGAGGCAACGCGCGGATGCTGCGCGTGGCTTCGTAGCCGTTGAGCAGGGGCATTTGCACGTCCATGAGCACGGCATCGTAGTAATCGATGGGCGAGCGGTCGAACATATCGCACGCTTCCTGCCCATTCTGCGCGCGCTCCAACAGCAGGCCACGTGCGCCCAACAGCTCGCACGCTATTTCGGCGTTGAGGTCGTTGTCCTCGGCCAGAAGAATGCGCGCGCCGCACAGGAGTTCCTCGTCGGCGTTGGCAGCGGAGGAGCCCGTGCCGGCTGAGCCAACTCCTAGCCCGCGACCAGGCACTCTGCGGGACGCCACGCGGCGCACCTCATCGGACAGCGCGCTTGACGGAAGCGCGGGGGTACCCACACCAGCCGCCCCGCCTTCGTCTTCGCCAGATGCGGCATCTTTCCCTCGCGCGGCCGCTTCCTCTTCTGCCTTCACGCGTTCGGCCTGCTCAAACTCCAGTCGCTCCGAGTCCAGCGCCACGCGCAGATTCACGGCAATGGTGAACGTGGTGCCCTGACCCATGGCCGTGTCCACGTGAATGTAGCCGCCCATCATGGCCACGATGTTCTTCACAATGGGCATGCCCAGGCCCGTGCCCTGCGCGTTCGAGCGGCCTTCCATCATGAACGGCTCGAACAGGTGCTCCTTGAACTCGTCACTCATACCTATGCCCGTGTCGGCCACCACAAACGTGACGCAGCGATACAGCGCCGTGGACACCGGGCGCACCGACACCGTCATGCGAATGCTGCCGCCCTCGTCGGTGTACTTCACCGAGTTCGTCAGCAGGTTAATAAGCAGCTGACACAGGCGCTTGAAATCGCCGACAAACACCTCTTCATCCTGCGCGCCCTTTACTTCGAAGGTCTGGCCCTTCTGTTCGCACTGCGGGCCAATAACCGCAATAGCGTGCTCCTCCAAGCTTGAGAGGCGGAATGGCTCACTCGAAAGCGTCATTTTGCCGCTTTCAATTTTCGCGATGTCCAACACATCATTAATAAGGTTAAGCAACTGATCGGAGGCCAACCCTATTTTGTACAGGCTTGCATCCACCTTTTCGACGTCGCCGGGATGCATGCGCATCACCTGTTGCATGCCGAAAATGGCGTTGAGCGGCGTACGCATTTCGTGGCTCATACGCGACAGGAATTCGGATTTCGCGTGGTTAGCCGCTTCCGCCGCCATCATGGCGTCTTTCATGGACTCTTCGAGTTCCTTCTCGGTGGTCACATCTTGCAGCGCCACGAGCACCTGGAATTTGCCGTCATAGCACAAAGGCGCGGTGGCGTAGGAGGTCCAGCGCGGCTCGCCGGTGCCTTGGAAGGTGAACGAGAACGTACCGTGCGCAATTTCGTTCTGCTGACCTGCTCGTAGACGCTCAAGCAACGTGCGACCCTCGTCGGACAGACGAAGGTTGTCAGGAACGCTGGGGTCGCTGATGAGCTCGGGCATGGAGTAGCCCGTGATGCGCGCAGCCTTCGCCACAATGGGTGTGA
Source organism: Candidatus Gordonibacter avicola (assembly GCA_019113915.1). Lineage (GTDB taxonomy): Bacteria > Actinomycetota > Coriobacteriia > Coriobacteriales > Eggerthellaceae > Gordonibacter > Gordonibacter faecis. The sequence goes on from DXGM01000049.1 coordinate 10,874, forward strand.
CCGTGCCGTCGTCGGGACAATACAGGTTCACGGCCATATCCAAGCTATCGGACAAGGCTTTGTACAGGCGCGCTTTCATGGACACTGTGCGCTCGGTCATGCTTTTGCGATACGCGTTCAGCGTGATGACCAGCACGCCGGCGAAGCACAGCACCACCATGAGGAATATCGCCTGGAACGCCGTGAGTACCGACGAGGCCTCGGCGCGCACGTTCGCCACCGGCACGATGTTGCACACCGACCAACTACCGCGGCCCACCGGCGCCACGCACACATAACTTTGCTTGCCGTCGATGAGGCTCACGCCCAGGCCCGTCTGCCCGGACGCCACCGCAGTGCGCAGGGCTTCAAGACCGCCACCCGCCGGCATGCCCTCAAAATCGGTGGGTTGGGAAGATTTCTCCAGGAAACCGTAGATGGTTTCACCATCTTCCACCGGCACGTCCGTGCGGTCGGTGGGCTTCACCAGAATCTCGCCAGAAGCGCTGTCGAACAGCAAGAAGTAGCCGCGGCCGTCGAACATGTCCAGGTCAACAGGCATGGAAAACAGCGAGAGCGGAATTTGCACGAACAGGGCGCCCACCTGCTGCTCGTCGATGTACAGCGGGCGCTGCGCCATGCGCACGTGGCGGCCGTCTTTCAGTTGGAAGGTGTTAGAGAACGATTCTTCGGCGCGCGACAGCGCGGTTTCTGGCTGCGTGAGCTGGGAGACGGAGAAGGGCTCGCCCTTTTCGTCGAGGCCTTCGCCGTTCATATCCGTGAACGCGGCGCCGGCCAGCCCGAAGCTTTTCGTCATGCCCGCAAGTGCCGGCACCACCGCCGCGGGATCGGTGGATTGCACCTCGAACGCGCCGATGGCCTGCTGCACGATGTAGGCCCGGTCGGCCACGTTGCCGGCCGTTTGCTCGGTGAACGTGATGGCTTGTTGTTCGGCGCTTTGCTTGAGCTTGTGATCGATAGAACCAATCAGCCCGATAGCCACGCCCAACACAACCACGACGATGAAAACAGCAAGGAGGTAGATGGCAACCTGTCTGCCGTGCTCCGGCTGATTTCCCGCACGCATGCACCCACAACCTTTTCATTCTTCCGTATCTTGAAGGATTCTCTTGCGAAGGTATCCTGAAATTGCAATGGCATAGTATACTCTACCCACAAAATGAAGTTACGAGGGGTCGGCCCGGTGGTTGGCCCTACCGATAGGATGAAGAGGCAGCTCATGGATTTTGGGGAACTCTACAATTTCCTGTTTAACACGTTTGAGGGCGTTGGGTGCCTCATTGGCATTGGCCTAGTGTTGAGCCTGATCGCATGCGTGATTATGGAACGCCGCACGCGCAAGCGCTTCGCGAACCGCGAGGCGAGCGAGGACGATTGGTCGTTCTTCGACGATGATGAGGACAACAGCAAGTAGCCTGCGCGCCGCGCCGGCTGTTTCAACCAGACGACGACGGGCGCTTGCGGGCGCCCGTTTTCAACTCGGCAACGCTTCGCGTGCGTGCGCGCGGCGGCCGTACCATTCTTTCAGCAACCCCTACCGAAGAAGGAGAACCTCATGAGCGAACCCGCTTTGCACCTCTACCAGCGCGAAGGCGCCTACATTCCGCGCGTGGCCGCCGTGCACGATTTGTGTGGCTACGGGAAGTGCTCGCTGGGCGTGGCCATTCCGGTGCTGTCGGCCGCGGGCTGCGACGTGTGCCCCGTGCCCACCGGGCTGTTCTCGTCGCACACGGCGTTTCCCGGCTGGTACATGCACGACACCACCGCCATGCTGGCCGACTATTTGGCGGCATGGAAGAACATTGGCGTGGAAATTGACGCGGTGTACTCGGGCTTTTTGGGCGCACCTGAGCAGGTGGAACGGATTCGCGACCTGTACGCGATGTACCCGAGCGCGCTGCGCGTGGTTGACCCAGTGATGGCCGACCACGGGAAGGTGTACCCCACGTACACGCCGGAGCTGTGCGACGCGATGGCCGAGTTGGCCTGCGGGGCCGACATTTTGACGCCAAACTTGACGGAGGCTGCCATCATTTTGGGCGAGCCTATCGGCGAGGACTGGGGCGGCACCGATATTTCTGACGCTGAGGCACACCGCCTGGTGGATGCCCTGGTGGCGAAGGGTGCGAAGCACGTGGTGCTGAAGGGCATCCAGCGCGAGGGCGAGACGTGCATCCGCAACTTCGTGGGCGGTACGGATATGGAAACGGTGGAAGTGCACAACGAGTATCTGCCCTACATGCTGCACGGCACAGGCGATTTGTACGCGTCGTGCCTGTTGGCGGCCGTAATGGCGGGCCGCACGCTGGAAGAAGCCGTGCGCTTCGCCGGCGACTTCGTGCACGACGCCATGATTGTGAGCGCCCAGCAACCCGAGTTCGAAGCCCGCGGCGTAAGTTTCGAGCCCCTGCTGGGGAACGTGTGCGAACTGCTGGGGTAGGAGCGGTTGGCGGATTGGCCGTAGGGGCTGCAACAACAGTCCCTCGGTCGCCGCAAAAGTGTGAATGACTTGCTTGATGGCCTGCGAGGATGCTAGTCCTCGTAGGCCGTTTCTTCGTCTGGGTAGTCTGCGTAGTCTGCGTAGTTGTCCCATGCTTGTTCGCGTGGTGTTGGTGGGGTGAGCCAGGTGGCTATGATCAGGGCGAGTATAGCTAGAATGGTGGAGATGAGGGCTGGGGTGGACGGGACCCAGGTGTGGCCGCTTGATGCGAACCAGGCGGCGGCGCAGATGCCGGCTGCTAGCAGAGCGGCTGCCAACAGCACGCCGAGAGCGGCGAGCACGCGCGACGGACGAAGACGACAGGCGGCAAGTGCGGGAGCCGCGGCCAGCCAGCTGACCGCGATGCACCAGGTGGCAGGCTGCGTGAGCAGCGTAGCGAGGTTCGCCTGCACATCGACGCCTGCGAAGAACCCGTGAGTGAAGGCGCCCCAGCCGAGCAGCGTTCCTTCACCAAATGACCCCAAGATCACGGCAACTACCAGGGAGAATACCGTCGTACCAAACGCGCGCGCCGGCGTGAGGAATAACCCTGCCGCCAGCGGTGCCAGCTGGTTGCCTCCCACTGCCCCCGCAAGCGGCACCGCAAAGGTTGCGTTTGCCGCAGCGTTCCCTGCGCGGCCGGCGAAGTACCACCATGTACCTGTTGCCGCCAAAAACACGCAACCGGCAGCAGGGGCGTTCTGCGCAACCAGCACAATACCCAGCGCGCAGTACGCCAGAAGCGCGCCCAGGTGCGACTTGAGCGCGCCCGCCAGCGTGATGAGCGCGAACAGTCCCCAGAACAAAAGCGTCTGCGGGCCTGCGGCTCCGAGGATTCCGTCGAGGCCTCCCACCTGGGGCAAGTTCGCCAGCGCCACAAAGGCTACGGCGGCACTTCCCAGCGCGCCTATGAGGTGCGCAGCCACTTTCGCGTGGAACGGCGTGAGGCGTTCGCGCAGCGGGGGGCGCGGCGGACGGGGCGCGGGCGCGATGTCTTCCTCTTCTTCGTCTTCGCCCTCACCTTGGGCGTCGCCCACCAGCACGGTCAGTTCGCGGCGGCCGCGCTTGGCATCACCCAGGAACTTCTCCATTTCTTCGGCGAAGTCGGTCACGTTGTCGTAGCGCTGCTCGCGGTCGGGGTCCAACGCGTAGAAGATCACATCGTCGGCCGCTGGGTCTAGCTCATCCCAGCACAGCGACGGCAGCACGAGTTCCGCGTCTTCGATGGCCGTTTCGGCGCGGTCGAGGTCGGGGGCGATAAAAGGGTTCTGACCAGCCAACATCTCGTAGGTGACCGAGGCGAGCGCCCACTCGTCGCAGCGCGCGTCCAAACTTTCGCTGCGCATTTGCTCCAGCGGCATGTAGCCAATGGTGCCGCCGCCCGCCGCGCCGAACCCGCCCGCGTCGGCCAGCGTGGCCAGGCCGAAGTCGGTAACCTTCACCTGACCCTGGCGGTTGATGAGCACGTTGTCAGGCTTAATGTCCAGGTGAAGCACCTGGTTTTCGTGCGCCACCTCCAGCGCGTGGGCCACCGACGTGAACACGGCCGCCACCATGTCCAGCGTGAGGTAGTCGCTGTAGTCGCGCAACAGGCGCGTGAGCGTGACGCCTTCGACGAACTCCATAATAAGGTAGGCGGTGCGATCCCCCACCTCGAAGTCGTACACCGTGACGATGTTCGGGTCGGTGAGCATGGCCGCCGTGCGCGCCTCGTCGAGGCCCGGGATGTGCGCCATCGAACGCACGGGCGCGAGGCCGTAGGGGTCGAAGGGGTCGAAGGGGTCGTCGTCGGCCGGCGTGGGCGTGCGGTCGGAGGTGAGATTGGGGATGGGTGGGAGTGCGAACGCGCCGGGTTCATCCCAAGGGGGCGCGTCGCTGGGCGCGGCGGGTTCGTCCCAGGGGGGCGCTTCGTCCAAGTCTACTTCTTCGAAACGCGGCAGCTCATGGGTGCTTTGAACAGGCGATTCGCCCGCCGCAGCAACACCTTCCGCACGTTCATGCGCGTGGGTACCCGCCGGATGTCGAACCGCGTTCGCCCCGGGCAGCGCCGCGCGAGCCGCGTCCACTTCGTTCAGTTCAATAATTTTGATGGCCACTTTGCGCTGGATGCGCGTGTCCCACGCCTGAACGACCGTGCCAAAACCTCCGGCGCCGGCCTCTTCGATGGGGCGATAACGATCCAATATGAGCGTGTTGCGTGCCATGCGCCTTCCATGCTGTCGTTTCGGTTCGGTTCAGAAAGCGGCGGGCGGCATTTCTCGCCCGCATCGAACATGATAGCGCATCCGCCGCGGTTGGTCATAATGCATACGCCAGGGGGCAGGGTTAGGTTGATGGAGGGCATCGACCGCACTGGTGCGTGGTACACTTTCCGCATGACTTCCTATACCACCATCGCAGGGCGCGCGTTCGCCGAGATCGAAGAGAAGAAGAGCCGGTTCATCGCCGGCTTGGCGCACGTAGAGACCGAGGACGAGGCGCTGGCCTTTTTGGACGAGGTGCGCGCGGCGAACCGGATGGCGCGCCACAACGTGTACGCCTACGTGCTGCGCGAGGGCGGCGCGGGCGCGTCGGGCCGCGTGCGGTATTCCGACGACGGCGAGCCCCAGAAAACGGCCGGCCTACCCACGCTGGAAACCCTGCAGCACGCGGGGCTCACGGATGTGATTGCCGTGGTCACGCGCTATTTCGGCGGCACCCTACTGGGCACCGGCGGCCTCGTGCGCGCCTACACCCAAGCAACGCAAGCCGCTATCGAGGCGGCCGAGTTAGTGGTGGTATCGCGCTGCGTGGATATCGAAGTGCGGCTGGCGTACGCCAAGTACGACCAGTTCACCCGCATGGCCGCCGACTGCGGCGCCAAAGTCCTCGACACCGCCTTCGACGACGAAGTCACTCTACGCCTCCGCATGCTAGACGGCACCCAAGACCCCCTGCTGCTGAAACTGACGGAGTTGGAACGCGGCCAAGAACGAGTAGACGTGAGCGAACCTGTAGACGCCCCGTTTTAGAGCGCGCAAAACAAGTATGCCGAAACCCGCTCTGCACGTGATGAGGTCCGGATTGGCAGAGATCGCCCCTTAGGGCGTGCGGCAGGATTCTTGGACTTACTCAGGCTACCAGCCCGAGTCTTCTACGGCGGCCTGCGATGGTTTCGCAGGATATCTTCTTGCCGTTTCTTTTGAACGTCTTAAG
>DXGM01000006.1 GCA_019113915.1 Candidatus Gordonibacter avicola
GTCATTCGGTTTCGCATGGTTATCCCTTGTCCTTTTGTAGTGCTTCTTCCCGTTTACACCGCCACGACATCGTTTCCCGGTCCGTCGCTTACATGCGGTATATAGTCGGCATAGTAGCACGCGATTTGGGATTGTGAAGAGTGACCTTTCTTGGCTGAAGCAAGGACAACCCCGTGTTGAATCCCTCATTCCCGCAGGTAGAACATCTCCCCTACACCGCAATAAGAGCCGTCTTTTAAACCTGCGCTCCTCCATTATTTCTCCACAAAGTATGCCACGGGGCGGCGTCCGCCGCCTCCGGAACTGCGCTAGCCTTCCAGGGCCTCGAGGCGGGCGACGACGGCTGATATCTGCACTTCCGGAGTGGAGGCGCCGGCGGTTACGCCTACGGTGAAGCAGCCGGCGAACCAGGTGGGGTCGATTTCTTCCGGCGACTCGATGTGGTGCGTGCGCGGACAGGCGGCGGCGCAGATGTCGGCGAGGCGCGTTGTGTTCGACGAGTTACGGCCACCGATAACCACAATGGCGTCCACCTTGTCGGCAAGCGCGGCGGCGGCCTCTTGGCGCTGGCGCGTGGCGAAGCAGATGGTGTTTTTCACCTCGGGCTGAATGCCGCGCGCTTCCAGTTCGGCCACGATGGCGTCGAGCGCTTCGCGCGTTTGCGTGGTTTGCACGACGATGCCCACGGGTGCTTCCAGGTGTGCCGGAAGGTCGGCGGGGCTGGCCACCACAACCACCTCTCCCCCAGCCTCGCGCGCGTGCGCAACCAGGCCTTCTACCTCAGGGTGGCCCTCTTCGCCCACCACAACCACACGGCCACAACGACGCGCGAGTTCAGCCGCCGCCTTTTGAGCGCGGGCGACATGGGGACAGGTGGCATCAATGAGCGGCAGGTCGCGCGCCACCACGGCGCGACGCACGGCGGGTGTGACACCATGGCTGCGGATGATGACAGCACCGCGCTCTACGTCATCAGGGCCTTCGACGGCGCGCACACCGCGCGCTTCCAGTTCGGCCACCACCTGCGGGTTGTGGATGAGCGGGCCCAGCGTGGACGCGCCCTCCCCTTCGCCCGCGGCCGCCACGGCCATATCAAGCGCGCGCTGTACGCCATAACACGCACCCGCGTGTTCCGCGAGGACCACCTTCATTTGGCCTCCTGAACTGGCGTGCTAGCAGGAGATTCAGCTGACGCCACACGGGATCCTTCGACTTCGCTCAGGATGACAGAAGAAGCTGCTGCACTTCCTTCGTCACTCTGGTTGACAGAAGGAGTTGCTCCACTTCCTTCGTTGCTCTGGTTGGCAGAGGGGGTTGCAGCGCTGATCTCGTTCTGGTTGGCGGAACGCGCTGCTTTCGCAGCTACCTTCGCTTCCAGTTCGGCTACCAGTTCTTCTGTGGTGTGGTCGGGGACAGGGTGTTCGGCGAACACAGCGGTGAAATCGCGGCCGCCGGGGAACAGGGCGGGCATGTCAACCTGGTCGCGGGGAATGCGCAGGGACAGCGCGAAGCATTCGCGCATGGCGTACCACGTGCACGCTTCCAGACGGTCGTCCTTCGGCAGGAAATCAAAATCGCTCACTACCACGGGGTTTCCGTACTCGATGGTGATTTTTGGGAAGCGCAAACGCTCGCCTTTACGCTTCACGTTCTCGGCGTTGCGCACCGTCATGGGCAGGATGGGTGCGTGCCCCATCTTCGCGATAAACGCAGCTCCGGAGTGAATTTCGGGCGTTTTCGTACCCTTGCCGCGGCGCGTACCCTCGGGCAGAATACCCACCAGTTCGTTGTTCTTCAGCATGCGCGTGGCGCGTTTAATGGCCGTGCGGTCGGCGGCGTCGCGCTTGACGGGGAATGCTCCCACGCGCGAGAGGATTTGCCCCACCAGCCCGTGCGCGTTGTCAAACAGGCTTTCGCGCCCCATGAAGCGCAGCCACTGCTGTGGGCGTGTGGCCAGATACATGAACGCCACGTCCAGAAACGAGGTGTGGTTCGCCACCACTACCACGCCGCTTTTGCCGTTGAAGCCGCGGATGCTCTGGCGGTTATCCACCCGAAAGCGGAAGCAGATTTTGAACACAAAGGTAAGGAAACCCCAGATGAGGTTACCCGACCAGTGGGGCGCTTGTTTTTCGTCCGACGTGCCGCCAAACGGCATGTCCCACATCTTTTCGTAGGGCATAAAAAGGCTCATCGCGCGTCTTCCCTCAGCTTACCGGCTGTCGCCGCACGGGATCCTTCGACTGCGCCGCCTTCGGCGGCTCCGCTCAGGATGACATGTTCCTTCTCGCGGGCCAGGGTGCAAATTTCGTCGATGACATCCTCGATGTAGCGGCCGGTGGAGTCCAGGTGAATGGCGTCGTCGGCGGCGCGCAGGGGCGACGTGGCGCGCGACGAGTCTATTTCGTCGCGACGGCGCAGGTCAGCCAGCACTTCGTCGAAGTCGATGGAACCGATGGAGCGATCGACGTTTTGACGCACGCGGCGATGCGCGCGCTCTTCGTCCGACGCCGTGAGAAACACCTTCACCGCTGCCTCGGGGAACACCACGGTACCAATGTCGCGGCCTTCCACCACGTAGTTACCCGCATGCCCGATGCGGCGCTGCTGCTCCACCAGCGCCTCGCGCACGGAGGGTGCTGCGGACACGGGGCTGACCGCGCGGTCGATGGCGGCCGTGCGGATGGCGTCGGTCACGTCAACACCCCCAATAAACACCTGTTTAGGGGCCGGGTTGCCCGGCTCGTGACCAAACGCAATGTCGTAGGTGCGCGCCAGCCGCCCGAGCGCCGCGTCGTCGTCGAGCGCCACACCGTCGGCCTGGGCACGCCAAGCCACCGCGCGATACATGGCGCCGGTATCCAGGCAGGAGAAGCCGAGCTTCTTCGCCACGGCCTTGGCAACCGTGGACTTGCCGGCCCCGCTAGGGCCGTCGATGGCGATGATCATCGCGCCAACCTTTCGATATCGTTAAGGAATCGGGGATAGCTAATTTTCACGGAGTCGAAGTTCTCCACCGCCACGGGCTCTTTGCCGCAGAGGCCCACCAATGCCCAGGTCATGGCCAAACGGTGGTCGCCCTTGGAGTCAAACGTAAGGTTCGGCGGGGTGGTGAGGTCCGGCTGACCTTCAATGTAGAGGTCGTTGCCGTCAACCCACGCATCCACGCCCAGAAGGCCAAGGCCCTCCACAATGGCCGCCAGGCGGTCGGTTTCCTTCACGCGCAGCTCGCTGACGTCGCGAAACACCGTAAGGCCGCGCGCATGAGCCGCCACAAGCGCAAGCACGGGCACCTCATCCACGATGGAGGCAATCTTTTCTGCGGGCACCTCGCAGCCGTGCAGGGCCGGCGTGTAGGCCACCGAAATGATGCCGATGGGCTCCTTGCCCGCCGCGCCGGTGTGGCGCACATTCACGTCGGCACCCATGCGCTCAAGCGTGCGCGTGAAGCCAATGCGCGCCGTGTTCAGGCTAACGTTTTCAATCTGCACGCTGCTGCCCGGCTTGAGTGCTGCGGCACAGGCGATGAACGCGGCGGACGACGGGTCGCCCGGCACGCGCACCTCGCAGGCCTTGAGCGTACAGGGGCCTTCCACGCTGGCCGTGCGGTCGGCGGCCGTGGTGGGCACGCCGAATTCGGGCAGCATGAGTTCGGTGTGGTTGCGCGAGGGCGCGGGCTCGTTTACGGTGGTGGTGCCGTTCGCGAACACGCCTGCCAGCAGCACGGCGGTTTTGAGCTGGGCCGATGCCATGGGCGCGTCGTAGGCGATGGCGCGCAGGCTGCGCGTACCGCGCTCTACCAGCGGCAGCGTTTCGCGCCCAGCGGGTTGGAAGCTGGCGCCCATTTTCATAAGAGGCGCGGTGATGCGGCGCATGGGGCGGCGCTGCAGCGATTCGTCGCCGGTGAGTTCCACTTCCACATCCCATGGGGCTAACACGCCCATGAGCAGGCGCGCCGTGGTGCCAGAGTTGCCACAGTCGATGGGCGCGTCGGGCTGCGCGGGCCCGTTCGCCCCCCACCCCGTGACACCGCCGGCCAGGCTACCGTCGGGTTGGCGCTCCAGCGTGGCTTCCGCCCCCAACTGGCGCACCGCCGAGATGGACGAGCGCACGTCGTCGGAGTCCAGCACGCCCGAGAGGCGCGAGGTGCCTTCCGCCATGGCCGCGAACAACACGGCGCGATGCGAGATGGACTTGTCTCCCGGCACCGAGGCGCTGCCGTGCAAAGGCGCGGGCAGCGGCGTTATGACGGCGTGGGATGGGGCGGGTGCGTCAGGCGACATGAGTGTGCTCCTTTGCCGTTAAGGGACTGAACGATACCGAGAACCCGGCGTTGATGAGCTGGGCGGACAGCTGGCCGATGTCGCCTTCGTCGGTGAGCACGAGGCTGAGAACGGCGCTGTCGGAGGTGATGTGATCGATCTCGATGGACTGGATGTTGCAGCCCACTGAACTGGTAATAGTGGTGACTTCGGCCACCACGCCCGGGCGGTCTTCCATGGGAATGCGCACTTCCAGCAGCCGCTCGGTGGAGGGCACCCAGGCCGCCGGCAGCGCACGGCGAGCCTCGGCAGCTTCGGCCAGAAGCGCGGTCATGCGACCGCGGTCACCAGCGTTGAGCGCAGCGGCGAACGAGCCGATGATGTCCTGCACTTCCGCCAGGCCATCGGCGAGCGCGTCGCGGTTGTCGAAGGCGATGCCGCACCAGAGCTCGGGCGAGCCCGCCGCAATGCGCGTAGAGTCCTTGAAGCCGCCGGCCGCCAGGCGCATGAGGGCCTGCTGGTCGTCGGCGTGGCGGCAGGCCAGCTGCATGAGCGAGGAGGCCATGAGGTGCGGCACGTGGCTGACCACGGCCACCGCTTCATCGTGATCTTCACGCGGCAGGGCAATCACGCGCGCGCCAAGCGAGGTGACCAGCTCGTGCAGGCGTGGGAAGTGTTCGGCCGGCGTGGCGGCGTCGGGACAGAGAATCCAGTGCGCGCCCTTAAAGAGGTCGGCACGCGCGCCTTCGATGCCGTTTACCTCCGAGCCCGCCATGGGATGGCCGGGCACGTAGTTTTCGGGGTGCGGCAACACGCGCGCGGCGATGGCGGACACGTGGGCCTTCGTGGAGGCCGTGTCGGTGATGATACCCTCGTAGCCCCAGGCGGCGAGGCTTTCAAAGTAGCCTTCCACCACCTGCACGGGCACGGCCAGCACTATGAGGTCGCAGCCGTTTTGAACGAATTCGCGAAACGCGGGGTCATCGGGCTTAACGGCGGCGTTGGCCCAGCCGAGCCGGACAGCTTCCGCGAGCGTGCGTTCGTCCACGTCAACGGCCAGAAGTTCCGTGTCCGGATGCGCCGCGCACACCGCCCCCGCAAACGATGCGCCCACAAGGCCGAAACCCACCACTGCTATCCGCTTGAAACTTCCGCTTTCCTCCTGCGTTGGTTGCTGCTGCGCCATGCGGCCCGCGCACCCCTCTCTCGTGTTATAGGTATGAACGTTTTTGCGCAGGGCCCTGCGAAATGGCCCCTTCGCGCATCATTCTAGCATTATTCTGTGTCGGCGACGGCAGCGCGCAAAGCTGCCTCTTCGGCAGGCTCAAGCAGACGCCACTCACCTCGCGGCAGGCCCTGCAATTCAACGGGGCCAAACGATTGGCGATGCAGCGCCAAAACCGGATGTCCCACCGCCGCAAGCATGCGCCTGACCTGGCGTTTTTTGCCTTCATGAAGGCCGATAAGCACCACGGAGCGCTCATTTGCGCGCTTAGAACACGCTTGCGCGTACTGCTTCGAGGCACCCGCCGGTGCAGTGCGCGGCACATCAAGCTGCGCGAGCGCCTGACACGCCGCTTCGCCTTCCAGAAGTTCCGCTTCGGCGGGAAGCGTGCGCCCGTCGTCGAGGTCAACACCTTCGCGCAGATGCGCGAGGGTTTCCGCGGTCGGGCGGCCCTCAACCAGCGCCAGGTAGCGCTTCGTCACGTGCCCACGCGGGCGCAGAAGCGCGTGACCCAGTTCGCCATCGGTGGAGAACAGCAGAAGCCCCGTGGTATCGCGGTCGAGCCGCCCCACCGGGAAGAGCCCCGGATGCGCGGCCGCCGGCACGAGTTCGGCCACGGTGGGACGGCCCTGCGGATCCGACATCGTAGTGACGTAGCCCACCGGCTTGTGCAGCATGAGCGTAACGGGGCCATCGGCCAGCCGCACCACGATGCCATCCACCGCCACCTCGTCCACCAGCGGATCCACCTTGCTGCCAAGCTCCGTAACCACGCGTCCGTTCACCGTGACGCGCCCGGCCGTCATGAGGTTTTCCGACCCGCGCCGGCTCGCCGCCCCCGCGCGCGCCAAAAACTTCTGCAAACGCATGGGAACTATGCGGTCATTTATTTTCTCACTCACTGGTCCTCCAAAGTCAGCGAGGCTTTTCGCAGTGCCCGAGATCGGCGCGTTTCGCGGCCGAGCGTGCTTCGCACGTGAGGGTAAGCGAAAAAGCGTCGAGATTGGGTGCTGCGGAAAGCCGCAGCGTCGGCATGTTCCGCCGTTCGGCAGAACGGCGGAACCTCAGTATTCGTCATCGGTTTCGAAGGTGAGGGAGTCGAAGTCGATCTTTTCTACCAGGCCGAAGCTGGAGGCCATGGCTTGGGCGAGCAGGCTCTGGGCGGCATCTGAGGCCGCTTCGTCCGCCGCGTCGTCCACGCGCGCGAAGAGTGCCTGGTCAGACGCAGCGTCGTCAGCGCCACCCAGCTGCTCACCCAGCGTGAGCGTGGATTCGCCTTCGCCATCGAAGTCGAACTGGACGCCTTCCAACTCATCCGCCCCTTCGCGCGGCTCTTCGGCGTGCACCGTCTCGCGCGTGGCGGACAGACGCTCGCGAATGAACGCGCGTGTTTCGTCATCGGGCGCGAACTGGTCCAAATCGGGCAAGTCGGCCGTCGAACGCAGCCCGAACTTCTCCAAAAAGGCGCGCGTCGTGGCATAGAGCACCGGGTTGCCCGGCGAGTCGGCCGTACCCGCTTCGCGCACGAGCCCCTTCTCCACCAGGGAGTTTATGGAGCTGTCGGAGTTCACGCCGCGCACGCTGGCCACGCCAGCACGCGTGACGGGCTGCGAGTACGCCACCACCGCAAGCGTTTCCATGGCGGCCTGCGAAAGCTTGCGCGTGTCCCACGACAGCACGTACTTCTCCACCAGCTCGTGATACACCGGGTGCGTGTACAAACGCCACCCGCCGGCCACTTCGCGCAGCTGAATACCGCGCTCTTCAGCCTCCAGGCGCGCGCGCAACTCCACGAGCGTTTGCTCCACCTCGGCCGGTTCCACCTCCAGCATGTCGGCCAGATCAATGGTGCCCACCGGCTCGTCGGTCACAAACAGCAGCGCCTCCACAGCACCCGCCAGCTGGCTTTTCTGCAAACCTTGGAACATGGCCGATTACTCCCCTTCTCCCACCGAAGTCAGCGCGTCGTCGCCCGTGAGCACCAGTTCGCCCGACCCTTCGATGTAGCGGATGTCGATGTCGCCGAATTGCTCGCGCTGCTCCACGTTCACCATGGCGCGCTTGTATAGCTCCAGCACCGCCAAAAACGTGACCACCACCACGGGCAGTGGCGTGCGATTGTCCACCAACTCCGAGAAGCGCAGGCGCTTTTTGTTGCGAATGCGCTGGTGAATGGCGCGTACGTGCACCTCCACCGGGATGGGTTTCGCGGCGATGTGCTCGGATTCCAGCAGGAACACCTCGCGGCGCGCGTAGGCGCGCGCAGCCAGAAGCGCCAGGCCATCCAGCGTGACGCCCTCCAGATAGTCGGGCATGAGGTTGAGGAAACACGCGTCGGGGCCGAACGGGCGCGCGTGCATGCGGCCCTCGGCCACGAAGCGAGCGAGCAGCGTGGAGGCCGCATTTTTGTACTGCTTGTACGTGAGCAGGCGCTCCACCAGCATGTCGCGCGCCTCGCTGGGCGCGAGTTCGGCGATGTCGTCGTCTACCGCATCGCGCTCGCGCGGCAGCAGGCTTTCGGCCTTAATTTCCAGAAGCGTGGACGCCACCAGCAGAAAGTCGCTGGCCACGTCCAAGTCGAGGTTGTCCATGCGCGACACTTCGGCCAGATACTGGTCGGCAATTTGCGTGATGGAGATAGCCCCAATGTCAACCTTCTGACGGCTGACCAGGTACAACAAGAGGTCAAACGGCCCCTCAAAGCTGTCTATGCGAACCTTGTACGACACGCGCGCCCGCTAACGACCAAACGAGAACAAGAGGTCGAACACGTTGCCCGCCGTGGCATCCAGATAGATGCCGATGGGGTTCACGTGCAGCACGTACGGCACCAGAATGACCACAATCATGAACAGGGGAAACGCATACTGCTGCACCTTGTAGTACTGCGGCAGGTACTTCTTCGGCAAAATAAACGCGAAGATGGACGAGCCATCGAGCGGCGGAATGGGCAGCAAGTTGAAGAACATAAGGTACAGGTTAATAAGCGAGAACATGGGCAAGAACATGGTGTAGAAATAATAGAACAGGTCGTTTTGCACCAGCTGCGCCACCGGCAACACCAGCCCAAGCACCGTGAACACCACCGCACCCACAATGGCCAGTACGAGGTTCGCCGCCGGGCCCGCCAGGCCTACGATGAGGTCGCCCTTGCGCGGGTCCTTGAAGTAGGCGGGGTTGTACGGCACCGGCTTCGCGTAACCAAACACCGGCATGCTCATAGCCATAAGCAGAAGCGGCATGATGACCGTACCGAAAGGGTCGATGTGCTTCAGCGGGTTCAGCGACAGCCGCCCCGCGCGCTGAGCCGTAGGGTCGCCCAGCTTGAAGGCCGCAAAACCATGCATGGCCTCGTGACACACGATGGCCGGCACGAAGCTGAGAATAGAGCAGATGAGATAGGGTATTGATATCATAATGCCGACCAGTCTAACGCAACCCACCCGCCCCGCGCCCCCCACCGATGAAATTTCACAAGAAGGGCCAGGGCGGAACATTGAATTCAGCGCGCGCAAAGCTGCTGCGCAAAGAAAAAACCACCGGGGATTGCCCGGTGGTTTGTAAGTTTCTGGTGGTCGCTACAGGATTTGAACCTGTGACCCCCGCCGTGTGAAGGCGATGCTCTCCCGCTGAGCCAAGCGACCACTTTCGTTGCTTCGTCGCAACGTGCTAGGATATTCTAGCGGCACTTCGCTAAGAGCGCAAGGGGGAATTTCGTCCGCCTGCGACGAATCTTCAAAACTCGCCGCCGCGGCAGCGCCGCCAAGCAGCAGCATTCGCGGCCGCCAGAGCGCTCCCCTTCTCCAGCGCTTGCCCGTCAACGCCTCCCCGTTCAGCCCGCCGCGAGTTGTGCGGATGATGTGTGGGACACTTTATTATGCGCCCACCCTCCGGAAATGCGCGCCGATAGCGTAGACTCAGTGCTGCGGCACAGTGTCGCATCGTTTCGGCAACTGGGGTGACGCGATCATCTTTGTTGTCAGTTTTGCCCTTCGGGGTAGGAAGTTAGGTTTTGTATGTCTACTGGTTCAGTTAAGTGGTTCAACGCGGAAAAGGGTTACGGCTTCATCTCTCAGGAGAACGGCGACGACTTGTTCGTCCACTTCAGTGAGATTCAGGGCGAAGGTTTCAAGAGCCTTGACGAAGGTGCAAGCGTCGAGTTTGTCGTCGCTGCCGGCGCCAACGGCAAAAGCCAGGCTACCCAGGTTCGCGCTCTGTAGAGCCACCGAAGTCTAGCATTCAAAAAGCGACCCGCGAGGGTCGCTTTTTTGTGCCCAAAGGCCAGTGACGCTCCCCCGGCGCTTACGCGTCGCCGCGAATTTCGCGTTCTGCGGCAAGCATGGACTCGTAGTTTTCTATCTTGTCATTCAGGCGGTCGAGGCCGGCTTGCATGTCGGCAATGCGTTGCTTCACCAAATCGCGCTGCTCTTCCAGCAACGCCTTGCGCGCGGCGGCCGTCTGTTCACCCTGCTCAAACAGCGCCATGTATTCAATCAGCGCCTCGATAGACACCCCCGCGCCGCGCATGCACTTCACAAACTGCACGCGTGCGCAATCCTGCTCGCCGTAGTCGCGCACGCCACTTGTGTTACGCGTGACGTTGGGCAGAAGACCAATGCGCTCGTAGTAGCGCAGCGTGTCGGCAGAAAGTCCGTAGCGCTTGCTCACTTCCGCAATTTTCATGGCTGCTCCTCTCCTTACGGCCCTATTGAACCACGTGGAGTGCACTCCAAGTCAAGGAAAATCATGAGGAAAGAAAGAACCCTACTGGTAGAAGTGGCGCGCAATGAAGACAACCACCACCATAAACGCAGCAGCAAGGAGCGAGCCCACCGAGGGCACGCCCGCTCGGCCCCGGTCGGGCACAGCAGAGGTGAGGTGCAGTTCGTCCACGCGAGTGTTGGGATTTCTGGTCATACGCGTCGCCTCCTTCGCTGGGTTGCTTCGTCCATTGTAGGAGCTTTCTGAGATCGCGCGCGCCGCTTCGCCGTGGGCGGCAACTTCGGCTATCATGAATGGTTGCGCTGCCTTGAGCCCTTGCCGCCGGGCGCGCATATCAAACCGTTCACACGCAACGCAGAAAGCACGCACGCATCATGATTATGCAGCTTGAACATATAGCAAAGTCGTTTGGAGGGCGCCAGCTCTTCCACAACGTGACGTTTCGCCTGGAAGAGTACGAGCGCCTGGCGCTGGTGGGCCCGAACGGCGCAGGCAAAACCACCCTGCTCAACATCATTTCCGGCCAGGAAGACGCCGACGAGGGCCGTGTGCTGTTCGCAAAGGGCGCGCGCGTGGGCTATCTGGAGCAGGAAGCCATCGAGATGGAGGATCAGCCCATCTTCGAGGAAGTCATGTCTTCCCAGGTAGAAGTGCTGGAAGCCGAGCGCCGCCTCTATAAATTGGAACACGAGCTGGGCGAAAACCCCACCGAGCAGCAGCTGGCGGCGGCGGGTCGGGCGCGCGACGCCTACGAGGTGCTGGGCGGCTACACCATTGAGGCGAAGGTGCGCAGCGTCATGTTCGGCCTTGGTTTCAAGGAAGACGATTTGCGCCGATCAACCACCGAATTCTCCGGCGGCTGGCAGATGCGCATTGCACTGGCGAAGCTACTCATTCGCAACCCTGAGGTACTGCTGCTCGACGAGCCCACCAACCACCTTGACCTGGAAAGCGTGAAGTGGCTCGAAGGCTTTTTGCGCGGCTATGCGGGCACCGTCATTGTGGTCAGCCACGACCGCGCGTTCATGGACAACATGGTGGATCGCGTGGCCGAAGTGGACAACGGCCAGGTGAACCTCTACAAAGGCAACTACTCCGCCTACCTGCGCGCCCGCGAAGAGCGCCTGGAGCGCCTGCGCGCCGAGAAAGTAAAGCAGGACGAAGAGATTGCCCACATGGAGGCCTTCATCGAGAAGTTCCGCTACAAGGCCACGAAAGCCAAACAGGTGCAGGACCGCGTGCGCAAGCTTGAGAGGATCAAGCGCATTGAACTGCCCGAGGAAAAGAAGACGGTGCACTTCAATTTCAAGCAGCCGCCGCGCACGGGCGACGAGGTAGTGCGCGCCCGCAACCTGGTGAAACGCTACGGCGACAAGACGGTATACGACGGCTTTGACTTCACGATGTATCGCGGCGACAAGATTGCGCTCGTGGGCCCGAACGGCGCCGGCAAGTCCACGCTGCTGAAGATGGTGGCCGGCGCGCTTGCGCCCGATGCGGGCACTATCGACTACGGCGTGCACGTGACAAAGACCTACTACGCGCAGCATCAGTTAGAGGAACTGCACCCCGGCAACACCGTGTTCGAGGAACTGGACCGCGTGGCACCGGGCTGGACTATCTCGCAGGTGCGCACGCTTCTGGGCGCGTTTCTGTTTGTGGGCGATGACGTGGACAAACGCGTCAGCGTGCTCTCGGGCGGCGAGAAGAGCCGCTTGGCGCTGGCGAAGATGTTGGTGGCGCCGCGGCCGCTATTGTGCCTCGACGAGCCGACGAACCACTTGGACATTGCGAGCGCCGACATTTTGGAGCAGGCGCTCAAGGCGTTTGAGGGCACCATCCTGTTCATCACGCACGACCGGCACCTCATCCGCGGCGTGGCGAACCGCATTGTGGAGGTGGAACCCGGCCGCGTGACCAACTACGACGGCGACTACGACTATTACCTGTTCAAGAGCGGACAGCTGGACGGCCCCGCGCCGGAGGAACGCTCGCTTGTGGACGAGGTGATGGAAGAGAGCGCAGGCAGCAAGGCGGCCAAGAGCTCGAAGAGCGGCGGGTCGAAGACGGTGGTGAACGTGAACCGCCGTGAACGCGGAGGTTCTGCGGGCGCGAGCAAGGCTGCCGCTGTGGAGTTGACCGCGCCGCGCGAGAGCGCTCCCAAGACCAAAGAGCAGAAGCGCCGTGAGGCCGAGGCGCGCAACCGCGCCTACGCCGCGCTCAAGAACCACCGCAAGCGCATCGCCGAACTCGACCGCCAGATGGAGGCCGACAACGCGCGCATGGCTGAGCTTCTGGAAATGATGGCCGACCCGGACTTCTACATCAACGAGGACGCTTCATCGGATGCCGTGGCGGAGCACGCAAAGTTGAAGCAGCGGTTGGCCGCGGCGGAAGAAGAATGGTTTACGCTCACTGAAGAGCTCGAGGAAGAGATGGCGAAGCAGGCGGAAAGCTTGTAGGGGCTTCTGATGGGGCATGCCCAGTCGCTCGGACAGTCCTGGCTCGCACGAAACGCCCACTGGGCGTTTCGGCTCGTGCGGAACTCGCTTGGTGGGCACGCCCCATCAGAAGCCAGGGAGATTTACGCTGCTTCGACATCGCTTCCTCGACTCTTCGCTCGCTGTGGGGAAGGGCGACCTGCTTGTAGATTTCAATAGGACAAGGGCTCTGCCCTTGCCGTCGGCCTCGTTTCACCTGCGGGTTTAGTAGTGCCGACAGCCCATCGGAGGGAGGGGTTAAACATGCTCAATATTGTGTTGGTAGAGCCGGAGATTCCTCAGAATACGGGGAATATTGCACGCACGTGTGCGTGTGTGGGGGCTCGGTTGCATGTGGTGGAGCCGATGGGGTTTCGCCTGACGCAGAAGCAGCTGGCTCGCGCTGGCTGCGACTATTGGGATCAAGTGGAAGTCGTGCGCTGGGCCTGTGCCGATGCGTTCTTTGAGGCACATAGCAAAGACGAGTTGCACCTGTTCACGGGGCGCGCCGAACGCTCCTTTGCTGACGTCTCGTTTGGAGCGGACGCATTTTTGGTGTTTGGGCGCGAGAGCCGCGGGCTTGATGAGAGCATTCTCGATGCCTATGCCAACCGCTGCGTGCGCATTCCCATGCGCGAGGGACTGCGCAGTCTCAACCTGAGCAACGCCGTCGCCATAGCCACCTACGAAGCCCTCCGCCAACAAGGCTTCCCCAACCTACTCTAGGGAGTGTGGCGCCGCACTTAGCTGAGGTATGCAGCGACGCTATAGCCTGTTATTAAATACCAGGCGGTGGCGCTCAACAAAAAGATGATCACGACCGCAGCAATGATATAGCCCCACCAGCCCTCAGGTGGTGCCTTTTCAATTGCCTTGTCGATAAAGACATTGAGCGTCGGGCTTTTTCGCATCAAACCCTCAACAGGCTCCACCAGAACAGAGCACAGATGCGCAATCAGCAATAAGAGGGGAAAATAGAGTATGGCCAAGATGGCTGGGCTAGTGAGAATCGCCACCCAATGGGGATTTAGTATACTTGTGAGCCATTCAAACATGGTAGTCCTCACTCTCTCACACGTGGTGAAGATACCTCGTATTTTACCACGTTTTCACGCAAAAGTCCTGTTCGTAAGGAGCAAAGCTCATTGCTTGGTGGGGCTATCACTTCAGTCCAACTACCAGCATTTACTCAAAAGAAAAGCCGGAAACGCGTGGTTTCCGGCTTCAAGATATCTCTGGTGGGCCCAGCAGGACTCGAACCTGCAACCAAGGGATTATGAGTCCCCTGCTCCGCCATTGAGCTATAGGCCCGCGCGCGAAGCGCTCGGCTATTCTATCCCAAATGGACGGGAAATATCAAACAGCACGCACTTCCTTCGCGAAAAAACACGTGACAGCGCAGCCAACAGCACCCGTCAACGCCCGAGCGCCGTCAGCGCAGTTCGTTCGCCCTAGTACACCATTCCCATGGTCTCGCGCACCTCATCAAGCGTGGCGTTTGCAATCTCGTTGGCGCGGCGGTTGCCCTCGTGCAGCACATCCTCGATATACGCCATGTCGCCCAGCAGTTCCTCGCGACGCGCGCGAATGGGAGCCAGGTAGGTGTTGACGCTTTCGGTGACGTACTTCTTCAGCGCGCCCGAACCGCCCTCGCCAATCTCGGCAGCGATGTCCACCTCTGTGCGACCCGTGCACAGCGCCGCCGTGGTCAGCAGCGCGGACACACCCGGGCGATTGTCGAAGTCATACGTGATGTTACGGTCGGAGTCGGTCTGCGACTTCTTGATGAGCTTCGCCGTTTCCGCATCCGTGGCCGAAAGGCTAATAGCGTTGCCATAGCTCTTCGACATCTTGCGGCCGTCGAGACCCGGAATAGCCGGCGCATCATTCAACAGGCCATCGGGCTCGGGGAACACGTGTCCGTAGCGCTCGTTGAAGCGGCGCGCAATCTGGCGCGTCTGCTCGATGTGCGGCATCTGGTCCTTGCCCACGGGCACAATGTTGCCCTTGCAGAACAGGATGTCGCACGCCTGGTGCACGGGATATGTCAGCAAAAGCCCCGACAACACGTGGCCCGACGCGTCCTGCTCGGCCTTCACCGTGGGGTTGCGCAACAGCTCGGCCTCAGTCACAAGCGACAAGAACGGCAGCATGAGTTGGTTCAGCGCCGGCACCGCCGAATGCGTGAAGATGATGGTCTTCTCCGGGTCGATGCCGCAGGCCAGGTAGTCCACCACCATGTTGCGCACGTTGTCGGCGATGTGCTCGGTGGTGTCGCGGTCGGTGATAACCTGGTAATCGGCAATGATGATACGGCTGGTCACGCCCAGGTTTTGCAGCGCCACGCGCTCGCGGATGGTGCCGAAGTAGTGGCCCAAGTGCAGCCGCCCCGTGGGGCGGTCGCCAGTCAGCATAGTGTACTTTTCGGGATGTACGGGCAAGTCGGCGCGGATTTCGTCGGAGCGCTTGCGGCTGGCTTCGTAGCTGTCGATGCTCATAGCAGTATCTCTTTCGGTCGTGCGTACGGATTTCGTCGTCGCACCAGTATAGCGAATCATCCGCCGCCCTGGTCCTTATAATAGTGAGAGTGCGCGCAGAAAGAAACTTGAGCCCCAGGATGAAGGCGAACCCAACGCGGAATACGGCATCAGTTTCCGTCCCAAAAAAAATCGAACCCCCGAAGGGGTTCGAACAAGATTCAAATGGCTCCCCGGGTAGGATTCGAACCTACAACCCTCCGGTTAACAGCCGGATGCTCTGCCGTTGAGCTACCGAGGAATGGAGCCGTGCGCTTTTCCTTCTCGGAACGCGCAAGTGAAGATTATACCGGAACACGTTCTTTGCGCAAGACCGAATTTTAGCAAGTTTTCAAGCAACTCCAAAACGGTCGACAGCGGGGCCCTCGCAAGACCCTGCTGTCGGTCTCTTCGCTACTGCAAGCCCTCAATGCTCGGAATGGTGGCGAAACCGGCGGCCAGTTCCTCGTCGGTGGGCACGTGGTCGGCCATGTCGCCGCGGTTATAGGCGTCGTAGGCTTTCATGTCGAAGTAGCCGGTGCCCGTAAGGCCAAAGAGGATGGTCTTTGCCTCCCCCGTCTCGGCGCAGCGACGCGCTTCCTCCATGGCTTGGAAGATGGCGTGGGCGCTCTCCGGCGCAGGCAGGATGGTTTCAAGCCGCGCGAACTCTACGGCCGCAGCGAAGATGTCGGTCTGGCGCACGGCCACAGCCTCCAGGTAGCCGTCGTGCTTGAGCTTGGATACGATGGGGCTCATGCCGTGATAGCGCAGGCCTCCCGCGTGATCAGGGCTTGGCTGGAAGCCGTTGCCCAGCGTGTACATCTTCGCGAGCGGACACGTGCGGCCCGTGTCGGCGAAGTCGTAGGCGAAGCGCCCACGCGTGAGCGAGGGGCAGCTTGCCGGCTCCACGGCCACGAAGCGCGTGTCAGGCCGCTCGCCGGTCAGCTTGTCGCGCATGAACGGCGCAATAAGGCCGCCCAAATTCGACCCGCCACCCGCGCAGCCAATCACAACATCCGGATACTCGCCCAGCTCTTCGAAGGCGGCGTAGCTCTCCAGGCCAATGATGGACTGGTGCAACACCACCTGGTTGAGCACGCTTCCCAGCGTGTAGCGGCCCTTGTTCTCGGGGATGTTGAGCGCGCGCTCAACGGCTTCCGAGATAGCCGTCCCAAGCGAGCCCGTGGAATCGGGATGTTCCGCCAGCATCTTGCGCCCGATCTCGGTGGTATCCGACGGCGAGGGCGTCACGCGGGCATCGAACGTCTCCATGATGTTGCGGCGGAAGGGCTTCTGCTCATAGGAGCACTTCACCATGAATACGTCCAGGTTCAGCCCAAAGTGCGCCGACGCCTCCGCCAGCGCCGTACCCCACTGGCCCGCGCCCGTCTCGGTGGTGATGCCGGTGAGGTCTTGCGCCTTGGCGTAGTACGCCTGCGCAATGGCCGAATTCAGCTTGTGCGAGCCAGACGTATTGTTGCCCTCAAACTTGTAGTAAATCTTCGCCGGCGTGCCCAGTGCCCGCTCCAAGTTGTACGCGCGACACAGCGGCGAGGGTCGGTAGATGCGATACATCTCCAGCACCGGCTCCGGAATGTCGAAGTACGCCGTGTCGTCATCAAGCTCCTGGCGCACCAACTCGTCGCAAAACACGGGCGCAAGGTCTTCCGGTGTGGCAACCGCGCCGTTCGGCAGGCGAATGGGCTCCGGCTTCTCCGGCATATCGGCCCGCAGGTTGTACCACTGCGTGGGAATTTGGTCTTCGCGCAGGTACAGGCGGTGCGGTGCGTTCTCGGTCATGATGGATCCCTTTCCTTCAAGCTCGTGCGGCGTCCCCGCCGCGTCGTATCCTTCCCCTCGCGCACAAAAAAGAGCCCCCGGATCTCCGAGGGCTCTTCTGTAAGTATGTGCGGAACAGAAGCCTATGCGAGACCCGGGATCAATGCCTTCTATTCCACCACCAAGCGCCGACCAGCAACGCGCAGAACACGAAGTCGGCGAACGCAGCTGTGTTGGCAGTGGCTAACAAGTAAGGCCATTCCTTTCGGATGTCGGGTCACGACGGCCAGTATAGCCACAAAGCACGGCGCGCGCAAGGTGCCTTTCAGGGGCCATTTGGTGCGCTCGCGGATAAATATCTCGTTACAACAGCATTTTTGGCCCCGTTATTCGCTCCATTGTAATAAAGTATACGAATACGTGACGCCATACGCTCGGGCGTGTGACGTGCGTAGGAGCCTAATGCTCAAAGGAGGGCCTCGCTCGTAAGCGAGGTTTTGAGGGAAGGAGACACCACCCTATGGAAAGTAAAAGTGCATTTAGCAGGCGTCAGTTCGTCGAGCTGCTCGGCGTGTCTGCGGCAGGCTTCGGCCTGGTCAGCCTCGCGGGCTGCGGTGGCGGCGATGACAAGGGCACAGAAACGCCCAAGTCCGATAGCGGCGCCCCCACCGATGGCGGCATGGCCGACACCATCACCTACAGCCTAACAGCTGACCCGCGCGCCCTTGACCCGGCGTACTTCGACGACGGCGAGTCCGCCGTTGTGGCCTGCAACATCTACGAAGGTCTGTACCAGTACGGCCTCAAGGACGCCAAGGTGGCGCCCTGCCTGGCCAAAGACCTGCCCGAGATCTCGGACGACGGCCTGGTGTACACCATCGCGCTGAACGAGGGCATCAAGTTCCACGACGGCGCCGACTTCAACGCCGACGCGGTTGTGAAGTCCATCGAGCGTCAGCTTGAGCCGAACCGCAACTCCGACATGCCCTACGCTTCGTTCGTGTTCGGCGAGGCCGAAGCGGGTTCTGGCGTTGAGAAGGTTGAAGCCGTGGACGACTACACGGTGAAAATCACCATGCGTGCCGCCAACGCCGCGTTCGTGAAGAACCTGGCCATGGCGCTGGCTTCCCCCATCGTGTCCCCGACGGCTGCTGCCGCCGCCACGCCGGGTCAGCCCATCGACAAGCCGGCCGGCACCGGTCCCTATAAGTATGTAGACTGGACCAAGGGTGCTCAGGTTGTTCTTGAGGCCAACGAAGAGTACTGGGGCGATGCTCCCAAGACGAAGAACATCGTCTTCAGGATTATTGCCGAGGGCAACACGCGTCTGACCTCGCTCATGAACGGCGAGTGCGACATCATCTCCAGCGTTGACCCATCTTCCGCCGACCAGATCACGAGCTCCGGCTTCGAGCTGTTCTCCGAAGACGGCATGACCATCAACTACATGGCCTTCAACACCGAGTCCGACAAGTGCAAGGATCAGGAAGTCCGCAAGGCTATCGCCCAGGCCATCAACGTCGAGGAAATGGTGAACGCCATTTACGGCGACTACGCCACCGTGGCGAACTCCGTCATGCCTCTGTGGATGGCTCCCTACGACAAGGACGTCAAGCAGACGGCGTTTGATCCCGAGGCCGCGAAAAAGACGCTCGCCGACAAGGGCATCACGTCGCTCACCTGCATCACCTACACCACCGCTCGCCCCTACAACCAGAAGGGCGGCCAGGATCTGGCGAACATGATCCAGGGCTACCTGCGCGAAGTGGGCGTTGAGGTCAGCATCACGCAGTACGACTGGACCACCTATAAGACCAAGGTGCAGACGGATCCCTACGACATCTGCTTCTACGGCTGGACGGGCGACAACGGCGACCCGGACAACTTCATGAACCTGCTCGCCGACACGAACTGGTCCATGAACGTGGCGCACTGGCAGGACGAGGAGTACAAGGCCCTCATCGCCGAAGGTCTGGCCACTCCCGATGGCGACGAGCGCGATGCCATCTACCTCAAGTGCGAGCAGATGGTTGCCGAGAAGCAGCCGTGGGTGCTCATCTCCCACTCCAAGAACCTGCTCGGCATTAACCCGAAGGTGAAGGATTTCTACTATCATCCCACGGGTGTCGCATTCTTCAAGGGCGTTTCCAAGCAAGCGTAAAGCCCTCAAAACGACACCCCGCCCCTCGCGGGGTGTCGTTTCCCACCGGTGTGGCCCTCACGTCATATTCTCGTAACGTGTGGGCCACAGTTGCGTTACACTGTCGTACGGTCGTATTCGATCCAACGATATCGCGCGCCGGGCAAACTCGACGCGCTTGAAGCCGAGGGCCACCGCCTTCGGCTTCATTCCTGTTTTCTACAGGGAAGGCAAGAAAGGAGCTTTATGCTCAAGTACATCCTCAAACGAATCCTTATGGTGATTCCCGTCTTGCTGGGTGTGACTGTCATTATCTTCTTGATCACGCGCGTGTTGGCCTCGGACCCGGCTCCGGTGGTTCTAGGCGAGCACGCAACCACAGAAGCGATGGCAGTTTGGCGAGCGGACAACGGGCTGGATGATCCCATCTGGCTTCAGTACGTGAACTTCGTGGTGAATGCCGTGCAAGGCAACCTCGGGTACTCGTATTACACCCACCAGCCAGTCACGGCTGAAATCGCCGCGCGCTTCCCCGCCACGGCCGAGCTTGCCATCTGCGCCATTATTGTGGCCACGCTTCTGGGCGTGTCGCTGGGCGTGCTGGCGGCTGTGAAGAAGAACAAGCTGGCGGATAACGTCAGTATGTTGGTGGCACTTATCGGCGTGTCCATGCCCATCTTTTGGTCGGGCATCTTGCTCATTTTGCTGTTCGCCGGCATCTTGCACGTGCTGCCGTCCAGCGGACGCGTCACACCGCTTTTGCAGCCAACCGGAGGAACCGGGTTCTTCATACTTGATACCATCATGCGCGGTAACTTCGAAGCGCTGGGAGACGTGCTCATTCACCTGATTCTTCCCACGCTGGCACTGTCTCTGTACTCCATGGCCATCATCACGCGCATGACGCGCTCAAGTATGCTTGAGACGCTGAACGCCGACTACATTCGTACGGCGCGCGCTAAGGGCCTGTCCAAGGGTTCCGTCAACATCAAGCACGCACTGCGCAACGCCATGTTGCCCATCTCCACGGTTATTGGCTTGCAGTTCGGCAGCTTGCTCGGCGGCGCACTGCTCACTGAGACCGTGTTCGCGTGGCCGGGCATTGGCAAGTTTGCCGTGGACTGCGTACTGAAGAGCGACTTCCCGGTGGTGCAAGGCATCGTGCTATTGGTGGCCGTCATCTTCGTCATCATGAACTTGGTTGTTGACATTATCTACGCCTGGCTGGATCCCCGCATCAAGTACGGCGCGAAGGAAGAGGGGTGATCGGCATGGCGAAGAAGCTTGCAACCGAGCCCAACGGCGTAGCGCTGCAGGGCGGGCAGCCCAAGGAGAAGCGCGAGAGCATCTGGAAGGATGTGTTCGCGGGCATTGTCTCCAACAAGGCGTCGCTTATCAGTGCCATCTTTATTATTGTATTGGCGCTTATCGCGCTTGTCACAAAGTTCTTTCCGCAGGTACTCCCCTACGACCCGTACGCGCAGAACCTGAGCGAGTCTTTGGTGGGGCCGTCGGCCGCGCACTGGTTCGGCACCGACATTCAAGGCCGCGACATTTTCTGCCGCGTGCTGGTGGGTACACAGATCACACTGACCGTGGGTCTGGCCGCGGTGGCCATCTCGCTCACCGTGGGCGTAATACTCGGTTCCATCGCCGGCTACAAGGGCGGCAAGTGGGACACCGTCATCATGCGCATCATGGACATGATGCTGGCCATTCCGTCCATCCTGCTGGCTATTGCCATCATGGCGGCGCTTGGGCCGGGCATTGAGAAGGCCGTTATCGCCATTGGCCTGGTGTCCATTCCGGAATACGCGCGTATCGTGCGCTCCGAGATTCTGTCCATCAAGGAAAACGATTACGTGGCTGCGGCGCGCGTGGTGGGCAACTCGAACTTTGCCATTGTTTTTCGCCATGTGCTGCCGAACACGTTGCCGTCCATTATTGTGCGTGCGACGCTTGGCATTTCCACGGCCATTCTGGACGCGGCGGCGCTCGGCTTCTTGGGCCTGGGCGTGCAGCCTCCGGCGGCTGAGTGGGGCGACATGCTGGGCCGCGGCCGCAACGAACTGTTCCAGGCTCCCTGGCTCATGATTTTCCCCGGTTTGGCTATTACGCTGACCGTGCTCGCGTTCAACCTGCTGGGCGACGGCGTGCGCGACGGTTTGGACCCCAAGGCAAGGAAGAGGTGATCCCATGTTGTTATCGGTGAAGAACCTCTCCACGGAGTTCCCCGTTAAGAAGGGCATTGTGCGCGCGGTCGAGGACGTGAGCTTCGACGTGGATTCCGGCGAGATTTTGGCCATCGTGGGCGAGTCGGGTTCCGGCAAGTCCGTGACCAGCCTGTCGGTGATGGGGCTTTTGGCTGAACCGGGGCATGTGGCCGGCGGCTCCATCGAATTTGAGGGCAGGGACCTGGTGGCGCTGTCGGAGAAGGAGTACCGCCAGCTGCGCGGCAACGACATGGCCATGATTTTCCAGGAGCCCATGACATCGCTGAACCCCGTGTATCGCGTGGGCAACCAGATTGTTGAGGCTATCCGCACGCACGAGAAGATTTCGAAGAAGGACGCTCGCGAGCGTGCGATTGACCTGTTGCGCAAGGTGGGTATCCCCTCGCCTGAGAAGCGCATCGACGACTACCCGCACCAGATGTCGGGCGGCATGCGTCAGCGCGTCATGATTGCCATGGCGTTGGCCTGCAACCCGAAGCTGCTGATTGCCGACGAGCCCACCACGGCGCTTGACGTGACCATCCAGGCGCAAATCCTGGACTTACTGCGCCGTCTGCGCGACGATACAGGCATGGCGGTGCTGCTGATCACGCACGACTTGGGCGTGGTGAGCGAAACGGCCGACCGCGTAGTGGTTATGTATTGCGGCCAGGTGGTGGAAGAGGCCGAGGTGCGCACGCTCTTCGACCATCCGATGCACCCCTACACGTTGGGCCTGTTGAAGTCGATCCCCCGCCTGGAGGACGACGACACGAAGCGCCTCTATATGATTAAGGGCATGGTGCCGAACCCGCTGGAGATGCCGCCGGGCTGTCACTTCAGCGACCGCTGCGATTCCTGCATGGACATCTGCCGCCAGAAGGTGCCGGGCTTGGTGGACATCAACGGCCACAAGGTGCGATGCTTCCTGTACGAGAACGCCGAGGGCGAGGCCAAGAGTGCTTCTGCCATCGCCGAGGCTGAGGCGGAGGCTATTGCGGATGCCGAGGCGGCCCGCGAGGTGGAAACCGCCGAGGCGCTGCTGGCGGCTGACGAACTGCGCGAGGCGGAGATTGAGGAAATCGAGAAGACCGAGGAGGCGGGCCGATGAGCGATACCAAGCAGACCGCGCCCGAGCAGGACATTCTGCTCGACGTGCAGCACCTTACGAAGCGCTTCGCCGCCGAGACGAACTTCTTTGGCCGCGCGACGTCGTACGTGCAGGCCGTTGATGACGTGAGCTTCCAGATTCGCCGTGGCGAGGCGTTTGGCCTCGTGGGTGAGTCGGGTTGCGGCAAGACCACCGTGGGCAAAATGCTGGTAAACTTGCTCACGCCCACGTCGGGCAAAATCATCTTCGACGGGCAGGACCTCACGGCCATGAAGCAGGCCGAGCGCAAGAAGTTCTGCCGCGACATTCAGCTGATCTTCCAGGACCCCTACGCGTCGCTCAACCCGCGCATGCGCATAGGCGACATTATTGCCGAACCTATTCTCACGAACAACATTCTGCCGAAAGACCAGGTGGAAGACCGTGTGAACGAGCTTTTGGAGTGCGTGGGCCTGGCGAACTACATGCGCAACCGCTACCCGCACGAGTTCTCCGGCGGCCAGCGTCAGCGCGTCGGTATTGCGCGCGCCCTGGCCGTGAACCCGAAGCTTATCGTGTGCGACGAGCCGGTGTCGGCTTTGGACGTGTCCATTCAGGCACAGGTGCTGAACCTGCTGGATGACTTGAAGGAACAGTTCGGGCTCACGTATTTGTTCATCGCGCACGGCTTGAACGTGGTGAAGCATGTGTCCGACCGCGTGGGCGTGATGTACCTCGGCAAGATGATGGAGATTGCGCCGAAGAAGTCGCTGTACGCCGACCCGCTGTCGCCGTACACGCAGGCGCTGCTGTCGGCTATTCCGTCGGTTGACCCGGCCAGCAAGAAGGAGCGCATCATCCTTGAGGGCGATGTGCCCTCGCCTATTGACCCGCCAGCGGGCTGCCGCTTTGCGGGTCGCTGCTTTGCCAAGGTGGACGGCTGCGACGAGGTTATGCCGCCGCTGGTTGAGGTGAAGGAAGATCATTGTGTGGCCTGCCATCGCTACGATGAGGGTGGGCCGGGGACGGCGGTTATTGGGTAACTCCCTGGATTCAACCTGCGACGGGGTGCCTCTTCGGCATACTCAAGTCGCTCGAACAGTCCTGACTCGCACGGAGGCCCCACTGGGGCCTCCGGCTCGTGCGGAACTCGCTTGGTTGAGCACGCCGAAGAGGCACCCCTGGGTTGGGACTTTTATCCAACCTGATGTCCCCGCCCCTCCCTCTCTCCGCTTTCCCCTTTTAAAAAGTGTGACGCGCTTCGCGCTGACTATTACGCCAAAAGGCATTCGCTTTTCCCATCATCATGACGGGGGGCATTCCCTCATAAGTAAACATTACCTGTTAGGTAACCCACGTAGTCCAGCTATAAAGAGTCAATAGGTAATTCGGGGTTTTTCTCGTTTGTTTTGGCTGCTTTTGATGACTGGATGGAAGGTCTTGGTTCGTAGGCTCTTTGTTCTTTCATGAGAACGAGAATAACTCC
>DXGM01000007.1 GCA_019113915.1 Candidatus Gordonibacter avicola
GTTCGGGGGTTGGGGGGCGGTCGGAGAAGGGGTCGTAGCCGTCGTCGTCTTCGGCCTCGGGGCGCAGGAATGGGTCGACCTCTTTCCCCGCACCGCCGCGCGATTCACCCGCGCGCTCCTGCCCCGATGGAGAAGTAATCGTCGGCCGCAGCGTATACAGCGGGCGCTTCTTCGGCGCGCGCTCGAACTCGGGCGCACCCGCTTCAGCCAGGTCATACGGCGTGGTTTGGTACACGTAGTAGTTCAACCAGTTCGTGTACAAAAGCTGCGCGTGGGCGCGCCAGGTGGCGCGGGGCGTCCGTGTGGGGTCGTCGCCGGGGAAGTAGTGGCGCGGCAGCGGCATGTCGAGGCCCTTCGCACTGTCGCGCTCGTACTCGGCCATGAGGGTGTCGGCGTCGTACTCGGGGTGCCCGAACACGAAGAAGTGGCGGCTGTCGGTACTCTTCGCAATGTAGACGCCAGCCTCGTCGGACACGGCAATCAGCTCAAGCGCCGGATGCGCCTCAATGTCGGCCGCGTGCACCTCGGTGTAGCGCGAATGCGGCGCGCGGAACGAGTCGTTGAACCCGCGTACGAGCGGCGACGACGGCTTCACCACCTCATGGTCGAACACGCCAAACAGCTTTTCCGGCAGCTCGTATTTCGGAATGCCGTAATGGTAGTAGATGCCAGCCTGCGCACCCCAGCAAATGTGGAACGTGGAGTGTACGTTGGTGGCCGACCACGCCATGATGCGACAGAGTTCGTCCCAGTAATCCACGTCCTCGAAGTCAAGCAGCTCCACCGGCGCGCCCGTGATAATCATGCCGTCGAAATGCTGCTCCTTGATGTCGTCAAACGTGGTGTAGAACGCGTCGAGGTGCTGTTCAGACACGTTTTTTGCATCGTGCGTGGCCGTTTGCAGCAGGCTGATTTCAATCTGTAGCGGCGTGTTCGACAGCTTCCGGAGAATTTGCGTTTCGGTCACAATTTTGGTGGGCATGAGGTTCAGAATTACCAGCTTGAGCGGGCGAATGTCCTGATGCATGGCGCGATGCTCCGTCATCACGAAGATGTTTTCGCTTTCAAGCGTGTCGGTGGCGGGTAGTGCGTCAGGAATCTTGATGGGCATGAAAACCTCCGGGTTGAAACGCCGCGCGTGCGGCGGCGTCGCGTTCACTTACCGTGCGCTATGATACCGAACAATCAGATGACCTGACTATCCGAATATCAGATAGCGCGGTATCGGAACTGCCCGTTACCACCGGGCGGGTAGCCGTGGTTATAATGATGCGGACTTTTCCCCTCGCAACAAGGAGCACTACATGAGCGACCGAACTGAATCTCTCGGCACCACTTGCGTGCAGGGCGGCTACCGTCCCGGCGATGGCGAGCCGCGCCAGCTGCCCATCTACCAGTCCACCACCTGGAAGTTTGACACGAGCGAGCACATGGGCCGCCTGTTCGACCTGGAGGAAGCGGGCTACTTCTACACGCGTCTGCAGAATCCCACGAACGACGCGGTGGCCGCCAAAATCACCGAGCTTGAAGGCGGCACGGCCGGCATGCTTACCTCGTCGGGCCAGGCCGCGAACTTTTTCGCCGTGTTCAACATTGCCGGCGCGGGCGACCACGTGGTGGCAAGCTCGGCCATCTATGGCGGCACGTACAACCTGCTGGCCAACACGATGCGGCGCATGGGGCTGGAGTGCACCTTCGTGGCGCCCGACTGCTCGGACGCGGAACTGGAAGCGGCCTTCCGCCCCAACACCAAGGCTGTTTTTGGCGAAACTATCGCGAATCCGGCGCTCGCCGTGCTCGACATCGAACGCTTCGCCGCGGCCGCGCATGCGCACGGCGTGCCACTCATCGTGGACAACACGTTCCCCACGCCCGTGAACTGCCGGCCCATCGAGTGGGGCGCGGATATCGTGACGCATTCCACCACGAAGTACCTCGACGGCCACGGCGCAAGTGTGGGTGGGGCCATTGTGGATTCCGGGCGCTTCGACTGGTGCGCGCACGCGGACAAATTCCCCGGCCTCACGCAGCCCGACGAAAGCTACCACGGCGTGACCTACACCGAGCGTTTCGGCCTGGAAGGCGCATTCATTACGAAGGCAACGGCCCAGCTCATGCGTGATTTCGGCGCCATCCAGTCGCCGCAAAACGCCTTCTATATTAACCTGGGGTTGGAAAGCCTGCACCTGCGCATGGCGCAGCACAACAGAAACGGCCTGGCCATGGCCGAGCATCTGGCTGCGCATCCGAAGGTGGCGTGGGTGCGCTACCCCGGCCTGCCGGGCGACGCGCAGTACGACCTGGCGCAAAAGTACCTGCCCAGCGGCGCAAGCGGCGTGGTCAGCTTCGGCGTGGCCGGCGGGCGCGCCGCGGCTGAAACATTCATGGTGAATCTCAAGCTGGCGCAGATTGCCACGCATGTGGCCGACGCGCGCACCTGCGTGCTGCATCCCGCCAACGCGACGCACCGCCAGATGAACGAAGCCGAACTGGCCGCCGCCGGCATCACCCCCGACCTCATTCGCCTCTCCTGCGGCATCGAAACCACCGAAGACCTGCTCGCCGACGTCGACCAAGCCCTCGCCGCCGTGTAGGGTCGCACCGCCCCCAAAAGCGTCACCCGTTTACCAGAACCGCCCTTGGGCATGTGTTGCGCAACAGGCGCGCGGGGGCTTTCAAAGTTTTGTTACATCAGGGCGGCCAGCTCTTTGTGTGAATTGACCTCGCTATACTGGTGACAGCGGGGTTAACGACCAAAGGAGTTTGCTATGGATATTCAGGCCATTATCGATCAGATTGTGGGAGCGCTGCGCGAGGCGCCGGAAAAGGCTCAGGAGATCATCGCCGATCCGGCGGCGGCCATCGAGAACATCACGGGCCATCAGATTGAGGGCGAAGACATGGCTGCTGTTGTGCAAGGCGTGCTCGCCAAGATTGGCGAAGAGGGTGGCGAACTTCAGGAAAAGCTCGCCTGTTTCGGCGACATGCTGGGCGAGAAAGTGTCGTCGCTCATGGGCGAGGGCGGCGCGTTCGGCGATCTGCTGAACAACATCTTCGGCAAAAAGGACGAATAAGCGCTCGCCGGTTCAGAGCGCGCGCATAACGCTGGTTGACCGTAGGGCAAGGGTTCTACCCTTGCCGGCAACTACGTTTGACCTGCAAGTTTATCAATGCTGAGCGGCAAGGGCAGAGTCCTTGCCCTACGCCAATCTATAAAGGGGCCTCTGTTGCGGCCCCTTCCTCTTCCCTTAGTAATAGATAATCAGCAGCCCCAGCAGAATGCCCACAATCACGAAGAACGTGGGAAGCTTGCTGCGATACATGAGCACCGACTGCGGAATGATCTCGCCAAACACCACGTACAGCATGGCGCCGCTTGCAAACCCCAACGACAGCGACAGCCCCAGCGGGCCGATGTCGCCCAGCCAGTAGCCCAGCCACGCGCCCAGCACGGTGGGCAGGCCGCACGCGGCTGTGACCAGCACCGCGCGTACCCGGTGCATGCCGCCGTTGATAAGCGGCACCGACACGGCCATGCCTTCCGGGATATTGTGCAGGCCAATGAGCACGGCCATAATCATGCCGGTTCCCAAAAGCAGGTTGTCCGACGCCACAAAACTTGCGCCAATGGTCATGCCTTCGGGCACGTTGTGCAGCGCGATGGCGCATGCCATCACAATGCCGGCCACGAACAGGGCCATCTTGGAGTCGTCGCGCTTGCGGTGTTCGGCCAGGTGATCAGCGTGAATGAGTTCGTCAAGGTCGTCGTGGGTTTTGGGATGATTCCTGCGCGAGACGTGCGGCACCTCTGGGTTTGTTCGCCAGTCAATCAGCATATTCAGCCCGAACACCACGGCCCCGCCCACGGTTACCGCACCCGCCGCCACCAGAGGCGCGTGATCGGTGAAGGTTTGGGCGGCCTCAACCGACTCGGTGAGCAGGTCGAAGCACACGATGGACAGCATGACGCCGCCCGCGAACGCCAACAGTAGACTGACGGTGCGGTTGGAGTCGCTCTTGAACAGCGCGCCCACGACGCCGCCCAGCCCCGTACCGCCAGCCCCAGCGACAAGCGTGACCACGGTAATGAAGACGAACGGGTCCATGGCTTCTCCCCTTTGCACCCCCTTGATGACGACGCTTTCCCCAAAGCGCCTTGTTTGCGGGAAACATGATAGCAAAGCGGTAGGAAAAAGGTAACTAAGGATGACTTATTGGTGGCGCAGGAAAGCGAAGAGCCCGCCACGGTGAGGGGGCGGGCTCTTTGAGGTGCGAACCAGGGGTGGAATGTGGGGCCGTGCGCGCGGGTTAAGCGGCTTTCGGCAGTTCCACCGGCTCTTCTTGCTCGTCTGCGCTGGTGTCGGGTTCGGTGGTTTGGGGTTCGTCGGCGGACCCGGCATCCGCGCCCGCATCGGCGTCCGGTTCGCCACCTATCTTGATGGCGTTCGCGGCGGCCGCAGCCACGGCGGCGGGGTCGGCCTTGCCGAGGATGTCGGTGCCGTCTTCCACCGTGCAGCCCGAGCAGCCGCGCGTGCGCCCGCCGTCGAGCGCTTCCTGCACGCTACCAGCGTAAATGGTAGACGAGTTCTTGATGTACTGGCAGTCGGGATTGAAGTGATACACCTCGCCGAAGGGCGTCCAATACGCCAGTCCGTCGTCGGACAGAATGGCGGCGCCAGCCTCAGCCTGGTCGAGGTCCTCCTGCGTGGCAGGGTGGTAGTCGATGCCGCTGGCGACGGCAGCCACCAGCGCCACGGCGGCCACGATGGAGCCCACCTGCTTCGTCTTCTTGTCCAAGTCCTTGTTCGTCAGAAGCAGAATAATCACCGGTGCGAACGCGATGGCGGCAATGATCACACCCAGCTCGGTTTGCACCCAGTAGGCCAGCTTGTTTTCTTTCGGAGCGGGCGACACGTGGTTTGCGTGCTTCCACAGCTGCGAGCCGATAACCACCAGCACCAGGTCAAGCACAATCCACACGATGAGCCACGTGGTTTTCGGGAACCCGGGAAGAAACAGCGTGCCGTTCATCACGAGAATGGCCATGACCTCGCACGCAATGCCCAGCGCCCACAGCACAATGGCGCCAATGCGGAACGGCAGTGCCGCGCCCTTGCGCTCGGCGTGCATCTCGTCGCGGACGGCCTTCGTGGCTGCGTCCGTGCCGCCCTGGTGCGGGTGGGAGATAGTCTTGCCGGTTTTCGCGTCGACGAAGGTGCGCTCTTTGTGCTCCTTCGGCGCGGGCTTCTCATCAGGGGCGTCGGCTTGCGGTGCGGGTTCAGCGGCCTTCGCTGCCTCGGTTTCCGCAGCCTTTGCTTCGGCTTTGTCTTCGGTCTTCGACGTGCTCTTCGGAGCCGCTTTCTTTGTCTTCGCGGGCTTGTCCTCGGGGGCTTCGTCGGTTTTCTTCGTTGCCATGCGTCCCTCTCCTTGCGCTTCAATCTTGATGTCCAAGAAATTGTGGGACAGTTGCTCAAGTCCGCCGCCGGTGGGCGGCTGGGCCGGTGCGTATAACGGCTTCACCCGCAACTTCCCCTTGGGAATGGCCGATCTGCCCGAGGACTTGGAATTCGAATCCGCGTCTGTTCCCATGTCGTCAGGCTGGATCGGACGCTATCGACGACCATACCTCCCTCACAAAGGAAAACGGCCTCAAGGGCGTCGACAGGCTTGAGTATCCCGTCAAGATGATCTGGAACATTGCGAGCGACTTCATGATGACGTCCGGTCCCGACTTGAACCGCGTGCGCGCCATCCTTGAGGACGAGAGCAAGGTCGAGTGCATCATCTGCTCCGATGTGCTGATGACGCCGACGGCTCAGTGGTCTGACATCGTGTTGCCTGCGTGCACGTGCTTCGAGCGTTGGAACGTCGGCGGCACCTGGAATAACGGCGACTACTTCATTCTATCCCAGAAGATCTCCGAACCGCTGGGTGAAGCGCGTTCTGAGTACGACTGGTTGGCCGAATGCGCTGATCGCATGGGGGTCAAGGACGCGTTCACCGGCGGCAAGACCGAGGAAGAATGGGTGCGCTACATGGTGGAGGAAACTCAGAAGGAGTTCTCCGACCACAACCTGCCCGACTTCGACACGCTGACGAAAGAGGGTGTTGCCTTCTTCAAGAAGGAAGAGCCGCGCGTGGCTTTCAAAGATCAGATTGATGACCCGAAGAACAATCCGTTTAAGACGGATTCCGGAAAGATCGAGCTGTTCTCGAAGAAGCTTTACGACATGAAGAACCCCGAAATTCCCGCGACACCTCACTACGTACCCGTCGCGGAAGGCCCGGGAACGGAACTGGCCGTAACCTACTCGCTCCAGCTCATCGGTTGGAAGACGAAGGCGCGTGACAATTCGAGCTACTTCACGCACCCGTGGCTCCAGCAGACGCAGGACACCGAACTGTGGATCAACCCGCTCGATGCTGAAGCACGTGGTATTGCCGATGGCGACAAGGTGCTGGTGAAGAATGACCGCGGCGCTATGAAGATTACGGCGAAGGTGACGACCCGCATCGTACCTGGTTGTGTGGCGGCTCCTACCGGTTCTTGGTACAACCCGGATGCCGAAGGCGTCGATCAAAATGGTTGCGTAAACGTGCTTACTTCGTCGGCTCGTACGGCGTGGACGCAAGGAAATACGCAACACACTAACCTCGTTGAAGTCGCGAAGCTCTAGGA
Source organism: Candidatus Gordonibacter avicola (assembly GCA_019113915.1). Taxonomy (GTDB): domain Bacteria; phylum Actinomycetota; class Coriobacteriia; order Coriobacteriales; family Eggerthellaceae; genus Gordonibacter; species Gordonibacter faecis. The sequence continues at coordinate 6,680 of DXGM01000007.1, forward strand.
GGCGATGACGCTATGACTCAGTACGGATTCCATATTCGCCAGGACCTGTGCACTGGCTGCCATGCCTGCCAGATGGCCTGCAAAGATGAGAAGAACCTCGATGACGCGCGACTGTTCCGCCACGTGTTCGAACAGGAGGGCGGTACGTTCACGGCCGCCGGCAACGGCTACGTGCATGATGCGTTCGCGTTCTACACGTCTATGTCGTGTAACCACTGCGAGCGTCCGGCGTGCCTGGGTGTGTGTCCGGCCGGCGCTATCGACAAGGATGGCAAGACCGGCATCGTCACCTACGACGGCGAGCTGTGCATCGGCTGCAAGTACTGCTTTGAGGCCTGCCCTTATGGCGCGCCGCAGTACGACGAAGTGGCTGGCAAGATGACGAAGTGCGACCTGTGCGCCGACCGCGTAGCCGCCGGCGAGCAGCCCGTGTGCGTAGCGGCTTGCCCGTTCAACGCGCTCGAGTTCGGCGAACTTGAAGAATTGCGCGCCACCTACGGCGACGTGGTGACCACCCTCGGTCTCCCCGAAGACACCACCGGCCCAAGCATCGTCATCACCCCTCACACCGGCGCAGTACCCACCGCCTAACCACCACCCTCCGCCGCTCCAGCGACGGAGCACAACAAACCCTTCCTTCCCTCCCCTCAGCCCCCGCCCACCGCGGGGGCTGAGCGCATGAGGACCTACTTCTCCAACTTCTCGGCAACGGTGCCGTCGTTCTTAGCTCCACGCACCCAATCCGACGCCGCCTTGTTCTATGGTGTCGAGGAGGCCTTGGCGGTCGAAGACACCTACTTTGCGGTAGATGTTGCTCACATGATGTTTTGCGGTGCCTTGGGCGATGGAGAGCTCGTCGCAGATGTAGCGAACGGTGCGGCCGCGGGCCAGCAGCACCAGCACCTCGGACTCGCGGTTCGTCAGCCGGCACAACGAGGCAATGTGTGCGCACTTCTGTTCAAGCGTGGCCTCGGCCGCTTGGGCGCGCGGGGTGGCGTAGAGTTTCTGCACGTCGGCTTGCGTGAAGAACAGCATGCCCACGAACGTCAGCGCCAGCACACCCAGCAAGAACACGTCGGTGCGCAGCGCGGCCGACCATGCCTCGCTCCCCAAGAGGCCGTCGGCCGCTACCGACCCAATGAGCGTCCCGGTGCGCGCGCACAATATAACCAGGCCAAACGACAGCGCCACGGGAATGCGTCCGCGAAACGCCACATCGGTGGACACCAGCATCATGAACATGTCCAGGCAGTACACGCCCATGATAACCAGCCCTGCGCCCACGAAGCGATACGGCGCCGGCAACAGCAACAGCAAGATAAGTCCCGCCATCATGGCAGGGATGACCGGCCGATACAGCGCCAGCGGCTCGGCCGACGAGGGCGCCACTACCATCGACAGCGTGATGGCCGCAATGGCCAGCCCCGCCAGCAGCAGCGTTTTGCCCATGAACGCACTGTCGCCCTCGGCAAAGGTGTTCACCATGCCTTGCGACAGCCCATACACCACACTTATCACCAGGATGCACGCCAGAATGCGCACCACAGGAATGGTCTTCACGTCCAGCGGCAGCACCGAGGGCTCGCGGCGCGGCTCCTTCTTGCAAGCGTGCAGCACGCACGCCGAAATCACCGGCAGCGCCGCCGTAAACGCAACGGCTGCCGGCCGGGGCAGAGCATACCCTATAAAGAACAGCACGAACGCGAACGTGTACGACACATACAGATGCCGCCCGACGCGCCCCGTGGCAAGCGCGCTCCACAGCTCGCCCCACATTATTAGTAAGAGTGCGTTGCCAAACGCCAGCGCCGCGGCCCCCACGACAAATACGGCGAACCACGCGCCCTCGGCCCCGCTTCCAGCACCAGTGACTGCCCCCAGTGTGAGCGCCACCGGTACCAACAATGTGCCCACGGCCGTAAGTCCGCCCGCCGCCACAAAGCACGACCGCCGCGCAACAAACGGCGAAAAGCGCCGCGACAACGCGATCGCTGCTACGTAGCCCACCGTCATCAATACCAACACCAGCAACACGGTGTTGCCCGCAAATACAAACGCGCCCGTCGCAGGAATCACCGTGTCGGTGCACATGGCCATCATCTGCCACGCCTGCCAAAACGCCAACCCCAAAAGCCGCCAGCCCGAAAACGCGCCGCCGCCTTCCTCATTTCGTTTCGCGCCCATGCGCCCCTCCGCCTTTCGCCCCGCGCCGCCGCTCGTCGGCTCCGCGCGGGCATTCTCCCACCCGCAAACCTAACAAACCAACCGCGCTCGCGCAAGTCTCACCATGAGCCAAAGCGGCCCATACGGCACTTTCCTGCGGAAATGGGCCACTTCGATCGATGACGCCGCGCGCACTCTTCGCCATTATGCGCTGCGGGAGGGAAAGCGCGAACGCCCGACAGCCAACCGGCACGCACGGGCGTACACGTTTTTCCACACACGATAGAGCGCGGAGCGAGGGGCCTCGCGCGTTGTAGGGAAGGGGTTACACCATGGATAATTCGAACGAGAGCACCGCGCGCCAGGGTTTGTCGCGCCGCGCGTTCTTGGGCCTGGGCGCCACGGCCGCCGTTGCCGCGGGTGCCGCTGGTCTCGCCGGCTGCGCGCCAGCCTCCAAGGAAGACGCGCCCAAGGGCGATGCCGCCGGGGCGCAGGGCCAGGCGCAGTACGCGTGGGAAGTTGCTCCCGAGCCTATCACCGACATCAAGGAAACGGTTGACACCGACATCCTCATTGTTGGCGCGGGCCTGGCAGGCTGCGCGTGCGCTGCGGCTGCGGCCGAAAAGGGCGGCAAGGTGACCGTCGTCGAGAAGACCTCCAGCTGGAACGGCCGCGGCGGTGGCTTCGGCGCCATCAACTCGCACTACATGGATGAGCTGGGCATCAAGGTGGACAAGGTCAACGCCAAGCAGCACTGGATCGCCCAGTGTGCCAGCCGCGCGAACGAAGACCTCATCGTGAAGTTCTTCAACAACTCTGAGGAAGCCTCCAATTGGCTGCTCGCCAAGGCTGAGGCCCTGGGCGGATCGGCCATGGTGGGCGCGTTCTACAGCCATGACGACGTGTACGCCGAGCAGCCGGGCTACCACATGCTCATGATCCCGAAAGAGGCGGGCCTCACTTCCACCGGTTTTGCGGGTGCTGAACTCTGCTACAACGACGCCGTGAAAGACGGCGCCGAGTTCGTGTTCGATGCGCCGGCCGTGCAGCTGGTGAAGGACGGCAACAAGGTGACGGGCTGCATCTGCGAGACAAAGGACGGCTACGTGCAGTACAACGCCAGCAAGGGCGTGGTGCTGTGCACGGGCGACATCAGCGGCGACATTGAAATGTGCAAGGCCTACGCGCCGGTCTGTGTGGAATACGGCCAGCCGCGCAGCCAGTACACCCCCGTCGGTGTGAACACGGGCGACGGCCACAAGATGGGTATGTGGGCCGGCGCGCAGCTGCAAGACCTGCCGCTTCCCACGATGATGCACCCGCAGGCGTTCTGCTGGTTCCACGGCCCGTTTTTGTTCGTGAACGACAACGGCGAGCGCTTCATGTGCGAAGACACCTGGGTGCAGGGCAAGTCGCTGGCCATCAACCGCCAGCCCAACGGCGAGGCATGGTCCATCTTCGACGCCAACTGGAAGACCGACCTGGTAAACGGCCTGCCCTACGGCGGCGGCATGTTCTGGGATTCCTTCCGCCCCTACGGCAGCGACCTTGAGCTGGCGCCCCAGTACTTTGAGACGCAGATTCCGGAATACATCAAGCAGGGCAACGCCTACCAGGCCGACACCATTGAGGACTTGGCGAAGCAGATCGGCTGCGACGCGGCCACGCTGAAGGCCACGGTCGACCGCTACAACGGCATGTGTGAGCAGGGTGAAGACACCGACTACTACAAGAAGCCCGTGTTCCTGACCCCGGTCAAGCAGGGTCCGTTCTACGCGCTGAAGGTTGGTCCCGCGCTGCTGGCCATCACGGGCGGCCTGCGCACGAACGTCGACTTCCAGTGCCTCGACGCTGAGGGCGCTCCCATCGAGGGCCTGTACGCGCTGGGCAACTGCATGGGTGACATCACCGCAGTTGACTACCCCATCAACGTGGCCGGCAACAGCCACGGCCGCTGCATCACCTACGGCTATCTCCTGGGCCACGAACTGGCCGAGGCGTAAGCATACTAGCCCCGCCGCACCCCTCCCCGCGGCGGGGAAACAGAGTCTCCCTCCCTTCGACCCCCGTCCTTGCGCGGGGGTCTTTGCATGGGCGCGCACTGAAGCGGCGTCCCCCGATGTTCCTTGATGTTCCCTGATGCATTCTCTTTGTGAGAATCAGGCATAACGTGGGGAAAATGCGTTGACTTCGCGGGCTGCCGCTGTTTACAATGCAAAGGTTCGCTTTCAAAAGCCCCGTGTATGCAGTGGAAGACGGGAGCGCGCCCGAGGGAGTCCAGGCCCGAAGACGTGCGCCGGCGTAGGAAACCGGCATCTGTTGGAACTGCACTTTTGAAAACAAACAAGCTGTTTCCCCGCTGCGGGGGAGGTTCGGAGGCCCTGCTTCCAAGGAGCCACCCGGGAGCGTGGATGACGGCGAACCGGCGGGCGCGTTTGCGCGCGCACGGCGGAATGAAGGATTATTGGAGGAAGATAGTGAAGACGTATTACGCGAAGCCCAACGAAGTTGAGCGCGAATGGGTCTTGATCGACGCCACGGACCAGGTGCTGGGCCGCGTCGCCGTGAAGGCCGCGCAGATCCTCAAGGGCAAGCATAAGCCGCAGTACACGCCCCATGTTGACACCGGTGATTTCGTGGTCATCATCAACGCGGACAAAATCCGCGTGACGGGCAACAAGGCCGAGGAAAAGCGTTACTACCGTCACAGCGGTTTCCCGGGTGGCCTGAAGTCCGAGACCTTCAACGAGGCTATGACCAAGCATCCGGAGCGCGTGATTGAGCATGCCGTTAAGGGCATGCTGCCGAAGAACACGCTCGGACGCGCCATGGGCAAGAAGCTCAAGGTGTACGCCGGTGCGGAGCATCCGCACATGGCTCAGAAGCCTCGCGAGATTAAGATGGAGGGTTAGACATGGCAGGTGAAGCTCTGTATTACGGCACCGGCCGCAGGAAGAACGCCGTCGCTCGCGTGCGCCTCGTCCCCGGCACCGGCAAGGTGACGGTCAACGGCCGCGAGGGCGCTCAGTACTTCGGTCGTGAAGCGCTGCTCAACTACGCTAAGGCACCGTTCAAGGTGACCGACACGATGGATCACTTCGACGTTATCGCTCGCATTGATGGCGGCGGCATCTCGGGCCAGGCTGGCGCGCTGCGTCACGGCATCGCCCGCGCCCTGCTCGCAGCTGGCGATTACCGCGGCGAACTGAAGAAGGCCGGCTACCTCACGCGTGATGCCCGTATGGTCGAGCGCAAGAAGTACGGTCTGAAGAAGGCCCGCAAGCGCCCGCAGTTCAGCAAGCGCTAAGCCCCACTTCGCAGCACGTTCTTTTGGAGAGAGCCCCCGGGCTCTCTCTTTTTATACGCAGGTTGTAAACTCACGCTGATTTCGTGCTAAAATATCAGCGTGAATTTACAACTTTGCAAGGGAACAACATGCAATTAGAAGAACTGCTGGAAAAAAACGATGGCTTACTCATGAGGGCCGATACTCTGAATCATGGCGTGTCCAACGGCACCTTCTATAACTTTGTGAAAAAGAAGCAGTTGCAAAAGATTGCGAAGGGTGTGTACCTCGCTCCTGATGCGTATCCAGATGAGATGTATATGCTGCAAACGCGTTATCCACGTGCCATCTTTTCGCACGACACGGCACTGTACCTCCACGACCTTTCGGAGCGCGAGCCTGTCCCGCTGTCGGTTACGGTGCCTTCCAGTTATAACGCAGGCTCTCTTTCCGAGGGCGGTGCGCGGGTTCACTACGTTAAAGAGCCGTGGTACAAGCTGGGAATGTGCGTCATGGAATCACCAGAGGGCAACCCCATCCGCGTATACGATAGGGAGCGAACCATCTGCGATACCGTGCGCAAGCGTTCGGCAATGGAGCCCTCCGCATTCAATTATGCGATGCGAAGCTATGCGCGGTCCCGAAACAAAGATCTCCGACGGCTCGGGGAATACGCGGAGGCCATGAACATTGATTCTCAAGTAAGAGATGCCTTGGAGGTATTGCTGTGATTGAAGGATCGAGAAGGGTCAAGGATCTTATCAAGAACATAGCCGAAGGTGATAGCGGCAAAGCGCAACGCCTTCAGCGCCACTATGCCATGGAGCGCTTTCTTGAGCGCATATCGGTGAGCCGCTTTAAAGGACAATCTGGTGCTCAAAGGCGGAATGCTTGTTGCCGCACTGGTGGGACTCAATGCGCGTTCAACTATGGACATAGATACCACCTGTAAAGGTTACCCCTTAACGCTGGAGAGCGCGCGAGAGATGGTTGAAGAAATCGCTGCGCTTGATATCGGCGATGGGATGACATTTGATATCACAGGTGTAAGCGAGATTATGGAAGACTCCGAATATGGCGGGGTGCGGATTTCGCTGGTGTCACATCTTGATAAAACAAGAACGAACCTCAAAATTGATATTTCTACTGGTGACGCAATCACGCCATCGGAGATATCGTATGACTATAAGCTTATGCTCGAAGACCGGTGTCTGAATATTTGGACGTACAGCCTCGAAACCATTTTAGCGGAAAAGCTGCAAACAATTCTCATTAGATCGGTCTACAATACCCGGCCGAGAGATTTCTATGACATTTATGTTCTCCAGGAGACGAATCATCATCCCGATCCGAAGATTTTCGACGTGGCTATGGAGCGTACCTGTGCGAAAAGAAACACCCTTGGTCTCCTTACCGATGCTGACCTGGTGCTCAGCACCATAGAGGCGAGTCGACCTATGAGGGCGCATTGGGGGCGCTTTCAGAACGATTACGATTATGCTCAAGGCATCGAATGGGAAGATGCGGTGTCTTCGGTACGTTTGCTTGTGAGTATCATTAGATAGTGAAAATTGAGGTGTCGCCGGCTCCGCAGTGGGGTGCGGGACCGGCGATGGGGAGCGAGGTGTCGGCGAGGCGCTTAGTCTTGTACGGTGAATTCGCGGACGGCGTCTTCGTTCAGGGTTACGCCCAGGCCGGGGGCGGAGGGCGGGTAGACGCGGCCGTCGCGCATGTCGATGCGTTCGTTGATGAGGCTGGGGGCGTTTGGGTCGTCGAAGTCCATGAACTCGCAGGCGTACGTGATGTGTTTCAGCCCGCAGCCAGCATGGATGATGGCCGTCATGCCAAGCGAGCTTTCAGACTGGCTGCCGATCATTATGGGCCGGTGGTAGGCCTCGCACAAAGCGGCAATCTTGCGGCCATACGTGAAGCCACTGCGCGGAATCTTAATCATCATCACCGATAGTGCGTCCAAGTCCAGCTGGTGCGCAATGTCATACAGCGTGAAGTTGCTTTCGTCGCCCGCGATGGGAATGTCGATGGCGTGTGCCAGGCGCACCCGATCTTTCTCGTTCGTGGCGGCGATGGGTTCTTCGAAGTAATCCAGCTTGCCGCGCAGCGCGTCATACACCTTTTTCGCCTCGAAGTAGCCGTAGCTTTGATTGCCGTCGATGTAGAGGCGCGTGTCGGGAGTCACGGCTTCGCGCAGGGCGCTGACGCGCGCGATGTCGGCGTCGGGGTCCTGGCCGCCCTTCACCTTAAAGGCGCGGTAGCCGCGCTCGTTCAGTTCGCGCGCCTGGTCAAGCATGGCGGACGTCTCGCCCAACCACAGGATGCGGCTGGGGGCGATAGACTCGCGGTAGCCGCCCAAAAGCTTGTAGCACGGCAGTCCCACCAGCTTGCCCATGAGATCCCATAACGCCACGTCAATGCCGCCCTTGGCCGCGAGGTTCGCCTTGATGAAGTTCATCTTCTCGTGGATTTTCTCCACGTCGAACACGTCCAGGCCCACGATGAGTGGCGCCAACAAGTCGTTGATCACGTGCACCATGCCCACTTGCGTCTCGCCGTAAATATTCTCGCGTGGGATGGCCTCGGCGATGCCTTCCGCCCCCTCGGTAGTGCGCACGCGCACCAGCACATGCGCCTGGCAGGTCATAGCCCCGGTTGCCCACCGCACCGGCCGCTCCAACGGCAACCGCACCGGCGTCGCCGTCACACTCTCAATAATGCCATTCATACCGCACCTCTTCCCAAGCTTCCCAACAGCCGGGCGCGCCGCCCGACGCATACAAGCACGCCCTCCATAATACCCCTGCCGCCCCACTTATCCCAGCAGCCATCTAAGGCTTGCCTGCACCCACACGCAAAAGCCTGTAAGATATAAAAAAGATGGGCTTCGAAAGTCTTTGCACGACACTATCGGACGCATCTTTACCGCGAAAGAAGGACCAGCATGGGATTCTGGGGAAATTCTTATAAAGCGAAATTCTTGTCTTTACGAAAGGCCAATTCGGGCTGCAAAGAGTTTTCTCGCTCAAAAATGGAAGAGAACTCAATCCCATCCCGTATTGCACGTTGTTTCGGGTTATTGCTTGCGACCAGTCTTTTTCTTGGCCTGTCCATGATTGTTGGTTGCTCATCCAGTGAAGAAACAGTTGATGCGGGCGGAGCTGGCAATGTAAGTTCCGAATGGTACAGCGGGTCTGTCGTCGATTTTAACCCCGCGGAGAGCACCGTCAACTTGGTACTCGACGAGTCGGAGTCCCTCGAAGCAGAATTTAGTCTTGAAAAGATGAGTGATAGGCGTAAGGAGTTTATCTTTTCCTCCCTTAAACGAGGCGACTCTGTATCTGTATCTTGTCTTGAACTTGTCGAAAAGGGAAGCGGAATCAATAGTGCAATCAGCTTCAGAATTAAAGGCCTCGAAGATCAAGAGGCCAAAATCAGCGACGAAGAAATTGCCGAAAACCTTGCAGATATAAAGGCTAACTTTCCAGCATAATTTTTAAGTATGGGTGATAGTGGAATTGCTTATGATGCTGCCCGAGAGACTGTGTAGGCGCCTCATTTTTCATGCTAATGCTTTCGATGGTCACATGCGTTCGTCCTTGCGCGGTGTTGCGTTCTCCTTGCGCCCTTTCCCCCTGAAACCTGTCCGAAACAATGAGCCTTTAGTTTGGTTACGGCGTGTTGAGCACGCACATAAAGGCGAGGTCATGCTATCGTATTCGCTGTCGACGCGAACGATGGGCCGCGACGCGGGGGGACGCCGCCTCCGCGGGCGGCGAGTGAGGAGCAAAGCCCTATGGCACGAGTTTCGGATACCTACGGCTCGATGGTGTTCAACGAACACACGATGCAGGAGCGCCTTCCTTCTGCAACGTACAAGAGCCTGCTCAGAACCATGAAGCAAGGCGAGCCGCTAGAAATTGAGGTGGCCAACGTGGTGGCACACGCCATGAAGGAATGGGCCATCGAGAAGGGTGCCACCCACTTCACGCACTGGTTCCAGCCGCTTTCCGGCATCACGTCGGAGAAGCACGACAGCTTCCTCGACCCGGTGAGCGACGGCCGCGCCATCATGAGCTTCTCCGGCAAGGAGCTCATCTCGGGCGAGTCCGACGCGTCCAGTTTCCCCTCCGGCGGCCTGCGCGCCACGTTCGAAGCGCGCGGTTACACCGCGTGGGACCCCACCAGCTACGCGTTCGTGAAGGACGAAGTGCTGTGCATCCCAACGGCGTTTTGTTCGTACACGGGCGAAGCGCTTGACAAGAAGACGCCGCTTCTGCGCTCGATGGGCGCCATCGAAGAGCAGGCGAACCGCGTGTTGGCGCTGTTCGGCTGGGAGCATCAGCGCGTCGTGCCCACGGTGGGCGCCGAGCAGGAGTACTTCCTCATCTCGGAAAAGGACTACGCAAAGCGGCAGGACCTGGTGATGTGCGGCCGCACGCTGTTCGGCTACGCACCGTGCAAGGGCCAGGAGCTGGAAGAGCACTACTTCGGTGCCATTCGCCCCACAGTGAATGAGTTCATGAAGGAACTCGACGACGAGTTGTGGGCGCTTGGTGTGCCGGCGCGCACGAAGCACAACGAGGTGGCCCCCGCACAGCACGAGCTGGCGCCCATCTTCACCAACGCCAACCGCGCCGTGGACGAGAACTTGCTCACCATGGAGAAAATGCGCCTCATGGCCAGCCATTATGGCCTCGTGTGTCTGCTGCATGAGAAGCCGTTTGAGGGCATTAACGGCTCAGGCAAGCATGACAACTGGTCGCTGTCGGCCACGAAAAACTTGTTTGACCCGGGCGAGAGCCCCATGGATAACCTGCGCTTCCTCGTGTTTTTGACGGCGGTTATCCAAGCGGTGGATGATTATCAGGAGCTGCTGCGCATGTCCGTGGCATCGGCCGGCAACGACCATCGTCTTGGGGCCGATGAGGCACCGCCGGCCATTGTGTCCATCTTCCTGGGCGATGAGCTGGACGCTATCGTGGACGCGCTCGTGGACGATCACGAGTACGAAAGCGCCGAGAAAGTGGCCATGGACCTGGGCGTTGACGTGTTGCCGAACTTCCTCAAGGACAACACCGACCGCAACCGCACCTCGCCGTTCGCGTTCACGGGCAACAAGTTCGAGTTCCGCATGCCGGGCTCGAACGTGAACCTGTCCGACGCGAACATGATTTTGAACACGGCCGTGGCAAAAAGCTTTAAGGACTTCGCCGACGCGATGGAAGGCAAGACGGGCGAAGAGTTTGAAGCCGCCGCCATCGCCTACATTCGCGACACGCTGAAGGCCCACCGTCGCATCATTTTCAACGGAAACGGCTATTCCGACGAATGGACCGCCGAGGCTGAGCGCCGCGGGCTAGCGAACCATCGCACCACGGCTGACGCGCTTCCGTGCTTCGTTGACCCGAAGAGCATCGCGCTGTTTGAGGAAATGGGCGTGCTGAGCGAGTCGGAGGTGCGCAGCCGTTACGAGGTGAAGCTGGAAAAGTACACCAAGCTGTTGAACATTGAGTGTCGCACGATGAAGCGCATGGTGCGTCGTGCGTACCTGCCGGCCATCAACGACTATGCAGCCGAGGTGGCCCGCAACATATCAACCATTCGCACCGCGTGCTCGGGTGCTGAGGTGACTCAGCAGGAGCACCTGCTGCAGAAGCTGCTTGCGGGCATCAAGGAAATCGATGTGCAGCTGGCGGCGTTGGATGAGGCGCACCACGCGGCCCTGCAAATTGCCGACCAGCAGGAACGCGCTAACCGCTACGCGCACGAAATTATTCCCATCATGGACAAGCTGCGCGCCGCCGTAGACGAGATGGAAATAGTCACCGACCGCGATCACTGGCCGGTACCCACGTACAACGACATGCTGTTCTACGTGTAAGCACGTGCTTCGTGCGAGCGCCCGCGTGCCCTTAGGTGGCGCGCGGGCGCTTTTTGCATTATGTGACGCACTTACGCGCTACTGATTACGCCAGCGGATCCCCATCTTTCCGCGCATTATGACGCGGGCGTAGTGGGTGTCGGAGGTAGTGGCAACGTGACGGTGAAGGTGGTGCCCGCGCTTTTGAAGCTGGTGGCGGAAATGGTGCCACCATGCTCCTCGGCTATTTCTTGGGCGATGGCGAGGCCGAGGCCATAGCCGCCTTCATCGCGGGTGCGGGCTTTATCGGCGCGATAGAAACGGTCGAACACGTGCGGCAGGTCGTCCGGCGCAATGGCGGGCCCTGTGTTATGGACTGCCAACTGCGCGGCGCGTCCGGCGCATTCCAGCGTCACCGTGACGGTGCCACCGTTGTCCGCGTACTTGCACGCGTTGTCCAAAAGGGTTGCCATCAGGCGATGGAGTCGAGACGCATCGCCCCGCACCTGTATCTGCTGCTCAACAGTACCTCCAAGTTGCACCCCACGTTCAAACGCTACCGACTCAAACTGCAGCAGTTCGGCCTCCACCACATCGGAAAAGTCCAGCAGGGCAAACGCCTCGCTGCCGTTGAGCGTCCCACCCTGCGCATCCTTGCCGGCATCAAGCTGCGCGAGTAGCAATAGGTCGCTGACCAGCTGCTGCATGCGCTCAGCCTCGGTCTGCGTGCTCTCAATCCACTGGCTTTCGCTCGCTACGCTGCGCTCGGGGTGCTCCAACAAAATGGACGTGTTCGCCAGAATGACCGTGAGTGGCGTCTTTAGTTCGTGCGACGCATCGGCCACGAACCGGCGCTGCTGTTCCCAGGCGCGCTCCACCGGGCGCAAGGCCCAGCGCGAGAAGAAGAGGCTAATCACAAAGAACGCCGCGAGGGCAACAACTCCCACGCCCGCCAGTGTGAGCGCCAGGCTCTGCCAGCCGCTGGCCGCACTGGTGTCGGCGAAGGCGAGGTAGGTAGTGCCATCCATCTGGCGTTTTGCGTAAAAGAGTCCCAGCGCATCGAGCGTGCCCGATCCGTCCGACGCGCTGCGCAGTGTTTCGCCGGCTTCAGCCAATACGTCGTCGGCGATGGAAGCCGTCGTGCGGGTGGCCACGGCGGAGAGAGTGCCGTCGGCAGCCTGCTCATACACGGCCACGGGGATGACGGCCTCGCCATCGCGCCGTCCACCAATCTCGGGCGGCAGGGGCGCTTGCGTCTGAGCCGGCGCGCCTGCGGACCCTTCGCCCTCCGTACCACCAGGTCGGAAGGCCATCTCGTCGCCAGGCACGTGGCTGAGCGCCGCGTCCAGGGCGTTGTGCACGCGCCCGACGCTTTGCTGGTAGTCAATCACGCAGATGGCCGTGAATACCACCGCCAGCACCAGCGCGACCGTGGTCATGTTGAGCGCGATAAACTTGATGCGCAGTTTCTTCAGCATGGCATGCCGTCCTGGTTCGCAGGGGCAGTATCGGCGCTGCTGGGTTCGGCTGCTACGCCCGTGCTCGCGTCGGCATCGCCCGGCGTACCCGCGTCCGCCACAAACCGATAGCCTGCCTTGCGCAGCGTTTCAATGCGCGCCGCCGACCCCAGAAATTTCAGCTTCTTGCGCAGAAACGACACGTAGGCCTCCACATTGTTGTCTTCGGCGCAGGACTCCACGCCCCACACCTTCTCGATGAGCAGGTCTTTTGACACCACCTGCCCCGCGTTCGCCATGAGCACGCGCGCGAGCGAGAACTCCTTGAAGCTCAGGTGGATGGATTTCGCCCCGCACGACAGATCGAAGCTTTCCAGGTTGAGCAAAAGGTCGCCCGCTTCCAGCGTTTCGAACACCACCTCGCCCTGGCGACGGGTGAGTGCGCGCAGGTGAGCCAGCAGCTCGGCGGGGGAGAAAGGTTTGGTCATGTAGTCGTCGGCGCCGCTGTCGAGGCCGGTAATTTTGTCGGGCACGGCGTCGCGCGCCGTCAGTAGCAACACGGGTGTGCTCACGTGCGCGCGCCTGAGGTCGGCCACCACGGAGAAGCCATCCTTTTTTGGCAGCATGACGTCGAGAATGACCACGTCGTAGTTGCCGAGTTCTGCATACGCCAGGCCGGTGGCGCCATCGTGAACGACGTCGGTGCCGTAGCCGTTCTCCTGCAGTATGTGCGCGAGCGCCTGCGCCAGCCGCACATCGTCCTCCACAATGAGGATCTGCATCACTTCCCACCTTTCCGTCCCGAGCCCACGGTTCCCATTGTAGCCCCAACACTGAAAACCGCCTGAAAGAACTCCGCCTGGGATGGCGCGCGCCTTTCAGGGAACTTTCAGGGGGCGCGGCTAGCATGTGGGTCATGGTTGGAAGCGAGGTTGCCTGGTGCGCCTGCTTCCAGCGTTTGATAGCTGGCGGGAGCGCATGACCTGCGGTGTACCGGGGTTGGTCTCTCCACCCTTCCTCCTTGCCCCTCCGCGCATCTCAGGTTGAGCGCCGCCGCCAGCATTCTCGATGGAAAGGAACATCCTTATGTCTGTATATACCGACGTGTTCGAGCGAAAGGAAGTGAAGTATCGCCTGGGCGCGGAACAGGTGCGTGCGCTTGCAGGCGCGCTTGAGGGGCGTATGGTGCCCGATGCGTACGGTCGCACGCGTGTGACCAGCCTGTATCTTGACACGCCAAACCGTGCGCTTATTGATCGCTCGCTTGAGAAGCCGCTCTACAAGGAAAAACTGCGCCTGCGCGCCTACGGCACCCCCGCGCCAGACGGCCTTGTGTTTATCGAGCTGAAGAAGAAGTTCGAGGGCATTGTGTACAAGCGGCGCGTGGGTTGTTCGTACCGTGCTGCTCGCGCATATGTGGCGGGAACGCCCTACGAGCGGGCGTGCGCACGTTTCCCGCTGGCCGACCATGAAGCAGCTGTGGAATCCTGCTCGCCGCGCAGCCTACAGATTGCGGCCGAGATCGACCAGTTCAGGGCGCGCCATAAGCCGCTTATGCCCTCCATGTACATTGCGTGCGAGCGCGTGGCGTACGCACCCGCGCTGGATGTGGCGGGCGAACCGCACGCCGATGTGCCGCCTGACCTGCGCATTACCTTCGACGAAGCCATCGCGTATCGCGACCTCTTCGCCAGCGTGCCCGCACCACCCGACGCGCCATCCGCCTACGTTCCGCTGCTGGGTGCAGGTGAGGCGGTCATGGAGATTAAAGCCTCGGGCCCGTTTCCGCTGTGGCTCGTGCACGCGCTCGACGAGTGCCGCGTGTATCCTACCTCGTTTTCCAAGTACGGCGAGGCGTACCGCGCCTGCTCGAACGCACCGCGCCCACGGCCCGTGAACGTGCGCGCCGAAGCGAAGGCCGAGCGCCTGGCGGCGACACTCCACGCTGCGCGCCCGCGTCACCTCTCAGCACCTATCCATCACCTGAAGAAGGGAGGCCGCTGTGCTTGATGCAGCGCTCACGTCCATTTTCGGCTCCACCGACTCGCTTGTGGCGGGCGTGTCCACCGTCGATTTCCTGCTCTGCTGCGTTGCGTCCATTGTGCTGGGCGCGGCCGTGGCGGCCATCTACATGTTCCGCCACACGTATTCGAAAAACTTTGTGGTAACTCTCGCGCTGTTGCCTCTTATCGTCCAGATGGTAATTACCCTGGTCAACGGCAACCTCGGTGCGGGCATCGCGGTCATGGGCGTGTTCAACCTTGTGCGCTTCCGCTCCATTCCCGGCAGCGCGAAGGACATCGGCAATGTCTTCCTGGCCATGGCTATCGGCCTGGCAACGGGTATGGGATTCATCGCGCTTGCGGTGCTGTTCACCGTTATCGTGGGCATTGTGAACGTGATCTACGTACTCACGCCCTTTGGCAAGCAGAAGGAACCCGAGAAGACGCTCAAAATCACCATCCCCGAGGACCTGGAATACGATGGCATGTTTGACCAGGTGCTTGCGCGCTACACTGACAACTATGAGTTGACTGAGGTGCAAACTACCAACATGGGAAGCTTGTTTCTGCTGGAATATGCAGTACGGCTGAAGGCTCCCGGCATGGAGAAGAAGCTGATCGACGAGGTGCGGTGTTTGAATGGGAACCTCAAAGTTGTTTTGGGGCGCGCTGCTGCGAGTAAGGATGTGTTGTGATGAAGAGGGAAAACGTGAAGGGTGAATCGCAATCTACCTGCGGGGCGGGAAGGGCGGGGCATCGCCCAGTCGCTCAGACAGTCCTCGCTTCGCTGCGGAACTCGCTTGGTGGACGACGCCCCGCCCTTCCCTCAAGCGAGAGTGGACGCAATTTCGCTTCTCGTTTTGGGGAAGGGGGAGGTGTCTCTTTGTGGCCTCGCTGGGGGAAGAGTATGTGGTCGAAGCACTTCTCGTCGAGGACTGGGGTGGTGTCCAGTCGCTCAGACAGTCCTCGCTGCGCTGTGGAACTCGCTTGGTGGACACCACCCCAATCCTCTCTTGGACGGTTTTTCTTCTCCGTTCTTGTTGTTGCGCTCATCTGCGTGAGTATGCTTGCGGGGTGCGCGGGGGGAGAATTTACGAGTGGTTCCTCGGGGGAGGAAGAGAGTGCGGAATCCTCGGTTAATGAGGTTGATGCTTCTGGAATGGATTTTGAGTATAGCAAGCGGGATTTGGATGCTTCTTATGATGATGCTTCGGCGGCTCATGTTGAATTGTTGGGAGATTCGGCTTCGGTTGACGGGGAGGGGGTCTCGGTTGAAGGGTCAACGGTGAGCATTTCGGCTGCGGGAACCTATGTGGTGTCGGGGTCGCTTTCTGATGGGCAGGTGGTGGTCGAAGCGCCTGATGATGCGAAGATTCAGGTGGTTCTGGCGAACGCCACTATCCACAACGAGGATGGGCCCGCTGTGTACGTGAAGCAGGCGGATAAAGTGTTTGTGACGCTGGCCGATGGCACTGTGAATACACTCACCGATGGAGCGAAATATGTGCTAGAAGAAGGTTCTGACGAGCCGTATGCCACGCTGTTTAGCAAGGAGGATCTGACGCTGAATGGTCCAGGCTCTCTTACCGTGACCAGCGCTTATCGGCATGCGGTGTGCTCGAAGGACGATCTCGTTATTACAGGTGGCACCTACACTATTACTGCGGTAGAGGACGCGCTCCGTGGGCGCGATTGCGTGAAGATATGCGACGGCTCGTTCGCCATAACGGCGGGCGGCGACGGCATCAAGTCGAACAATGACGAGGACGCCACACGCGGATTCGTCACTCTTGATGGCGGCACGTTCACCATCGATGCGGGCGATGACGCAGTGCACGCGGAAACGGTGCTTGTTGTCAATGGCGGCACAGTGAATGTGACCTCGTGTTATGAGGGCTACGAGGCTGAAAAGGTGTACATTAACGGTGGCGATACGCATATCGTAGCCACCGACGATGCTCTCAACGCCGCTTCGGCTGCGGCGACTACCGCCACCGGTACAACCAGTGACGGAGCTGCAACTTCGGGGCTGGAAGGTACGCCTACTCCTCCCGAAGGCGCCGCGCCTGGCGCAGAGGGTTTTGATCCTACTGCGGCGGGCGACGGGCAAGTGCCTGGTGGCGGGGGAGGCAGGGATGGCATGCGCGGCGGCCCTGCGGCTGAAAGTCCCAACGAAAGCCAGCAAAATGGCGGCATGCCTCTGACCGGTATGGCTGAAGGCGGCATGGGCATGGGTGACGAAAACTGCCTCATCCAGATCAACGGTGGCTATACGGTGCTCGATGCCGGGGGCGATGGCGTTGACAGTAACGGCAGCGTGGAAGTGACCGGAGGCGTGCTGCTCGTGTCGGGCCCTGCCGATAGTGCAAACGGCGCGTTTGACTACGATCTTACGGCCACGGTGTCGGGCGGCACGGTGCTTGTAGTGGGCTCCACCGGCATGGCGCAGAACTTCACCAGCGGTACGCAGCCTTTCGCTTTTGCCACGGCCAGCGGCAACGCAGGTCAAAGCGTTGCGGTGGTGGACGGTGACGGCACGGTGGTGGCCTCGTTCACCTCGCCCAAGCAGTTCGGCATGGTGCTGGCCAGCTCGCCTGCGTTTGCGGAAGGCGGCACGTACCAGCTGGTTATTGGCGGCCAGGTGAGTGGCGCGAATGCCGATGGTTACACCGACAGTGGCACCGTGAGCGGCGGCACAACCACCGACATCACGGCCTCCACTACGGCAACCGGTGGCATGGGCGGCCTCGGTGCGGGAGGCGGCGGCATGCCCGCCGGTCAGCCCGGCGACATCCAACGCGGCATGCGCGTCTCCGCTCCCACAGCGGCTTAGCTACAGACCGCTTAGCTTCCACGCTTCGTCGCGCGGCCGCCTATCCACCGCGCGACGAGGCTTCACCTTCCCCTCACTTCCCTCTTTATCACTTTAGTGTGCTAAACCACACGAGCCTCAAAATGCTCCGTTCACGGAGCCCCGTTCATCGAAAACGGAGGTCGGCGGCAAATCCGTGTTTGAAAAGAGGGGGCTGGCGCTTTATAGTAGTGCGATTGCGTCACGTATCTTTCTTATGTAAGGCGTGCGCAGAGGAAAGGGGAAGGACTCATGAACATCAAGAAAGTGGTCGCGCTTGCAGCGGCCGGTGCGCTGGCGGCGTCTTTGGCGCTGTTTGGCTGCTCGTCCGGCGGTGGCACCGACGACGCGACGAAGGACAAGGGCGCTTCGGGCGCCGACGCTGGCTACGCGCTGGTGAATGACGGCAAGCTGACGGTGGCAGCATCGCTCGACTTTCCGCCGTTCGAAAACCTCAACGGCGACAAGCCGGAGGGTTTTGCGGTGGACCTCATGAATCTTCTGGCCGAAGAGATGGGGCTGGAGTGCAACTACCTGCCGTCCACCAAGTTCGACACCATCGTGCCGCTCATCAAGTCGGGCGGTAAGGCCGACGTGGGTGTGTCGTCCATCACCATCAACGATGACCGCTTGGAAAAGGTCGACTTCACGGACGTGTACTGCGACGTGAACCAGAGCATCACCGTGCTGAAGACGTCGGGTATCACCGATGTGGCTCAGCTTGAGGGCAAGAAGATTGGTGCGCAGTCCGGTACGACGGGCTACGAGTGGGCGGCCGAGAACATCAAGGACTCCGAGGTCATCGGCTTCGACGAGATGACGGCTGTGTTCCTGGCGCTGCAGTCCGGTCAGATTGACGGCGTGGCTGTGGACCTGCCGGTGGCGAACTACTACGTGCGCACCTACACCGATTGCGAAGTCATCAAGGAAATCCCCACGGGCGAGCAGTACGGCATCGCTGTGAGCAAGGACAACCCCGAGCTCACGAAGGCGCTGAACACCGCGCTCAAGGCCGTGAAGGACAACGGCAAGTACGACGAGATCGTTGCCAAGTGGCTCCAGTAGCCCTTCCGTCCCACTAAGGATCGAACGATGCTAAACGCGGTTACGCGCTTTCGGGCGCACCTCGCCGGCGTCGCAGCACTTCTGTTTGCTGCGGCGCTGGCGGCATCGTTCGCTTTGCCGGTCCAAGCGCACGCCCTTGAGGTGGAGCGCTGGACCGCCAAAGCGAACCAAGATAGTGACAACACCACCGTGCTCGGCGCCACGCCCACGCGTGTGACGTGGCAGGGCCAAACGGACGAGGGTGAGTCGGTGGCTCAGGTGGTCATCAACCTGCCCGAAGGCACCACGGTTGAAGCCGAGAACGTGAAACCCACGGTCATGAGCGGCCTCGACCGCTTGGAGGTGTCTGCCGAGGCAACGGTGGAAGGCACCTCGGTCACAGTGAACTTCCCCGAGGGGGCGCCGGCCGGCTCGCTTCTCATGGTGGAGTTGAACCGTACGCTGTTCCCCGCCGATGGCGGAACGTTTGGCCTGAAAGGCAGCTACACCACCGCCGATGGGCAGACGCACGACATGCCTCCCACCGATGCGCAGATAACCATTTCGGCCAGCTCACCCACCGAAGCGTTGGCGAACTGGATCGATGGTCAGGACTGGGTTGAGGCGTGGAACTCGGTCAGGTTCCTTGAGCTGTTCTTCAACCCTGCCACCATTGTTCGTTGTATTCCCGCTCTGTTCTCGGGCTGGTTGTTGTCGCTGGCTGTGGTGGCCATCAGCTTCCCGCTGGCTATACCGCTGGGTCTGTTGTGGTCGTTTATGCGTATGGCGAAGCATCGCGTGCCGCGCGCTATCGGCGCCACGTACATCAACATCGTTCGCGGTACGCCGCTGTTCTTGCAGCTCTACATTGCGTTTTTTGGCTTGCCGCAGATGGGCATTAACATCACACCGTTTGCGGTGGGTGCCATTGTGCTCATCTTGAATTCCAGCGCGTATTTGGCGGAGATTTTCCGCGCGGGCATTCAGTCCATCAGCAAGGGGCAGTTCGAAGCCTCGCGCTCGCTGGGCATGAATGGCGTGCAGACCATGTTCTTCGTTATTATTCCGCAGACCGTGCGCCGCGTTATCCCCACTATGACCAGCGAATTCATTCTTATGTACAAGGATACGGCGCTGCTGTCTGCCGTGGGCGTGACCGAGCTTATGATGCGCGCGAAGGTTATCACGGCCACCACGGGCGACATCACGCCCTACATCGTGGCCGCGGGCTTCTACCTTATTGTGACCATCCCCATGACGAAGTTCATCAACTCCATGGAGTCGCGCATGGGCCGCGGGCGCAAGCGCAAGAAGGGCGCGGCCGCTCCGGCGCTCGCGTCGCCGGCTGCTGCGGAGCCCACGTCCGAAGCTGTCATCGCGCGCAATATTCGCATGTCTGAGACGTTTGCTGCTCCGGCGGTGGACGGCGACCTGCTGGCGCAGGGCAATCATATGAGTCATTAGGGAGGTGCGGACATGAGCGAAGCGAACAGCGAAACGGTTGTCGTGGACGGCGCGACGGCAACGACGACAGACGACAAGCCGGTTATCCGCATCGAGGATTTGCGCAAGTCGTTCGGCGATAACGAAGTACTGCGTGGCATCGACCTTCAGGTGCAGCGCGGCGAAGTGGTGGTCATCTTGGGGCCGTCGGGTTCGGGTAAGTCCACGCTGCTGCGGTGCGTGAACCTGCTGGAAACGCCCACCAGCGGGCACATCTTCTTCGAAGCCACGGAAATCACGGCCAAGAAAACCGACATCAACGCCGTGCGCGCCAAGGTGGGCATGGTGTTCCAGAACTTCAATCTGTTCCCGCACCTCACGGCCAAGGGCAACGTCATGCTGGCCCAACGCAAGGTGCTCAAGCGCAGCAAGGAAGAGGCCGAGCGCATTGCCATCGATCAGCTGACGAAGGTGGGGCTGGCCGACCGCATTGACTTCAAGCCCTCGGAACTTTCCGGCGGCCAGCAGCAGCGCGTAGCCATTGCGCGCGCCCTGGCAATGGATCCGCATGTCATGCTGTTTGACGAGGCCACAAGCGCGCTCGACCCGGAACTGGTGCGCGACGTTCTGGGCGTCATGAAGGAGCTGGCACGCGGCGGCATGACCATGATTGTGGTCACCCACGAGATGGGCTTCGCACGCGACGTGGCCGACCGCGTCATCTTCATGGACGGCGGCTATATTGTGGAGCAGGGCACACCCGAAGACGTGTTCGACAACCCCCAGTCCGACCGCACGAAGGACTTCTTGGGGCATATTTCGTAGCGTGCCGCAAAAGGATATGCGCGCGCGGCGAAAGGCGGCTGCACAAAAAAGCTGAGGGGCCCTTTGGCGGTCCCTTTCTTTTTTCTTGAGCAAAACGGGGTGTATGGCAGTGCGGGTTTCGCAGTGCGGGGCGCTGCATGAGGTAACAATTTCATTCCTTTTTATGCAAGCCTATGGCAATAAATGCGCGGAATATTCAATATGGTTCCGGTAATCGTTGTAAGGAAGCATCAGGAAGCGCAACCATTTTTTGTGCACTTGAACAAGAACGTTTACTTTTTGGCAAAAAGCACTCGTAAATTTCTGTTGCAGGTGAACAAAAAAGATGGTATAACTACGTCAACGGCAAACCTGGCACGCACGCCACGCAAGACCGGAACATACACCACACGGGTGCATCTTCCCAAACCTTCTTGCAGCCGCGCCGCACTCGCCAGTTAAGCTGCAAGCAAGGGTAGTCTGAGTTCCACCCAACCGGCAGCGACGAAACGCTGCCACAGAAAGGAGACTGTCATGGCGAAGATAGTCAATTCTTGGAACGACTGGGATCCGCTGAAGCGCGTTATCGTAGGTCGCTGCGACAACTCGATGATCCCGCCCGAGGAGCCTGCAACGTCTGAGAAGGTGCCGGTCGACTCCGAGATGCGCGGCATGTGGGGCCTTCGTCCCCTCGCCACCGTCGAGCGCGGCAACGAGTGCCTTGAGAACCTCGTGAAGATCCTTGAGGATCGCGGTGTCGTCGTCGATCGCCCGACCCCGCTGCAGTGGAACCAGGCCATCGGCACGCCGGACTTCCGCAACGACTCCATGATGACCTGCATGCCTCCCCGCGACATCCTGCTCACCATTGGCAACGAGATCATGGCTTCCGCCAACTCCTTCCGCTGCCGCTACTTCGAGTACCTGGCCTACTGGCCCCTCATGAAGCAGTACTTCGATGAGGATCCCGAGTTCAAGTGGACCCAGGCTCCCCGTCCGCGCCTGACCGATGCCTCCTACAAGCACAACTACTACGACGAGAAGATCACGCTGGAAGAGCGCCTCGTGCGTACGGCCAACAAGGACTTCGTCACCACCGAAGTTGAGCCGATGTGGGACGCCGCCGACGTTATGCGCATGGGCAAGGACCTGTTCATCCAGCATGGCCTCACCACGAACCGCACGGCCATGGACTGGTTCCAGCGCTACTACCCCGAATATCGCGTGCACGCCGTGAACTTCCCGGGCGACCCGTACCCCATCCACATCGACGCCACGTTCGTGCCGCTGCGTCCTGGCCTGATCATCAACAACCCGCACCGCAAGCTTCCCGAAGAGCAGCGCGCCATCTTCGAGGCCAACGACTGGCAGATCGTCGAAGCTGCTCAGCCGGCTCACGACGAGCCGCCGGCGCTGTGCTACAGCTCCGTCTGGCTGTCCATGAACTGCCTCGTGCTTGACCCGAAGACGGTCATCGTGGAGGCCTCCGAGGTCTACCAGCAGGAGCAGATGGACAAGCTCGGCATGAACGTCATCCCGTGCGACCTGCGCGACGCCTATCCGTTCGGCGGCGGCCTGCACTGCTCCACGGCCGACGTCTACCGCGAGGGCGACTGCCTCGACTACTTCCCGAACCGCGTCAAGGATCCCACCCTGGTGCGCCCGGAGATGTGGAACGACTAATGCCCGCGCGGCCAGCTAAGGCGGGGCGCTTAGCAGAAGCATAAGCCGATCCCGGGGCTTGGTCTTAACATGAGGGCCAAGCCCCGATCTTTTCAGGCACAATCTGATGCGACGCTTCAAAGCTCCCGCTGAGGGGAGTGCGGTGCCCTGCTGCCTTTTACTCGCTTTTGGCCTGAAGGAGGAGCCAATGGCAGAATCCAACAACAAACCGCCGCGTCTGGGCGCGAAGGGTGCAGGCACCGGCAGCCCGGGCGATTCCGGCAATCCGACCGGCTACGAGATGAGATTGGGCTTCGGCACCATCGCCATGCTGATCTCGGCGACCGGCATGGGGCTGGTGCCCTTGTTCAGCCGCTGGGCCACGCGCACCGACATGCTCGACGGGGCGGCGGGTCTCAACGCCGGCGACAGCATCGGTGCGCTGATGGCCGTGGGCCGCATGGGCATGGGCCTGGTGTTCTTCATCATCCTGCTCGTGGCCACGCGCAAGGTGCACCTCTTCAAGAAGCTGAAGCTAACGCCCGCCATCGCGCTCGGCGGCCTGATGATCGGCCTGTCGCTGGCGTGCTATGTTACCTCGACGCTGCTCACCACGGTGTCGAACGCCGTGCTGTTCATCTACATCGGCCCTGTGATCTGCGTTCTTCTGGCGCGCATCTTCCGCAAGGAGCCCATGTCGGCCCTGCAGTGGATATGCCTGGCGGCCGTGTTCGTGGGCATGCTGTTCGGCGAGAACCTGATCGGCTTCAACGAAAGCGGCTTCTTCGTCGACTTCAGCTTGCAGATGTCCACGCCCGAATTTCCCATGAAGGGCATCGGCGACGCGTTCGGCCTGGCCTCCGGTGTGTTCTACGGCGCATCGATGTTCTTCAACGGCTACCGCAAAGACGCCGACACCACGGCCCGCGGCGTATGGAACTTCCTGTTCGCCGTGCTGGGCGCCGGGGTGGTTACCATCATCCTGAATTCGCTCGGGTCGATGGATCCGAACATGGCGAACTGGGCGCTGAACATCCACTTCACGCCGTTCAACTGGGTGGGCGCCGTGCTGCTGTGGATTATCTGCGGGCCCATCGCGCTCGGGTTTTTGCTGGTGGCAGGGCGCAACTTGCCCGCTGCCGACTACGGCACCATCGCGTATTGGGAAGTGCCCGTGGCCATCTTCACCGGGCTGGTGGTGTTCGGCGAGCCGCTGACCGTCAACACCATCCTGGGCGGTATCCTCATCATCGGCGGCGGCGCGGTTCCGTCCATCCGCGGCATGATCGCCGGGCGAAAGCACAAGCAGGAGGTCGAGATCCGCGAGAACCTGTCGGCGCGGCTCGAGGCAGAGCCCGTGCCCGAGGTTGCTCCGGCGGCGAAGGATGCCGAAGCGGCTGCTCCCGCATCGCCTGCGGTGACGATGCGCGCCGTGCCGGGTGAACCGGTGAAGGTGACGGAGCGCCTGACCCACATCGCCACGCCCCTGGTGTTCGAGCCCGCCCTGACCGAGGATCAGCTGGCGGCCGCGTTCGCGCAGCAGGGCCTGCAGGGCTTCCCGGCCGAGCTCGACATCGCCGAGCGCACCGAGGATCACGTGCAGATGATGAAGCTCGATGACCTGCTGCTGTTCGCCAAGGAATCGGGTGCGGCGGCGGTCACCTACGATGTGACGTACTTCCCGCATGCCGACGAGGCCGAGGTGTCCTACCAACTGCGCCACCTGGCTCGCGAGCTGGGAATCAGCGAAGAGGCGATCCGCGAGGTCTGCGCCGACGAGATAAGCGAGTATGTGGAGCTCGATGCGCAGCGCGATGCGAACCTGCCGGTGCACAGCATCGTGGAGGCCTACCTGGGCGGCACGGCCTTCGCCTGGTACGGCATCAACGAGTACCCGCGCCTGAAGCGCGTGATCCTGCGCAAGCTTGCGGAAGGCGGCCAGCAGGCGCAGCAGGCGTTCGTCAGGCGCGCCAGCAAAGTGCAGGTCGACCTGCTCGAAGACTACTGATCCTATCGCGTGCGGCGACCCGGCTGTTGGCTGCCGGGTCGCCGCTGGCTCTTGCGCATAAGGTATCGCCCGCGTTTCAAACCATGAGCCGAAAAGTAACGGCATGCGGGATAAGGGGAGTATCGCGCTATGATATTTTGATCTTTAGGCTTTTCGGAGCCTCGAACATAGCTGAGGGGATTGACATGGAATCCAAACATGAAAAATCCAGCACCATCAGAAAGGTAGCCGTCTCCTCGTTCTTGGGAAACTTCATCGAGTGGTTCGACTACGCCACCTATTCGTATTTCGCTATCGTCATCGCCAACGTGTTCTTTCCTGGAGACGATCCGGCGCTCGCCCTCATCCAGACGTTCGCCGTGTTCGCCCTCTCGTTTCTGCTGCGGCCCATCGGCGCGGTCTTCTGGGGCGCCATGGGAGACAAGAAGGGCCGCAAGTGGGCGCTTTCCACCTCGATCTTCCTGATGGCCGGCGCCACGTTCTGCATCGGGCTTTTGCCGGGGTACTCGCTCGTGGGCTTTGCCGCACCGGTCATGCTGCTTCTGCTGCGCATGCTGCAGGGCTTTTCCGCGTCCGGGGAATACGCCGGGGCGGCCACATTCCTGGCCGAGTACGCACCGACGAACAAGCGCGGCCTGTACTGCTCCATCGTGCCGGCATCGACGGCAACCGGCCTGCTCATCGGCTCGATGTTCGCCACGGCCATGTACGCGTTCCTTCCCGATGCGGCCGTGAACGACTGGGGCTGGCGCATTCCGTTTCTGCTGGCCGGTCCGTTGGGCCTTGTAGCGCACTACATCCGCGTGCGGCTGGAGGATTCGCCCACCTACCAGACCATGAGGGATGCGGTCGAGAAGGCCCATGCCACGCAACGCCCCATCCGCGAGCTGTTCCGCAACCATCTGCGCGAGCTCATCATCTCGTTCGGCGCGGCCATGCTGAACGCGGTGGGTTTCTACGTGGTGCTCACCTATCTGCCCGTGTACCTTGAAACGGTGGTCATGATGGATGCGAGCCAGTCATCGTTCATCACCACGATCTGCCTGATCGCCTACATTCTGTTCATCTTCGGCATGGGGCACCTCTCCGACAAGTTTGGGCGCAAGCGCATGCTCATCATCGCGTGCGTGTCGTTCATCGTGCTCACGGTGCCCGCGTTCATGCTGCTGAACACGGGGTCGTTCTTCATCGTGCTGGCGGTGGAGCTGGTGATGTGCGCGGCGCTCACCGTCAACGACGGCACGCTGTCGAGCTATCTGACCGAGACATTCCCCACGGCGGTGCGCTATTCGGGTTTCGCGCTGTCGTTCAACCTGGCCAACGCCATCTTCGGCGGCACGGCCTCGCTCATTTCCACCACGCTTATCGCAGCGACGGGTTCCAATCTGGCACCGGCGTGGTATATGGTGGGCGTTTCTTGCATCGCCTTGGTTGCGATGATACTATCGCATGAACATACGGGGAAGGATCTGTCAGAGGTTTGACGATCGCGCGCAAGGATGGGTGCGGACTATGACTGAATCGACGCAAGGGCCAAAATCACTGAAAGCGCAGATCACGCGTGCGTCGTTGGTTTTGGCCGCTGCGGCGCTGCTGCGCGAGCAAGGCCCCAAGGCCGTCACGTACCGCAAGGTGGCGAAGTGGGCGGGCGCGGCGTCCTCGTCGGTGGGCTACTACTTCGATTCCGTGACCGAGCTTCTGCACGAGGCGGGCAAGCACAACATCCAGCTATGGGCGCAGCGCGCCGAGGGGGCGGCCGATGCGGCCGAAGAGCTTTCGTCCGAGGAATGCCGCGAGCGCGTGGTCGAGCTGCTGCTGCGCGCCTGCCTGCCCGATGACTCCGTCGTACCCGCCGCACACTATGCGCAGCTGATCGCCGCGGCCGATTCCGACGTGGTGACCGAGGCCTACCGCAAGGGGCGGCGCGCGCTCGACGCGGCCATCGAGCGCATCCTGACGCGCGCCGACGTGCCCATGTCGCCGCGCATGATCGGGGTCATCGTGGACGGTGCCGCCGTCGCCGCCATCTCGGAGGGCTACGACGTGCGCGACATGGCCCGCCGCCTCATCGAAGAATCCATCGAAGTCCACCAAACCGCCGCCAAATAAAAACCCGCAACCCGCCGGAACCTTTCCGCCTCAACCCGCCGGAGGCCTTTCAACCGCAGGCCGGAAGATGCAGGGAGCGAAGGCCGATGCTCCCGGACGCTTGGCGCCCGTTCCTTCCTCGTGCGTGTGACGGTTCGTCTTCGGGACGATGAAACCTGTATGCGCCCGTTTCTGGGGAAATTTCCTGTGATAGAACTGCGTGGTCACGAAAAAGCTGTGCCGGTCGGCCCCGCGCAAAAACGCGCCGGAAGCAGTTGGCCGCACGCGCGAATCACAAGAAAGGAGTTGAGGTGCCCATGAGCGAAACTCGTCAGACGACGACCGTCGCGCCCGCGGCCGACGCCGGTCCCGTCGGCTCGGTCAGCCGGCCAAGCTTCAAGCGGACGCTGACGTTCTTCGGGTTCTTCGCCATCACGGCTTCGATGGTGATGACGGTCTATGAGTACCCGTCGTTTGCATCGTCGGGGTTCCAGCTGGTGTTCTTCCTGATCATCGGCGGTGTTTTGTGGTTTCTCCCCGTAGCGCTCTGCGCGGCGGAAATGGCGACTGTCAAGGGATGGGAGTCGGGCGGCATCTTCGCCTGGGTCGGCAATACGCTCGGCCGCCGGTGGGGCTTCGCCGCGCTGTTCTTCCAGTGGTTCCAGATCACGGTCGGCTTCGTCACGATGGCGTTCTTCATCCTGGCGGCGTTTGCCTACGTGGTGAAATGGGACGCGCTGTACAGCAACCCGCTCGTCATGTTCTTCGGCGTGGCGGCCATCGTGTGGCTGCTCACGCTCACGCAGCTGGGCGGCACGAAGTACACGGCCCGCATCTCGAAGGTCGGTTTCGTGGGCGGCATCATCGTGCCCGTTATCGTGCTGCTGGTGGGTCTGCTCATCTACTTCGCCACCGGCGGCGTTTCGCAGATCACGATGGATCCGGCCACCTTCGTGCCCGACTTCGGGAAGGTGGACACGCTCGTGATCTTCGCGTCCTTCATCTTGGCGTACATGGGCGTCGAGGCATCGGCATCCCACGTCAACGAGCTGAAGAACCCGAACCGCAACTATCCGCTCGCCATGATCGTGCTGGCCATCCTCACCATCGCGCTCGACGCGCTGGGCGGGCTGGCCGTTGCGACCACGCTGCCGCAGACCGTGCTCGACAGCAACCTATCGTTCGGCGTCATCGAGGCGTTCCGTGCCATCTACGTGACGCACATCAGCCCGGCGCTCAGCTGGATCGTGTTCGTGGTGGCGCTGCTGCTGGCACTCGGCGTTTTGGCCGAGATCTCCGCGTGGATCGTGGGCCCGTCGCGCGCGCTGCTCGACACGGCGCACGACGGCATCCTGCCGCCCACGTTCAAGAAGGTCAACAAGAACGGCGTGTCGGTGAAGACCGTTGTCATCCAGGCCATCATCGTGACGGCATGGGACGCCGTGCTGTGCGGCTCGATCGCGCTCTCGGGCGGTTCCAGCTCGTCGGTGGGCTACCTGACGGCCATCGGCCTGACGGTGGTCATCTACCTGGTGGGCTATGTGCTGTTCTTCCTCGGGTACTTCGTGCTCGTGTTGAAGAAGAAGAATCTGCAGCGCTCGTTCCAGCTGCCCGGCGGCACACCGTTCAAGCTGATCGTTGCAGGTGTGGGCCTGGTCATGACCGTGGCCACGCTCATCATCTCGTTCTTCCCCTCGTCTAACCTGGACGCCCAGTCCAACGCCGTGTACCAGGCAACGTTGGGCGTGAGCTTCGTGGTATCCGTCGCGCTGCCGTTCATCATCTATGCGCTGCGCCATCGCTGGAGCGGCCCCGATACGGCCGTGCCGGTAGGCGCTGCCGCAGGCGCAGGCGGTGCTGCCGCGGTTGCGGGCAGGACGCGCGCGGGTGCCGGTGCCATGAACGCAGCCGAGCTCGATGCGGATGCGCATCCCTCTTCGCCGACGACAGCCGATCCCCGGGTGGGTGCCTCGCCTGCGGCTACGTCGAGCACTCAACAGAAAGGCGGTCAACGTATGAATAAACGTACCCGTTCCCAAGCGAGCCTCCATCAAAGCGGGCTCACGGCCGGAGGCATGGGCTTCGGCGGCATGGGCAGCTTCGGTAGCGTGACCACGCGCCCGGCAACCCCGCCGCGCGACGACGCCCCCACCGGCGCTGCATCGCAGGAAGGCATGCCCCAGGGCATCGCCACCGACCATGAGCACGAGGTCGACGTGGCGCGCGAGCCCATCGCGGCCCCCTCGCCCGGCGCGCTCGATGACTTCGCCGACAACCCGCCGGCCGAGCGCCTGCGCGAGACGGGCTCGCTGTGGCCCGAAGGCGAAGGCGGCCAGGGCGGCCAGGGCGACCGCGCCGCAACCGGCCAGGCTGGCAGCGCTCCGACGTCTGCCGCGGGCGGCAGCGCCCCCAAGGACGCCGCCGACGTGCGCGACAACCTGATCGACCGCGAGGCCGAAGGCGATCCGTCGCTGCGTGCCAGCGTCACCGAAGGCGTGGTGGGGCAGGGGCTGACGAACGCCGACCCCGACACGTCCGATCCGCAGCGCGAAACGGGCCCGGATACCAACCATCCCGCCCGCTAGCGCCCGACTTCCCGTGCTGCGGCCGCCGCATTTCGACGGCCGCAGCACGGGGCTTTCCCCAACCCCGGTTCCAAACCAATCGATATACAGGAGGTTCCCCCATGGAACAATCAAGCACCAGCAAAGTCCTCGATAGCATGGACGAGGGCACGAAGTACCTCACCCCCATCTTCGGCTCCGAATCGTCCGATGCGCAGATGCCGCGTCTGAAGATGAACGACAGCCCGGTCGAGCCGCGCATCGCGTACGAGATGATCAAGGAGTACCTGTCCATCGAGGGCAACGCCACGCAGAACCTGACCACGTTCTGCCAGACCTACATGGAGCCCATGGCCACGAAGATCATGGCCGAGACGATGGAGAAGAACGCCATCGACAAGGATGAGTACCCCATGACGGCCGACCTGGAGAACCGCTGCGTCGCCATGATCGGCGACTTGTGGCACGCGAATCCCGACGAGGAGCCCATGGGCACGTCCACGGTGGGTTCGTCCGAGGCGTGCATGCTGGGCGGCCTGGCCATGCTCTTCCGCTGGAAGAAGCTCGCGAAGGACGCCGGCATCGACATCTATACGGCCCAGCGCCCCAACCTGGTCATTTCCGCCGGCTACCAGGTATGCTGGGAGAAGTTCTGCCGTTACTGGGACATCGAGATGCGCCTCGTGCCGCTTGAGAAGGACCATCTGTCGCTGAACATGGACACGGTCATGGACTACGTGGATGACCATACCATCGGCATCACGGCCATCCTGGGCAT
>DXGM01000008.1 GCA_019113915.1 Candidatus Gordonibacter avicola
CGGACGCGCGGGGCGCGCGGGGGCGGCGAGGCGTCTGGTATCAATCAACATATTTTTTCGGACTTTTCCGGTTATAACTGGAAAAGTTTTTTATTCTGCAAAGTTTTACGGTTATAACCGTAAAAGTCCGACGCTCGCTAGACCGGCCAGCATCATGCCTGTTCACGGACTTGTCAAAAACTTTCGACAAGGCTAATTTGGCCCAGAAAGCCCTGTGTCAAAGGCTTTTGGTGGTAAGGTGGTGCCCGACATGGCAGCCTGAGATCAGCGAAAGGACGAACGTGGAACTGGGCAAGCACATCAAGGAGTATCGCACGGAGCGCGGCCTTTCCCAGGAAGACCTTGCGGAGCGCATTTATGTGTCGCGGCAAACGGTGTCGAACTGGGAAACCGACAAGACCTACCCCGATGTGGAAAGCCTCCTGCTCCTGAGCGTCCTCTTCGACACGACAATAGACGAACTGATCAAAGGAGACGTGGAAACCATGAAAGACGTGCTGAAAAACGACGCGCAGAAGATGCAAGCGTACGCGACGGTGGGCATGGTGATTGCCTTTGCAGGTGCCGTCCTGTTCGTTGGCGGCATCGGGTTTTGGAACTGGGGCATTGTACCCAGCATCATCATTGGCCTGTTGGTGTGGGGTTTCGGCATGTATCTGCTGCTGAAAGTGGAGCTCATGAAGAGGGCGCACGACGTGGTGACCTACCGCGAGCTAGTGGCGTTCTCGAAGGGCGAGCCCATCGACCGCAACAATCCCAAAAGCCAACGCGCCCGCCAGCACCGCGTAATCAAGACCATCATACTGCTCATAGTGGCGCTAGCGTTTGGCCTCGTAGTTGGCGGCCTCATCGGAACAAGCATGAGCCCGTACGCAGGTTAGAGGCAGTGCTAGGGACAGCCACCCGCCCCGTGCACAGGGCGGGTGGCTTCGTGTTGCTTGGCTGGGAATATGTGACGCGCTTCGCGCTGGCGAATATGCCAACAGCACTCATCCGCCTTCACAGCCCGCGTCGTAAAGATGGGGATGCGGGCTGGCTCCTGGCGTACTTGATAGCGCGAAGCGCGTCACACTTTTTCGCAGCGGGGAGTGCGGCAGTCTCCAGCACCTCGCGGGGCTCGCACTACGCTGGATCCAAGTTCTTCAGCAGCAGACGCGCGACGGCTCGGGGGGACTCGGGGTTTTGACCGGTGATGATTCGTCCATCTTGGAGGGCGTATGAGCCGAACGGGCGCTTTTTGTGGAACACAGCACCGTGCTCCTGCGCCACTTTTTCGTTCCAGAAGGGGATGTCGGCGCTGTGGCCGCTGAGGTATTCCTCCGTTGTAGTGAAGCCGGTGATATTCTTGCCCATGACCAGGTATTCTCCGCGGTCTTTCACGAACAGCAGCCCCGCAATGCCATGGCACACGGATGTTAGATAACCGCCGTTGTCGTATATCTGAAGGCACAAGTGTGCAAGCCCTTCACTGCTAGGAAAATCCCACATCACGCCATGTCCGCCGGTGTAGTACAGCGCCGCATACTCTCCCGCGTCCACCTCGTCAGGACGAAGCGAGTGCGCAAGCGCGCGCTCCTGAAAGTCGGCGGAACGATACAGCTCAAACGAGGCGTCGTCGACATACATCCGCTTCATGCTGCGCGGGTCAAGCGGCACGTACCCGCCCTTCGGGCTGACGAAGTCCACAGTAAAGCCGCGCTTGCTCACCTCGTCCACAAACTCGGTTGCTTCGCCCAGCCACAACCCCGTGGCATCATTTTTCTCCCCATACGTCGGAGTGTTCGTAAGTGCGATCAAAATTTTCTTGTTCATCAATGCTCCTTTACCAAGAGAAGCGTAGCCAGACAAAGCACCCAGCGTGCAAGTAGTGCCCCTGATCATAAGCAGCCTCGCCCCAGCCCTCACCAACAACCCCGACCCGTTGCCCGCACGAAGTCAAACGGCATAATTAAAGTGCACAAACAAAGTTCTTTGTTAATTAAATAAGTGAAATACTCAACTTATTACAGTGTTTCACGTGAAACATCTGATCTGGAAACCCTTTTTTAATGAGCAATTCGCTCTAGCATTCTGAGATTGGTCAGACGCTGTCTGACCAATTGAATATGACGAAATACCCCCCATGCACAAGTAAATGGTCACGCAATGCGTGACCATTTGGCTCTACGTTCCGATAACTTGTTAATTCTTTTTTTCATTGCGCGTATTACGAATAGTACAAGGAGGATCGTCGTGAACCCAAACCTGTATTGCGCTTAATTTTTTTAATAGTAAGTTTCCTGCTATTTATCGTGAAACATTAAAACCGAGGGCCCTGGTGTGGGGCCCTCGGGGAAATCCGTTATGCAGTTACACCGTAGTGCTTGGTGCTATTTTTGCGGCGTGGGGGCCTTGGTTTGCACCTTGTCGCCGGCATCTACGGCGGCGCGGCCGCCGTGGTTGAAGCCGGTTTGGATGACGCCCTGGGTGTTGCCCGTCACGAACTTGGCCTTGTTCAGGGTGTCGATTTCCTTCTTCATGTCCTCAACCAGGCGGATTGCCAGCTGCATGGAGAAGTCGGCACGAGCCACGACGCGCTGCACGGTGGTGTCCTGCATGTCAGCGGGCATCGGGTACGCCGGCACCAGCCAACCACTCATGCGCAGGCGGTCGGACAGGTCGTAGAGCGACCACTCTACGCCAGCGTCTTCCTTCAGGCCCCAGCACACAATCGGGATGTTGGAAGCGTCCTCGTAAATCTCGAAGATGCCCATTTCATCCAGTTCAAGCGCCAGGTAACGCGCCACGTCTAGCGTGCGCTCCTGAATCTCCTTGAAGCCCTCGAAGCCGTTGCGCATCAGCACGTAGTACTGGCCCACAATCTGCGACGCCGAGCGCGAGAAGTTAATAGCCATCGTGGCCTCGTTGCCACCGAGGTAGCTCACCCAGAAGATGAGATCTTCCGGCAGCGCTTCCTTGCTGCGCCACACAACCCAGCCAACACCGGGGTACACCAGGCCATACTTGTGGCCAGAGGTGTTGATGGACCACACGTTCTTCAAGCGGAAGTCCCACTCAAGGTCGGGGTTCGTGAACGGAGCCACCATAGCGCCCGAAGCGCCGTCTACGTGAATGCGAATAGGCAGCTGCGGATGCTCCTGGTTGTAGGCCTCCACCAGCTCGTCGAGCTTCTTCACGTCGTCGAACTTGCCCGTATAGGTGATGCCCAGGATAGCCGTGATACCAATGGTGTGGTCGTCCACGTAGTCCATGACGGTGTCCATGTTCAGGGACAGGTGATCCTTCTCAAGCGGCACGAGACGCATCTCGATGTCCCAGTAGCGGCAGAACTTCTCCCAGCACACCTGATAGCCTGCAGAAATTACCAGGTTCGGGCGCTGAGCAGTGTAAATGTCGATGCCAGCATCCTTCGCCAGCTTCTTCCAGCGGAACAGCATGCCCAGACCACCCAGCATGCAAGCCTCGGACGAACCCACCGTGGAGGTGCCCATAGGCTCCTCGTCCGGATTCGCGTGCCACAAGTCACCAATCATGGCGACGCAGCGGTTCTCGAGGTCGGCCGTCATGGGGTATTCGTCCTTGTCGATGGCGTTTTTCTCCATCGTTTCGGCCATGATCCTGGTAGCCATGGGCTCCATGTAAGTCTGGCAGAACGTCGTGAGGTTCTGCGTGGCGTTGCCCTCGATGGACAGATACTCCTTGATCATCTCATAGGCAATGCGCGGCTCGACCGGCTTGTCGTTCATCCTCAGGCGCGGCATCTGCGCGTCGGATGCCTCGGAGCCGAAGATGGGCGTGAGGTACTTCGTGCCCTCGTCCATGCTGTCGAGCACTTTGCTGGTAGATGTTTGTTCCATGGGAACCTCCTGTATATCGAAATGGTTTGGAACCTAAGGTTGGAATCCGTGCGGCCGCCCACATCGGGCGCGGCCGCACGGGGTGCGCCTAGCGGGACGCTGGCCCGGTGGTGTCGGGACCGATCTCGCGACGCGGATCCGGAGTGTCGTCGTCGGCACGGGGAAGCCCCTCGCCCACAACGCCCTCGGTCACACTGCTGCGCATGTCACCTGCCGCCTCGCGGTCGATAAGTTCATCGCGCACATCGGCAGCATCCTTCGATGCGGCATCAGGCATAGCGGAACTGCTGCTTGGCGCCGTGCTGTGAGCAGGCTGAGGCTCAGCCGGAACATCATGCGTAGTGGCTGCAGAACCGGAATCCACGGAGATGGGGCCAGCCGGACGGCTGGTCACGCTGACCACCGCCGCCGAGATGCCGCGCGCGATGGTAGCTCCCACGTCGGAACCAGGGCCGCCACCAGCGGACATACCCGCCGCACCCGCGCCACTCGGTGTGGCATCGGTGCGCAAGGTGTCGCGCGCCTTGGTGCGCTTGTTGGTCTTGGCACCTGCGGCACCCGCGCCCATGCCGCCTGCGGAACCCGCAGCGCCCGCACCTGTAGCGCCCGCGCCACCAGGAGCATCGGCCACCGTACTGGACTTCGCCACCGGCGAAGCACCAACCGCAGGGTTAGCCGCAGGCGGATCGGACGGACGCACGGCCGTTTGCTTGGCCACACCCGTAGTCGCCGTCGCATGAGCCGCCTTCGCGTTCGCCGCCATCGCGCCAGTACCTGCGCCAGCGCCGGCGCCCGCACCAGCCGCAGCCGTGCGCCCAACCGGCACCTGCGTATCAGGCGTCCAGCGATTCCGCAGCGCGTAAATGATGAACGGAATGGCCACGGAGATAACGAACGCAACTCCCAACGTCGCCTGATACACCATGTTGGACTGCGCATCCAAGTTCGACGACGGGAAGAACGAAATAATAAGGGTTGCCACGGTCATAATGAGGCCCACACCAGCCACGATGGCCTTAAACGGCGTGCCACCCGGCAGTTGGAACGAACGCTCAAGGTTCTTCTTCTTAAAGATGAGATAGAAGTACCCCAGGAAGAACAGCACGTAACCCACCAGGTAAATAACCACGGTAAGGCCGATTGCCGTCAGATAGCCCACCGAGGAGCTTGACCCGCCGGACAGTGCGATGGAGCCGCACAGCACGGCGTCCCACACCGTCACGATGCATGCCTGAATGACAACGGTCTTCACAGACACGCCGTTCTTGTTCACTTTCTTGAACGTGGGAGGCAGAATGCCATCGTGCGCCGTGTCCAGCAAAGCGCGCGACGGACCCACAATCCACGCGGAAATCTCGGCCAGCACGCCCAGCGCCAACAGCAACGCCACCACAAACACAATCCAGCTCATGGACGGGCCAATGTGCTGCACGTAAATGGCGCGGAATGCCTCAATCACACCGAACGACAAGTTGCCGTCCAGCACGTTCGCCGGCAGCGTGGTTGCCACAGCCAAACCACCCAACGCGTCAAGCGCAATGGTGAGGATGGCCAGCACAATCATGGCCAGCGGGTAGTTGCGGTTCGGGTTTTTCAACTCGTTCACGTGCGACGCGGACGCCTCAACGCCCATGTACGCAAGAATGAACGAGGCGAAAATAACCAGCGTGTCCACTTTGCCGAAGTTCGGCACGAACGTAGCCGCATCCATCTTGATTTGCGACACGCCGCCCGTTGCGAAATAGATAATCAGGCCCACCAACAGCACAATAACCGGCACAATAATGCCGCCCACGAAGCCCACCTTCGAGATGCGCGCCGTGTACTTTGTGCCTCCGAGCTGGGTCAACGTGAGCAGCCACACAATGGCCGCCACGCCGAAGAACATCACCAGCGGGTTGTTATACAGCGCATCCCACTTCACCACGTAGGCAAACGCGGCCAAAATGAAGAACGCCATGGTCACAAAACCCACGGTAATCTGGAACCACTGGAAGAACAGCGCCGCAAAACCCCAGCGCCTGCCCAGCGTGTTGCCCACCCAGGCGAAAATGCCGCCCGTTTCCCATCCTTTTACTGTGGCCATTTCCGCCGCACACAGCGCGACGGGCAAAAACCACAGCAGGCCTCCAATGATCAGGAAAAACACCAACTGGAAACCGGACGAGGCGAACGACGGGTACTCATAGACGGTCATCACCATAGACGCAGTGATGGCGAAAAATCCGAAGAATGTCAGCGTGCGCTTAAACGACGGCCTACTTACCTGCCCGATGGGGCCCGGATCAGCCGAGGGCGCGACCGCCTTTTGACGGGATTCGCTCATGCTCCAACTCCTTTCCTTGCCTGGCGACCGCCACCCCCTCCAAAGACAGAGAGGCGAAATCGCGAACGTTTGCGTCCGTCCGTTCTACCAGACGGCGCAAAGCGCTTAGCAAGAGAAGAAGCAAGGTTCACCCACCCGTCGCCCACCCGTGAGACGGCCGTGTTGTTGTGGGTTGAAGTGAAGAAAGAGAAAGGGAGAGGGAGCCAGCGCCTACCCTCGTTCGGCGGCTTCGTAGGCGGCTATGGCTTCGTCGAGCAGTTTGGCGGCCATTTCGCGGACGTTGTAGCCTTCGGAGATGGACGCTACAGCAGCGCCGTCCACAATAGCGCCCACAATGCGCGGGGTCATAGGCACACCCGCGCGATCGAGAATGCGCGCGATGGCGGCGTCTAGCAGCACGCGGCCCTTGCGGTAGGCCTCCGTAACCACCGAGGAATCGGCCGCGCCAATGAGCTGGGCATAGTGCGCCGCGGGCACAATGGAGTCGTCTGGCAGGCAGGCCCGCGTCAGAAGCTCGGTAATGCGCGCACGACATTCCTCAGGCGGCAGGCTTTCACACAGGTCAGCCACCTTTTCCGCACGCTGCGCCCACAGCTGAATGTTGTACATGCCAGCCTCATGCAGAAGCTCGGTCACGGAATCGAAGTAGTAGCCCACCGACGACGAGGCAGCACCGGCCCACTTCGCCACCTTGCGGTACGTAACGGCCTTAGGCCCCTCTTCACGCAGCAGCGCGGCGGCGGCCAGCACCAGCGAGGTGCGCGTGATCTGCGCCTTCAAAGACTTTGGCGTTACCGACGTCTCGCCCATCGAAACCTCCCGGTGTCTCTCCAGCCGAAACTCCGCTCCGGCGTTACTGCCATCGTATCATGCCCCCGCCGAAGTTGCCATGCGCAAAACCAGCGCTGCCCGAACTCACGGAAGCAGCGCTGGTCGTTAGCATCTCCACACGCACGCATGCAAGCGCGCTACACTTCGGACAAATCCTTACCCGTGTGTTCGTGCGACATGATCATGGCAACCAGCGCCACTGCCGCAATAAACACCATATAGAAGGCGGGCGCAATGTCGTTGCCGGTGACCGAAATCAACCAGAAGGAAATGTAGGACGCCGACCCGCCAAAGATGGCGTTCGCCAGGTTAAAGCTAAGCGCGAACCCGGAGTAACGCACGTCGGTGGGGAACGTTTCGGTGAGATAGCTGGATAGTGTGCCGTCGTTAATGGTGAGAATCAGGCACATGACCAGCTCAACCAGCAAAATAATCCAGAAGTTCAGCGTGCCCAGCAAGATGAATGCGGGAATGGTGCACACAATGAACCCGACGCACGCAATAATAAGCATGCGCTTGCGCCCGAACCGGTCGGAAATGCGTCCCGACAAAAAGATGAACGCAATGTACACCACCAGCACAATGGTAGTAATGATGGAGGCTGCGCTTGGGTCGTAATTGAGCGTGGTTTCCAGGTAGTTCGGCAAATACGTGAGCACCGCGTAGAAACCCACCGCGTTCAGCACGCAGGCACCGAACGACACAATGAGCACCCTCATGTGCTTCTTCAACAGCGTACGAATGGGGCGCTGAATCTTGGAGCCCTGCAGCCGCAGGCGCTCCTGCATCTGCTCGTACACCGGGGAGTCTTCCAGGTGCGTGCGGATGTAGTGCGTGATGTACCCCAAGGGGCCCGCCAGCAAGAACGGGATACGCCAGCCCCAGTCCACCACGAAGTCGGACGTGGCTCCCCAGGTGTTGAACATGAACGTGGCGAACAGCGAGCCCACGAGCAGGCCCGTTGCCGTGGACGCCGGTACCATCGAGCAGTAGAACCCGCGATGATTCTTCGGCGCATATTCCGCAATGAAGGTGGCAGCGCCGGCGTATTCGCCCGAAGCCGAGAAGCTCTGCACGATGCGCAGAAGCAGCAACAAAATGGGTGCGCCAATGCCCAGTACCGCGTAGCCCGGCAAGCAGCCAATGAGGAACGTTGCCCCGCTCATCATGAGGATGGAGATGGACAGCGCCCACTTACGGCCCTTTTTGTCTCCCATGTTTCCCCAGAAGATAGCGCCCACCGGACGCACGAGGAAGGAAAGCGCGAACACAGCAAAGGTGCTCATGACCGCCACCGTACGATCCTCGCCCGGGAAGAACACGAGAGCAATAACGGTGGCCAGATACGAATAGCTTGCGTAGTCAAACCATTCGATGAAGTTGCCCAAGAACGACGAGAACGTCACTTTCTTAAGCGTGCGGTGTTTTTCCTCTTCGGAAATGGCAAGTGCCTCAGCCGCACTGATTTCGTTACTGGTGTTTTGTTCCATGGTAGTCCCCTAAGAAATTTGCGGCCGCATTCGTCAAGCGCGCGAGCCGCTGGCGTGTCAGATGCTCCATTGAAGCCCCCTGTCTGATGGGAAAACGCCAAACATTGAAGGGTATCATACCCCATGATTCCGAACCGTGAGACAACCCGTTACCGTTCGGTCTTTTTTTGATGCACTGTGGATACCGTGCTGGAAGGTGGAGAAAGCCCGGTTCAGGGGCCCCACGCAACCACGAGGCGCAGCTGCGTGGGGGTTCGTTTCGCCTGATAGCCGCCAGGTACAACGGATGCTCAGGGCGCGTAGAGGGCGCGCCCCACCTGCATCAGTAGTCTTCGAGCATATCCACCTGCGCCTTGCTGGCGCGCATAATAAAGGCGCGCTTGGCCTTCTGACCTCCGCGAGCCAGCTTACTCAAAATGACACGCTTGAGACGCGGATAGTCGTTGATGCCATACCAGGCAAACGCCGTGCCACCAACGTAGCACTCCACAATGCTGTGCACGGGAAGAGCTGCGTCGCGCTTGGCGTCGAGCGCCAGGTATTCGTCAATCTCTTGGGCGCACACATCGCGGATAACTTCCACGTCAATGTCGAGGTCGTGCGCCAGCTGCTTCAACTGATAAGCCACTTCATCAGCATCGGCATGGGGAAAATACGTCACATCGTAGGCCACTGCGTGAGCCCCGGAAACCTGAGCGAACTCCAGCAGCGAGTCGAGCGAGAGCATTTGAACGTGATCCTCGGTGCGCTCAGCAATGTCAAGCAGCGCAGGAAAGCCCTGAAGTTCCCTTTCGGCAAATGCAGCCTTGAGTTCATCTTCGGTCTTTGCAGGCTCAAGTTCAATGTCGGTGACAACATGTGTCAGCTTGTCAGTGATCTTCATTGCCACACCCTCCTAATCTCATCGGCGAGCTTATTTCAGCGTCTTAGCTTCCTCTTCTTCGACACGCTCCAGACGCTCGGCCAAATGCTCGGCGATCTCAGCCTGCTGCCTCTGCTTGCGCGCCACAATCATGCCGCGAATCGACGGCACGGCGCCACCGCCGATGATAAGGATGCCACCAATAATGGTGTTGATAGTAAGCGCTTCACCAAACACAACCAGGCCCACAAAAATGGCCACCGGCACTTCCCAATAGGCAATGGTGCCGTAGTCAGCAGCAGGAAGGTTGCGGCCTGCAACCAGCAAAAAGCCCAGAGCAATGGGGCCGCAGATGATCCACAGCAGTACCGCACCAATCCAGTTGAACGTGGTGAAGTGGATATTCAGCGCCCAGTTCTCCATACCGGGGTTCGCACCGAGCGAGTTCAAGATAATGGTAATGATTCCGGCACCCAACACGGCGAAGATGAAGTTCCACACACCACGCGCCGTGGTGTCAGCATCCTTGCGATAGCCGTTGAAGAACATCGAGGCGCCATAAAACACACCAGAGAGCAGGCCAAACGCGTCACCGATGCCCTTCTGAGGGAACTCAGGGGTGGACGGCACCAGGTTGAAGTCGATAAAGAAACCGCTTTCGTTAAAGCCGATGAGGTTATTGCCGAACAGCATGCCGATAAACACTGCCCCGAGACATATCCATTGCAAGACCGACATGGGTTCTTTGCGGAAGATACGAGCAAGCAGCACGCAAACGACGGGGCCAATATAAATGAACAGCACCGCGTTCGACACCGTGGTCAGCAGCGTTGCGGTGACGTAGCAGGCCAGCGACATGCCAATCATCAGGCCACCGAGCGCAATAGCCGGCGTAAGTTTGAGCTTCTTGAATGTGCTCACCTTATGAGTAGCAAGAAGCAATATCACGAAGAACACCACGCCCATACCCATGCGACCCACGGCCATAAGAGCGCCAATTGAGTCGCCAGCATTGAAACCGGCGGCGCCGTTGAACATGTCAGTACGCGTGGCCCAGCGGCTGAACAGAGGCACAAGACCCATGCCTGTCGCGGAAATGAGCATGGCGATAGTACCCCAGCCCACCTTCATCTGGTACTTGCTCGAAGCCTCACTTTCGTTGCTTCCACCAGTTTGTTTGATTTTAGTATCGTCTGCCATTGGTCCTCCTTAAAACCGGCAGCAAAAAGGGAATGAGCAGCCAAGCCCTTCGCACGAGGGCTTTTGAGGGTGTGGCGGGAACACGCACTCAGCGACGAGTGCGCCGTCCAGCCACTCCCTGTGCATTTCGTTTGAGCGTAGTAGGGTTCCGCAAACGAAAAAGGGGATCCGGCATGCTGTGCAACCGAATCCCCTTTCTTATCGAGTGGCGTAAGCCTTACGTCAGGTTCAAGCTATGCGACTAGTCGTTCCACATTTCGGGGCGCACCAGGGTGGGATCCTTGACGCGGTTCGGGAAGTAGTCGAGGCACTCGCCCTCGCGGTAGACGTCAGCCGTGGAGCAGTGCAGGCCGCCGCCGAACGGATAGGCGTCGCGCAGGTCGCAGGGGATGACGTTCATGCCGAGCTTGTCCATCTGCTCCTGCTGGTAGACCTCGGAGGCCTCCACGATGACCGTCTTCGGGTCGAGCACGAGGCAGTTCATGGACAGCCAGACGGAGCTGTAGCACAGCGCCGGCGGCTCGTCGTGGGCCGGCTGGGCGGCTTCGACGATCTGCCAATCGTTGGCCTCGAAGATGGCGCGCTGCTCTTCGGGGAGCTTGCGGTGCGGGTTGTTGATGATCAGGCCCGGACGCAGCGGCACGAACGTGGCGTCGATATGGATGGGGTACGGGTCGCCGGGGAAGTTCACGGCATGCACGCGGTACTCGGGATAGTAGCGCTGGAACCAGTCCATGGCCGTGCGGTTCGTGGTCAGGCCGTGCTGGATGAACAGGTCCTTGCCCATGCGCATCACGTCGGCGGCGTCCCACATCGGCTCGACCTCGGTGGTCACGAAGTCCTTGTTGGCCGTGCGGACGAGGCGCTCTTCCAGCGTGATCTTCTCGTCGTAGTAGTTGTGCTTGTAGGAGGCGTCCGTCAGACGGGGACGGGGGGCCTGGGTCCACAGGAAGTCGGGATCCTCGTCGAAGTACTGCTTCATGAGGGGCCAGTAGGCCAGGTACTCGAAGTAGCGGCAGCGGAAGGAGTTC
>DXGM01000009.1 GCA_019113915.1 Candidatus Gordonibacter avicola
CATCATCGTGATGTTCTACACGGGCCTCTGCCTCTGGAACCCCACGATGAACCTTGGGTTCTTCGCGGCGGGCACCGATCTGGTGGGTGGCCTCATGTCGATGCGCATCATTCACTACTTCATGATGTACGTCTTCATCTGCTTCATGTTCATCCACATTTACTTGGCGAACATTGAAGGTATTTCGCCCACGCTGTTGATGTTCTTCTGGAAAGAGCACGGCGGCCTGGTATACGACCCCAAGAAGCACGTCATCGTTGGAGAAGACGAACTCAAGCACTAATCTGGTTGCGCCGGCCTACCGGCCGGCGCAACTGCTCGACGCTGCGAAGGGCCCCAGCACTCCGCCTCGCCGCTCCAGGCTCGGCTCGCGTACGAAGTACGCCACGCCGAACCTTCACGGCGATCCGGAGCACTGGGGCCCTTCTCGCTGTCTTTGGTGGACCTGTGGGGTATGTTTTAACCTCTAAGTGCCCTGTTGTCGTGCGGGCGGGCGCTCCTCAAAAGTGTGACGCGCTAACGCGCTAGCTAGTACGCCAAAAGGCATTCGCTTTTCCCGTCATCATGACGGGGGGCATTCCCTCATAAGTAAACATTACCTGTTAGGTAACCTTCGTAGGGATGCTCTCCAGAGCATCCGCTCCGCCGAAGGCGGAGAACCCAACCATCTTCTATGCTTGCGCTCGCTGGATGAACGCAACAAACGCTTCAGCTTGAGCTTCCAGGTACGGTTGGGACGCCCCCAACTTTAACATGCCGTCTTCGGCTTGGGTGGCGATGTGGGGGATGGTCAGGCGCGGCTTGTTCATGATGTTGGCATCCAGGAAGCTGAGTACCGTGACCAGTTGATCCTGGGCGTGGGCGGCACCGCTCATACCGATGCTTGCGCCGGCGAGTGCCACGGGTTTGCCAGCGAGTACCTGGCCCTCCGTTTCGCTCACCGGGCGCGATAGCCAGTCGATGAGGTTCTTCAATGGCCCGGGGATGGCGTGGTTGTACTCGGGGCTGAACAGCCACAGGCCGTCGGCGGCCTTCACTTCAGCACGCACGCGCGCAACGGCGGTAGGCGCGGGATATTCGTCATCCTGATTCATGAAAGGAACGTCACTCCAGTCAAGCACGTGGTAGTTCACCTCAGGATGGCTCGCGCGCAGCATGTCTCCCGCGGCTTCGGCAAGTTGGCGGTTGTAACTGTTTGCGCGCAGCGATCCGGCAATGGCAAGAACGTTCATGAAGTGCCTCGATTCTGTAATGCTATTGTTTTGATACCATATGATAACACGGCTGTTGCCCCTGTTGCCGCACCGGCGCTGAACCGTCACGGAATGCCGTTCGGGCGGGGTAGGCGGCTGCGTGCGGCGTGCTTCGGTATAATGGCGTCGATCACGAGGACGAAGGAGCACGTTGTGGCAGAGTTGACCGACGAGCAGATTGCTCGCGAAGAAGAATTCTTAAAAGGTATCCCGCGCGTGAACATTGGCGCACTGTTTTTGCCGCCCATCTGGGGACCGGCGCACGGCATGTGGGCGGCGCTTCTGTTCTATCCCATCTGGCTGTTCGCGGATAACACGTTCTACGCAGCCTGGACGGAGCGCACGCCACTTGCGCTTATAGTGGCGGCCGTGGTGTTCCTCACGCTGACGGCGGGCACGGTGGCGTTTTCGCTGGTGGGACAACCTATTGCTGCCCATCGTGCGGCCTCGCGCGGGGTGGGCAAGGAGGCCTATCTGCGTCGTGAGCGCATCTGGACGGTGGTGAGCGTGGTGGCAGGGCTTGCGATGATTGCGGGTGCTACCTACTACAACCTGGTCATTCGCCCGACGGTGGGGGCGTAGTCATGGGGGAGCAGAAGGCTGAAGCGTCGGGACGCGTTGAAGAGGTGCCCGTGAGCGAAGAAACCCCCGCAACGGAAGAGTGCCAGGAGAGCGCGCTGCGCCGCATTGCGGTGTTCTGCGTGGGCAACAAGCTCATGCTCGATGATGGCGTAGGTCCTGCGGTCTACGAGGAGTTGCTCGCGCGCTACGAGGTGCCTGAGAACGTGGAGTTGTTCGACGTGGGCTGCCTCAGCATGGATTTGCTGCCGTACGTCGACGACTTCGACATGATACTTACCGTGGACGCCGTGGATGGCACGGATGCGGAGCCGGGCACGGTGTTCCGTTTCCAGCCCGACGCGATGGCGCGCCACTCCGGCGCCACGGCATCGCTGCACGACTTGAAGCTGGTCGATCTGTTCGATGCCGCGCTGCTGTTGGGCTATAAGGCCGAGGGCCTGTGTCTGGGCATGCAGGTGGAGAACCCGT
This sequence comes from Candidatus Gordonibacter avicola, assembly GCA_019113915.1. Classification (GTDB taxonomy): domain Bacteria; phylum Actinomycetota; class Coriobacteriia; order Coriobacteriales; family Eggerthellaceae; genus Gordonibacter; species Gordonibacter faecis. The sequence goes on from DXGM01000009.1 coordinate 2,304, forward strand.
CGCCCGCGGTGGTGACGGTGGGTCTCACGCCGAAGGTGGCGGACGCCTTGCCGCTGCTGGTGGAGACGGTGGCGGGCGAGTTGGCGCGCCTTGGTTCGCCGCTCACTGCGCGTGTTGAGGTGTCGGCGTAAAGGCATGCGATCGGGGGGCCGTAGCGGTTCTGTGACGGGAGGTCTGCGATTTCGCCACAGGAGAAGCGTGTGGCTTCTGCGAGGGGTGCGCGAAAGATAAGCTAGGCGAAAAGCCGCGACCTGCGGTTCTCGCCTGAGGCTTCACGTGATGAGCGTACGGGCGAGTCCGCCGCCCGCTACGAAGGAGCCTTCCGCCATGCGAATAACCACCATCAGCGCGTATGAAACTTCCGCCGACCAATTCTTCGGCGCCCTTGAGTCTTGGGATGTCGATCTTCTGCTGGACACGCGTCTAAAGAACACGAACCAGCTGGCGGGCTTCACGAAGAAAAACGACCTCGCGTACTTCGTGCCGCGGCTTTTGCATGCCGATTACGTGCACGATAAGCTGTTCGCTCCCGCTCCCACCAAACTTGAGCGCTACCTGCACGGCAACATCGACTGGGACAATTTCGCCGCCGCCTACCGCGAAGACATGCGCGAACGCGAGGCTATCCCGCAATTCTTCGATCGCTATGGGAAGTACCAAAGCGTCTGCCTCCTGGGCACCGCCACCCGCCAACGCCGCAGCCACGTAGAAGTCCTCCAAGAAATGCTCGAAGAAGCCATCAAATAATGAGCGCAAAACAACGCACCCCCACCAACCTCAATCAATTTTTCGCCCCAATTTTTTGCCCCTCCCTATTTTCCGCGCCCAATTTTTTGCCCACACTTTCTTGCGCTCATTTTTTCGTTCCCAAATTTTTCGCAAACGAAAAAGTTATTTCGCAATACATAAAAGAGCGCTCAAAAAATGAACGCAAGAATGAATGAACGCACGAATAAATGAACGCTCGAATAATGAGTGATTCAATGTTGTTCTTTTCTCCGAACGAATGTTTCACGTGAAACACCTGCACGGTTTCACGTGAAACATTTTCTTGATGTTTTGGAGCGCAACTTTTTGATTGCTTTAACTAGTGAATGCTAGTATAGTAGCTAGCAGTTACTAGTTAAGGAGAAACACATGAAGGCGAAGGATACGCGGGAGCGCATTGTTTCGGAGGCGTTTGCGCTGTTTTCGGAGCGGGGGTTTCATGCGGTGTCGGTGCGTGACATTGCGGAAGCGGTGGGTATTAAGGATGCCTCGCTTTACAACCATTTTCCCAGCAAGAAGGCCATATTTGACGCTATCGTGAGCGAGGCGTTTGAGCGGACGCGCCACGTCTTTGGCGAGCGCCGCATCTTGTTTAATGTGACTGACGACACCACGCCCTACGAGAACATGACCCCCGAGCGCCTGCGCGAGTTGGTGCTGCCTTCGCTGCGCTACTTCTTCGAAGACTCGTATATGGTGCGCCTGCGCCGCCTGCTGGTCATTAGTCAGTTTGAAAGCGAAGAGGCAGGGCGCGTCTACCGCCTTCTCTTCATTGACCAGCCCATGGCGCTGCAGCGCACCATCTTCGAGCACCTCATGGTCACAGGCGAATTCGCGCGCGACGACGCGGCACAACTGGCGCTAGAATTCCAAAGCGTCCCGTTCATGCTTATGCATGCGGGTCTGACCTGGGAAGAAGCCGAACCGCGTCTCGTCGCGCATGCCGAGCGATTCGTTCAGGCGCACACAGCACCCGGGCACGGCATCAGGAAAAAGGAGCAAGCATGAACACGGTAGTGGTTTACTCGTCACAGACGGGGTTCACCAAGAAGTATGCGGAATGGATCGCCGAGGAACTGGGCTGCGAAGCTGTCTCGCTCAACGACGAGCCGCGCTTCGACGCGGAAGGCTTCGACGTGGTGGTGCTCGGTGGCTGGTTTCATGCGGGAGGCCTTATGGGGAAGAAGTGGCTCGTGCGGCAGCGCGCGGCACACCCAAACACGCGCTTCGTCGTGTTCGCTGTGGGCGCCACGCCGACAGAATGGACCGACATGGTAGACGAAGCCCTCACGCGCGAACTTCCCTCGCCGGACTTCGACGACGTGGAGCGCTTCTACCTGCGCGGCGGGTTCGCCTACGAGCGCCTGAGCACGCCAAACAAGCTGGCCATGAAGCTGTTCTTCAAGATGCAGGAGAAGAATGCGGCCACCGACCCGCGCGCCGCCGAGATGCTCTCTGGCATGCGCGGCGGCTTCGACGGCACCGATCGCGCCTCCATTGCGCCCGTTATCGCCAGCGCTCGCAGCCACGCCTGCGTAACCCCGCCCGCGCCTAGCGGTGTTGGGCCGTCTCGATCCTCTTGACGCGTTCTACCAGGAAGTCTTTCACCTCTTCGCGCGGGATATCCAGTGCCACTGACAGTTCGTCGAACAGCAGCCCTTCGGCCAAATCGAAGTAGCGCTTGTCGGTGGCCGTGATCTGGCGACCGGCATGCGTGCGCCGCGCGGTGCGCTCGCGGACCGACTTCATGATGGGCACCAAATCTTCGGGCTGAAACGTCTTCAGGCGTTTGTCGTATTCCTCCCGCATGCGGCGCTCGACCAACGTGGGCGTGTTGGCGCCGGTGAGCGTTCCCTCATCAATGCCCTCGACATCCGCGATAGAATCGATAAGCGCGAGCGCTTCCTGCTTGCTCATAACGGGCCTGAGCGCGGGCGGTTTCGCCTCGTCAACAGCCACAAACAGCTTGAGCGAGTTCTCAAAAAGGGCGTTCAGTTCGAAATAGTCGCGGTCTTCGAAATAGTTTTCTCGGACGGCAGTGACGGTGCACACGTGGTGACGATAGACAATGGTATCTCCAGGTGATAGCATGGCGACCTCCGATGACGGGTAAGGATGCGGTTCGCGGTCCGTCGCGTCGGCAAAGACGTCGCAGATCAGCAACCCCTATTATACCAGGTTGCAAGGGCGCGTATCAGCATTGTCGACAAAGCGACTCAAACTTTCGGGTACTGGTACTATTCGTTGAATGCCACGCCGCACGTGCCGTTTGAGCCGGGGCTAAGCTTACAATGGAACCGCTCAGCTTTTTGAGCATGCGCAGAAACTACGAGCGATTTCGCAGACAGAAGGGGGCGGGCGTGGACGTACCGTTTGGCAAGGCAGCAACTTCCCACAAGGAAGCGCTTCGGCAGATGTCGTCCGCGCACTTCGACGAAGAACCTTTCGACCAGCTCACCGGCCTACGCACACGCGTGGTGTTCTTTGCTGCCGTAGAAAAGCAGCTGGCGCTAAGCCCTGCCAAGCCGTTCTGTCTCATGGCCATAGACATTGAGCACTTCAAACTGTACAACGAATGGCACGGCATGGCGGAAGGCGATGGTTTGCTGAAAGCAGTCGCAGTCGTACTTGCCCAGGTGGAGCGTGACTTTGACGCAATTGCGGGCTACCTTCTGAGTGATGACTTCTGCCTTCTTCTGCCCGACGACCCGCTCGTTCTGAGCGAGGTGCAAAAGCGTCTGTTCGACGCGATTCGCTCCTTCAATAAGGGCATGGCGTTCATGCCGGCGTTCGGCCTGTATGGCATCGACGACGCAACGGTGCCGGTGAGCACTATGTATGATCGTGCGCTCATGGCGCTTGCCTTCATCAAAGGCAACTACGCCGAACGGTCGTGCCGCTTCGAGCCCGGCATGATGCAGGAAATGGAAGAGGATCACGCACTTCTGCTGGAGGTGCAGCGCGCGCTCGCGCACGATGAATTCACCTTCCACGTGCAACCGTTGTGCGCCATATCGTCAGGCGCAATTGTAGGTGTGGAATCGCTCGCACGCTGGAACCACCCCGAGCGGGGCCTCATTCCGCCCGGGCACTTCATTCCCATGTTGGAGCGCAATGGCCTCATTACGGCGCTTGACCTGGTGGTATGGGAGAAGGCGTGCGAAACCCTACGGGCGTGGATGGATAAGGGTTTGCGCCCCGTGCCCGTGTCGGTGAACGTGTCGCGGCGCGACATCTACGCGATTGACGTGGCCGACGAACTTACTCGCCTCGCGCGTGCCTACGACGTGGAGCCGTCCCTGCTGTCGGTGGAAATTACCGAGAGCGCCTACGTGGAGGACGCGGGTAAGGTGTCTGACGTGGTGGATCGGCTACGCGCTGCGGGCTTCACCGTGCTCATGGACGACTTCGGCAGCGGTTACTCTTCGCTCAACACGCTCAAGGACCTTAACGTGGACGTGCTGAAGCTTGACATGAAGCTGCTGGGCGAAGGAATGGGTTCCTCGCAAAAGACCCGGGGCATCCTTGAGTCCGTCATCAACATGGCGCACCTCGTTGACCTGCGCATTGTGGCCGAAGGTGTGGAAACCGAAGAGCAGCGCGATTTCCTCGTGCGCGCGGGATGCTCCTACGCACAGGGCTTCGGCTTCTATCGCCCCATGCCGCCGGAGGACTTCGAGCGCCTGCTGGCTGACCCCGCGAATATCGACTATCGCTATATCGTGCCCGCGCCCATCCACGAACTGCAAATTCGCAAGATGCTCGCCGAAGGCGTGCTGAGTGATACCATGGTGGATGACATTTTGGGCCCACTTGCTTTCTACGAAGTGCACGATGGAAAAGTGCAGGTGGTAAGCGCGAATGAGCGCTACTGCCGCTTCGTGGGCATCAGTCCGCTCGATCTGGCGGATCGCCGCGAGGCGGTGCTTGACCTGGTGTATGAGGCTGATCGCGCAAGTTTCTTCGATGCGTTTGAGCGCGCTTGGAAAAACGCACCGGACGGGGCGGAGGCGGAAGTCCGCCGCATCAGGCAGGACGGCAGCACGGTGGTGGAGTCGTTCCGCGTGTTCTTCCTGCGCGAGCGCGACGGGCATCGGCTATTCTATGCGTCGCTTTCTGACGTGACCGACCAGGTGCGACGCGCCCGCCAGCTGGAGTCTTCGCAGCGTGCGCTGTCCGCAGTAGTGGGTGTGTCGTCGAGCGATGCCGCGTTCATGAGTTTGGCTGAGGAAAACCGGCGCACGGCGGCAGCCATCTTTGCGCAGATGTCTCCGGGCGGCATGATTGGCGGCTACTGCGAAGAGGGCTTTCCGCTCTACTTCGCGAATGCGGCCATGGTGGAGTTGTTGGGCTACGACTCCTACGAGGAATTTGTTGAAGGCATTGGCGGCCTGGTGGGCAACACCATCCACCCCGACGACATGGCCTCGGTCGTGCAGGACATTGGCACCACCTATTACGCGGGGCTTGAGTACACCACCACCTACCGCATGCCGCGCAAGGACGGCACGTGGTTTTGGACGCTTGACAAGGGCAAAGTGGTGGAAGCTGAGGACGGGCGCCTCGCCATTGTGAGTGCCTGCACCGACATTTCCGAGGTTATGGAGGCCCACCAGCAGCTCTCCGAGCGCAACGACCTGCTCATCAAGAAGAATCGCGAACTGGCGTATCTGAACGAGGACATGCCGGGCGGCTATCACCGTTGCGCCGACACGCCCGGGTTCGAATTCCTCTACGTGAGCGAGCGGTTCCTGCGAATGTTTGGCTATACGCGCGAGGATCTGGTGGAGCTGTTCGACGACAAGTTCTCCAACATGGTGCACCCGGATGATAGGGAACTTGTGGCCGCTCAGGTGGAAACGTGGAAGCGCAACATCGATGGGACGGTAGCCATCAAGTATCGCCTGAAAGCGAAGGATGGCTACCGCTGGGTGGTCGATCAGAGTAGCTACCTTGAGTACGAAGGCACGCAGTTCATGCAGGGCGTGGTCATCGACGTGACGAACGTCGTGGGCCCACGCCCCGATGGGATTGACTAGCAGTCGGCTGCTTCTTCAATGCAGCGCAGGGCGTTCAGGCAGCGCGGATAGCCCAGGTAGGGTACCAGCTGCGAGACTATTTTGATGAGGAATACGCGGTCGTTGCCAATGCGCAGGTTTGCGCCTATGTGCGCTTTGAGCTGCGGTTCGCAGCCACCTTGCGCGGCCAGGAAACAGAGCGTGATCATTTCGCGTTGCTGGAGGTCGAGGCCTGTGCGCGTGTACCAGTCGCCGAAGCAGTTCGCGGCGAGCCAGCGGTCGATGTGGCTTGTTTCCTCGGGCGCGCGCTCCCAGCTTTCGCGCATCTGCTCGCCGAACAGCTCCACTTGAATGTCGTTGCCGGCGGCGCGACGCGCGGTGGCCTCGGTGGTTGCCTGGCCGGGAAGGGGCAGCTTCACGCCGCGAGCCGTGAGTACGTCGTTGGCGATGCGCAGAAACGGCAGCGCGCGGCCCATGCCCAGATACGCCATGGACTGGTAGATGATTTCCTTCAACTCAACAGGTGTGACACCCACCTCAAGCGCGGCGGGTACCATGGCCTGGAAGGCCAACTCGCCCTGGCAGCCGATGATGGCCGCAAGGATGGCCATAAGGCGCGTGCGGTCGTCGAGGTCGCTGCCGCCCGCGTCGTCGGCGTTGGCCACTTCGCCGAACACGAAGTTGTCGAAGCGCTCAATGAACTCCGGATCGGTTTCAATGAAGGGGGAAGCATAACCGGGGAACAGTTTGCCGCGGAATTCGCGCGCGGCGTCGGTGAAGTTCGGTTCGGGTTGCATGGTTGCGTCCTTTCGGTTGGCTGCAACGGCGCGGCACGTGCGTTGCCGCACCGTTGCATTGTTGTTTGAGGTCATTAAACACCAAAAGAGTAGGATTTTCCCAAACCTTGCAGTTTCAACACGAGCAGGGTCAGTTGGCGAACAGCGCCGCCGCCTGCGTCATGCGCTCGGCTATGGGCACGCCGAAGGGGCAGCGGGGTTCGCAGGCAGCGCAGGCGGTGCAGTCGGCGGCGGTGGCATCGAGCGCGTCGTAGTGGGCGCGCAGCGAGGCGGGCACTTCGTCTTGTATGGTGGCCAGGTCGTAGAACTTGTTCACGGTGGCAATGTCGATGCCGGCCGTGCACGGTGCGCAGTGGCCGCAATACGTGCACTGGCCGAAGTAGGCGTGCTTGGGGGCGGTGGCCAGCACACTTGCGTAGTCGCGCGCGGCGTCGCCGGCGGTTTCGTAGGCCACGGCATCGTCGATGTGGGACGGCGTGTCGAAGCCTGCCATGATGCTGGCCACGGCCGGGCGCGTGAGCGCGTAGTGGATGCACTGCACCGGCGTGAGCGCCACGCCGAAGGGCGATGCCTCGGCGCTGAACAGCCGCCCGCCTGCGTAACCCTTCATGACGGTAAGCCCCACGCCCTCGCGCTCGCAGAGCGCATACAACTCGGCGCGGGCGGGGTCCATGCCGCCCAACTCATCGGCATAGTTGAACGTGAACGCCTCATCGAGGCTCGTAGTGGCCGGCAGTAGGTCAAACGCGGGGTTCACGCTGAACATGATGACCTCAATCTCGCCGGAGAGCGCCGCGCACCGCGCCACCTCGGGCGAGTGGGTGGAAAGCCCGATGTGCCCAATAGTACCCGCGTCGCGCAGCTCACGCACATAGGCGATGAAGGGGCCGGCCATGATGCTTTCGTATTCGTCCACGTCATCCACGTAGTGGATCATGCCCAGCTCCACATGGTCGGTGCCCAGGCGCGCGAGCAAATCCTCGAACGCGGGCCGCACCTGATCCATGTCGCGCGTGCGCGTGTACTGGCCGTTTTGCCAGGTAGAGCCAATGTGACCCTGGATAATCCACTTATCGCGCGTGTCCGCAAGCGCCGCGCCGAGGTTGCTGCGCACCTCAGGTCCCGCCATCCAACAGTCGAGGATGTTGATGCCCGCTTCTTCGCAGCGCGCCACCACCGCGCGCACCTCTTCGGGCGACTTCTTCTCCATCCACTCGGCGCCAAACCCAATCTCACTCACTTTGAGGCCCGTACGCCCCAGCTCGCGGTACTGCATGCTGTTCCCCTTATCTCGTGCTGGCTTTACTTCTGAGGTCATTATCAACCCTGGAGTGGGGTCACAGTCAAGCGGTGGAAGGTGAAGAAAAAAGAGCGACGTGCTTGCGTGCTGTCTTGTGCGCCAAAAGATGATGAGGCCATGCGCGCGAAGAATGTGACGCGCTTACGCGCTACCCGCCGCGGCGGAGAACGCAGGTCAAGCAATGTACTCAGCCTGCGATAGAATGCGCGAATACGTCAACCCTCGTAGGGATAATATCAGCGACGGCGCGCGCGCCTAGTCCCTTTAGGGATGCATCCGTTCGCGCGAAGCGCGAAAACGGGGACACCGATTGGGTTCTCCGCCTGCGGCGGAGCGGATGCTCTGGAGAGCATCCCTACGAGGGTAACCTAACAGGTAAGGTTAATGCTATCTGCATATGTCCGCGTCATAAAGCAAGGGTAGGTGGGGGTCTTCTGGTGTAATAATGTGAGTGAATGCGTTGTTGATAAATGGGACAAGGATGTTGAGAGTGTGACGCTTTATGCTCATTGGACGTTGCAGATTGACTGCGCTATTCCGACCTCGGTAGATATAGAGGTGGACGCTTCGGGTACGAGCACTACAAGCGCTACCCCTGAGTTTTCATCTTCGACACCTGCCGACATTAAGGTGACTGCTGTCTCAAGTACGCAGGGTGCAGATGCAGCAACGCTCTTTGCCAACAATGTTGCTATAGGGGTTGGTATTCAGCTTAAGCCTGCCTCAAGTGGCTTGCCTGTTACGGTGCCGCTTACCTCAACAGGTACCACCATTCCGAACAACGGTTGGACTATTGCTGCTGGAAGCACCACCACACCGACCAAGTTTGCTGTTGCATTTAGCTTGTCGCTTCCGAGTGAGACTCAGCTTAACTATCGTCCCAACACGCCGGTTACTGTAGCCAACCTTTCCTATGTGATAAAACTCGCAAGCGCTTCGTAGGCTCACCACAACATTTCGCGGCAGGGGCCACCCGTCCTGTCGCACAACCCGCAGGCGCGCCTTCCCATCCCCGGCGCGCCTGTGTGTTTGGTGACTTGTGTTTTCGCTCTGGCGCGCGAACGATGCTCTTAATGTTCGAGATTCTCGTAGTCTTCTGCGCCTACGGGTTCGAGCCATTCGTTGGAGGTGTTTTCGCCGGGGACTTCGAAGGCGAGGTGGGAAAACCAGCTGTCCTTCGCGGCGCCGTGCCAGTGCTTCACTTCGGCGGGGATATGCACGACATCGCCCGGTTCGAGCGCGCGGACGGGCTTTCCCCACTCCTGATACCAGCCACGCCCGCCCACGCACACAAGCATCTGCCCGCCGCCTGATGTGGCATGATGGATGTGCCAATGATTGCGACACCCTGGCTCAAACGTGACATTCATAAAGGGAATTTGCTCTGTGCTGACGGGAGCCAGGTAACTCTGCCCGTCAAAGAACTGCGCAAACGCGTCGTTGGGGTCGCCAATGGGGAACATGAGCGTGCTCTCGTAGACGGCGCGACTGATGTTCTGTGATGTGGTATTCGGTGCGGTCATGAGGTACCTCTTTTCTTTCACTATCCGCTGTCAAACCCAGTGTGAACTCTGAAGCTCACTCCAAGTCAAGAGGCGGGCGAGCATTTCTTTACACCTTGCAGCAGCTGGGGCAGATATCGCAGAGGAAGCAGGTGGCGCATTTAGGGTTGCGGGCTATGCAGGTTTCGCGGCCGAACAGCACCCACTGGTGGTTGATGGGGCCCCAGTATTTGCGCGGGTACAGTTTGAGCAGCGCCGTCTCGGTCTTGGCCGGCGTGTCGGCCGAGGGGCCGGCGAACTTGAGCCGATGCGCGATGCGGAACACGTGCGTGTCCACCGCGATGCCCTCCACGATGCCGAACGCTTCGTTCAGCACGACGTTCGCGGTCTTGCGACCCACACCCGGCAGCTTCTGCAGCTCGTCGATGTCGCGTGGGATCTCGCCGCCGTAGTCGGCCACCACCATCTGGGCGGCTTTGATAACGTTTGCAGCCTTCGTGTGATAGAAGCCGATGGTGCGGATGATGTCTTCCACGTCGCGCACGTCGGCCGCCGCGAGGTCGGCCACGGTGGGGTAGCGCTCCCACAGGGCCGGCGTCACCTTGTTCACGCCCTTGTCGGTGGTCTGCGCGGACAGCAGCACGGCAATGGTCAGGCGAAACGGGTCGCCGCCGTAGATGAGCGCGCACTCGGCGGCCGGGTAGTGCTCGTTCATGCGCCGAGCCACTTCCAACGCCCGCTCCCGCTTAGTACCCACAGTCTCCCGCGCCATGAAGCCTCCTTGGACAAAAGGTTCAATACTCTCAGGTACATCAGTATAACGTCTTTCGTGGTTATCGCAGTTGACGGCTATAATGGAAAAGACAGGCGTGCAGGTATACGGTTCCCGACTATTGGACCATTGGTGCGGTGTATGCGCGCTTGGTTGAAGATGTTGCCGAAAGCGACGACGTGGTTCAGGCCTTGCAGGCCGTCTACTTCTCGTGGATGGATGATGCTCTGTCGAACTATAATTCCGATTTCTATTATCAGCCGCGCGATTACCTTGCTGCCTGCTATCGTGCCGGAGAAGTGCTTGAGTAAGCTTGGCGTACCCCTGCCGTAGCGTCTGTGATTTCTTCCTCTTGGGTGGGTTTCGCGGCGTGTGGGGTGGGCGTCGTGTAGTAGAATCGGCTGCACTTGTTCGCGCTTGCGTGGACGGGGAGAAGTAACCTTGCAGGAAGCCGCGAAATGCGGCTTTTTGTGCTGCTTTTGATACGAAAGAGGACGCACTATGCTTATCGACTCGCTCACCTTTACGCTGGAAAAATCAGGTGCGCTCGAAACGTTTTGGGGCAAGCTTGATGCAGGCGAAGATGGCGCACTGGGGGTGGCGTCCTCGGCACGACCGTTTCTGGTGGCGGCGCGATTCGCGCACAAGCCGCAAACGACGCTGGTGGTTGTGGCGGGCGAAGACGCAGCCGTGGCGTTCGCGCGGCAGGTAGCGGCGTATCTGGGGGACGAGTGCGTCATGCGCTTTCCCGAGCGCACCGACTATCCCTTCAATCCCAAGGCGAGCGACCCGGCGCAGGCCGCGCGGCGCATGGAGGCTGTGCATGCGCTCGCTTCAGGGCGCGAGGTTGTGGTGGTGGCGAGCGCGCGGGCGCTTGTGCGCATGCTGCCGCCGGCGGGGTCCAACGTGCACCTGCCGCTTGTGTTTGAAGCAGGGCGCGAACTTGCCGCTATGGAGGGTGCGCAGGCGGCGGGCGTGGCTGAGTTCAGCGACGTGGCGCGCGCGCTTGAGGAACGTGGCTTTGCGAATACGGGCGAGCTGGACGGGCCCGGTACCTTTGCCGTGCGCGGCGGCACGATCGACGTATTCCCCGGCAACCTGGTGTATCCCGTGCGGCTGGACTTTTTCGGCGATGAACTGGACGAAATCCGCCGCATCGTGCCCACAACGGGGCAGACCATCCAGGCGCTGCCGCGCACGGAGGTGTACCCCGTCATAGAATTCGCCGCTTCGAAAAGTGCTCTTGCGCGTGCCCGCGAAAAGCTTGAGCGGCCGGCCGAGACGAACGCGGCTCTGCGCGACGTGCTGGAGAAACTCGACGGTGGCCTGCGTTTCGGCGGCTCCGACGTGCTGCTGCCGTACTTGTACAACAAAACGGCCACGCTCGGCGACTACGTGCGTCCCGGTGCGCTGACGGCGCTGGTGGAGCCGCGCTCGCTCTTCGACGACATGGCGCACGCCTACGAAGATGTGGCTGGTCGCGCGAAGGGGACGGGCGTGGGGCTGGCGGGGCTCTACGCCGAGCCGAGCGCGGTGAGTTTCGGCGAGGGCCAGCGCGCCACCTACGTGTCCATCATGACCGTGGGCGGCCACGTAGATGACGAACTGCCGGTGAAGCGCGTGGAGGTGGCGGGGCATCCCGACAAGCTGTACGGCCGCCTGCGCAGCCTCGTGGACGGCGACTACACGGTGGTGTTCAGCGCCCCGAACTTCCGCGCCCGCCAGGACATGAAGTTGGCGTTCGTCGATCAGGGACTTCCCATACAAGAATTCTTAGATTCCGCCGTTCTAACGAACGGCGGAAGTGCCGACGCTGTGGCTTTCCGTGGCACCCAATCTCGCGGCGATGCCGAAGGCTTGCGTACCGAAGTACGCGGCGCCTCCGCCATCCCCACGATCTCGGGCACCACGAAAACCCTAGCTGACGTTGGTGGACCTGCGTGTTTGGAAACCCCTGGTGCGGCTAAGCGGCGGTTGCGGCGCGGTGTGGTGAATATTGTGGACGTGGACGTGCCGCTTGGCATGATCATTCCGAAGGCGAAGCTGGCGATGGTGAGCATTTCCGATACGCAAGGCGCCTCTGCGGCGCGGCCGAGCCGGCATGTGGACATCACCGAGATCACGTTTCCCTACCAGCCGGGCGATTACGTGGTGCACGCGGCGCACGGCGTGGCGCACTTCAAGGAGCTGGTGCGGCGCGACGTGGACGGCACGGCGCGCGACTACCTGCTGCTGGAATACGCCGAGGGCGACAAGCTGTACGTGCCGGTGGAACAGCTCGACCGCGTCACGCGCTACGTGGGGCCGGAGGGGGCGTCGCCGCGCCTCACGCGTCTCAACACGGCCGACTGGTCGCGCGCTTTGAAGAAGGCCCGCGCCGCCACGAAGAAGCTTGCGTTTGACCTGGTGGATGTATACACGCGCCGCGCCACGGTGCAGGGGTATCGCTTCGGGCCCGATACCGCGGCTCAACGTGAGATGGAGGAGGCGTTCCCTTACCAGGAGACACCCGACCAGCTGGCCGCCATCGCCGACGTGAAGGCCGACATGCAGTCCGCCAAGCCGATGGACCGTCTCGTCTGCGGAGACGTGGGTTTCGGTAAGACCGAGGTGGCTCTGCGCGCGGCGTTCAAGGCCACGCAGGACGCCAAACAGGTGATGGTGCTGTGCCCCACCACCATTCTCGCGCAGCAGCACTACACGAACTTCAAAGAGCGCTGCGAACCCTTCGGCGTGCGCGTGGAGGTGCTCTCGCGCTTCCGCACGCCGGCGCAGCAGGCCGCCGCGCTCAAGGGTTTTCAGGAAGGCGACGTGGACATTCTCGTGGGCACGCACCGATTGCTTTCGCGCGACGTGAACCCGCATGACCTGGGGCTCGTCATTATCGACGAGGAGCAGCGTTTCGGCGTGGGTCACAAGGAGCAGTTGAAGAACCTGCGCGAGTCCATCGACGTGCTCACGCTGTCGGCCACGCCCATCCCGCGCACCATGCAGATGTCGCTGTCGGGTGTGCGCGACATGAGCCTTATTCTCACGCCGCCCGACGAGCGCCGTCCGGTGGAAGTGCACGTGGGCGAGTGGGATCCGGACCTCGTGAGCGCGGCCATTCGTCGTGAATTGGCGCGCGAGGGCCAGGTGTACTACGTGTCCAACCGCGTGCGTTCCATCGATGAAGCCGTGCGTCGCGTGACGGCGGCTGCGGGTGAGGCGCGCGTGGGCGTGGCGCACGGGCAGATGACGCGCGAGGAACTTGAGCGCGTGATGGAGGACTTCAGCGCCGGCGAGCTGGACGTGCTGGTGGCCACCACCATCATCGAAAGCGGCATCGACAACCCGCACACCAACACGCTTATCATCGAAGACTCGCAGCGCCTCGGCCTGGCGCAGATGTACCAGCTCAAGGGCCGCGTGGGCCGCTCATCCACGCAGGCGTACGCCTACTTTATGTTCCCCGAGCACGTGAGTTTGACCGAGGAAGCCGAGGCGCGCCTGACCGCGCTCGACGAACACACCGACCTCGGCAGCGGCATGCGCATTGCCATGCGCGACTTGGAGATTCGCGGCGCGGGCAGCCTCATGGGCGCCGAGCAATCCGGCAACATGTCGGCTGTGGGTTTCGACCTGTTCGCGCAGATGCTCTCGCAGGCGGTGAACGCTACGCGCGAAGGCGACCTCAAGGCCATGGAGGCGCTGCCGCCTGCCCTCTCCGACATAACGGTGAACGTGCCCGGGCACACCTACCTGCCCGAGGATTACGTGCCCGACGCCGACGAGCGCGTGCTGTGGTACCGCAAGATTGCCTCCGCCGCTACCGAGCAAGCCGTGGAAGACGTGGCTTCTGACCTGGCCGCGAAGCGCCCCGACATGCCCCAGGCGGCGAAGAACCTGCTGGAGAAGGCGCGCATCAAAGCGTTCGCAAACGAGCATCACATCAAAACCGTGTCGGTCACGGCGGGCAAGCTGGTGGTGGAACCCATCGATGTGCCTCGCGACAAGATGACGTCTCTGCGCCGCTCGGGTGGGCGCTACCTGACTGACAAGCGGAAGCTGCAGTTGCCGCTGCGGCACTTCAAACTGGACGAGGGAGACAACTTGCTGGGCCCCGTGTTCGCATTTTTGAAGGAGCTGGCATGAGAGACGGTATTGCTGCAGGTGCGGCGCTGCTGCGTCGGCGCCATGCGAAGGGTGTCGCTTGTGCGCTGGTGGGGGCGGGGCTCTGGGGGTTCTCGGGGGCGTGCGCTCAGTTTTTGTTGGGGAATTACGACATTACGCCCTCGTTCATTACGGCGGTGCGCATGTTGGGTGCGGGCGTGTTGTTTTTGCTGGTGCTGGCTGTACGCAGCCGCGCGCAGTTGGCGGCTATGCTGAAGGATCGAAGTTCGGTAGTTCAGTTGGTGGTGTTTGGCGCGGTGGGGTTGTTTTTGTGCCAGATCACCTATGCCGTGGTCATTGGTTATACGAACGCGGGCACGGCTACGGTGTTGCAGAGCACGGGCATCGCCTTCGTTATGCTGTTCACCTGCCTGTTTGCGCGGAAGTTGCCGCGAGCGCGCGAAGCGGTGGGGCTCGTGGCGGCGCTGGCGGCTACGTGGCTTATCGCGACGCAAGGCGATCCCAGCGCGCTTTCTATGCCGCTTGCGGGCCTTATGTGGGGTATTGCGAATGGCCTTTCGGTGGCGTTCTATATTATGTATCCGAAGCGCCTGTTCGCACGCTGGGGGAGCTTTGCAGTGACGGGCGTGGGGATGTTTGTTGGTGGCGTGGCGGCGATGGTTGTGTTGCTCGCAGGAGCGGCGTGGGGCCAGCCGGCAGCGCTGCCGCATCTTGATGTGGCGGGTGTCGCCGTGCTTGCAATCATTGCTATAGTGGGTACGTTTGCGGCGTTTGCGCTCTACCTGCATGGCGTGTCCATCGTGGGGTCGGTACAGGGAAGCCTGCTTGGCGCCATCGAGCCCGTGAGCGCCACGGCCTTTTCCGCCCTCTGGCTCGGCACCGCATTCTCCGGCGCCGACTGGATAGGCTTCATCCTGATGATAGCCATGATCTTCCTCGTCACCGCCGAAAAGCCGGGACAGAAAGTGACTCCCGTAGTGGAAACGGAAGGGGAGCGAGCATAATGGGATTGTTGATGCTTGAGGACCTTGCGGCTGAAGAGGCGGCGCGCCTAGGGGTTGTGGCTGCGCCTGCGGAGGTTGGCGGGTACGTGTCGGAGAACAAGTTGCGTGTGTTTGACCTGCATTGCGATACGCTTGATCGGTTGGCGTTTTATGGGGATGCGTCGGTGCCGGGTGGGTTTGCTGAGCATGATGCGGGGATTCCTGCTGCGCGTATGGCGACGCTTGGCGATAACGATGCACATATCTCGCTTGCGCGCACCGCTGGGTTTGCTTGGTGTCAGTGTTTCGCGGCGTTTATTCCGGATGTGGTGCGAGGCGATGCGGCGTGGAGTCTGCTCGAGCGCGTGCGGCGCGTGTGGGAACGTGAGCTGGAGCGTTGCGGCGATCGGCTGGCACGTGTGCGTACGATGAGTGACGTTGAGGCTGCGTGGGTGGCGGGCAAGACGGCCGGCATATTCACGGTGGAAGGCGCATCGTTTCTGGAAGATGACGACGCAGCCGAGGCGCGCCTTGATGCGCTCGCTGAGGCTGGCGTGCGCATGGTTACGCTCACGTGGAACGGCCCGAATGCGCTGGGGAGCGGCCACGACACGACGGAGGGCCTGACCGCATTCGGCCGCGTGATCGTGCGCGAATTGGAACGTCGCGGCATCGCGGTAGACGTGTCGCACCTGAACGACGAGGGCTTTAAAGATGTATGTGCCGTTGCCACGCGTCCCTTCGTCGCCTCGCACTCAAACGCGCGTGCCGTGTGCGGCCATCCGCGCAACCTTGCCGACTGGCAGTTGCGTGAACTTGCCGACCGTGGTGGCATCGTGGGCCTCAACTTCTGCCGCGACTTCCTTTCCGACGTTCACGCTGATTCAACGCCCGACGACATGCTGCGCCACGTCGATCATATACTAGAGGTAGCTGGCGAAGACGTTCTCGCCCTCGGCAGCGACTACGACGGCTGCGACGTCCCCACCTGGCTTGACCCCTGCGACCACGTGGACACCCTGCACAACCTTCTCGCTCACCACTTCGGACAACCCCTAGCCAACAAAATCTTCTCCCAAAACGCCCACACCTTCTTCGCGCGCCTTGAGGTCTAGATCTTTCTTTGCCAAAGGAGTGAAGGAAAACAACAGCTTCGCTTGGGCTCGTGGGTGTTTCGTGAGGGGGGTTGCTTAGTCCGAAATCAGACTTATACTCCGCTGGGTACGAAATCGGACTGACGTATGGCGGAGGACACCTCAATGGACGCACGGAATGCGCGTGCTAACCGCGAATATAACAACTTGTATCGGCTCTCAAACGAGCTCTATCACAACGTAGCCGTGAGGATGGGCTTGTCGGATAGTGCGTTTGACATCCTGTATGCCTTGGATGACTTGGGCGATGGGTGCTCGCAGAAGGAGGTGTGTGTGGCGTCGGGTCTGTCGAAGCAGACGGTGAACTCGTCGGTGCATCAGCTCGTGCGCTCGGGTGCGCTTGAGCTACGGACGGAAGGCGGGCGTGGTACCCACCTTCATCTGACCAAGGCGGGCCATGCCCTGGTCGCGCGCTGCATTCACCCCGTGGTCAAGGCGGAGGAAGCTGCATTTGGCGCGTTGACGCCCAAGGAGTGCGATACGCTCCTGTGCCTCTCAAGGCGCTACTTGGACGCGTTTCGCAGTGAACTTGAGGCCCTGCCCACTACGAAAGGAGGCGAGGCGTAATGGCTATCAAACTCTCAGATCACTTCACCTACGGGCGGCTGGTGCGCTTCGCGCTGCCGTCCATCGCCATGATGATTTTCACCTCCATCTACAGCGTGGTGGACGGCCTCTTTGTGTCAAACTTCGCCGGCAAGGAAGCGCTCGCGGCCGTAAACCTGGTGTTTCCGCTGGCCATGGGGCTGGGTTCAGTCGGCTTCATGCTGGGCACGGGTGGTGCGGCCCTCGTGGCGAAAACGATGGGCGAAGGCGACGAGGTGCGGGCGAACCGCCTGTTCAGCTTCATCGCACTGGCAGCGGTAACTGCTGGCATCGTGTTGGCCCTGGTGGGTGTGGCCGCACTCGAACCAATACTTGCCGCGCTCGGCGCGCAGGGCTCGCTCATGGAGCAGGGCCTCATGTACGGGCGCATTCTTGTGGTGGCCCTGCCGCTGTTCATCGTGCAAAACGTGTTCCTCAGCTTCTTTATTGCGGCGGAGAAGCCGCAGATGGGGCTTGTGGTTACGGTGGCGGCGGGCGTGACGAACATCGTGCTTGACTACGTGTTCATTGCCTTGCTCGGGTGGGGCATTGCTGGTGCGGCGCTGGCGACGGCGGCGGGCCAGGCGCTTGCAGCCATTGCCTCGACCGTGTTCTTCGCGCGCAGCAAGACTACGCGCCTGCGCTTCACCCGTCCCCTTGTAGACTTCCGCGCACTTGGTGCCACCTGCGTAAACGGCTCGTCGGAACTTATGACCGAGGTGGCGGCGTCGGTGGTAAGCATGCTGTATAACTACCAGCTCATGCTCATTGCGGGCGCGGACGGCGTGGCGGCGTATGGCGTCATCATGTACGTGAACTTCATCTTCACGGCTGTGTTCTTTGGCTTCGCCATGGGCACGGGTCCGGTGGTGAGTTTCCACTACGGCGCGAAAAACGAAAGCGAACTCAAGGGGCTTTTCCGCAAGAGTCTTATATTAGTAGGCGGCACGGGTGCGGCCATGCTTGCGGCCTCGCAGTTGCTGGCGGGTCCCCTGGTGAACGTGTTTGTGGGCTACGACCCGGCGCTTGCCGATATGACGTTGCACGGGTTCCGCATCTATGCGGTGTCGTTTTTGGTGGTGGGCTTCAATATCTACGGCTCGGCGTTCTTCACGGCGCTCAACAACGGCAAGGTGTCGGCCCTCATCAGCTTCATGCGCACGCTTGTGTTCGAAACATCCACCGTCATGCTGCTGCCCATCATATGGGGTATCGACGGCGTATGGAGCGCCATCATCGTAGCCGAGACCTGTGCGCTCATACTCACGACGTTTTTCTTCATCTACCTGCGCAAACCCTACGGCTACGCGTAAAACCGTCAGGCGTTTGCGGGGTTTTCGCACCCGCCACCAAGAAGCGCAGCGCATATGGGGAAGCCGAGGGATTAAACGGCGTGCGGTGCGACACGGCTCGCTTTGCCTATAATGTCGAACGGAGAAGACGGGGCTGCTGCGTGCGGCCCGGTTGAGGTGACTTCGGCGAGTGAAGGAGGCAGGGTGGCAACGAAGGGGCCAGGCGGGTTCCCGCTGCGCTGCGGTATAGCGCTTGTCGCCATCGTGTCCAATGCGCTCGCGCTCAATTTGTTCGTGGGCCCCTCGGCGGGCGCGTATCCCTCCTACGCGGGGTTTGCGCCGGCTCTGGCCGCTGTCGTGGCGTATGGGGTGCTGCTCATCGTGTCGCGGAAGCGTCCTGCTGCGCTTGGTGGGCCTGC
Source organism: Candidatus Gordonibacter avicola (assembly GCA_019113915.1). Classification (GTDB taxonomy): domain Bacteria; phylum Actinomycetota; class Coriobacteriia; order Coriobacteriales; family Eggerthellaceae; genus Gordonibacter; species Gordonibacter faecis. The sequence goes on from DXGM01000009.1 coordinate 21,007, forward strand.
GGCGGCCGGAGGTGCCGCGGGGTTGTTCGTGGTAGGCGCCCTGCTTGTCGCCGGGGGATATGTGACGCAGTCGACACCGGCGTCCCTCGTCGGGTGGTTGCTTGCCACCTGCGGCACAGCGTGGGTTGTGGTCATGGTGAGCTTGACCTTGTCGAAGGTGGAGCCGAAGCTTGGTTTCACCTTGGTACTGGGTGCGTTTGCGCTGGTCTATGCCGTGGCAGCTGTGGTGGTGCCTGCGCTTTCCGTGGCCCCCTTCGGTCGTTTGCCGCTGTTCGGGTTCTATGTGTTCACCTTCGCGGTGGCCTTTATTGGTGCGCAAAAAGCTGGCCGCGCGGCGCTCGCTTCCTTTTTGTGCGAGGACGTTGCTTCAACGGATGGCTCACTGCGACCGCGCCTGCCGCTAGTGTGTGCCGTGCTGTTTGCGCTGGGCGCGGTGTGTGGCTATACCGCGTTTGTGGTGTTTGGCACGCGCGAAAGCGCCGGCGTGAGCTTCTGGGCGGTGGCGGCTGCGCTGCTCATTGTAATTGTGGTGTCGCGCTTTGCACGCAGCCGCACGGATGCTGTGTTCCACTTTGGGCTGCTGCTCGTGCTCGCCGGGCTTTTAGTGGTGCCCTTCATTGCCCAGACTACGAGCGGCGAGCGCGTGGCGCTTGTGTATATGTCGAACACGCTGCTCACGGCCGGTTCCGAATGCTTCGCCCTGCTGGTGTGGATTGTGCTGGCGGTGCGCGGTGCGCGCTATCCTACGCATGCGCTGGTAACGGTGGCAGGTGGTCGCTTGGCGCTTGCGTGCGGCATGCTGGCGGGGCTCGTGCTGGGGCTGGTTGCGAGTTCGTTTGCGGCGGTGAACCCCCTTGTGCCCGACATGGTAGCCGTGGCAGTGGCGTTTGTGCTGGTAGCGTACGCGCTGGTGGGCCTGCGGCGCTTCAGCTTTGAAGAGTCGTTCGCGAATGCCGCGGCGCCGATAGGGGAAGCACGTGCGCACGCGCACTTGGCACGTTCTGCCAGAGCGTCTGAAACGCAGCAGTCAGTTGAATCGCCCGAGGTGCCGTCCCCGCAGGTGTCACTTGCGGCCGACACGGCTGCTTCCATCGAGTGCGCGTGCGAGGCGCTGGCGCACACCGGCGGCCTCACCGTGCGCGAAACCGAAATCCTCAAGATGCTCGCGCGTGGCCGCAGTGCGCCCTTCATCGCGCAGGAATTGGTCATCTCCCAAAACACGGTGAAGACGCACGTGAAGCACATCTACGCCAAGCTTGACGCGCATTCGCAGCAAGAAATTATCGACCTCGTTGACGAGACAAGTTGCTAGGCGCTGCCAGCAGTTCGTGCCTCACGTGCAAGAAGTCTACGCTCGCTAGCGATAGCAGGTGGCGGTCATGCGGGCGATATCTTTGCCCAGGTCATCCTTCACTACAACTGTATAGAAAGCCAGGTGGCGGCCTGGTTTGTCACATACGGCCTCGGCGGTGAGTTTCGTCCCCTTCGTCGTGCGCAGAAAGCTGATGGACGAGTCCACCGACACGGTGGGTTCCTCGCCGATGTTGCAGCAGATGGCCAGTGCGAAGTCGGCCAGCGTGAAGATGGCGCCGCCCATGACATTGCCCATGGCGTTGCGGTGCACGTCGGCGAGCTCCATCTCAGCCACAGCGCGCCCGCGCTCGCCGGACACAACACGGCATCCCGCGGCCTGTGTGGCAAAACGATCGTCGGCGAACACGGCTTGTATCTCATCAAGGGTAGGGTTTTCAGGAAGCATAGATGTCCTTACGAAGCAGGGGTGGCTGTGACGGCGAACAACTCTAGCCAGTCGCCGTCTTTCACGGTGACGGTTTGGGTGCCGCCGCGGATGACGTACTTCGTTTCGGTGATGGAGTCATCGGAGAAATCCAAATCCTTCATTACGTACGCCGCGCGCTCATAGTCGCTATTGGGCTGAGCGTCGTCCTGCACGCCCAGGGTGTAGGTTCCGGCCGGCAGGTCGGTGCCCACGCGATAAAGCCCACTTTTGTACGGAGATTCAGGGTGAAATTCAGCGCCGGAAAGAGGACGTACGCGCAGATCAGAAGGCGCGTCAAACGCAAAGACATCGCCTTCTTCCAGTTCGACAAAGTAGTTGCCGATATACACCACAGCATCGTCCATCTCAAAGGTGTTCGTGTCCTTGTCCTTCTCGAACACGTAGAAGTTGCTCTGAGTGGTTTGGTTGCCCTCCACGAAATACAAACCGGGAGTGAGGTCTTTGCTCGCACCCACCTCGTGCACGCCGGGCGTGAAGGCACCATCTTTCTCCTTGCCAAGCGACAGGTTAAGGTCAAGGTTTGAGTTCAAGAAATTTCTGACATCGTCGGCCGAGCGAAGGGTGTAAGAGTCGGTGTAGTTGTCAAGGTTATCGAGGTTCTCGTCGAAGCTGTCGTAGGGGTTCCAATAGTTGTCATAGTTGCGGTAGCTGTCGCTGTAGCGATTCTGCGCCACGTCAGTCATCACAGCGCACGCCGTGCAGCTCACGCATCCGCCCATACCCAACAACAGCAGCACGAGGCATCCGCCCAACAGCCAGGGCCACACTTTCTTCTTCTGAGGCGGCTGGGGAGCGGGGTAGGGCGGCTGTGGCGGATAGGGTGGCACGGGCGGCTGCTGGCCCATGCCGTAGTAAGGTTGCCCGACACCCTGATACGGCGGCTGACCCGGATAGGGCTGCGCAGGCTGCTGCGGCTGCGGCGGAGCAGCCTGGCCATACGGCTGCTGAGGCTGCGGCGAGTAGGCAGCCTGGCCGTAAGGCGGGGTCTGCGGCTGCTGCGGGGGATAGGTTGGCGTCTGATAGGGAGAAACCGGCTGGTCAGAGGCCTCGCCAGGCAGCGGCGGGCGCTCGTAAGGTGAAGGCGGTGGTGTTGCGGGTCCACTCGACCCGTCCGGTGCTTCTGCGCCGGTGGCGATAGGGTTCGGTCGCTCGGAATCGGTCATAGGAAGGCTCCTTTGCCTCGTGCGGACGAGGCCATCTTACCATAAACCAGCAACCGGCCCCCTCCGCTATTGGTGCGTCGACCAAGGGGCTGCAACAATTCCTTACCGGCCAGGTTGGTCGTAGGGCAAGGGCTCTGCCCTTGCCGTCAACTACGTCTGACCTGCAAGTTTGCCATGTTGGGCGGCAAGGGTAGAACCCTTGCCCTACGGAGGACCTGTAAAGGGTACTTTTGTTACAGCCCCTTGTCATGTGCAGACTTACTCCTGCGTGGGTTCGTCCTCGTAAAGCAGTGCTTCGGCGGTTGTTTCCACCAGTTCAACCGCGCCTTCGGGGCACACGTCCACGCACAGGCCGCACCCGATGCAGTAGCGCGCATCAAAGGCAAGCGACCCGTCGCCCGGGTTGGGGAAGCGCGCACCTGTCGGACACACCTGCGTGCAGGCAAGGGCGTTAGTGCACTGCTCGTAATCGGTCTCGGAAATGACAAGGGGTATGCGGCTTGCAAGGGAAGGATCGCGCTCAAGCGCCTCCAGAAGAAGGCGGCGCTTCGGCTGCAAGGTCTTGCGCGTGCGACCCTCGGGCACGAAATCGTTAAACTCTATGCCGTTGCCCAAGTTCAGACGCGCGAGGGCTCGCGAGCGCTCGCGGCGCTCGTAGAATTCCTGCAGCACTTCGGAGTTGCGTAGGCGGCGCTTGCCGCTGGCAATATCGCTCACATCTCCCACCAGGTTCGTGAACGCGCTGCGCCTGTCAACGCCCGCCGGGTCGGCCAAGTCTTTCAGCAGGTTTTCCTTTTCGGGAATGACATCCAGCGCACCCACCGAGCGCCCACTCCATGTCTCGGCTGTTTCGATGGCATGGGCTGCCAGCATCTCGCCCATCTCGCCCGCACGCTCGCAGTCGGCGCAGTAGGAAAGATCGGCGGCCACCTTCACCGGAATATTCTCGGCCAACAGTAGCGTCCAAAACTCGGGCGAGAGGCAGGCCAAACACGGCAGCACCACCACGTTAGCGGCGGGCTCCAGGCCGGGGAACACGTTTTCTTTGCACGTGACCACCACGTCCTCGCCGCGCAGTGCGATACGGCGCATGCGGCCGTGCAGGTCGGCCATGGTCACGCGCGTGGACGAGAACGTGTCGCAAATTCCCAGGCAGATGCCGCAGCGCGTGCAGGCATCGGCATCGATAAGGGGCATGCCGTCCTCGCTGAACGAAATGGCATCCTTCGGGCAGGCGAGCGCACACCGCTCACAATCGGCACCTTTCGTGCGCGTGCAGAAATCCCGCAGCACCACGATCCGCTGCGGACGCTCAGGGCTAGCGGCCTCGCCGGCACCGGGCGTGCTGTTCTCGGGTATGTCGGCCATCGACTCAGCCACCAAACACCTCATGTGTCACGTAGTCGATGCGCGCCAGTATGTCCTCGCGCGGCAAAAGCTCAATGCTTTCGAACAAAGGCGGCGACACCATGTTGCCACACACGGCCACGCGCAACGGCTGGAACAGCAGCTTCGGCTTCAACTCCAAGCGCTCACCCTCGGCGCGGCACGCTTCCTCCAGCTTCTCCGCGTCCCAGGCGATGCTCTCGTCGGCCAGCACGCCGCGGCAGGCGGCGAGCGCCTCGTCGGCGCGGGCACCTTCCTTCTTCAGTACCTTGTTCACGCTCTTCTCGTCCAACTCCACGTTGCCGCCCCAGAACATGAAAGCCAGCTTGTCCACCACCTCATCAAGGCGGGTCAGCCGCTCGGAGACCAGCGGATACAAGTCGCAGTACCACACGGCGCGCTCCTGCACATCAGCGAGTGCGGACTCAATGGCGGCCCCGTTGAACGCCGCGTCGCGCTCTTCGGGCGCAATCGGTGTGCCCGCCGCCACGGCGCTGCCGAGGATGTTAGCCTGCGCAAGCCACAGAAGCGACGAGCGCACCCACGCGTTCGGCCCCATCTCTTTGATGTACTGGCCGTTCATCCAATCGAGCTTTGTCTCGTCGAACACGGCATCTTTCTTGGTCACGCGCTCAAGGCTGAAATTCTCGCACAGCGTTTCGCGGTCGATGATGGTGGTCTCGCCGTCAAGCGACCAGCCCAGAAGCGCGAGGAAGTTCACCATGGCGTCGGGCAAATAGCCGCGCTCGCAGAATTCTTCCACGCTGGCCGCGCCATGGCGCTTCGAAAGCTTCTTGCCGTCCGCGCCGAGAATCATCGACAGGTGTGCGAACGTGGGCACGTCGTAGCCGAGTGCTTCGTAGATGAGAATCTGGCGCGGGGTGTTGGACAGGTGGTCGTCGCCGCGGATGACGTGCGTGATGCCCATGTTGGCGTCGTCGCAGACCACGGCGAAGTTGTAGGTGGGGGAGCCGTCGGTGCGCACCACAATCATGTCGTCCATGACCTCAGCGGGGAAGCTCACGTGGCCATATACCGCGTCGTCGAACTCGATGGGCCCGTGATTCTCGGGCACGCGCAGGCGCCACACGTGCGGCTCACCGGCGGCAATGCGCGCGGCTGCCTCCGCAGGGTCAAGGTCGCGGCACGTCCGGTCGTAGCCCGAGTAGCCGCCCTCGGTCGCCTCAGCCTCGGCGCGCTTGGCGTCAAGTTCCTCCTTCGTGCAGAAGCAGGGATACACGCTGCCGCGCTCCTTCATGAGTTCAAGCGCCGCGGCGTAGGTATCGGTGCGCTGCGTCTGGAAGTAGGGGCCTGCCGTGCCACTCACCTCGGGGCCTTCGTCCCAATCGAGACCAAGCCATTTCATGGCGTTGAGGATGACCTGCACATTTTCCTCAGTGGAACGCTCGGGGTCGGTGTCCTCGATACGCAAAATGAAGTCGCCGCCCGTCGCGCGAGCAAACGCCCAGTTATAAATAGCCGTGCGCGCCCCGCCCACATGCAACCGCCCCGTCGGCGAAGGCGCAAACCGCACTCGTACTTTCTTCTCACTAGTCATGGCTTAAGAAGACCTCTCGTTCAAAGCTTGCATTCGTTTGATTCATCCAACGTGGTGCTCTGCCTGAGGGCATGCCACGCGCAGTTCCGCACGAGCCGAACAGCCCAGTGGGCTGTTCGAGCGAGCTCAGGACTGTTTGAGCATGGCATGCCCTCAGGCAGAGCACCGGCGCCGCAGGATAATCCCAATCACGAGTGCCAGTATAGACAACCCGGCGGTCGTCGCAAGCCAGACGCCCCCCATGCCCATCCAAAATGCAGGAGGGTACATGGTAATGAGCAGTGACTCATACGAGAACGTCCACGTGCCATCGGCAAAGAACAGCGAGTGGAACGCGGCGAAAAATCCGTTGAAGTCCACAAGCACCCAGGCGGCCAACAGCGCAAACACTATAAGCACGCCCGCGCCCGCAGCCATCAGCACGCCGCCGAACTTGCGCATGCCTGTTCGCAGCGCCACGAAAACGCACGCAACCGCTGCAAGCACCGCCACACCTATAAGCACCGCCCGCGCAATTACCACCACGCGGTACACATCATCAAGATGGGAAAGCGCCTCCGCATCAAGCGTGTACACGTCGGGCGCGGCGGCAAGGGTGGCGTCGTCGGCGGTGGCGTAGCGCGTGTTCGCGCTCGCGTTGATATCGTGCAGCAGGGCGAACACAGCCTCGCGGTCATTCGATCCAACCGTGTAATCGCGCGTGACAACGGCCGCCTGCACAAGATCGTCATGCGAAAACGGCGTCGCGGGGTTGTCCATCCCGGAAAACGCGTTCGCCAGCATCTCGGTTGTCTGTGGCAGGGCCGCACACATGGCGAACCCAGCGGCCACAAACGTGATGGACAGGGTAAAGGCGGCTACCACGGCAGCCGCCTTGTTGACAATTTCCCTCATGTTCTCCCGCTCTCGTCCCCCATGTGCCTTGGTTAGTTGCGTTAGTCGCGGTCAACCCACAGGGTGGCCGCCGTCATGCCCTGCATGTCCTTCGAGATGGTGGGCTTGGGTCCCAGGCGGCTGAACACGCCGGTGAATGTGCCATCGAACAGGTACAGGCCGTTCAGGTTGTTGTACAGCGTGGGCTCAAACGGCACGGCGCCATCGGGCAACTCGTCGATGCCGGTGTCGGGCGGCAGCGTCTCAGTCTGGAACGGCACAATGTAGCGCTGCACGATAAAGGGGTAGCCCGCGCGCCCGTTCGCGAAGCGGTCAACCAGCTCTTCCCATTCCTCCTGCGACACCGCGGCGCCCGCGTACACCTCGTCGGCGCCGTAGTGGTCGGTGGGCTTGATAATCCATTCGCAGCGGTTTTCGCGGATCTGAGGCAGGTTCACGTGCTCGTCGTCCAAAAAGGCGGTGAGGGGCACGGTCTCTTCAATGAACGAGATTTCGTCCGCGTTCAAAAAGGCCGTGGTGCGCTCGTCGAACAGCACCTTGAAAATCTGCTTGTCATGCACGATATGTCCGGCGAAACTTCCGATGAGAGCCACAGCGCCCGCGCGCACCGCGTCGAGGAACGACTGCGATTCGTTCCAGTGGTCAATCACGTCGTTGGTGACGCAGCGCCGCCATACGGTGTCCACGCGCGCGCCTTCTGGGTCACGCAGTACCTCGCCGTCAAACGTGAGGTCGCGCACGTCGGCCACGATGCATTCCACGCCGCGCTTTCGGAACAGTTCCGCGTAAATGTGAAACTCGTCCACCACGCCGTTTTCCAGATAGTCAACAATGGCCACGCGGGGGTTTTCCACGCGCCGCTCGTAGGTGGCGTAGATGTTTAAAAACGCGCTCACCCAGCTCTCGAACAGCTCACAGCTTTCCACGCGGTGGCGCCGCGCGAACTCTTGGTAGGTGGGCGACAACTCCACCGAGGCTGTGATCTCGCGGTTCTCGTTCATGCCTGACGAGCCGTCGGCGTTGAATTCGCAGAACTTCACGCGCATGTCGTCCTCGTTGAGGAACGTGTCCACGCGCGCGAACGGCAACAGCGAATCGTAGCCGCGCGGCAGGCAGATGAGTTCTTCCAGACGCGGATCGAAATCGAAGGCGCGTCGATACTCCGGGTCGTCCAGGTAGTGCTGGATAACCTTGCAGAGGATGCGGTGGGCCGTTTCGGCGGTGTCCTTCATCACCTGGTAGGTTTGCGCGTCGAACAGGCGCGGCACGAAGCTTGCGGCTACCACCTGGTGGTGCACGATGGCTGTGGAGTTTTGCAGGTAGGTATACGCCGCGCGGCGGCCGGGGACATCGCCCTCAAGCGACGTCATGATGTCGAAGTATTCGCTGGTGTAGTCGGCATTGTGCGACATAGGCGCTCTTTTCCGTCGGGGTGCACAGTTTTCGGCGTGTAGTGTACCACGGCGGCGCGCGGCGCTGGCACCTGCGGCCTGCGCCTACGCGCGACCATCACGCAACTGCCATGCGGCTGTCATGATGGCCGGTGCCGCCCGCCGCCAGCCGTCCGCGGGCGCTTGATGCGCCTTGACGTAGAATAGTCGTGATTTGCCGGCGGTAGGGGCCTGCGCGAACCGATATGTGCTACCCTTGACGCAAAGAGAAGCGGGCGCCCCGCGGGCTTTGTGCGCGGGGCGTTTCGCGGTTGAGAGAGAATGGGGAACCATGGCTGAAACGCATACATCGTACCTGTTCACGTCCGAGTCTGTGACGGAGGGGCACCCCGACAAGGTGTGCGACCAAATATCCGATGCCATCCTGGATGCCATTTTGGCGAAAGAGGCGGAACTGGCCGCGCGCGACTACGTGGCTCCCAACGGCTGCCCGGCCGATCCCGCGCAGGTGAGGTGCGCGTGTGAGACGCTGGCCACCACGGGATTGGTTATGGTGACGGGCGAAATTCGCACACAGGCTTACGTGGACGTGCCTGCCATTGTGCGCGAGGTGCTTTCCGACATTGGCTACAACCGTGCCAAGTACGGCTTTGACTGCGACACGTGTGGCGTGCTGAACGCCATCCACGAGCAGTCGCCGGACATTGCGCAGGGTGTTGACGAAAGCTGGGAGGCTCAGCACGGCCTGGCTGGTGACGACCCTTACGAGCGCATTGGCGCGGGCGACCAGGGCATGATGTTTGGCTACGCCTGCAACGAAACGCCCACGCTTATGCCCCTGCCTATTTACCTGGCGCATCGTTTGGCCGAGCGCCTGGCAACGGTGCGCAAGGACGGCACGCTGCCGTATCTGCGCCCCGACGGCAAGACGCAGGTGTCCGTGCGCTACGTGGACGGCCGCCCGGTGAACGTGGAGAAAGTGGTGGTGTCCACGCAGCACGCCGAAAGTGTGTCGCATGATGAGTTGCTTGTGGCCATTGTTGAGCAGGTAGTGGAGCCGGTGCTGGCCGCCGAGGGCGTGCAACTGGCCGACAACGCCGAGATTCACGTGAATCCCACGGGCCGCTTCGTGGTGGGCGGGCCCATGGGCGATGCGGGCCTCACCGGCCGCAAGATTATTGTGGACTCGTACGGCGGCATGGGTCGCCACGGCGGCGGTGCATTTTCCGGCAAGGACTGCACGAAGGTTGACCGCTCCGGTGCCTACGCCGCGCGTTGGGTGGCGAAAAACGTGGTGGCTGCAGGCCTCGCCGAGCGCTGCGAGGTGCAAGTGGCCTATGCTATTGGCATGGCGCGTCCGGTGTCGGTGATGATTGACACCTTCGGTACTAATAAAGTAGACGAAGAAATTATCGAGCGCGCGGTGAGCGAGGTGTTCGACCTGCGTCCGGGTGCCATCATCGACGAGCTGAATTTGCGTCGCCCCATCTACCGCAAAACCGCCGCCTACGGCCACTTCGGCCGCGAACTCCCCGAATTCACCTGGGAGCGCACCAACAAAGCCAACGACCTGCGCAAAGCCTGCGATCTGGCATAAACGAGCGCGAGATCAACCCAGCGAACCGGTCCACAAAAACGTGGGCCGGTTTTTGTTTGGCGGCACTATTTTTTATCGGTATTCGTCAATCATTGGCGAGCTAATAATTAGTATGAATTTTGCTTTGAATTGGGTACAAATGTACGTTAATATATGATATTATACGAGCATTCAAAAGAGCCAGTGCGGATGCTTCGGTCTTCTGCGACTTCAGTTGCCCATGCCGATGCCCATAGATGGCGGTGGAGTTCCGCGCCGCCCGTACCACGTCCGCAAGATCCTCTCAGCAACGGAACGCAGTCCGCTCGCGCTTTGTGGCGCTTTCGCGTTGGCGTAGCTTGCGGACGTTAGAGGAGGCGCACTATGGAGAAAACTGACATTGAGAAGCGTAGAATGACGCTCGATGACCTTGCGCGCATCGACGAGGAAAGTGGCGTTGAGTACTGGTACGCACGCGACATCATGGGGTTTCTGGGATATACGAAGTGGCAAAACTTCGAGGCTGCTGTTAAAAAGGCAATGATATCCGCAGAAAGCAGCAAAACCGCAGGTGAACACCATTTTGCTGGCGTCAGTAAAATGGTCGAACTGGGGAGTGGTTCGCAGCGCAAAGTTAAAGATTACAAGCTCACACGCTATGCCTGTTATCTTATTGCGCAGAATGGTGATCCGCGTAAAGAAGAGATTGCCTTCGCTCAAAGCTACTTTGCCCTGCAAACGCGGAAGCAAGAACTTATTGAAGAACGCATGGCGGCACTCTCGCGCATTGATATTCGTGAGCGGTTGTCGGAGGCCGAGAAGGAGCTTTCGCGCAACATTTATGAGAGAGGCGTGGACGAGCGAGGGTTCGCACGTATCCGCTCAAAGGGTGATGCGGCGCTATTCGGTGGCAATACAACTGCCGATATGAAGAAACGTCTTGGGGTTCGTGAGACAAAGCCACTCGCTGATCATCTTCCTGCCGTCACGCTTGCTGCCAAGCAACTCGCCACGGAGATGACGAACCATAATGTGCAAGAAAAAGACCTCCAGGGTGAGCAACCTATTACCGAGGAGCACGTTGATAATAACCTTGGCGTGCGCGATCTGTTGGGTCAACGAGGTATCAAGCCTGAAGAATTGCCGCCCGAGGAAGACGTACGCAAGCTTCAGCGTCGTGTTGCAAGTGACGAGCGGACGTTGGAGAAATCTTCGAGGGGGTTTCCGGCGACTGAGTCGCTTTGAGTGGGTGGTATATACTGACGGGTATGAAACTTGCATCGGTTATTCTAGACATACCTACACAAGCGCTTGATGCGCCCTATACTTATGCGGTGCCTGCAGACGGCGGCGACGGCGACCAGCCTGTTGAGGTAGGGTGCGCGGTGCTCGTGCCGTTTGGTGGACGGCGCGCGGTTGGGTTTGTTGTGGCGCTGGAAGAGCGCGCTGAGGGGAATTGGCCGGAAGGGCTTGATCCCGCAAAGTTGAAAGGCATCGTGCGTGCAGTCAGTCGTCCCTACTTTGACGAAGAGGGTGCGGCGTGTGCGCAGTGGCTCTCGGAGCGCTACCTTGCGCCGCTTTCGTCGTGCGTGCGCCTGTTTACGCCGCCCGGTGGCGTGCCGCGCATGGTGCGCTCGCGCGAGGGGTTCTGGCGGCTTGAAGAGCCGGCTGTCGGTGAAGTCGACGACCGCTGGGTGATGCCAGGACCGGCGTTTGCGGAGTTCACGCCCCGCAAAAACGCCGTCAAGCAGGCCTCTATTGTGGAGGCGCTGCGTGCCGGCGAACTGCGCGTAGCCGAGCTCGCTGCTGAGTTTGGTGCGGTGTCGGGCCCTCTGAAGACGCTGGAGAAACAGGGTGTCGTGCGCGTAGAGCGCCGCCGCCGCATGCGTGGCATGCAGCAGGATGAATCGCAAGGTGAACAGCCCGCTTCCTTTACTCCCAGCGCTAAGCCGCCGCTTACGGCGGGGCAGGCGGCGGCCCTTGCGGCTATTGATGCGGCGCGTGAGCGCGCGGCAGGCGAGGTTGTGCTGGTGGATGGCGTGACGGGTTCCGGCAAGACGGAGGTATACCTGCAGGCCATCGAGGCTACGCTTGCGGCGGGTCGCACGGCATGCGTGCTGGTGCCCGAGATATCACTCACGCCACAGACGGTGGGACGCTTCCGCGGTCGCTTTGGCGATACGGTGGCGGTCATGCATTCGCGCATGAGTCAGGGCGAACGCTTCGACCAGTGGGACTTCATTCGCAGTGGCCAGGCGCGCGTGGTGGTGGGGGCTCGCAGTGCGCTCTTTACTCCGCTTGCGAACCTCGGTCTCATTGTCATCGACGAGGAACACGAAGGTTCCTACAAGCAGGACAGTGCGCCGCGCTACCATGCGCGCGACGTGGCCGTCTGGATGGCGCGTCGTGCGGGGGCGGCTGTGGTGCTGGGTTCGGCGACGCCGTCCATCGAATCGCTGCATGCCTGCGCGAAGGATCCCACCTGGCATCAGGTGGCGCTCCCCGAGCGCGCGAACGGCAAACCCTTGCCCGAGGTACGCGTGATTGACATGGCGAAAGAATTCTCCAGCGGGTCACGCTCGATGTTCTCCGGAGCGCTGTCGCGCGCCCTTGCCGAGGAACTCTCGGCGGGACGCAAGGCGGTGCTGTTGCTCAATCAGCGCGGGTTTGCGAAGTTCCTCTTGTGTCGTGAGTGTGGGTTTGTGCCTGAATGTCCGTCGTGCTCCACCTCGCTCACGTTTCATGAGCGTGGGAACTTCCTCATTTGCCATCATTGCGGTTATCGCATCTCAGCGCCTGCGGTATGTCCGGAATGCGGCAGCCCCTACCTCAAAAAATTTGGCGCCGGCACCCAGCGCGTGGAGGCGGACTTGCGCGTGCTTTTGGATGAGACGCCCAGCGTAGGCCCGCAGGTGCCCATCGTGCGCATGGATGCCGACACCACCAGTGGCAAAGGCGCGCACCAGCGGCTACTTGAAGAGTTTGCTGCGGCTGATGCGGCGGTGCTTCTCGGTACGCAGATGATAGCGAAGGGGCTCGATTTCGAAGACGTGACGCTGGTGGGTGTCATCAACGCCGACACCATGTTGAAGCTGCCGGATTACCGCGCCGCTGAGCGTACGTTCGCGCTGGTAGAGCAGGTGGCAGGACGCGCCGGGCGCGCGGAGCTGCCGGGGCGTGTGCTCGTGCAAACCTACGAGGCAGATGCGGCTCCCATTCGCGCCGCGGCCGCTTATGATCGTGCGCTCTTCTTGCGCGATGAACTGCCTAAGCGCAAACTTTTGCGCTATCCGCCCTATGTGCGCATGGCAAACGTGCTGGTGTGGGGCGCATCGGAGGAAGCAGTGCGCCACTCGGCTGAGGCGCTGCGCGAAGGCGTGGCCGCTCAGGTGCGTGACTTTGGCGGCCAGGAGTGGGACGTGCTGCCCGCGTCTCCCTGCGTGTTGGCGAAGCTGCGAGGTACGTATCGCTGGCACTTCGTGGTGAAGTGCCCCTTGAATGGCAATCTTTCAAGCGTGTTGCTACCCTTTTTCCGCGCGCGCAAACCCGAGCGCGACGTGAACGTAGCGGTGGACGTGGATCCCGACGACTTGCTCTAAGTGCCATTCTAGGTTGGACGTAGGGCAGAGCCCTTGCCCTACGGAAAACCTGGGGCAGGTGGGGGCTTTTGTTGTCGCCCCTTACGACACGCGCTGTGCGCCAAGGTTGAGCAGTTCACTTTCCGCAACAGTTGGCTGGCCGAACAGTCCGCGGAAGAAGCGGTCGAGCGCAACGCCTGCCGACTCCCACCAGGTGGGTGGTGCAACGTCTTCCGCGGCGACAAGATCTGCCTCCCACACGGTGGTGTCTTCCTGGTGAAACGACAGATGTCCAACTACGTCGCCCGCATGCACCTCGCCACTCACCTCGAAAAACTCCACTTCCTGATTAAGACGGCCACCAGCGACCGGCACCTCTATGCTCGCGTTCGTATCATCTACGGTGGCGGCAAACGTGCAATCCACCCAGTCGGTATGGGCGACCGTTGCCACCAGGGGACGGGTTGTCTGTAGCTCGCCGCTCTGTTGTGTGACGCTATGCGGCGCCGTGATCAGCTGATAGCGAATCTTCTCGGGTTCGGCTGCTTCCTCGGGTTTCGGAGCTTCCTCCTCGGGAACCGTATCGCCTGCCTCAAGACTCTCGCGGTTTGCCAGCACCCAGTCGTAGAGCGCTTGTGAATCAATGAAGCGCTGCGGCTTCGAGGACGATCCCAGCACCACGGCGTAGTATTCATGTCCGTCACCCCTGTTCACGGCCGTGGCAACGCACGGCCCTGCGGCCAAGGTGTAGCCGGTTTTTGCCGCACACGTGCCGGGGTAAGATTGCAACAAGGTATCGGTGTTGTGAAGCGTCAAGACCACCTGGGCACCCCCGCGCTCAACCACGATGTCCACTTGTGAATACGCCACGTTAGTACGCACAAGGTTACTACCCATAGCGGCGCGCAGCACGCGCGCCGTGTCCCGGGCGCTGCTGTACTGCCCCTGCGCGAAGCGGTCAAAGTCCAAACCGTGGGGGTTGGTGTAGAGTGTGGCGGTTAACCCAAGTTCGGCCGCCTTGGCGTTCATTGCGTCGACGAACGCTGCCTCGCATGTGATCGCATCGCCGGAGCGCCCCTGTTCGGCAAGGAGAACCGCCCCCGCGGCTTGAGCGACGGCACTCGCCGCATCGTTGCCTGAGGCGCACAGCACCGCTTTTAGCGCCGTATCGAAGGTCATCACATCTCCGGACAAAAGCCCCGCGCTCGACTCTCCCACAGAAGCCGCCTCGGGTGTAACCACAATGGTGGAGGTGGCATCCAGGTGTTCGGCAGCCACCAGCGCTGTCATCAATTTTGTAAGCGAGGCAATCTGCACGGGCTCGTCGGCCGCACGGCCATACCACAGCGTGCCTTCGTCATCGATGAGGGCGGCGTGCGCTGCGTCGATGTTGGGCAGTCCCTCCGCAGGCATTCCACGATCTACCGCCGTTTTCTCTCGCACAACATCGTCGGCATCAACGTAACCCCAGGCGAGCGGTGCGGTAAAAAACAGCAAAAGGAAGGCCAAAGACAACGCGATTACCACAACTCCAGCGCGTCTTATGCACGCGAGCGATGCGCCGGGGTGTGAGGCCTGCGGGGCACTGCCGGTACAGAAATGAGTCATAACGCGCTCCTTGTCTTCGTCCGTCGCGCCTTCTCAAGGTGGCGCGGTCGAAGCACTCATCGGTTGTGAGCGGGCGATCCGCAAAAAGGGCGTTTCATACCGTCGCCCGCACTTTCTCTCGCCGCTGTTAGCGAAATGGTATCGGTTCGTTGCCTCCGGGTAAACCCCGTGGTACCGTGACCGCTTACGAAAATATTCGCCCGAGCGGTTGGGGAAAGGGGAGAATCGTGAAGAAGTTGGCAGCGCGCCTTGGGGGTGTCGTGCTGGCCTTCGCGCTGGCTCTTACCATGCCGTGCGCGGCGTTGGCTGAAGGTAACGGGTCGGTATCTCCTGAAACGGCATCTCAGGGGGTAGTTTCTGCACCGGAAAAGAGCACCGGGGAGGCGCATATATCGGAACAAGGCAGCCCATCAGCGGAGCGGCGGGTGGTGCGTGTGGGGTTTCCTCAGGCTGAGGGCTTTGCTATGGTTGATGCGACGGGGCAGCGATCAGGGGTGTTGTACGACTGGCTTGTGGAAATAGCCAAGTATACCGGCTGGACTTATGAATTCGTTGACGGCTCCATAAACGACCTCGTGGATCAGGTTGCAACAGGCGAAGTGGATATGATGGGTGGTATGTTTATCCGCGAAAGTTATCGCACCGCCTTTGACTACTCGCACTACAGCACGGGTTCAAATCTCTGTCTGCTTATTTGCCCTGAAGATGACAAAACCATCGCGAACTTCGACGTAAGCACACTCAAAGGTAAAACCATCGGCGTGTTCAAGAGCGCTCGCGAGAAAATTCGCCGTCTGCACAATTATTTGGACTTTAACGGGCTGGACTGCACCGTAGTTGAGCTGGAACTAGAGGATTACCAGGACTGTCTCAAAAACGGCACCGTCGATCTTATGCTGGGTAGCGATGTGGAGGTTCTTGAGGGGTATAAGGTGGTTGCCTCGTTTCCCGGTGAGCCCCATTACGTTGGTGTGGCGAAGGAAAGCGGTCTGCTGGCGCCACTCGATGATGCCATGACTCAGATTTACGCGGCCGACCCTAGTTTTGCCGAGCGGCTCTACGCGCGTCATTTTCCCAACGCATACGATAGTCCCATTGCCTTTTCCGATGCTGACCGCGCGTACGTGAATGAGGTAGACGAAGTGCGCGTAGCGGTAGTGGTTGGGCAGTATCCGCTGTATTACGAGCGTGAGGGAGACTATCGTGGGCTGACGAAGGACGTGTTCGACCTTGTTTCTCAACGGACGGGGCTCACCTTTCGTTTCGTGCATGCTGCCACCTATGAAGATACGTTTGAACTGGTGAAACGGGGTGAAGCCGATCTTGTGGGCAGCTTCATGGAGGATGAGCGCGCCGCTGCCACGAAAGGCTTTGCGCTTACGGCAGCCTATGCGTCCTTTGATGACGTGGTCTTTCGCAGCAAGAGAGCATCGAGTGACGATGGTCATGTGGTGGTTGCGCAGGTTGCGGGTCGCGAGAATCTTGAACCTGCCGGGGCTACCGAAGGTACTCAGGAAGTTGAAAGCAAGCGCTATCCCACCTTCGTCGCCTGTTTGGAAGCGGTGAATGAGGGGAGTGTCGACTTCACGTGCATGCCGTCGGCCTTTGCTGAAGCCCTGTTCGCCGACCGCTCGTTTCCAAACGTTGCCCCTGCAACGGCGAACCGCCAGCTGACGTCGTTTTCGGCAGCCCTTCCCGAGCCGGTGAATTCACAACTCTATTCGGTGCTGAGCAAAGCTGTGAACAGCTTTACCGAAGAGGAGCGCGCCGCGCTCGCGTCGCGCAACTCCGTGCCCCTTGTCAGTCGCCCCACCTCTCTCAAGTCGTTTGTGGCCGAAAATCCGCTCTTTGGCGTGGGGGTGCTTTTGGTGTTCGCGCTGTTGGCGGGTGCGGTTGCGGTCGTGGTGGCCACCTCTAAGATGCGCGCGCGTATGATGGAACTCAAATTGACGAAAGCTGAAGAAACCTCGCGCGCGAAATCGGACTTCCTCTCGCGCATGTCCCACGAAATTCGCACACCCATGAACGCCATCATAGGATTGTCGAACGTGGCATCGCTCTCTGGAGAGGCGACTCCGTCTGTCAAAGCAGACCTCGAGAAGATCAACGCCTCGGCGAAATACCTGTTGTCGTTGGTCAACGATATTCTCGACATGGCGAAAATCGAAAACGAAAAGATGAGTATCAACGCCACTCCCACGCGCCTCACGTCGCTTGCCGACCAGCTTGAAAGTATGTTCAGCTTCCTCGCGAGTGAGAAGCACCTGCGCTTTGAGGTGTCGTGCCCCGTTGACGATACCGTGGTTGTAGACGACGTGCGCCTCCAGCAAGTGCTGGCGAACCTACTGTCGAACGCCTTCAAGTTCACGGAAGCGGGCGGCTCCGTGCGCCTTTTCATTGAGGAAGAGTCGCGCACCGAGGACGCCGTCTGTTTGCGGTTTGTTGTGGAAGATGATGGCACCGGCATTCGTCCGGAGGACGTGGAGCGCATCTTTAAGTCGTTTGAGCAGGCGGCTGAAAACCATCGCAACGCGCAAGGAACGGGCCTTGGTCTGGCTATTTGCAGCAACCTTGTGCGCCTCATGGGTGGCACGCTTGAGGTGGAAAGCGTCTTCGGCAAGGGTTCGAAGTTCAGCTTCCGTTTGAACCTTCCCTTGGTCGACGAGCCAGAAGACCAGGGCAGTTGCCTGGCGGAGTGTGCGGGTGTGGAAACGGGTGAGGCGGAAGCGCAGCCGCTCGCCGGCGTACGCGTGCTGTTGGCCGAGGACAACGATTTGAACGCTGAAATAGCAACCGCGCTTCTGGATTTGAAGGGTGTCGAGGTGGAACGTGCCTGCGACGGGCGCGAGGCGGTTAACTTGTTCGTTGCCTCGGAGCCCGGGTACTACAACCTTATACTGATGGACGTGATGATGCCCGAACTCGATGGGCTGGGCGCGTCCCGCGAGATTCGCGTACTCAACCGCCCGGATGCGCGCGAGGTGCCCATTGTGGCGCTGACTGCTAACACGTTCCAGGAGGATCGCGACGAGGCCGTAGCCGCCGGCATGAACGGCTTCGTCCCTAAACCCTTCGAAGCCCGCCAACTCTACGAAACCCTCCAGTCACTCTTACCTCCGAAGCCTGAATAGGTGGATGGATGGCTCACAGTGCGCTCGTGCGAAGAAGGCTCGTAGTTTAGGCTTTAGCCAGGTCAAAGCTTCCTACTACGTTTTTTCCGATGACCGTAGTGTTCTAATACGCGCTTTTCCCCGATGACGGGGTTGGGTGGCGTTCCTATAGTTCCTTGCAGCCGCGGCTTAGTACGCATCGAAGCAAGGAGGAAATCTATGGGAGCGAAGAGATCGTCAACGACCGGATGGGTCGTCACGCTGGTGGGCATACTGGCTGCCGTGATGATTGCCATCAACATGTTTAAGGTGCCACCCACCATGGGCCTGCTCATGGAGGATTTGGGTATTGGCCCCGCGCTCGGTGGCTGGCTTATGACGGTACCTACCATTACCGGTCTTATCCTGGCGCTGCCATCAGGCAGCCTCACCGACAAGTTCGGTCCAAAAAAAGTGGGTTTGTTCGCTATTGTGTCAGCTGTTGTGGGCAGCCTGATGGGTGCCTTCATGCCGACGATTGAGCTTCTGCTGGTGAGCCGCTTCATTGAGGGGTTAAGCTTCGCGCTTATTGGTGTGGCGGTGCCGGCGCTTATCTCCATGTGGTTCTCGCCTGAGAAGAGCGGCATGCCCATGGCTATCTGGTCAGGTTGGGTGCCCATCGGAATGCTTGCCATCTTCACGGGTGCAAACTTCTTCATTGCCGCTGATGATCCGGGTACGTGGACGAATGTGTGGTGGCTTTCGACCGCGCTGCTCGTGGTTGCGGCCGTGCTGTTCTTCATCTTTGTCAAAGCACCCGAGGGTTATGCGCCTGAAGATGCGCCGAAGGTTTCAATCATTGAGGGCATGAAGTCACCCGCAACGTGGTTGCTGGCTGTGATTTTCGCCATGTTCGCGTTCATTATGTATGCCGTGTCAACGTTTGCGCCGACGTATTGCATGCAAGAACTCGGCTTCAGTATTGAGGACTCGAACCTCTACTCAAGCCTGATCACTGTTGGCATGATTTTGGGTGTAGTCATCATGAGTCCAGTGCTCAACAAAGTTGTCAAGCTGAAGAGTCGCTTGTGGCTTTTGGTGGTTTCGATGATTCTCACGGCGCTCATTGCCATTCTGGCGTTCAACGTTCCGCCAAGCATGACGGTGGCTGTAATGCTGATTACGGGTATCGTGCTCCAACTTGTGCCGGCTGTGGTCTGGCCTATCGGCCCGGTAGCTGCTGTGGCCCCCATGTACATTGGCACCACGTTCGGCGTAATCGCTCTCGGCCGTTCTATCGGCGGTTTTGGTAACGCTTCCATTGGTACGCTCATTGAGACGTCGGGATGGGGTGCAGCCATCATGGTGCTCGTTGGCATCGGCGTAATTGGTGTGGTTGCGTGTCTGGCGCTGTTCAAGTTCATGAAAGAAGACCCGGCTGAGGCCGCCACTGATGCTCCACAAACAGAGGCTGGCGCAGCTGCGTCCGATAAGTAAGCAACACGACGAGAGGAGGATGGAATGGAAGAGCGAGACTATAAGTTCGTGAAGCACGAAAAGCCCTACACCTATCGCGAGGGTGATCTGACGGTGACGCGGGGGAGTGCTTGGTCGGGTCCGGGGTGCCACTTGGGTTGTGGCGTGCTGCTCTACACCGATGACGACGGTAAGCTGGTTAAGGTGGAAGGCGATCCGGAAAATCCGTTCAATGAGGGGCGCTTGTGCGTACGTTGCCTTGACCTGCCCGAAATGGTAAACAACCCCAAGCGTTTGACCTATCCCATGAAGCGTGCGAAGGAGGATCGCGGTCACGATAAGTGGGAGCGCGTCAGCTGGGATGAGGCACTTCATCTTATTGCCGATGAACTCAACAAGGTGAAGAAGACCTATGGTCCTGAGTCGGTTATTTTCTCGTGTGGCACGGGGCGTGATATCGCACCGTATATCACGCGCTTGTGCTGGTCGTTTGGAAGTCCGAACTTCGTGAACATCTTCTCGGGCAATGCGTGCTATCTGCCGCGTGTGGCTGGCTGCATTGCCACGACTGGCGCGTTCTGGGTTGCCGACTGCGCCCAGCAGTTCCCTGACCGCTACGACAACCCTGAGTGGCAGCTTCCCGAGACCATGTTTATCTGGGGAAATTATCCGCTCATTGCGAACTCGGATGGTTTCTTTGGTCACTGGGTGGTTGATCTTATGAGACGTGGCATGAAAATTGTCATGATCGACCCGAAGGTTACGTGGCTCTCTGCTAAGGCTGAGGTACATCTGCCCGTGAGGCCGGGTACTGATGCGGCCCTGGCG
The DNA here is from genome assembly GCA_019113915.1 of Candidatus Gordonibacter avicola. Classification (GTDB taxonomy): domain Bacteria; phylum Actinomycetota; class Coriobacteriia; order Coriobacteriales; family Eggerthellaceae; genus Gordonibacter; species Gordonibacter faecis. Next base: position 41,355 of record DXGM01000009.1, read on the forward strand.
CTCTCAATGATGAACGTCATTATCAACGAAGATCTGTATGATCATGATTTTGTTGATCGCTGGTGCTACGGATTCGAAGAATTGCGCGAACATGTGCAGTCATTCACGCCCGAATATGCTGAAACCACAACGTGGGTACCGGCCGATCGTATTCGCACTGCGGCGCGAATCCTTGCCGCAAGCAAGCCGGCCACGCTCCAGTGGGGTGTGGCGGTTGACATGACGAAGGAGGCGTTGCCGGCTGGTCAGGCTATCATGGCGCTCTTCCAAGTTACCGGAAACGTGGAAATACCTGGCGGTATTATCGTGCCGCCTGAGATTCTTAACTACGGCGGCGGTTGGGGCTTTGAACTTCTGGGCGATGAGCAGAACGAGAAACGCTTGGGTCTGGATAAGTACTCTCTGTTCCGTCTGGGCTTCCAGGCGGCGCATCCCAACACCACAATTGAGGCGATGAAGACGGGCAAGCCCTATCCCATTAAGGCAGCTTGGGTGCAAACGTCGAACTTCCTCGCGTGCATGTCGGCGAACTCCACGGATGTTGCTGAATGCTTCCGCAACCTCGACTTCGTGGCGGGTGCTGATCTGTTCATGACGCCGACAATTATGGCGTTCTATGACGTGGTGCTGCCTGCTTCCATGTTCCCTGAGCGCGATGGCGTGCGTCTGGGTGACGGCGCGCAGCGCGCTGAGGCCATCAATAAGGTGTGCCAGATCGGTGAATGCAAGTCCGATATGGAAATCAACCTGGCGTTGGGTAAACTGCTCGCACCCGAGGCGTGGCCGTGGGATAACGTGCAGGACATGTTTACCGAGATGATAAAGACGTCTGGTATCACGTTCCCCGAGTTGCGCGAAGTGGCACCGGTGTACTTGCCCTTCGAGTACCGCCGACACGAGAAAGGCTTGCTGCGTCCTGACGGAAGTCCTGGCTTCTACACGGCAACGGGTCGTATTGAGCTGTGGTCGACGTACTATAGCAACGCCGGGCTCGATCCGCTGCCTGTGTTTGACGAACCATCACCTGGCCCGATTGCAACCCCGGAGCTTTTGGATGAGTACCCACTCGTGCTTTGCACGGGTGCGCGCCGCTGGCCGTTCTTCCATTCGGAACACCGCCAGGCAGAACGCCTTCTGGCCATGTATCCCGACCCGCTCATTGAAATTCATCCCGACACGTGCGCCCAGCTCGGTGTGTCTGACGGTGACTGGGTGTGGGTGGAAAACATGCTGGGACGCGCAAAGCGCCGCGTGAAGAAGACACCCATCTTTGATCCCCGCATCGTGGCGGCAGACCATGGCTGGTGGAACCCTGAGGGTGACCCCGAGAATCTCTACGATATCAAGGAACTCTGCATTAACAACTTGATTCCTTGGGGCAACGGCAAGAGCGGCTTTGGCGGTAACTATAAGACAAACCTGTGCAAAGTTTATCCGGTGAAGGATGGTGAGTAGCATGGCGGAATATGGATTGCTCGTCGACTACGAGTGGTGCACGGGATGCCATTCCTGTGAAATGGCATGCGCGGTTGAGCATGCGTTTCCTGTGGGACAGTGCGGCGTGGTCGTGTGTGAGATAGGTCCGTGGAGCTACGGACCAGCGAATGACCGCTGGCAAGTAGGGTATCAGCCGGCGTTTAGCGATCAGTGCGACCTTTGTGCCGCTCGCACGGCTGTGGGTAAGCTTCCGGCCTGTGTACACCATTGCCAGGCGAAATGCTTGGAGTACGGTGAACTCACCGATTTGGCGCACAAGATTGGCAGCAAGTCCAAGCAGGCACTGGTTGCGCTCGCCTAATGGAGCAAGAACATCGATATAAAGCAGTGTGGGAGGGCGGCAGTGAAATGAATGCCGCCGCCCCCACTGCTCCGAGTGACGTTACTGAGATCGCTGGATCCGTGGAAGGGGAAAGTGCGGATGTGGTGTCGGGCGCGACTGTTTGTGCACAGCTTGAGGCTGCGGGTCGCCAAGCGCTTGCGCGGGCAGGAATTGAGTGTGTTCCACCGCCCGGGATTACTCCGGCAGAGATGATAAACTATCCATGCGATCAGGCAAAATGATGATTTGAGACATCATATTCTTCGGGCGCATCGCCTGTTGTGCGGTGCGCCCGCTTGGGGGGATTCTAGCTCGGAAGAGGGGGTGGTGCAGGTGGAGAAGCTTTCTGCAAAGGAGCGGATGCTTCGATTGCTGCACCGGTTGGCGGGCGGCCAAGCTGTGTCGTCCGATTCACTTGTACACGAGTTTTCTGTGTTGCCGGTTCTTGCGGTGTCGTGTTATTGGATTTGGCTCTACATAGCCTATTCGCTTGATGTGTTCGTAGTCCCTTTCGAAGATATCGTGCGCTTCGATATCCTTCAAAAGGGATTTGGCTTTCTAGGGGCAGCCCTGTTTATGATTGTTGTCGCGCGATTGCGCACGGCGACATTCTTCGAACGTACCCCCTTTCTTCCGCTCTTTGCCCTTGGTGCGGCTGCATCAATTGTGGTGGTATCGGCGCTTGCGCGGGCGGGGATTGTGGTAGCGGTGCCCGTAATTCTCCTGGTATGGCTGCTTATGGGAGCGGGTACCGCTGCGGCGTTCCTTCGTTTGTTTGACGGCTTGCAGGGGGCGGGCCAGGACCGGTTTTGTGCGATTAACTCGCTGGCGCTCCTGCTCTCAGGATTCTTCTATTTGCTGTTGCTTGGCTTGCAAGATGGTATACGGTTGGTGCTCACAATTTTTGTCGTGTGCTGCACTGCGTTTGCGCCACTCAGCACACCGGGATCTGGCGCGGCGTCTGGCAATGATGATGGCGTGAGTGCTGGAAACGGGACAGGTGGTAAGCGAGAGGTGTCTGCTGGTGGGGTAAAGTCACCGCAAGCGCCCGCTGCAGCGGCCGTGAGTGCACTTCTCAGTTTTCGCGGAGAGTTGTTTTTGTTAAGCGTGGTCTTTGGCTTGGCTTACTGCTTGGGTATTTCGCTCAGCACGATGACGGGAAGTTTGGAGTTCATTTGGCTCTCCCTTTGTATTCCGGGCATCTTCCTCATTTTGTACAGCGTGTTTTTGAAGAATCGTATGTCGGTGCGCGTACTGCTGACCTTCTTGTTTCCTATTGCAGCGTTCTTTTTGCTGCTCTTGCCGTTCAGCAATCCCTTCGGGCTCGTGTTGTGTTGCAGCTTGCTGGTGATGTGTTTCACTACGTATGACGTGCTTAATGTTGTGCGCTTGCGCAGCATTATTGCAGCAAATCGGCTGCCCCGTGCAAAATCGTGGGCAACGGGTCGTTATCCGCAGCTTGCAGGCTTGGTTATTGGCTGGACCATCGGGTATGCGATGTTGCTTTCTGACGACGCGCTTAAAGGAGTACTGCCTGCTGTGTGCGTTGCGCTGGTGGTGGCGATTGTTGGCATGCTTACACGTTATGTATGGAAGTTCAGCGATGCGCCGACGGGAGTTTCCCAGGTATCAGAGGAAACCGTTGAGCAGGTTTACGATGCCATTGCGCTGCGCTATGGGCTCTCGCCCCGCGAGTGTGAGGTTATGGCGCTCTTGGTGCGCGGTTACAGCACCGAGCGCATTGGCAAAGATCTCAGTATTTCTTATCACACCGTAAAGACGCACGTGTACCACATTTACCAAAAGGTGGGAGTTCACGCTCAGCAAGAACTTATCGATTTGGTGGAAGAACGGCTTCGTTTGATGCGGTAATGTTCTCCGCGCGCCCCTTTCCTAAAAAGGGTAGTTTGTGATATACTGCTCCGCTGTATCTTTGCGCCCGGTGCGTGTGCTGCAGCATGTCCGAGCGCATCTTGTTGGAAAGGAAGATCACGTGGCCCAAGCCTCTAAAAGCAAAGCCTCTGAAAAAGACGCCAAGAACGTTGCGAAAGCCCCGATCGATACCGAAGAGATACTGGACGACGATGAAACGCTCGACGTCGAACCCGACGTGAGTGCCGCCGATACCCTCGACGAAGACAAGCTTGAAACGAGCCTCGATGAAGACGAGGACCTGCTTGAAGGCATTCCTGAAGAGGAGCTGAAAGCAACCGTTGAGGTGCAACTGCCGCGCGTTGGCAAGAGCAAGGCGCGCGTTGCACGCAAGCGCAGCGCCGATGCGGGCGTGACCATGCTCACGGGCGACCCGGTGCGTATGTATTTGAAGGAGATCGGCAAGGTTCCGCTGCTGACCGCCGCTGAGGAAATTGACCTGGCCATGAAAATTGAGGCCGGTGTCGCCGCCACCGAGGAACTTGAGCGTGCCGAAGACGAAGGCATTGAGCTTGAGCGCCGCGAGAAGCGCCGCCTCGGCCGCATTGAACAGGTGGGCCTCGACGCCAAGCAGCAGCTCATTGAAGCGAACCTGCGTCTCGTGGTGTCCATCGCCAAGCGCTACGTGGGCCGCGGCATGCTGTTTTTGGACCTCATCCAGGAGGGAAACCTCGGTCTCATCCGTGCGGTAGAGAAGTTTGACTACACGAAGGGCTTCAAATTCTCCACGTATGCTACCTGGTGGATTCGCCAGGCCATCACGCGCGCCATCGCTGACCAGGCTCGCACCATCCGTATTCCCGTGCATATGGTGGAAACCATCAACAAGTTGGTGCGCATTCAGCGCCAGTTGCTGCAAGAACTCGGCCGCGAACCTACGCCCGAGGAAATTGGCAAGGAGATGGGCCTGCCCGCCGAGCGCGTGCGCGAGATTCAGAAGATCTCGCAGGAGCCGGTGAGCTTGGAAACGCCCATCGGTGAAGAGGAAGACTCCCAGCTGGGAGACTTCATCGAGGACGACGCCGCCGTGGTGCCGCCCGATGCCGCCAGCTTCAGCATGCTGCAAGAGCAGCTGTCGAAGGTGCTCGATGGCCTTGCCGAGCGCGAGCGCAAGGTAATTAGCCTGCGCTTCGGTTTGGAAGACGGGCATCCTCGCACGCTTGAGGAAGTGGGACGCGAGTTTGGTGTCACGCGTGAACGCATTCGCCAGATTGAGAGCAAGACGCTGGCGAAGCTGCGCCACCCCTCGCGCTCTTCGAAGTTGAAGGATTATTTGGAGGACTAGCAGGTTTCGGCGGCTTACCAGCCGCCGAAAATTCTCGACGCTGCGAAACCCCCTCGCACCGATCCTCGCCCCTTTTTCGCTTACCTTCGCGTACCTCAGTACGCTCAGCCGCGAAACGGGGCGATTATCGGTACGAGGGGGTTTCTCGCTGACTGACTAGCGCCAACCGGGGAGAAACTTGTTCTACCTGTGAGTTTGACTTACTTGCGCCAACCAGCGTGTCTTTGGTTTAACCAGCGATACTTACTATGCTAACCCGCGCGTCGCTAAGTTCCACCTGCGGCAAACTCACTCCGCTGATTGGCAGTAGCCTATTCCACCTGTGATTTTTACTGAGTTGTGCCAACCTGGCGCCCTCTTACCCTTCTCCTGTTTTATCCTTGCTCAGTGAATCAAACTTACTTCCCTTGATGATTGGAAATGTGCGCCATGGATGCCTATAACCTTGAATTGTTTGCGAGTTGCCTTGCGGGGTTGGAGGGGGAGTTGGCTGAGGAACTCAAGCGGCTTGGCGTGCGCCGTGTGCGTCCGCTTGGCGGGGGCGTGGCGTTTTTCTGCGACGCGCGGCGGGCGCTGGCGGCGTGTTTGTGGTCGCGGTTGGCGTCGCGCATTTCGCTGGTGGTGGGGCGTGTGGATGCGGCGAGTGCCGATGCGCTGTATGACGGCGTGCGGGCGCTGCCGTGGGAAGAAGTTATTGCGCCCGGTGCGAGTATGGCGGTGCAGGCGCATGGTATGAACGCGGAACTGCGCAACACACGCTTCACAGCGCTCAAGGTGAAGGATGCGGTGTGCGATAGGCTGTGTGAGGTGCGCGGGCAGCGGCCTGACGTGGACGCGGCGTCGCCGGATGCGCTCGTGGATGTGCGGGTGCGCGAGGGGCGCGCCACCGTGTCGCTCGACTTGGTGGGTGCGTCGCTCTACCGGCGCACCTATTTAACCCCCGATGATGGTGCTGAGGCGCCGCTTGAGTGTGCGCTGGCCGCAGGGCTGCTGGCGGTGGCTGGCTGGCGCGGCGAGGTGCGCGGCGATGCGGCGCTTGTTGACCCGGCATGCGGCGACGGTGCCGTGGTGGTGGAAGCCGCGGCGGTGGCATGTGACCTTGCACCAGGCCTTGCGCGCGATGCGTGGGGTTTCTTCGGCTGGGCGGGATTTGATGAGGACGTGTGGGTGGACGTGCTCGACGAGGCGGACGAGCGTTTCGAGCGCGGTTTAGCGGCGCAGCTGGGCGAAGGGGTTGCAGCCAGCTCGTCGGTGGCACCCGACCTTACACGCGTGCGCATTGCGGGCCTTTCTACCTCGTCGCCAGCTATTGCGCGGGCGCGCGGGCGCGCCAAGCGCATGGGCTTGCGTCAGGTGGTCAGCATCGAGCACGGAGGTGCGCAGGAGGCTTCTGCGCTCGTTGAGCGCACGGTGGCCGCCGCCAATGCCGCCAACGTCACGGGCACCGACACCGCAGCGCTCTGTCTGGTAGCCAGCGTGCTGGGTGCGCGCGAACAGGCTTCGGAAGCCAGCGCGCAAGCTCATGCTGCGGCCTTTGTTGCCGCTGCTCAAGCGGCGCCGGTTGGTTCGGCGTTTGCCGTGGCGGGTGGCCAGGCGGTGGAAGATCGCTTTGGCATTGCGCCCGCTCTTCGCACGGAACTGGGCCGTGATCGCGTGGCCGTTGAGGCGCTTGTGTTCGACAAGCAGCCCGCTCAGGCGGCCGTCGTGGTGGTTCCTGACCCAGCGGGTGGTGCGGAACATCGCGTGGAGGTGCTCGAACAGGGCTCAGACCAATTCGCCGCGCGCCTGTTCAAGGTGGCCAAAGAGCACCGCAAGTGGGCACGCCGCGAAGGGGTGGGGTGCTATCGCGTGTACGACGCCGACCTGCCCGAATACGCGGTTGCCATCGACCTCTACACCGGTGCGGGTGATGCTGAGGGCAACCTCTACCTGCACATTGCCGAATATGCGCCGCCGTCGTCCGTCGACCCCGCGAAGGCGCGCCGCCGCTTCGATGACGTGCTGGCACTCGCGCCCGTTGCGCTGGGGGTTCGCCCTGACCACGTGTTTGCCAAAACGCGCCGGCGTGACAAGGGCGGCGCGCAGTACCGCGATGCCGGACGGCGCAGCTACGTCACACAGGTGCAGGAGGACGGCTTCCTGTTGGAGGTGGATCTGTCGGGGTACTTGGACACGGGGCTCTTCCTCGACCATCGCCTCACGCGCGCGCTCGTAGGACAGAAGGCGGCCGGCAAGCGCTTCCTCAACCTGTTTGCCTATACCGGCGCAGCCACGGTGCACGCCGCCGGTGGGGGAGCGCTCGAAACGTGTACGGTCGACCTGTCGCAGACCTACCTCGACTGGGCGCGCCGCAACATGGCCGCAAACGGCTTCGAAGGCCCGGCGCACGCGTTTGAGCGCGCCGACGTGCTCTCCTGGATCACCGAATGCCGTCGCTCGCCGCGCCGCTTCGACCTAATTTTTGTCGACCCGCCCACGTTCTCCAACTCCAAAGCCATGGGCAGCCGCACGTGGGATGTACAGCGCGACCACGTGGAGCTGCTGATAGGCGTGTCCCGCCTGCTCACCGAGGGCGGCGAGGCCGTGTTCTCCTGCAACCTGCGCACCTTCAAGCCCGACGTCGACGCGCTTGCGAAATACGGCGTGTCCCTTGAGGACATCACCGCACAAACCATCCCCCACGACTTCGAACGTAACCCCAAAATCCACCACTGTTACCTGGTGAAACGCGCATAATAAAGATGGCTATTGCGCGTCCGACGGCACGGGTGCGCAATCGGCTTCCCACTGCTCTAAGATCACGCTGCCGCGGTACTTGTACACGCCGTAGATGCCGGCGAAATCGTAGCCGGCGCAGGTGAACGTGCCGCCGATGGAGGTCACGAACTCAGCGGCTTCCACGTTGAACGCGCCACGCTGGAAAACGTAGAAGTTCGCGATGTTATCGCGGCTGCCTGTGGGGGCCAGCATGAGGCCCGTGCCAAACTGGATGGGCAGCCCGTCACCCTTTAAGCGCAGGTTCTCAATTATGAGGTCGGGCTCGAAGCGGTAGATCCAACTCTTGCGCTTAAGTACCGCCCACGCGGCCCACACCGACGTGTTCTTCTGCGTCTCGTCGGCGTACAGCGCGTTGAAAAAGTCCTGATAGGACGTGGCCCCGTCCAAGTACGGCTCGTACTCAGGTAACACGTTTGACTCTGACGACACATACAACAACAAGCGTTCCAACGTCGCCCGCGAAGCCAGCGGCGCCCCCTCAATACTGGTTTTCAATTCGGCATAGTCCATGGGAAACTCCTCATTCCGGATGAAACTGAGGAAGGGGCAGCCGAGCCGCCCCTTCCTCTCAAAGCCCTTTTACGCGCAGGGCGGCACCCACAGGTACTGTTGCGGCTTGGCGTCCAGGTCGGCCACCAGTTCATCTACCGGGCCGAACTTCATGCATTTGGCCTGGCAGTGGAACACGCAGGAGGGAAGTTTACCCTTTTCCTGGCGATCCGCGCAGAGGTCGCAAATCTTCGTGAAGGCGGGGATGAAGTCGTAAACGTAGTTGTCCGTCTCAACACCCTCGGCATCCTTCACCGGCCACGGGCCGTTTTGCATCACGCGCACGCCCCACTGCTCAAGCGGCAGTTCGTGCTCGGCCTGGCAGGCCACTTCGCACGAGTAGCATCCCGTGCAGTATTGATAATCAACAAGTATTCCGTTGCGGGCCATTACAGTTCCTCCTCCTTGCAGCGGTAGACCTTGCACAGCGTGCACTTCAAGTCGGCGCCGAAGCCGGTGGTGCCGGGCTTGTTGGCCAGAAGCTGGTTGATGTTGGACTGGCGGAAGCCGTACAGGTTCGGCTCAGCGCCGTCCTGCTCGGGGAACCACCAGCCGTGCTGGGCGGCAATTTCCTTCTCGTGCACCTCAAACGTCAGGCGCGCACGCTGGCGGCAACGCCCGCGGTGGTTCTCAATCCACACCCAGTCGCCCTCAGAGATGTTGAGCGCGGCGGCCGTGCGCGGGTGAATCTGCACCCACGGGTCGGGCGTGAGCTGGCGCAGGTAGGGAATCTGACGGTGCTCGGAGTGGAAGAACGAGGTAGTGCGGGCGCCCGTAATCATGATGAGCGGGTATTCCTCGTACAGATCCGGCGTGGTCACCGGGCCGATGCCGGGCTCTTCGATGTAGGGCAGCGGGTCGTAGCCGAACTTCTCGAACAGCGTGGAGTAGAACTCAATACGGCCGGTGGGCGTGTTGAAGCCGGGCTGACCGTCGGGGCGCATAAGACCCTTCTCGTACTTCTTGTACACATACTTCTGATACACCGGGCCGTGCTCCATAAGCTCGTGGAACGTGAAGCCGGAGGGCTTGACAATTTCGTCGTACACCTCGTCCTCGGTTGCCCAGGGCCACGTGTGCTGCTTGCCCTCGGGGCGGTTGATGGCGCGGTTGAACTCGTCGTCGTTGTCGAAGTACTGAGCCAGTTCACGGTTGATTTCGCAGTCGGACTTCGCTTCGCCCTCGGCGGCGCAGGCGCCCGTGATAGCGGACAGGAAGTAGTAGTGGGCGCGCACGGAGTGCTTCTCGGCCCAGGTCTGCACGGGCATCACGATGTCGGCGCACGACTGGATGGTGGGAGTCATGAAGATGTCGACGGCAGCAATGAACTCGGGCTTCTTCATGGCCTTGTACCAGCGGTCAACTTCGCAACTCATGCAGGCAATGCCGTTGGACGTCTGAATCCACACGCCCTTCACCTTGCCGGCTTCCATGTACTCAAGGCACATGTCGGGCATGGCTTGCGTGAGTCCGTAGCGATACATCGGGAATTCTTTCCAGCCCACGCGCTTCTTCTGCATTTCCTCGTCGATGAGGTCGTAGATGCCCCACGCGCCGGCGGAGGGCTGGTCAACGCCCATGGGGGAGGCGGTGTAGCACATGCCGCCCGGCACATCGAGGTTGCCGGTGATGGTCCACAGTGCCGCGATGGCAGCAGCACACGGCGTGCCCTGGCTCTGCATATCCACGGCGAGGCCCCACACCACGTTCGCGGGATGCGAGTTTGCGAACAGGCGCGCGGCGGCGACGATCTTCTCCTTGGGCACCCAGGTCATTTCCTCAACCTGGTCAAGTGACAGCTCGCGGGCGCGCTCGGCCAGCTGGTCGAAGCCATACGTCCAGCGATCGACGAAGTCGTGGTCGTAGAGGTCCTCGTCGATGATGACCTTAATCATGCCGAGAGCAAGACCCGTGTCGGTGCCGGGGCGCAGCTGCAGGTGAATGTCGGCGTGCGCGGCCAGCCACGTGACGCGCGGCTCGACGGAGATCAGCTTGCAGCCCAGCTTCATGGCATCGGTCACCCAGTGACCCATGAAGAAGTCGGGGTTGGAAATGGTGGGGTTGCAGCCCCACACGATGGTGCACTCGGGGCATACCCACTCGGGGTCGTCGTAACGCAGCGCCGAGAACTGGGAGAAGTCGGCGATGAGCATGCCGCCGTAGGTCATGATCATGAGCGACAGGCGCGGCAGGTAGCACGCCGTGCCGGACAAGAAGCCGTACTCGTTCGGGCTGCCGAACGTGTTCACCATGCGGCCGACCTGCCACTGGTTGTCACGCGCGGTGCCGCGCAGCGCGTGGATTGAGTCGCCGCCGTAGGTCATGGAAATGCGGCGGAATTCCTTATAGCACGTCTCCAGCGCCTCGTCCCACGTGATGCGCTCCCACTTGCCCTCGCCGCGCTCGCCAGCGCGCTTCATCGGGTACAGGATGCGGTCGGGGTGGAACTCCACCTGCTTGAAGGCCAAGCAGCGCGGGCAGAGCGCACCGCGGTTGTAGGGATCGTCCGGGTCGCCTTCGCACTTGATAAACTTGCCGGTTTCCTTGTCGGAATACACCAGCACGCCGCAGCCCTCGTGGCAGCCCGGGGCCGACCACACCGACGTGCGGGTCACAATCATGCCGTCTTCTTCGTACTGCCACGGCTTCGGATGCTTCCAGCGCGGGTCAACTTCCTGCTTCTTGCCGGCGCCGAAGTTGAACTGGTTCTCCTCCTTGGACGTACCAATTTCGTCGCGGTCCTTCTCCGCGACTGCGTTCTCAACCATCGCAACTCCTCTCGCTTTCGCAGGCCTGTCGGGTGTCTGCCCCAATCGGCCCGCCCCCACTCGGGTTGACGCGAGTTAAACACGCAAATGGTATGACCCCATCGCGTAAAGAGTATGCAGATTACGAATCAGTACAATAGTATGAGACGCTGACCAGGAAAGATGTGACCGCAGTATTGGGGGAGTGAAAGAGGGGCAGCGTGCTGGCGCGCGTAGTGTGTCGATTAGTGCCGGAAACAGACAAGCGGTCAAAAACAACTTTCTGTTTTAGAAACATTTTGGCTTGAATTCTTTCTGTTTTAGAAACATACTAGCCCTAAAATCTTCTGTTTTAGAAACAGGGAAGAGGTGCGGCACGCATGCTCAAGCGTAAAATGTATGACAAGCTTCTCGCTTGGAAGAGCGCTCCGAAGAAAAAAGTGCTCATACTTCTGGGCGCTCGCCAAACAGGAAAAACCTTTATCGTTCGTGAATTTGCGCGCGACAACTATCCCAACTTTCTCGAAGTTAACTTTCTTGAGGACGAAGACGATGCGGCGTTCCTTGCTGGCGCGGATAGTGCTGACGAACTTGTCTCGCGCCTTTCGCTCATTGCCGGTCGTGCGCTGGAGCCCGGAACGCTGGTGTTTCTCGATGAGGTGCAGCGGGCGGCTTCAAACATTGTGACGCTCTCGAAGTTCTTGCTCGACGATGGTCGTTTCGATCTGATTTTGTCTGGGTCGCTTCTAGGGGCGGCGCTTGAAGGGGTGACGTCGTTTCCAGTGGGGTACGCACGAACCGAGCGCATGTATCCTCTCGACTTCGAGGAATTTTGCTGGGCGACAGGAGTTCCCGTTAGCATTATTGATAAAGTGAAGACCTGCTACCGCGACAAAAAGCCGCTTGAGCATACGTTGCATGAGCGGCTTACGAAACTGTACCGCCAGTACATCGCGGTTGGTGGCATGCCGGAGGCTGTGCAGCGCTTCCTTGATGGCAATCGCGATCTGGGGGCCGCGCGCGAGGTGGCAACCGACATAGCAGAGCAGTATCGCTTCGACATTACCAAGTATGCCACTGGTCGCAAGCTACAGATTCGCACGATTTTCGACAACATTCCTTCTCAGCTGTCGAAGGAAAACAAGCGCTTCATGATGAAGTCGGTGAAGCAGGGGGCCACCTACGAGCGTTTGGATGACGATTTCGCGTGGCTTGTTAGCGCGGGGGTGGCGCTGCCGACGGTCATTGCGAGTGAGCCAAAATACCCTCTTGCGCGTACGAAGGTGCCTGAGAAATTCAAGCTGTATTCTTCCGATTGTGGCTTGCTGCTTGCGCAGTATCCGCAGGTAGCTGCCATCGAGGTGGTGTCAGGGGAGGGGGATGCCAACTTCGGCGCGGTTTATGAGAACGTGGTCGCACAGGAAATTAAAGCTGCCGGCTTTCCTTTGTACTACTATCACAACAGCCGCAAAGGCGAGATGGACTTCCTCCTTGAAACGGGCGAGGGCACGGTTATCCCTCTTGAGGTGAAGTCGGGCAAGGATTACAAACACCACGTTGCGCTCAACAACTTGTTAGAAACGGAAGAATACGGCATCGAATGTGCCTACGTCCTGTCCGAACACAACGTTTCGACCGAAGTGCGCGAGGGTAAGCCCGTATATTACCTCCCCCTCTACATGACCCTCTGCCTCTCACTAGAACGAGGAAACGATCTCGAAGGCGTGAAACTAGAAGAAGTCTCCTTCGACGACTGGACTTAATCGCTTGTGGTGTAAGTAAGGTTTACCACTCAAGCTGGTCCTCAGTTAGACAATCCTCAAGTTTTTCTGCTGCTTCCGCTTGCAGCGACTCGCCCATGCCGGGGATCCCGTTGAGGAAAAGAGTTTCTTCGATGGCGGTCTGGGTGTCTTCATCCACGGGAACCACTTCTGTCTTACGCGTCCTCCACTGGGAATTCTTCGATGAAGTCCATGAGTTTTTGTTGGGAGTGGATGTCTAGTTTGCGGTAGATGCTGTAGATGTGGCTTTTGACCGTGTGGGGCGAGATGGTGAGTTTGTTTTGGATGTAGGCGGCGTTGCGGCCTTTGGCCAGGAATTTCAGGATGTCGGTCTCTCGAGGGGAGAGCTGGTAGAGGTCGGCCACGGCGGTGCAGCGGCGCTCGAACAACTCCTTCTCGCTCAGGTTTGAAGGCACGGCTGACTGCGGCGTGCGCTCTTCCACCGCGCCGCCCTCGGGGGTATGGTGCTCGGCGGAGGGGAAGAACAGCATCACAACGGCTACCAGCACAAACGCCATGCACAGGCGTACGATCATGAACGCGTCGGAGTGCGCGCCGTAAACCATCGTCATAGCGGTGGCGATCGCCCAACCAACAAGGAAGCCCAGCGCGCTGAATACGAGTCGCACGGGGGCCTGGCGAAACACGGGCGTGTCCCAACGCTCGACGCTTTTCTTCACGATGAACGCGTAGTTCACCGATACAAATGCCGCCCATGAAGCCACCACCAAGCACGAGCATGCCAGTTGAATGCCCTCGGTGGCAAACGGCATGGAGAGGCATGCCAGCACGGTGATGCACAATAGCACGCGCTGGATAACGGTGATACTCACCGACTTGTTCAGCACGGCAAGCAGCGTAATAACCCCCGCGCCGGGAATGACGAACAGAAGGCCCACCAGCACATCTTCGGAACCCGAGTTGAATAAATACACAAACGTGAGACCGAACACGATGCCGAACGCCACCAGCGACGGCTCAATCTCGCGCGTGAACTCCCACGTGTTCTTGCAGGCTCCCACCGGTGGCGCGTCGGGGTTGCCCTCACCGCGTGCGCTAGCAAAGCGCAAAAGCCCCACGCTGAGCAGTGCATAAATGATGCAGAACACCGGTTGCAGCGCCTCGGGAACCACTGCGGCAAGCGCAAAGAGCGCGCCTCCGCCCGCAAGAGACAGGCTGGTGAAACGCGGGTAGTTCTGCACGCGAATACGGCTGCCCACGTCAAGCCAGCTCACCGTAAGCGAAGCGCCGCTGAAGCCAGCGCACAGGTTTATGATGCAGAGCACCGGGGCAGGCGGTACCGGCGCACCAAAACTCAGCAGCAGCGCTGTCCCAGGCAAAAGCAGGGCAAGCACAGCACTACCGATGAGCACCGGAAGCTTGAACGGGTCAAACCGCGCGTTTTTGCTCACAAGGTGCAAGATAAGATAGCCAAGGGTGATGCCAGCAAACACGAACAGCTGAATGCCGTCGCGCTCGGCGATGGGAGTGTCCTGAATGAAAACGGCGAACAGCCAGTAAAACGACACGAACATCCAGCCAAAAAAGCACGCGAACCCGCCCATGCCAAGCAGCTCCATGGCGCCAATCTGACGCTTTGAAACAGCCTTGCTGTCATCCATCGATTCCCCCTGACCATCTGCACAAACGTCGATGGAGAAACTGACCACGATCCGCGCCTGAAAAGGCATTACACAAGCGCGAGCCCCAACATCTCCAGCCATCAAGTATACATCAAAGCATTCGACGAAGTAATGATGTGGCGGCTTGGCTTATGTGAGATTTGCAGGAAGCATTGCGGCGTTATGGAAATAGACGAGCGCGTGTCTATGCATGGCGCCTGTAAGCGGAGGGAGTTGCCTCGGAAGGTGTTCTCTTCGTTCATCTCGATGCCCCCGCTTCTGTCTGCATGAAAGCAGTGAAAACAAGGTCGGCTAGGTCATCGGTTGTATCTGCTAAGCCGGCACGTATGCCGTCAAGTTTTACTTCGAACTCTCGCTGCATGGTCATGATGAGTAGCGCTTGCTTCATGTCAACCGAGCGTGCGCCGTCACACGTTGCCGGTCGATCGGTTTCAAGCACTTGGTGAGGGTTGGTTCTAAGAGCTTTTGCGAGACTCGCTTCCGCAAGTTCATCCATCGTGTGGCTGGGGGCTTCGTCTTCGCTTAATCCAAATTTAGCTAACACATAGATAAACAGGCTTTCGCGCAGTATCTCGACGTTGAGCGTACCGGCTGCACGTGCGGCAAGAACGCGCTCAACCTGCCTGTTTGCTTCCTTTTTAGTCGCCAGTAAATGCTCTTTAATGTCGCGACGCATGAACTTCCCCTCACCTTGCTTTTTAGTCTGTGCTTATGCGCGGATAGGATTGAGGCCTAAGCGCTTTGCTAACTCTTCTAAATCATCGGCAATGTCGCCATACACGAGCGGAAGGTGCAACCCGAAGCGCATCTGCTTCTTGAATAAATCGCGCGTGTCTTTCACCTTAAACACAAAGCCGCCGTTACAGTTGTCGGTATCAAAACCGGTTCCGGCAACAATTTCGCCTTCAACAATAAGCATTTCATCAAGGGTGGGGGAAATGCGGCATAAGGTGATCTTCTGACCTGCATCAGCGGTGAAGTTGTGCCGCTGAATGGCACCGAATCCCTGGTCGTAGGCGAAGTGGCGCAGAGCGTACTCATCAGCGGCTGCCTCAAGGCCATGAAGCTTGCGGCAAGGTGTGGAGTGAATAACCGAATAAAGATTGGCCGCTTCCTCCAAAGAAATGCCAGCCACATCTTCCTCATGCACATTAACTGGCCACTCGATATGATTCTCAGTAACCACAACGGGAAGCGTATTGCCCATATAGGCAGCGCTGTTGGAAAGCGCCATTTCAGCAATCATGCACACCACGGAGGTGATATCGTACTCGCAGGCAGACGCAAAGCCCTGTTCCAGATTAAGCGAGTGTGCAAGGCAGAAGGTGAACTGCTGCTCGTTCAAGCGGCGTGTTGAGCAAGCATCGGGGCAGGGTGCTGTGAAGCCCGAGCAGTCGTAGAGATCCATGAGCTTTTGTACGACGGTCCAGGCTATCAATGATTTCACAACGAAGGGCTTATCGATGATGCAGGGGTCGGCTCCAGCCATGAGTTCATCAGCCATTTTACTGCATGCTTCGAGTTCATCCGGCGTGATATTGGGGGTGTCGCGACCCGGAGTGGTAACGTTACCTTCCTCGGGAAGAGGGCTCATCATATCCATCAGTTCATGTACATTCACGTGGCGAAAGTGCGTTCCCAGTTTGCGCGTCACGTCAGAGAGACACACGAATGAATCATTACCACCAGCTTTGGGGGTAGTGGAGTCGAATCGGGGTGCGAGCAGAATGTTTGCGGTGCGTATCGCTTTCTCTGCGCGCAGGATAGCGCAGTAGCGCGCAACTTCCGGCCAATCGAATGCTGGTAAGATGTCGGCCCCGCGACGCAGGGCGGGGGCGGTTGACATTGCGCCGAACGATTTGGTGGGGTTCATAACAACAGGCTTGTTCGTGCGGCAGCAGAACTCCACAAGAATTTGATTTGCGCCAAAATTGGACATGACTACATAGAGGTCGGTTTTTTGATCGTCTGCCAGCATTTCCTCGAAGTAGGCATCCTTAATATCCCAATCATCAGTGCCGCGTACGATGGTGGGTTCAAGTATATGTGCGCCGGTAGAGGCAACATATTTTTCAATGTTGGCCAAAAAGCCCTTGAGCATTTTGCCTTGCACAATGGCGTCAAAGCCAGGCTTGATGGCGTCGCCGCCTGCCATGCGGCACGGTCCTTCATAGTAGTATTGATGCTCGAAGCCAATGAAGAGGGGTTTTACGTTCAGCTTGATGTCGGTGACGCTGCGTTTCATAAGCGTTTCCTCTCGTCTTATGGCCGGCCTTGAGTGGTCGGCATAGCTTTCGCTCTTTAAGCGCAGTGGGGTGCACAGAGGCTCTCCACTATAGTGTTAGTGCGACCTTACGCTTCGCCGGGGGGTTTGATGCCCAGGTGGTGGGAGACTTCGTTGGGCGAAGTGAGGCCTAAGTCTTTGCAGGCGCTGGCTACGCCGGGGGTGGCGCCGGTGGTGGCGTCGATGCCCGGGGGAGCGGCGAGTGGGGGAGCCTCGCAGGGGGAAACTTCCGCCGCATCAAGCGCTTTTGCCGCTTCGGCCCAGCTGGTGGCGCTGGTGACGGCATCGGGTGCGTCGTCCGCGCCGGAAGGGGAGTAGTCGTGCGCGCTCATGATGCTAGCGCCTCCGCACCTTCGGGCGCGCCCTCGCCGCGTGCAGCCAGCGCCTCTGCATCCTCCACAGCTTCCTCGTCCTCTTCGAACACCGGAGGCTTGGTGCACACGTATATGATCCAGAGCACCGTACCCACGGCGGCGGTCACGGCGCAGAGCGGTGCCACGTTCGTCCACAGCTGGGCCTCGCCAATGACGTAGCCTACCACCGGCGTGCACAAGAGGTTCGAAATGCCCTGGAAGAAAATGATGATGGCCATGCCCACCGGCATGGTGACGCGCTTGGGCATGGTGACGGGTACCATCGACCACACAACCCCGCTCGTCCAGCCGCTTTCCAATCCCAGCAGCACCAGGTACCACGGCAGATACTCGTACGGAATAAGGAACGCGCCCACGTAGAAAAACGCGCAGAACCCCGCGATAATCACCATGATGTTGCGCTGACGCAGCTTCTGAAACTTACCCAGCAGAAACGCCGTCACAAGCGCCATGGGGATGGACGCCGCAAAACCAAGCGAGGCCATGGAGCCGCCGGAAATGCCCGCCTGCGCCTGCGCCGCCGCCATATCAACGCCGGAGGCCAGCAAGCGTTCAAGTTCCACGCCCTGCACGTAAGTGGGCACCCACGTGAGCACCGACAGTGACGTGAACATCAGAAAGCAGAACCCCAGGCCAAAGAGCCACATACGCTTCACCTTGAAGCCCTCAAGCGGAAGGGCGGCGGGGCGGTGCTGCTTCACGCCCGTCTCGCGCTCGCGGCGGGCGGCCACGCCGCGGCCCACATGCGGAACGCTCACGAACAGCGCAAACACCACAAACGAGACCAGTGCCAGCACGTCGGAGAACCACCACCACGCGTGCCAGTTGTGCGGGTCGCCGGTGAGCGCCAGCGCCACGGGCACACCAATGTTGTAGGCAAGCGTGCTTCCCACCACGTACCACAAATTCCAAATGCCCATGGGAAGCCCCGCCTTCTCGCGGGGGAAGTACATAGAAATGATGGTGGTGGCCACCACGCCCATCATGGCCACGCCGATGCCTTCAAGCACGCGCCCGGCAATAAGCTGGCCAAACGTGGCTGACAGCGCGCCCACAGCGCAACCCACCACCATAAAGGCCAGCCCGAAAAGCCCCACGCGCTTGGGCCCGAAACGGTTGAGCAAAAACGCCGAAGGAAACGCCGTCACAATGCCGGCGATGGCAATGACGGACATGAGCCAGCCCGTCGTGCCAGGGTCGGTGCCAAAATCGGCCATGAGGGCCGGCATGAACGTGGGCACCTTAAACTGATTCATAATGACAATAATGCCGCAAAACAGCATGGCGAAGAGCACGATCCAGCCTTTACGCTGGCGGTTTTTCGCCTCGTCAGGGGAATTCTTGGACAAGTCGCTCATGATTGATCCCTTCTCTCCGCGCAGGCGGGGATACAGGTGGAATGAAGGCGGCCCGGACGCGGGGTGTCCCGGCCGGGCCGCTTACAAACGGTAGTGCTTCGTATTCAGCCGGTACTATTTAGTGCTGAGCCGGAGCTTCGCTACCCTCGGCGGGCTTGCCAGCGGGAGCACCAGCACCCGCACCCGCACCAGCAGCCTGCTTGGACGGCTTCACGCCAAAGCTCAAGATGCAGCCCACCACGCCAATGGGCACCAGCGCCCAGAACGCAAGCATCGGATCCACGTGAATGCCCTGTGCCACGGCTTCCTGCACGGCCTGGCCAATAGCCGGACCGAAGTCGGCCGGGGTGCCGCCAGAGGCGAGCACGGCCTGCTTGGCCTGAATGGCCACGTTCGAGGCGGCCGTCAGACCCTCGTTGAACGGCGCCAGCGCGTAGCTGGTCACAATCTGGCCAGCGTACTGGCCCAGCGTCAAGAACGACAGGCCAAACGCAACGGCGGTCGCGCCACCCTTGAACACAAACGTCGGCACGAGCGGACGGCAGCATGCGTTCAGCATCATGTTGCCAATGCAGAAGAACAGCACGTAAGGGATGAAGAACTCGGCATGGAACGCCAGCGCGGAGCAAATGGTCAGGCCCAAAATACCCACGACCACGCAGAGGTACTTCTTGGACTTCGGCGTCTTGTCGAGGATAAGGCCACCCAAGGGAGCCAGCGCGCCACACGCCACAATCAAACCACCCCAGAGACCAGCGGTGGTGGCATCCCAGCCAAAGCCACCCAGAGCCTCAGGCGTCTGCAGCCACGTCTTCAGGTACTGGCTAAACGCGTAGTTCATGTAGTTGAAGATGGCGAACATAATAATGAGGCACCACAGCTGACGGCTCTTGAAGAACTTCAGAACGGCCTTCAGCGGCTTACGCTCAGGCGACACCTGCGAGCGCTCGTCGCCCTTCGGGTCGCGAAACACCACAGCAAACAGAATGCCGAACACAGCCGCTACGGCCACCCACACCCACTGCAGGTTCGCCATGTTGGAGCCCACCATATGGTACACGCCGTCGTTCACGAAGTTCGACAGGAAGATACCCACGGGAGCCCAGCAGGACCATATTGCCATGGCGCGGCCGCGCGTAGCGTCCGGGAACCACATGGACACACACGTGGGACCAGCCACAACGGTGGTGGACAGGCCCAGGCCCAGAATGAAGCGGCCCGCCAAAAACACGTAGAAGTTGCCGCCCACAAAGGCCGCGCTCAACGCGCTACCCACAACCGCCGCGCCAATGCCAATAAGCGTGGTGGCCTTCGCACCAAACTTGCGCACGAGGATGGTGGTGGGCAGGGCCATAATCAGGGCGCCAATGGGCACCAGGCCCATGACGTTGGACAGCAGGCTGAAGTTCGCCGGATTCGCGAAGAACGCGTTGTTCTCGGCAAGCCAGTTCTTGAACACCGGGAACGTGATGCCGGGAAGCCACATCCAGGCAAACACGATGCCCACTGCCGCCAAAAGCGACACAATTAAGGCACGGCCAGGCGTATGAGGGCGTCTTCTCCACAGGCTTGGCTGCGGGAGCGCCGGCTGCGGTTGCAGCAGCAGGATTACTCATAGTTCCCCTTCTTTCAGACGCCTCCTTGCGGGCGTCTTGCACGGTGGCGGGGCGCGAGCCCCGCCAGGTTACTTACAGGTTGAACAGCTTCGCCGCGTTGCCGCCGAGCATGAGGTCTTTTTCCTCCTGCGACACATCGAGCGCATTGATGGATCCCACCGAGCGGGCCATCCACTCGTAGAACACGGGGAAGGACGAACCCAGCAGCAAGTGATCGGCGCCGCATACCTTCACGGCGCATTCAAGCTGCTCTTTGCTCCAGCTCATGGGGTGCGTCATGTCGAAGAAGATGTTGTTGGTGAGGTAGCGCTCGTACGCCTCGCGGTCCACGTTGGTGGCCAGGCGGTTCATGGCCTCCTTCTTCTTGACGGACACGTGGGGTGCCAGGATGTCCTTCAGCGCAAACCAGTTGCCGCCGAACATCGTGTGGATGAACTTGAGGTCGGGGAACTCGTCGAACATACCCGAGTACACCTCGCGGCCCACGGCGGTTGCCTGCACGTGGATGCGGCCCAGTTCGCGGCGCAGCGGCGTGTATTCGGCGAAGTTGCCAAACGCGTTCTGGCCGGGGGTGTGGTGAATGGCGCAGGGCACCTTCTTCTCGTTCAGCACCTTCAGGTAAGGCTTGAACAAATCGTCGTCGAGGAACTTGTCGCCGTAGCAGCAGGCGAACTGCACGCCCACCATGCCAAGGTCACCGAGGCAGCGCTCAAGTTCGTAGATATCTTCCTTGCGGCCCCACGGCGGGATGACGGCGTTGGCGGCCAGGCGGCCTTCGGACTGGCGACACATCTCGGCGGCCTGGTCGTTTACGATCTTGCACATTTCAAGCGGCAGCCATTCCTGCCACACCGGCATGCGCAGAAGGGCAATATCCACGCCCACCTCGTCCATGGCCTGGATCTTTGTCTCAAGCGTGTAGTCGCCTTCCACGTAGTTCAGGATGTCGCGGCCATCTTCGGTGGCGAGCACAATCTGATCCTTCGCGCCGTCGGGGGTCTTCCCGCGGTAGGCCTTCAAACCCATGGTGATGGGCGCGGAATACAGAAAGCCGTTCAGCACCTCTTCGTTGGTGAACAGGTCGGTGGGCAGAAAGTGCATGTTGATATCGATAACCTTATTTTGAGCCATGGTTCCTCCTTGTCCGACGGGCACCTGCCCCGCGCCTCGGGCGCGTGGGCCACATGAGGAGCGGGGCGGCCGCCCGTCTGGTGATTACTGGTAGATCGGGGTGACCTCGCCCTTCGCCATCTTTTCCATGTTGGCGGAGTTGCGTTCCTTCCAGTCGATGCGTCCCTGCTCGCGCTGGGCCTGCGTGACCTCACGGCTGAACTCGTGCGGCAGACGCACGTCAACGTTCATCAGGCGCTCGGCAATCTCGCCGCCGAAGTCGTCCGCGAACTGCGGTCTCGTGCTCATAGGTTCCCTCCTTCCCGCTGCTCTTTTTGCTCTCCTGTTGCGCCGCCCCGCTTATAAGGGGGCGGCGGCGAACAAGTGTGGTGGGGGCCCTGCCCGCGCGCGGGTGTGCGGGCAGGCAGGGCGGGGTGGGTGCGCCGGCACGCGGTGCGGCGCACCTCGGGGCGTGCGTTACGCCTGCTCGATGGCCACGATCATCTGTTTGGGGGCATCAATCGAGCGCGCAAGTTCTTCCACGTCGCCCCAGGCGAGGCACTGCGCCTGGCAGTGCTGTACACACGTGGGCTGCTTGCCCTTGGCCGTGCGCTCGGCGCAGAGGTCGCACCAACGCGTGAACTGGGGAATGAAGTCGTACTGGTAGTCTTTCTTGGACTCGTCGATATGCAGCGGGCCCAGCTTGGTAATTTTCAGGCCGAACTCGCGCTCGCTGTAGCCGTGCTCCTGCTGGCAGGCCAGCACGCAGGCCTCGCAGCCGGTGCAGTAGTCGACGTCGACGAGTATTCCACGGTATGCCATGTCTAATTCCTTTCCGTCGGGTTCTCGACTAGTCGGCCTTGTAAATCTTGCACATCATGGCCTTGTAGTTCGAACCGAAGCCCGACACGCCGGCGTCAAAGGGCACCAGGTTGTTGATGTTGGATTCCAGTACGCCGAACAGGCCCTTTTGCTCGTCTTCCACGTTTTCCTCGGCGGCATCCTTGCGCTCGGGGAACCACCAACCGTGCTCGGCTTGCAGCACGCGCGGGTCGTAGGTGTCGTTGAACGAGGCCTTGTACTTGCATTTGCCGTGCTTGTTCTCAAGCCAAATCCAGTCGCCCTCTTCGATGCCATTGGCGGCGGCGGTGTCGGGGTGGATGTACACGAGCGGGTCCGGGTGCAGGGCGCGCAGCTTCTTGATTTGGCGCTGCTCGGAGTGGAAGAAGTGCGGCACGCGCGCGCCGGAGGTCACGATGTAGGGGTACTCTTCCAAATCCTCGGGGGCGGAGTACGGGCTTTCCACGGGCTCCACGTAGCTCGGCAGCGGATCGAGGCCCGACCACGAGGTGTGGTGGAACACCATGGAGTAAATCTCTGCGCGACCGGTTTCGGTGCGGAAGCCGGGCTGGCCGTCGGGGCGCAGGTCGCCGGTTTCGTACTTGCGGTACTTGAACTCGGGGTACTTCCACGTGGATTCGCGCAGTTCATCCCACGTAAAGCCGCCGTCTTCCAATGCGTAGTCCCACATCTCCTGCACGCTGTCCCAGGGCCAGGCGATGTCGTTGTTCTCAGGCTTGATGGCGTCGGTGAGGCGCTTGCCCAGCTCCAGGAAGATGGTGTTGTCGGGCTTGGAGTCGCCCACGGGTTCGATGGCCTTGTTGATGCAGCTGATGCGATACGCGTTCAAGCCGCCGAAGCCGTCGCGCTCTTCGTAGGTGGCCGCCGGCAGCACCACGTCGG
Source organism: Candidatus Gordonibacter avicola (assembly GCA_019113915.1). Taxonomy (GTDB): domain Bacteria; phylum Actinomycetota; class Coriobacteriia; order Coriobacteriales; family Eggerthellaceae; genus Gordonibacter; species Gordonibacter faecis. The sequence goes on from DXGM01000009.1 coordinate 64,374, forward strand.
CCAGCGCCATCATGGTGGGGGTCATGAACAGGTCGGACACCACAATGAAGTCAATCTGCTTGTACCATTCCAGCTGCTGTTCGGCCTGGGCACCCATGGTGGCCAGGAAGTTGTTCGTCACAATGTAGGCCGCGCGAATGGGAATTTCGCCGCGCTGCCACGCCTCAATGGTGGCGTTGGAGGACAGGTTCTTGAAGCCCACGGCGAACATGGGGTAGCGCTCCACGCCGATGCGCTTGGACTGCTCTTCCTCGGTCATGAGTTCATCCCAGCCCCAGGTGCCGGTCCAGTTCGGCTGCTCGATGCCCCAGCACGCGTCGCCCATGACGTTGCCGCCCGGGATGTCCAGGTTGCCGGTGATGCACCAGAGCGCCGTGATGGCGTGCGCTGCCTGCTGGCCGCCCGTCTGCTGGTCAAGCGCCACGCCCCACTGAATGGCCGCGGGGTGCGAAGTGGCATAGGTGCGGGCCACGCGCTGCACGTCTTCCTTGGCAACCCAGGCCTTCTCGCACAAATCGTCAAGGTCCATCTCGGCCACGCGTTCGCACACGGCTTCCAGGCCGTATACCCACTTGTCGCAAAACTCCTGGTCGTAGAGCTTTTCGTCGCAGACCACCTTCAGCATAGCCATGGCCAGCGCGCCGTCGCCGCCGGGGCGCACGCGCAGCCAGTCTTCGCCCGCACGCGCCGCAAGCCACGTGAGCTGCGGGTCAACCACGGCCACCTTCATGCCGCGCTTCATGAGGTCGGTGATCCAGTGACCATAGAAGCCGTCGGCGTTGGAGTAGAAGGGCTGGTGGCCCCACACGATGCAGTACTCAGGTACCGTGTAGCGTGGGTCGTCGTAGCGCTGGGGAAGGAACTGTGAGCAGTCCATGACGCACGCGCCGCCCAGCATGCAGGCCATCGACGCAATACGGGGCAGGTAGCACGAGTTGCCGGCGAAGTACGGCACGCCCTCGTTCGGCGAGCCCACGCAGGCGTTCAGGCGCGTGACCTGGTGAATGTCGCGGCCCGTGCCCTGGCACATGGCAATTTTGTCGGCACCGTAGGTGTCTACGACGCGCTTGAATTCGCGCACGATAATGTCGTAGGCCTCATCCCAGCTGATTTCTACGAATGTGTCCTTGCCGCGGTCGGCGCGGTCGCGCTTCATGGGCTTGGTCAGGCGGTCCTCATGGTATACGTAGTCGGGGATGCACAGGCAGCGGCTGCACAGACGTCCCTGGTTGTAGGGGTCCTCCGGGTCGCCTTCCACCTTTACCAGCTTGCCGTCCTTCACGTAGGACAGGATGCCGCACACGTTGTGGCATCCGGGCGCGCTGCGCGCGGTGCCGCGAATGACGGTCATGCCATCCTCTTCCCACGTCCAGGGAACCTTTGGGGTTTCGGCGGCCGGGATGGGCGGGCGCGAGTCGGTCTTCTTCGGCAAGCGCGAGCCGCGGCGGTACTTCTTTCCGTTGGTCTCGCTCCAGTGCTCCTGCACGGAGGCCTCGGCGGAGTCGGCCATGCTTTCCTCCTTTTCCATGTCTTTCCTCTGTTCTCGTCTCTGCGGTGAGTCGTTTCCGGCTCGGATCTTCGTCCTTGGTACTTGGGGCACTCGGGTCGCAGTTTCCGAACGCGCCCAGCATAAGAAGGCCGCGCGAGCCCATACCCCCCACACAGCATGACGGGGCCGTTTTCAGCATTCCGACCCGAGCGTTTTGGGTGATCATGCCATTGGTATGACGCGTTTATCTGGGGAAACGGGGCGCGTGGGGAACGGGTAGGCGCGCGTGGGGTGGTGCTGGGTGCGCGGGGTGGGCCGCGGTTTTTGCGGCTTGGCGTGTGCGGGGGTGACAAGCTGGTGTCGGTCGGGCGGGGAAGGGGTGTTGCGGTTCCCGGGCGCGGGTGGGGGTGCTACCATGGGGCCATGAGTCTTTTTGCTGCGGAACATATTAAAGCGTCCTATCCGCGCGACGGGCAGGAGGTCGCGCTGTTGCATGACGTGTCCTTTCAGCTTGAGGCGGGAACCATCTATGACTTGGTGGGCCCTTCAGGCGCGGGGAAGTCCACGCTCTTGCGCGTGTGTGCGCTCATGCTCGGCCGCGACGGCGGCGAGCTGTACTTGGATGGCCGGCCTTCGTCGGCGTATCGGCCGCAGGAGTGGCGCCGGCGCGTGTGCCTTGTGCCCCAGCAGGCGGCGCTTGTGGCGGGCACGGTGCGCGACAACTTGGTGCTGCCCTGGTCGCTGAAGGTGAACGCGGGGGAAAAGCCGCCAGCGGATGCCGCGCTTGTGCGCCTGCTTGAGTTGGCGGAGTTGGCTGACGTGGGGCTTGAGCGCGATGTGTCGCAGCTTTCGGGTGGGCAGGCCGCGCGCGTGGCGCTGCTGCGTGCGTTTGCCACGCGCCCACCGGTGTTGCTGCTTGATGAGGTGGATGCTGCGCTCGACAACGGCTCGGCCTGCGCTATCGGGCGTTTGACGAAGGCGCTGGTTGACGAGCGCACCACGTGCGTGCGCATTCGCCATCGGGCGGCCGATGGGTTCGCGTCGGGCACGTTTACCCTGCGTGCGGGCGCGCTGACCTATGCCGATAACTCGCCGGTGGCTGAGAATACCGCGTGTACGGAGGGATTTGATCCGGCAGCGTATGCCGACGTGCGTGCGCTTGCTCAGGCGGCGGTGCCTGTGGCGGCGGGTGTGGGTGCGGGCACGGTGGCCGCACCTCCCGCATCCGGGCCTCAATCAAAGGTGCACTCATGAGCGGGGGAGTAGTCGACATCGGCTATCTGGAACTGTTCGCCGCAAGCGCGCTCATGTTGGTGGCGGGCATCGTGTCGTGGCGGCTGGAGCTGGGGCAGACGAAACGCATTGTGGTGTCGTCGGTGCGCACGTTCGTGCAGCTGCTTGCCGTGGGCTTCGTCCTCATGTTCCTCTTCGAGTACCAAACCTGGTGGCTCGTGCTGTTGCTTTTGGGCTTTATGGTGTTGGCAGCCACGCAGATTGCTACCTCGCGCGTGAAAAGTTCCATCCGGGGGCTTTGGCCTGCGGTATTCGTCTCGCTGTTCGCCTCGTCCATCGTGGTGGCGTTTGTGGTGGTAGAGGGCGTGATTCACGCCGACCCGTGGTACAACGCGCGCCAGTTGGTGCCCATCGCGGGTATGATTATCGGCAATGCCATGTCGGCCACGGCGGTGGCTATCGACCGCCTTTTTGCGGACATGGACAGCCGCTCGAACGAGGTGTTCGCCCTGGTGGCTTTGGGTGCCACGCCGAAGGAAGCGGCGTTTCCCTCCATCAAGGCGGCCGTTGGTGCGGGCATGACGCCCATCCTGGCGTCCATGTCGGCCGCAGGTATTGTCACCATCCCCGGCATGATGGCCGGCCAGCTGCTGGCGGGGGCCGATCCGGTGGCGGCGGCGAAATATCAGATTGTGGTCATGCTTATGCTGTCGGCCGCTAACACGGTTGCCATCGTGCTGGCCTGCTATCTTACCTATCGAAAGCGCTTTTCAGCCGATGGATATTATTTGGACAAGGGCATCCGCGGTTAAGCCGTACCTTATAATCGCAGGAAAGCGAAAGGATTCACCGTGGCTGACGAGAAGGCGTTTTCCCATATAACGGTTTCTGCTGACGACGAGGACGATGTCGTTATTGTGGCGGGTGCGCGCCCCGCATCGCGCGCGAGCGGCGAGGTTCGCCCGGCGGCAGGGGCGGCGGCTGCGCCTACCCCGGTGGCTGCTGCGCCCGAACCTGAACCTGCGCCTACGATCGCACCAGCGCCCGATCCTGCGCCAGCTGCTTCTCCGTCACGCCAGCCCAAGGAAGACGTGAGCGAAACCACCCTTGAGGATTTGAAGGGCGAGCCCATGCCGCTCACGCAAAAGATTGTCATTGCGGTGGCTGCGCTGCTTATCGTGTCCTTCGCGGTCTACTACTTCTTCTTACGCTAACGCGCCAAGCCCCTTTGTCAGGAAGGTAACATCCGATGCCCAAACATGCTGCAAACACACCCTCCGGCACTCCCGATGAGCCCGAGCGCGACGAGCGCATCGGCCTGACCGAGGCGTTTTCTCCCGTGGTGCCCGCCGCGGATGATGCCGAGCCAACCGCTTCCGACGACCGCGACAACGCTGTTGGCCTCACCACAGCTTTCGCGCCCGTGGAAGGCGAAGAGCCTGCTCCCGCCCATGCCGCGGGCTTCAGCTACAAGGGCGACAACGACGATGAATACCCCGACGCGTTTGAAAGCCTTGAGCCGCGCGATGCTCCGCCACTGCTGTTTGGCGACGACAGCGTGCCGGTTGAGCCGGCGGAACCGGTGGGTCGTCATGGCAAGAAGAACAAGGCTGACATTCCGCCTCACCTGCGTAAATCGCGCCGCATGCGCCGCGTGCTTCTGGTGGTTGTGGTGCTTTTGGTGGTGCTCATTGGTGCCCTTGCGTACTTCACGTACCAGTTAATCAACGAGAGCCAGACCCTGGCCGCCCAGCAGACGCAGCAGCAGCAAGAGTCGCAGGAGGTCACCACCATCCAAAAGGATGAAACCAAGGATGCCTCCACCGAGACGGTGAAAAAGACCGAGGCGCCGAACCTGGTGGCCGTGCTTGGCATGACGCAGGACGAGGCCGTGGCCGCCCTCAAGCACGGAGCGACGGTGACCAGCACGCGCGAGGTGAAGGAAGAGGGCAATCCCATCAAGCAGAACGTGACGGTGGCGCTTACCGACGAGCCAGCCGACACGCGCACCGGCACCCCCACGGTGTATCTGGGCCTGAACGAAGAGGGTAAGGTGGCCCAGGCGGGTTACTCGGCCTCCACGGCCGCGCTTGGCTATGGCTCGCTCAGCTTCGCCGATGCCGTGAAAAACGAGCACATCGTGGAAAAGACGCTGGAAGAGGCAGGCATTGAGGTGGCACCGGGTGCCGCCGTGCTGCCCGAGGACAAGACGGCGTACTCTACGTACGCCTCCGACGGCACCACGCTGGTAAAGGAAAACTGCTCGTTCTCCGGCACGGTTGACATAGCCGGCGCCCCCCACGAATGGTCCTCCGTTCTGTCCTACGACTACACCACCGCCAACACGTCGGGGAATCTGGCGGATACTATTCGCATCATCTATGTATACATAAACGCATAACGTTTCGGCGACGGAATGTGAGCGGCATATGGCGAAGCGGACGAAGATTATTTGCACGTTGGGGCCGGCGGTGGATGATGAGGAAACCATTGGCCGCTTGCTTGATGAGGGTATGGATGTTGCGCGGCTGAACTTCTCGCATGGGTCGCATGAGGAACATGCCGAGCGCATGACGCGCTTGCGTCGTGTGTGCGCGCAGGTGGACTCGCCGTGCGCGGTGCTGCTTGATACGCGCGGTCCCGAAATTAGGACAGGTACGCTGACAGGAGGCACGCCTGTGTCGCTGCATGCGGGGGAGCGCATCGTGCTCACCGAGCAGCTCGTGGAAGGCGATGCGCACCGTGTGACTCAAACCTGCGCGGGCCTGGCTGCTCACGTGCCTCCCGGCACGTCGCTGTTGGTTGATGACGGCCTCATCGAGCTAGTAGTCGAAGCCGTCGAAGGTACCGATATCGTGTGCCGCGTGGCCAACGACGGCACGCTTGGCGAGCGCAAGTCCATCAACGTGCCCGGCGTCACGGTGCCGCTGCCGGTCATGACCGACCAAGATCGCGCGGACCTCATCTTCGGCATCGAGCAGGATATCGACTTCGTGGCGGCCTCATTCATCCGCAGCGCCGACGCCATCCGTGAGATTCGCGCGTTTCTTCAGGATCACGGCGGCGGGCACATCGGCCTCATCGCCAAGATTGAAACCGCCGAGGCGGTGAACGATATTGAGGCTATTGTGGACGCGGCCGACGGCGTCATGGTGGCGCGCGGCGATTTGGGCGTGGAGATGCCGTCGTATCTGGTGCCACATATCCAGAAGAAGATCATCCGCCTGTGCAACGAGCGCAACACGCCGGTCATCACGGCCACGCAAATGCTCGACTCCATGATTCGCGCGCCACGCCCGACGCGCGCGGAGGTGGCCGACGTGGCCAACGCCGTGTACGACGGCACCGATTGCCTCATGCTATCAGGCGAAACGGCTATGGGAGCCTATCCGGTGGAGGCCGTGCACGTCATGGCGCGCATCGCGGAAGAAAGCGAGCCCTACCTGCGCGCCGAGGCGGCGGGTTTGCGCGAAGCGTCGCGCGAAGCGGGTCATGGCAGCGTGTCGGTGGCGGTGGGCATGGCCGCCGTGCGCGCGGCTGAAACGCTAGGGGCGCGCTGCATCGTGGCGCCCACCATGTCCGGCCGCAGCGCGCGCCTTATGGCCAGCTTTCGGCCGCATCAGCCCATCTACGCCGTCACGCCGCTGCGTCGCGTGCTGCGCTCGATGCAGCTGTATTGGGGCGTGATGCCGCTTCTGGGAGACGTGCAGGGCGACACAGACTTCGTGATTGAACAGGCAAGACGCATCGTGCTCGACCGCGGCCTGGCCGAGGTGGGCGACATCGGCGTCTTCACCGTAGGCGACCGCGACACCAGCCCCAACGCCGACCAAGCCACCTTCGCCCCCACCAACATCATGTACGTAGTCCAATTCCACCCCGAGGATGCCGAAGGAATGGAAGCGTAACGCGCCGCACGTTGGCGATGGCACCCGCAACGCGCCAAAAGTGTGACGCGCTTGCGCGCTACCGATTAAGGCAAGAGATGGTCGCCCCTCCCTACCACCATGACGAGGGCATATCCTTGTAAATAAACATTACCTGTTAGGTAATCAACGTAGGGGTGCTTCACGAAGCGCCCTCTCCGCCGCAGGCGGAGAACCCAACCATGACCTGCGTTTTCTCCCTTCGCGTGAACAAGCAATTCGTGAACTACCCCTCCATCAACCTATCTCTCAATGATACTTCCTGGTTAGTCAACCCGCGCCATAATACAAAGGCAGGTGATGCGCTTCTGGCGTAATCGACGGCGCGTAAGCGCGTCATACTTGTGCAGCGATGCACCTCAAGGAGGCCAGCAAACATCCATTCCTCTACCAACAACAACCCCTGCAACTCTTGGCTGGCGCATCGAGAAAAACGCAACTTTGCCTGTGACTTTCGGGCTGCATCTTCCTGCAACTGCTCGCTTGAACTACCTGGCAAGCGATGGTACGGCTGAAATAGCCAGCATTTCCTATACGGTTTCTCTCGCTACTTCGTAGCCAACTTATACCGACTCGCGGTGGGTCACTTCGCCGCCGCACGGCACACAGGCGCGCTTTCCCCATAGGCGTGCCTGTTGTGGTTTTCAGGAGCCGCGCGTCTGTGCGAACGTGAGCCTCACCTTCAGCCCTCCCGTTTTCCTCGCGTGACATAGACGTGGGGGAGGCGTTGGTTGCTTGGGGCGTGCGGCGGGCGGGACAATGGGGGAAACGTCCGAGCGCGGGCGCCGCCTCGGTGCCGCAGGAAGCGAGGCTCCCATGATTCCGAACCAGTGGTACGCCGTCTTGTCGTCCTCCGAGATCAGGAGGGGGCGGCCGGTTGGCGTGACGCGTTTCGGCAAGCGCCTTGTGCTCTGGCGCGACTCGGAGGGTAACGTGGCCTGCCTCGACGGCACGTGTTGCCATCGCGGGGCGAACCTCGCGGCGGGGCGCGTGGAGGGCGACCACGTGCACTGTCCCTTCCATGGCCTGCGCTATTCTGCCGACGGGCGCGTGGTGGCCATTCCTGCGAACGGCCTTGAGGCTGAGGTGCCCGAGAACTTCCGCGTACGTGCCTACCTGGCCGTGGACGCGTTCGGCTTCATCTGGGTGTTCTACGGCAAGCCCGAAGACGCGCCCGATGACCTGCCCATGTTCGCCGAATTCCGCGGCAACTTCCCCTACGCCGAGCGTTCGGAGGTGTGGGGCGTGCACTACTCGCGCGCCATCGAAAACCAGCTCGACGTGATCCACCTGCCGTTCGTGCACCCCAACACCATCGGGCGTGGCCACAAGACCCTGGTGAACGGGCCGGTCACGATGTGGGACGCCGACACGCTCACGTTCTACGTGAAGAACGAGCCCGACCACGGCCAGACCCCGCAAACCGCCGACGAAATCGAGAACTGGCACGACCTGAACAGCCTGCAATACCGCGTACCGAACCTCTGGCAAAACCGTATTTCAGACGACCTGCGCGTCATGGCCGCCTTCGCGCCCATCGACGATGAGCACACGAAAATCTACCTGCGCCTCTACCAGCGCATAGTGACCGCGCCGGTGCTGTGCGACGTGGTGTGCGCCGCCGGCAACGTGGCTAATGGCGTGATCCTCCACCAAGACCGCCGCGTGGTGCTCACGCAGCGCCCCAAGAAAACCGAACTCAAAATGGGCGAGAACCTCCTGCGCGGCGACAAACCCGTCATAGAATTCCGCTCCCGCCGCGAAGAACTCAAACACTCCGCCGAGCAGGACTAACGGGGAAGTTGCACGAAGACGCTCAGGTTGCGCCGTTTGAGCTTCAACCGGTGCCATGGTGCTTTTTGGGTTGCGGCTTTGTTGTGGGACAATGGCCTCATCATAGGCGAGGTGGCGCAGGGGATGGGGGACACATGGACGTGCGGGAATTGTTCTTGCAGGAAGTGATGCCTGGCGAAGGTGTGCTCGACCCCGATATGTCGCCGCCGGCCTTTCTTTCGGTGGGGCGCGGCGGGTTCTACGACGCGTTTTGGCCTGATGAATGGGCTGAGGTGCGCGCGTATCCTCCGGCAGACGACGGATGCGCGGCGGGAAAGTATGGCTTTCGCATGCTGCCTGATAGATGGCGCGGGGACACGCTGATCTCGTTTAACACCGTGTTCAAGACGCGCTACAGCGAGGGCGACGATATCCCCAACGGCGCGCGGCCGGGGGATGAGAACCCGTATCTGGCGGCTCGCAAGAAGGTGTGGCTTACGGGCGTATCGCCGCAGTTGATTGCGTGTTTTCGCCGCCAGTACCACTGTTTGGCGAACTTCATGCCGCTTCCGTGGGGCCTCAACCAGTGGCGCGGGTTTACCTGTGATGCGGCTACCGGTATCGCGAACCCCGGCTTGTGCGATTTTCCCGATCTGTTCTTTGATCAGGTGCGGAGATGGTATCTTGGCGCGCCTGACCTCAATCCTCTCGCCCGCGAGGAATTCGATGCCTATCGCACCTACTTCGCCCGCTTTGGCGAAGGGGAGGCGGGCTGGTGGGCTTACGTGCGCCGTAACTACCTTGAGGGAAGTTTTGTGGATGCGGAGGGGCGCATCGTGTACCTGTTTGACCGCGGGGGCGGCGCTGAGCCGTCGACGGAGCATCTGCTTGAGCATGCCCGGCCGCAGCATCCCGCGCAAACGTTGCAGCTGATCAACAACGCGTTTGTGTGCTGGGAGCGTCGCGCTGAGGCGCTTGCGCGCACGGCGGGTACGGTGCTGGAAGAACTTGAGGGCGCGGGTCTTCTGCGCACAGAGGGCGGCCAGGATGATGTCGACGAGGAATTCAACCGGCTGGATTCGTTCTGCGAAGTGCTTACCATCAACGACTACGGCTCCGTGAACCCGCGGTTTCTCTGCGAACTTGCTACAGCTGTTGGTGCACGCGTGGCGTGGAGCATCGTTGCGGAAGACGCGCGAGGGTTCCATGACCTGGCCGAACGCTTCGACCGCCTGGTTTGCGTACGAGAAGTTGCCGTGCCGCTTGAGGGCGTGTGCACGCAAGCCCACGTTGCAGAGCGCCTCGCTACTCTTGAGCGCCAAAACAACGTGTGTAGCATTGTGTACGACCGCAGCCTGAAAACTTTCCGGCTTAAAGGAACTGACGAGTTTGGCCCGCTCGGCTACATCGCTGGCGAACTCTGTCACGACGGCCTGTTCTACGGCTGGGATCTCAAAGATCATGCAGCCGGCTACCACTTCCACGACCACGACTTCGAAGGCGTTCTACACGCTGTACTGCAATACCCCGAACAGTTCTCCATTCCCGACGACTGCATATCTCACTACAGCCCCCAAGAACTAAGATTCCTCAAAAACTTCCAAGCAGCACTGCTATCGGCACCTCTACGCCATCGCGAAAAAGTGTGACGCGCTTCGCGCTGCCGATTATGCCACAGGGTGGTTGCCTCCCTGTCATTATGACGCGGGCATATGCTTATAAGTAAACTTTATCTGTTAGGTAATCCATATACGAACAAGCCCGGCGCGGGGGGCGTCGGGCTTGGGGGAGTGAGCGTTGTGGGAGGGGCGGCTGCTTATGCTTGTTCGAAGTTCCAGCTGTTCATGTACTTGATTTGTTCCTCGGTGAGGGTGTCAATTTCTATGCCGAGAGTTTCTAGCTTTACGCGGGCGACGCCGTCGTCGATGGCGGCGGGGACGTCGTACACCTTGTTCTCCAGCTCGCCAGCGTGCTTATAGAGGTACTCGGCGGCCAGCGCCTGGTTGGCGAAACTCATGTCCATGACGGACGCCGGGTGACCCTCGGCGCAGGACAGGTTCACGAGGCGGCCCTGCGCCAGCACAATCACCGTGCGGCCGTCCGGCAGCGTGTATTCCTCAACCAGCGGCTTGAGCTCGGTCTTCTTCACGGCGTGCTCTTCAAGCCACACGAGGTTGATCTCAGAGTCGAAGTGGCCGGAGTTGCACACAATGGCGCCGTCTTTCATGTTCTCGAACGCGGGGCCGTCAACCACCTTGCAGTTGCCGGTCACGGTCACCCACACGTCGGCGAAGCGCGCGGCCTCGGCGGCGGGCATCACCTCGTAGCCCTCCATGTGCGCTTCGAGCGCCTTCAGCGGGTCCACCTCGCACACGATTACGCGCATACCCATGCCCTTCGCGCGCAGCGCAAGCCCGCTGCCGCAGTAGCCGTAACCCGAGATCACAATGGTACGCCCGCACATCAGGCGATTCGTGGCGCGGATGATGCCGTCCAGCGTGGACTGGCCGGTGCCGTAGTGGTTGTCGAAGCAGTGCTTGGTGTTCGCGTCGTTGATGTTGAACACGGGGTAGGCAAGCGTGCCCTCGGCAGCCATGGCCATGAGACGCACCACCCCGGTGGTGGTTTCCTCGGTGCCACCCACCACGCCCGGTAGCTTGTCGGTGTGGGTGGTGTGCAGCGCGGTGTCGAGGTCGGCGCCGTCGTCCATGATGATCTGCGGGTTCGTGGCAATCACAGCCTCGATGTGGCGCTGATAGGTGTCCGCATCTTCGCCCGCGATGGCGAACACGTCAATGCCGAAGTCGCGCACGAGTGCCGCCGCCGTGTCGTCCTGCGTGGACAACGGGTTCGACGCGCAGAGCGCCACCTGTGCGCCCGATGCCACCAACGCGCGCATGAGGTTCGCCGTTTCGGTGGTCACGTGCATGCAGGCACCAATGCGCACGCCCTCCAGCGGGCGTTCGCGCTCGAAGCGCTCACGGATGGAGGCAAGCACGGGCATGTCGCGGTCAGCCCACAGGATGCGGGCGAGGCCTTCGTCGGCCAGAGTGAGGTCCTTGATATCGTGGTTGGTGGACATGGTAGTCTCCCTTATATAGTGTGTAGGCGATGACTCGTTTGGTAACTGCAAGCGTACCATAGCCGCAGGGTCCCGCGCGTCTGCGGCCGCCCCCCTTACATAAAACGGACGGAAGGCAAAGGGGGGCGGCGGCACGCGGCGGCACGCGGCACGGTTGCGCTACACGGCGACGTGGCGCAGCGCGGCACGCTCCACGGCATTGCCCGCGACACGACGCCCTTCCCGCCACGCGCTCACATTCCGCACCCCGCCGCACAGCTTCCATTTCGAGGCGGTTGTGAAGTTCGTATGCAGAACGTTTGTGCATACGAGGCTTTTATCGCGCGGAAATCAGAAGAATCGGTAACGGAGTGACTCCGCGTTGAGACGAATGGCTGCGAAGTAGCTATAATCTCCCAAGCTTGCAAACCTGCATGACGCACTCGTACCAACAACACACCAGGCGGTAAGGGCGAAAGCCCCCGGACTGGCGTGCGCAGGGGAGCAGAGGACGGCCGTTGAAGGAAGGCGGCCCGTAAAAGGAGCAAATTAGAGTGATGCTTGACCAATTTTTCTCGCAGATATCGTTCGTCGACATCTTCAATTTCTGCGTCTTTCTCACGTTTAGCATCTGCTATACCTACCAACTGTATTATGTGTTCGTGGTGCTCACCCGCAAGCCAAAGAAGCGTGTGGCGAAGAAGAGCCACCGCTTCGCCGCTGTCATCTCGGCACGCAACGAAAGCGCCGTCATCGGCGACCTCATTCACTCCATCAAGGTGCAGAACTACCCGCAGGAACTCATTGACGTGTTCGTCATCGCTGATAACTGCACCGATAACACGGCCGAGGTGGCCCGCGAGGCCGGCGCCATCGTGTTTCCGCGCACGAACGACAAGGAAGTGGGCAAGGGCTATGCGCTTGATTACGGCTTCCAGGTCATTCGCGAGCAGTACGCCGACCGTGGCTACGAGGCGTATTTTGTGTTCGATGCCGACAACGTGCTGGACGTGAACTACTTCCGCGAGATGAACGCCACGTTCGACAACGGCGCGAAGGCCTCCACCAGCTACCGCAACTCCAAGAACTACGACTCCAACTGGATTAGCGCGGGCTATGCCGTGTGGTTTTTGCGCGAGGCGAAATTCCTGTCGCAGGCGCGCCTTACGCTGAACACCAGCTGCGTGGTGTCGGGCACAGGCTTTTTCATTGCGGCCGACATCATTGAGAAGCACGGCGGCTGGAAATGGCACCTGCTCACCGAGGATATCGAGTTCTCAACGAACAGCATCCTGGAGGGCGTGCGCATCAGCTACACCCCCACGGCCATTCTCTACGACGAGCAGCCCACCACCTTCCGCGATTCATGGAACCAGCGCTTCCGTTGGGCAAAGGGCTTCTACCAGGTGTTTTGGCACTATGGCGGGCGTCTGGCAAAGGGTGTGTTCACCAACTCCAAGGGCTCGCGTTTCGCGTGCTACGACATGCTGATGACCATTGCGCCGGGCATGCTGCTTACCATTGTGTCGGTGCTGTTCAACGGCATTATCATTGCGCTGGCCGCCGCGGGCATGATGTCCACCGGTGTCATGATTGCCTCGTCGCTGTCCTCCATCTTCTTCTGCCTGTTCAACTACCTGGTGTTCATGTTCATGTTCGGTGTGCTGACCACGTTTGTTGAATGGGATTCTATCCGCTCCACCACGGCCAAAAAGGTGCGCTACATGTTCACCTTCCCGTTCTTCATGCTTACCTACATCCCCATTGCGCTTGTGGCGCTGGTGAAGAAGTGCAACTGGAAACCCATCCAGCACAGCATTTCGGTTGACGTGGCTGAATTCGCCGAGTCGCCCACCACCAAGCGCGAACGCATCATGTAATTCAGGTAACTCAGGCAACCCAAGCTGCACACTCCTTCCAAAACGGCGAACCTTCGGGTTCGTCGTTTTTTATGGGGGAAGAATGCTTGCTGTTAGAACACGCGCGCAAACGTTAAGCACCACACTTTGTGTGCGCCAGCGCGCAGAAGGGCGTCGGTTACGTCGTAGAGGGTGGCGCCGGTGGTGCACACATCGTCAATGAGTAATACGTGTGAGGGGATGGAAGCGCCCGGCAACGCCTCAAAGCGCCCTGTGGTGTTCTCCAGGCGCGCCCGGCGGGAGAGGGCGCGCTGGTCGCGCGTGTGTGGCCGCGCGAGGGGAGAGGCAAGTGGCAACCCCAGAAGCCGGGCGACTTCCCCCGCCAGCAGTTCCGCGTGGTCGAACCCGCGTCGGCGGCGGGCCGCCGAGGAAGCGGGCACGAACACTACCACCTCAGGGGCCCAGGCGGGTGGGCACATGCGTACCATGAGCTCGGCCATGGGCGTAGCGAGGCGTCGTTCTCCCTGGTCTTTGTATGTGCGCACGATGCGCCCGGCTGCTTCTTCAAACGTGACGGCGCTCGCACAGCCCGCGAAGGGTACATCCTCGCGCCCGGCTCGCGTAAGCATTACGGGGTTGCACTCGGTGCATTGTACGCGCCCAAACGGCGCGCCGCAGCGTGGGCAGGCGCGCCACCAATCCAGGTAGGGAAGGGTCGCTCGGCAGGCGTCGCACAATACCTCGCCCGGTGCATCGCAGACGGCGCAGCGCGTAGGCCACAACGTTTCAGCCAGGGCTTCGGTTGCTCCGGCAACGTAGGTTCTCAAAAGGGTGGCATGCGCTTCCATAGCCAAAAGCCTAGCGCCGCAACCTTACCGCTGCGCCGTCTTTATGCCGTCGCCGAACCGCCAGATTCTTACCGTAATCCAGCGTGCGCGCCGTTTTCCCTTCGACAAAATTACGGCGCATTCCCAACGCATTCCAAGCGCATCTCCAACGCGCGCCACACAAACACGCCACCCCCTCGCGACCTGCCGGATTCCGCTACGCCCCCAGGGGTTCTCCTTCATGCTGATTCTGCGCGCGCCGCTTCCGGGCGTTTTCCCTATCTGGTACACTGATCGGTGCTTCTTTCGAGTCTGTAGTTGCGGGACGTACGTCCCAAGTCCATGGCAGACGCGGTCGAAAGGATCCACGTAAGTCGCGCGGTTCGCCGTGCGGCGATCATGGCGCGTCCTAGAGGTAAGCCGCACCGCCCGTCTAACTTTCAAGCGACATACCGTCGCTGCGGGCGAGAGGGCCACGGGTGCAAGCTCGGCTCCGGTGCGCGGGTGTGGGGGCAAAGACTAGGTCAGTCGGAAGAAGCACCCGAAGGGAAACGGCAGATGGAGGCTCCTGATTATGGTGCGTTTTAAGGCGCTTGTGTGCGCCGCGGCGGCTGCTTGTTTGGCAGTAGTGCTGGCAGGCTGCGCGTCGCAGCAGAACTATACCCCTCCCGAGAAGACCCCGACCATCTCCACGCCGGCTATCGGCAAGGAGGGCACGCTGCGTGTGGGTGTGGACGCTTCGGCGCCGCCCTTGGCGGGTCAGTCGAACAGCTCGTCGAAGATCGTGGGCATCAATGTTGATGTGGCTGCCGCGCTCGCCGACCAGCTGGGTTTGAAGCTGGAAATTGTTGACGTGGGGGCCGACCCCGAAAGCGCGCTTAAGGACGACAAGGTTGACATCGTCATGGGCATTGAACAGTCAGATTCCGATGTGACGTTCTGGAAGTCCTCGCCGTATCTGCCCACGGCGGTTGCGCTGTTCTCCACGCCGTCGAACACGACGGTGCCCACCAAGGCCAGCAAGCCGGAAATTGCGGCGCAGGTGTCGTCGAAGAGTTCGTGGCAGGTGGAAAACGAGTTTGGCGACAGCGCGCTGGTGCCTGAGAACGATTTGAAGAGCGCGTTTGCCGACCTTGCGGCGGGCACCGTGCAGTATGTGGCTGCCGACGCGGTGAACGGGTGGTATGCGGCCAAGGCGAATGACGTCGACGTGATTCTTGTGGCGCTTATGCAGCAGCTCAATGGTTACTGCGTGGGTGTGACGGATTCCAATGCGGAGCTTAAGCAGGCGGTTTCTGATGCGCTTGCCTCGCTTGAGAATGGTGGCATCGTGGACATCATTGAGGCTAAGTGGCTTGGTGAGGCTCTTGATCTCAGCTCGCTTCCGCTGACTGAGGGTGCAAAGGCCTCAAAGTCCGGCACCACCACCAAAGACACCACCGACAACAATAAAACCGCCGGTGATGAGCCGAAGGATGGCACCGAGTCCACCAATGGCGAAACCCCTGTTGAAGGCGAAGGTGACGAAGCCGAGCCTACTACTCCTACCGAGCCCGGCGGTAACGCCGTCCAACCACAAAGCGAAGCAGCTTAAAGCGCAGGGAGTACACAAGCCTGCGTTAGTTGCATTGGCGTGCATTGGTGTTTATCACGTGCGTCACCAAACGAAACACCCGCCTCATCATTTCTATGGGGCGGGTGTTTTTGCGTCGTAGGGTGAACGTGAACTTCTAGTTCAGGAAGTCCTCGAGAATCTCCTGCTCGGCTTCTTCTTCCGTTAGGCCCAGTGTCATCAGCTTCACAATTTGGTCGCCGGCGATCTTGCCGATGGCGGCCTCGTGGATGAGTTGTGCGTCCTCGCTGGCGGCCTCAATGCCGGGGATGGCCGTGACCTTCGCCTTCCCCATGATGATGGCGTCGCACTGTACGTGACCGCGGCAGGCTGCCTCGCCGATGACCAGCGGATTGAACACCTGCTTGGAGTTGTCCTGCGCCACCGAACGCGAGATTACCTGCACGCTGGAGTCGTCGCCCTTGAGCTCAATCTTCATGTTCGACGTGGCCACCTGGTCATCATGCGTGAGCAGCTTTTCGGTAAGCACCAGCTTCGCGCCGGCGCCCAATTCGGCGTTCGTGTCGCGCACGGTGGACGACACGCCGCGCAGCTGGGTGAGTTCCATCTCGCAGCTGGCGTTCTCTTCCATCACCACGTTCGTCACAGGGTTCAGGATGCGCTCGCCGGTGCCGGTACCTTCGCCATAGTGCTTCTCCACGTACTTGACGTGGGAATTCTTGCCGCAGTAGAACGTGTGGATGCCGTCGTGTTCAGAAGCCTGGTGGCTCTCGTTGTGAATGCCGCAGCCCGCCACAATGGTGACGTCGCAGTCGTCTTCGATGTAAAACGTGTTGTACACGACGTCCTTCAGGCCCGCCTGCGTCACGATGACCGGGATGTATACCGTCTCGCCCTTCGTGCCGGCTTTGATGCGGATGTCGATGCCGGGGTTATCCGACTTCGTGGAAATTTCGATGTTTGCGGACGAGTGGCGCTCAACGAGTTGCCCGTCCTTGCGGATGTTGAACGCGCCTTTCGGCATGCCATGAATGTTGGCAATCTCGGCGAGCAAACTCTCGTCGATGGGGGACAAATCTACAGCCATGTGACTCACTCCTTAGCAGGTGGTGGGGATTTCGGTCAGGTGCAGCTCGGGGGGCTCGGTGAAGGTGCAGCCGGGGATGCCCTTCGCCACGAAACCGAGCTTCGGCATGAGGTCGGCCGGGGTGCCGGTTTCGGCCACTTTGCCTTCGCGGAGAAGCACAATTTCGTCAGCCAGTTGGATGATGCGCTCCTGGTGCGAGATGATGACGATGGAACGGCCGTCGCGCGCCTCGTGGATGTCGCGAAACGTTTCGGTCAGGCGGTCGAAACTCCACAGGTCGATGCCCGCCTCGGGCTCGTCGTAGATAGCGAGTTTCGGGTCGCGCGCGAGGATGGTGGCAATTTCGATGCGCTTTACCTCGCCGCCCGAGAGGTTCTTGTCCACCTCACGCGTGAGGTAGTTTGCCGAGCAGAGGCCCACGCGGGCGAGGTACTCGTTGCACGACAGCATGGGCAGCTTTTTGCCGGCCGCGATGTCGAGCAGCTTCTTCACCTTCATGCCCTTGAAGCGGGCGGGCTGCTGGAAGCCGTAGCCGATGCCCTTCTTCGCGCGTTCGGCGATGCCCAGTTCGGTGATGTCTTCGCCGTCGAAGAAGATCTGGCCCGAGGTGGGGCGCTCAACGCCCATGATGAGTTTCGCGAGGGTGGACTTGCCGCCGCCGTTCGGCCCCGTGATCACCGTGAAGCGGTCGTCGGGAATCGTGAGCGACAAGTTGTCGATGATGCGCCGCATCTCTTTGGAGCCTTCCTGAAGCGGCACTTCAAACGTGAGGTTTTTCAATTCCAACATGGTTTGTGCTCTCCGTATCCTTCTCGTCTAATTGCTATTCTATTACTACCATTTAAGGGACGCCCCGTCAAGGCGCAGTGGCGCACATTCCCCTCACCAAGCCCCGATTGCGGGTGGATGCCCGCCGCCGCTCGATGAGAACTCGCGCGAGCTAAGAACCTCCCGCTCATGCGCCCGTTCGTCTCAATCGTTTATTCTAACTTTAATTAGCCCCACCGACCCCCTGAATGTCCCAATTTACTACTCCCAAACCTCGCATTCTTCCCCAGAACAAATGTACGAATGTTTCACGTGAAACATTCAACGAAAAAACGAGCGCTCAAAAAAATGCGTGCTCAAAAAAAGACTATCCAAAAAAATGAGCGTTCGAAAAAGGGGGACTTAAAAAATGAGTGAAAAAAGTTTTGTGAAAAATAGGTGGAGTAAGGGGAAGTGAAAAAGTGGGCGCAAAAAAGATGGCGCGCAGGGGGTCCTGCGCGCCATCTCGGAAAACTTAATAACTATTATCTATTAAATCATTTTATAACACCAGCACCTGATTTACTCGTTCAGCAGGTCGATCAGGTGGAGGTTGGTGTGCGTGCTTCCGAGGATGTCTTTGCTGCCGAAGACGCAGATCGCCTGCGCGTCGAGTGTCGCCCCAAGCGTGGGGGCGAGGGTGCGGACGGCGGCAGCATCGGTGGCTACCATTTCTGCGCGGGTTTGCAGGCGCGCCTCGGGCGTACGTCCGCCGAAGAAGTCGCCGTCTTGGCGACGCGCCTGCACGCGCGCCTTGAGCGGCGCGTCGTAGCCGGCCACCGTGGCCACCACGTAGCCTTCCATTGCGCTCTGTTCGGGGTCGAAGGACTCCAACCACGCGGCCGACGCGGCGAAACGATCCAGCGTCTCGTCCAGGTGCGGGTCGCGATAAGAGTAGAACCTGAGCGAGCCCGTACGCGCCGCCTGGAAGCCCGCGCCGTACGCGCCGCCCTTGACGCGCACCTCGTTCCACAGGTAATCGTAGGACAGCGCCCGCGCGGCCACCTGCCACGCGCCCGTATAGGGAGCGCCGAACTCGCGGCGGTCGAACCCTTGCGCGGCGTAGCATACGTCGGTAGGCACGATGAAGGCCTCGTTGCGCACCACGGGCTCGGGTACCTGCAGCAGGCGTTCAGCACCCTCCGTGCGGCCGGTCACGGCTCCCGCGTTCCAGAACCGCGCGAAGTCGTCATCAGATCCCGTGAAGCTGACCACGCACCCCTCATCCACGAACAGGCGCGCAGCCAGCTCGGAAAGCTTCGCCACCAGTTCCTCGGCGCGTTCATCGAAATCCGCCAGCAACTCTTTCAGGAAGCGATAGAAGCCCACGCCGCCCAGCTTCTCCCGCACAACGCCGGCGGGCAGGTAGTATGACGAGGCGCGCGCCATGGCGGCCGCATGTCCAGCCGCGGCGAAGCCCTGCTCCATGCCGATGCGCTTCTGTTGCAGTACGTCTTTGATCTTGCTCGTGTCGGAGAAGTCGGTCTCCGTCATAATTTCCAGCGGAAGCGTGGCTGCGAACTCCACGTTCTCGGAAAGCGCGCTCGCGCTCACCACCAGCTTCGGATTGAGGTCGTCCGGTCCGTTCGCCCCTTCGTAGATGTCGGCGAAGAAGGCCAGGTTGCCCAGCTTGCCGTTTGTAAGCGTGTCAATCTCGGCCGCCGTGTGCCGCGCGGTGCCCAGCTTGCCCAGCACGAGTCCCAGCACGCCCACATAGGGCAATTCGTCGAAGGTGGCGCGCGCCAAATCAAAGTAGCGGTAGGTATACGCGATGCCGCGCGTGGGAATATCGTGGCGCACGCAGGGGAGGGGAGCGTCGTCCACCAGACCATACGTGGGTTCCTCGGGAGCGTCGGCGATGTCTGCCACGGAAAGGCGCGGCAGCGTGGCCAGCGCCTCAGGCGAGTCCGGCTCGGTCTGCAAGCGACGCAAGCGCGCCTCTTCGTCGGCCACGCGCTCATAATCGGCGGGTTCCATATCCGCCTCAACCGCCGCGAGGCGCGCGGCCTCAAAGTCATCCACGTCACCCTCGGCGGGACGCACCTCCGCAAGTGCCCAGTGCATGCTCTCCAAAAACACGTCGGTGATCAGGCGCTCGAAGTACCCTTCACCCATCTGGCGGCGCAGCAGCGCGAAGTCATCCTCGTAGCGCAGATACGACGTGGCCAGCTCGTCGTCGTACAGCCAGCCACCCAGCGCTGACATCGACAGCGCCACGCCATCGGCCATGCCAAAGTCACGCTCGCGCATGACAAACTCGGCGCGCGAAAGCGATGCTTCCAGCAGCTCACGGTCAACGCCGTTTTCAGCCACCTCGCGGAGCGCATTTTCGAACGCCTCGCGGAACCGCTCAGCCGCACCAGGCTTCGCGCCCCGCAACTGCACTACCGCGAATGGCTGCAAAAGTGAGTCGGCCAAGAAGGCCAGCACGTCATCAGCCAGATCCGCATCCAAGAGCGCCCGCTTGACCGGAGCCTCGTTGCTGCCCAGAAGCGCGTCAAGCAGAATATCCACCGCCACCATGCGCGTGCGCTCAGCCACATCGCCAATCACATACCCCAAGCCCGCGCACGCATTTTCGGGCGCCGTATCCATCGTGCGCACCACGTGCGGCGCCACCACCGGCTCCTGTGCCAGCAACTCATGCGGCAACAGCTGCGGAAGCCCGTTTGCCGTGCGCTCTTCAGCACGAGCGTGCTGTTCATCGGCCACCGGAGAGAGATATCCCTCATCCAAAAACGCCAGCATGCGGTCCACATCCAGGTCGCCGTAGAGCGTGAGATAGCTGTTATCCAGGCGATAGTGGCGCGTGTGCTCTTCCAGGAACTGCTCATACGTAAGATCGGGAATAGCCTGCGGCGTGCCGCCCGACTCAAAGCGATACGCCGTGTCGGGGAAGAGTGCGGCCTGCAACTCGTCGTAGAGCACCGAGTTCGCATCCGAAAGCGCGCCCTTCATCTCGTTGTACACCACGCCGTTCAGCGTGAGCTGCGCCGAGCCATCCTCAGCTTCAGTGCGCGCCACCTCCGCGCCTACCACCGAGTCGCCTTCGTCGGCCTCCGCGTCGCCGGCCAGCTCAAAGTGCCAGCCCTCCTGCTCAAAAATGGCGCGCTTGTGATAGATGGCCGGATGCAGCACCGCGTCAAGGTACACGTCCATGAGGTTCAGCAAATCCTGCTCGTTGGTGCTGGCCACCGGATACATGGTCTTGTCGGGGAACGTCATGGCGTTCAGGAACGTTTGCATGGAGCTCTTGAGCAAGTCCACAAAGGGTTCCTTCACCGGGAATTTGTCGCTGCCGCACAGCACCGAGTGCTCCAAGATGTGGAACACGCCGGTATCGTCCGCCGGGGGAGTTTTGAACGTAATGGAGAACGCCTTGTTGACGTCGTCGTTTTGCAGGTAGAGCAACTTCGCGCCACTCTTCGCGTGATGCAGCACGTAGGCCACGCCATCAATCTCAGGCACCTCTTCACGCGAGCGCACGGTAAACCCATGCAGTGTTTGGTCAGGGGAAAGTTCCATTCTCAAGCAACCTTTCGTCGGATGCATAACGTTTCTTCCCCATTGTCCCACAACCCGCCCCCCAAGCCACCCCCATCATCGCATCCGCAGATTCCCGTTGCCGAAAAGAGAAACACCCCGCCCCCTAAAAAGGTGATGCGTTCCGCGCAATTGATTACCGTATTAGGTAGCGCGAAGCGCGTCACATTCTTTTGCGCGGCGAATGGGGTAGTAGGGAGTCTTCCCGCTAACGCCACACGGGATCCTTCGACTCCGCGCTACGCGCTCCGCTCAGGATGACAAAGGGAGCGCCCTCGTAAGTCTTTCTTACGGGAATGGTAATCCACGCAGGGATGCAAGCAGCGACGGCGCGAAGCTCCTAGTCTCCTTAGGGATGCATCAGTTCCGCCGCAGGCGGAGAGCACAACCCTGACCTGCGTTTTCGCGCTTTGCGCGAACGGATGCACTGGAGTGCATCCCTCATATACTCTTTATGTCGCCAGATTTATGGCGAGTACGTCCTTTCCAATGTAGGTTGCATGTGAGATAAAGGGCGTACACACAGACGGAGGGCGCGTGAATCGCCCCTGAGGTAAAGCCTCGTTTCGTAGGATCGCGCCTCCGACTCTTGCGATTGGACATGAATTAGGCTGGATGGCCAAAGGGTTGTATCTCTCATGAGGTTGTGTGTCGCAGATGTCGGATGGAGACCTCTGTCTTTTTAAAAGCGTGAGGTAAGGAGGAAAAGCCTTGTACTTCATCGGAATCGACATCGCCAAGCACGACCATGTTGCCGCTGTTGTAGATGACTCAGGCACGCTTTGTGCAGGCCCTTGGTCCTTCAAAAACGATGCACAGGGGATGAAAGAACTCGCAGTGCATCTTGCCAAACTAAAAGCTCAACCAGATAAGGCTCTTGTTGCCATGGAAGCAACGGGTCACTACTGGATGGCTACGTATACTTCTCTTATTGATGCGGGTTGGAAGGCAGCTGTCATCAACCCTGTCCTTATTGATGCGTATCGCAAAACTGATACGCTCAGAAAGACCAAAACCGATGCTTTGGATGCCACACTCATAGCACGCTTTGCCCGCGAAAAGCAGATTTGTGCAACAGGACTTAATCCTGAAACAACCGATGCTCTCAAGCACCTCACCCGCTATCGCGAGCATCTAGTAGAAGAAAAGACCATGCTTAAAAACAGGTGCACCTCTCTACTTGATCGGGTGTTTCCTGAGTTTGCTTCCCTGTTTTCCAACCCTTTTGGAGTAACAGCTAAAGCACTTCTCAAGTACGACCCTACACCCACCGGTATCAAAACAACCGATATTCGTACCCTCACTCGCATCGTGGTCGCGTCAAGCCATGGCCGCTTTGGACAAGCCAAAGCAAAACAGATCAAAGAGGCCGCCACACACTCCATCGGAGTTGATTTTGCCTCAGGTGCTCTTGCTTTTGAAGTCAGACACATCGTTGAGTTAATCGAATACGTTGAAGACCAGATTGGAGAGCTTGAAGAAGAGATTGCGCGCATCCTGGATGAGACACAAGGCAAGTGGCTTGTAACGATCCCTGGTATTGGTGAGACACTTGCTGCTCAGATAACCGCAGAGATTGGTGCTCCTGAGAGGTTTGCTGAGCCCTCTAAACTTATCGCCTATGCAGGCCTTGATGCGACCCGTCGCCAGTCAGGTAAATACGTTGGTACCAAAGAGCACATGTCCAAGCGTGGCTCATCTCATCTTCGTCGCTCCCTTATGCTTGCAGCTGAACAGGTAAGCCGCAAAGACCCCTACTTCAAAGACTATTACCTTGCTAAGAAAGCTGAAGGAAAGCACCACTATGTTGCTCTTTCTGGTGTTGCCCGCAAGCTTGCAGGAGTTATTCTCGTTCTCATGAAAGA
>DXGM01000010.1 GCA_019113915.1 Candidatus Gordonibacter avicola
AGGTCGGGACCGTGTCGTGTCATTCATCGATCCGGTAAACCGAAACCTCATCAAAGGGAAAGCGACTCTATCGACATGTCCGTCCAGATCACACCCGAGCACGAACGTTTCGAGCATGCGTATTTGAGCGACACCATAGGCTCCCTCTTCTCGCTGACTACCACACCCGAAGAGACGGTATGCCTGCGCGACGAGCTTTTGCACGCTGTTGCTGAAAGTGCAGCAGCCGCCCGGCAAGCCCTGGCTTCAAACTCCAACCAGGCGTCTCCTTCGGAACATGCCGAAAGCCCTTCTTCGCCACCCCTTCCCTAAGGGCTGAATCTCCCCCATAGCAGCGCGCGCCCTGCCGACACATCGGCAGGGCGCGCTTTCCGCTTCGGGCGTCTATTTTGCTGCTGCGCGCTGCTTCACGCATCACGTGCGCGTTCGGATGTGTGGTGCCGTATACTGTGGAGCCATGAAAACCGCCGGAGAAAATTACGGAATCGAAGATGTCATTCCGCTTGAAGACACGGTCCAAACCCTTGGGCCGGATGAGCGTGGCATGGTGACGGAACTTTTCTACGCGTTCAACACCGTTGTCACGCTGCAGGCGTTTGGCGACGAAGCTGTGTGCCGCGCCGCGTTTGCCGAAGCGCGCGGTGCCTGCCGCACGTTTGAGCGCCGCTACTCGCGCACGCTTCCTCACTCAGACATCGCACGGATCAACGCGGCAGGCGGTGCGCCTGTCGCCATTGCGCGCGACACCGCTGAGCTGTTGCGTGCGGCTCAAGGCTACTGCGCCGACAGCGAGGGGTGCTTTGACATTACGGTGGGACCGCTCGTTCGCCTCTGGGATTTCCACGAGGGCATTGTGCCCACGCAGGCGCGCATCGACGAGGCACTCGCGCATGTGGACTGGCGCGCGCTGCGCGTATGGGAAGAGCCGCTGGGTGCGAACCTGCGCGAAGGTGGGCATGAAGGTGCACCTATGCAGGCGTTTGCCCAGCTGAGCGACCCGGAGGCCGCCGTCGATGTCGGCGGCATCGCGAAAGGGTGGATTGCCGATAGGCTCACCGAACTGCTAGCGGCGCACAGGTTGGACGCGTTCATCGTGAATTTGGGCGGCAATGTGGCAGCCCACGGCCAAAAGCCAGACGGCTCCCCGTGGCGCATTGGACTGCAAGACCCGCACAACAAAGAGGGCGTTGTTGGCTCCGTGGCTGTGCGCAACGCCTCTGCCGTGACCAGCGGTATCTACGAGCGCTACTTCACACACAACGGGCAGCGCTACCACCACATTCTCAACCCGCAAACGGGCTACCCCGCAGACACCGATGCCGCCGGCGCCACCGTGGTTGCGCAGCGCTCCCTCGACGCAGAGGGCTATTCCACCACCCTCCTTGCGCTCGGCATCGAACGCGGCATCGCCTTCGCACGAAAGCACCCAGCCATCCTCGCGGCCTACTTCGTCGACAACGAAGGCACGGTTCACGAGACATAACGGGCCCGTTTATCTTTATTGTATCTAGCCACCGACCCATTCAAACAAACAAAACGGGCACCGCGTGATGTGCGGTGCCCGTTCGTTTAGCGCTATGGCCTTTCGGTTTAAGAAAGCACCGTTTCCTCTTCGAGGCTTTCCTCGAGGGGGGCCTGGTCGGCCAGGGGGTTCTCGGGGACGAAGGGCTCGAACAGGGGCTCGCCGTTCTGCGACAGCTCAACCATGCCCGTGAGAACATCGACGTACTGGTAGGACTGACGGGCGGTGCGTCCGCGCTTGCGGTCGACCTCCATGATGAACAGCTGGGGGTGCACCTGCATGAGAACGCCTTCGCTCTCGACAATTTTCGAGCGTCCCATGTTGGCGCGCACTTTCAGGCGTTGACCGACGAAGTCGTCTAACGTATCATGGATGGAGTCGACGATTTTTGCTTGTTTCGCTAAATCCATGCTCACTCTTTCTCGCGTGTGCCGTTATACAGAAATCACAAAGCGGCATTATACCACCTCGGTCAAGTCTCTACAGAATCTGCACGGATATGTTACTTTTCGCTAACCATAAGTCGGTGGCAGGTTATTCGGCGTGTGTTTGAGGTAGAGCGTGGCGAAGAGAACGCGGCGGGTTTCCTAGCTTTCGAATGCGCTCAGGGCACGGCCAAGGCAAATGAATTCCTCGAGGTTGAGCGTTTCCCCCCGACGTGTGGGGTCGATGCCTGCTTGTTCGAAGAGCCGGGGCAGTTCAGCGGCAATGCGCGCGCCCTCTGCGCCGCGAGCGGCAAAGTACGTCTTGCAGGAATTCGACAGCGTCTTGCGGCGGTTCGCGAAACCTGCCTCGGCCATACGACAGGTGGCTTGCATCTCTTCGGGAGAAAGCGGCGTACCCGCATCGTCCCAGGCAGCACGCCTGTTGAGGCGCAACACGGCACTTTCCACACGCGGCGGCGGGAAGAAGTTGCCGGGACCCACGGCGAAACGACCAGCAGGTTCAGCAAACAGGCGCAACTTCACCGTATAGGCGCCGTAGTTCTTGGAACCGGGCGTTGCCGCCATGCGATCGGCCACCTCTTTTTGCACCATGACCGTCGCGCTGGTAATACTGGGGAAGTGTTCGAAGTAATCGAGCACCACGGTGGCAGCCACGGCGTAGGGCAGGTTGGCCACCAACTTAGTAGGCTCATACGGAAGGTCAGCGGTCGTCAAATCAAGCGCATCTTTTTCAACGAGCGTGAAGCGGTCGGCCCATGGCGTAAGCGTTTCAGCAAGCACGGCGGGCAGATCGGGGTCGCGCTCAACCGAGGTCACCTGGCTCACATGCTTAAGCAGCGCAACGGTGAGCGTGCCAATACCCGGACCCACTTCCAGCACACGGTCGGTGGGACCCGCTTCCGCCAGCGCAACAATCTTTTGCAGAATGGCATCGTTGATCAGGAAGTTTTGCCCGAGCGAATACTTCGTCGTGAGGCCATGCGCCTCCAGCACTGCGCGTGTGGCAGTGGGGCTTGCGAGAGGCGAAAGCTTATCCACGGCGCTTGCCGTTCCGCTTCGCGCCGCTCGCACCAGAATTTTTGTTGGAGCGCCCCTGCTTGGAGCTGCCGCCCTGCTGCGTGCCTCCCTGTCGGGGACGACTCTCCCCCTTCGCCGGAGACGAAGACGGCTTGTTTGTCTTGTGTCCCTTCGCGGCTTTGCCCCCGGGAGACACGCTCAGCACAGGGCGCGACGAAGCGGCCGATGCCTGCTCAGGAACCTCATCGCGCGAACGCGCTGGCGTCTCGCTACTGCCCGCATCGCGGCTATCTGCTTCCCCCAACAGGTGTTCCTCAGCCTCGGCCACGATCTCGCCGTCTTCGTCAATCTTGCCGACCCAGTCCAGCACGCGTTCAAGTTGAAAGCCCGCGCCGGCCAGCGCCGAGCGCACGATGCCTACCAGGGGGTCGAAGCCGTGCGGATCGCCGCCTTCGCCCACCACGTGCAGCGTGGCTGGGCGCTTGGGACGCGTGCGCGCTGGCGTCCAAAAATACGGCTGCAGACGATCGAGGAGGGCTTTCAGCTGCGCCGGAGGCCCGGCGAAGTACACCGGCGACACCACTACCAGCTCATCCGCAGCGTCAATCAGTTCGTACACGTCCGCCATATCGTCATCAATGGCACAGCGGCCGGGTTCGCCCTCCGCCGGCGCCTCGCTATAACGACAGGAATCGCAACCCGAACAGGGCTGCACCTCCAGCATGGACACCGGCGCAAGCGCCACCTCATCAGCGGGATACTCTTCGATGCAGGCCTCAAACAGCATATCAGCCAGAGCTGCACTTCGGCCGTTTGGGCGCGGGGATCCCACAATGATCAGGCGATTCATATCGGTTACTACTCCTTATAGTTCGTCGGTGGCCGCGTCAGGAACCGCATCAGCAGCACCGCACGGTGACTCGTCACCCTGAACGGCATCAAACGCCGCCGCGTAAAACGACGCAGCGGCCTCGCGCTGCCAGGCCGTCGGCTCGCGATCCAGCAAATCACGCGCGTTCCCCCTGATCGTACGCAGGAAGTCGGCGCGTTCCACACCCGGAGCACACCCGCGCACCTCGGCCAGCCGCTCAGCCGTGAACACCACGTGCTCGGGCCCGCACATCATTCCTCGCAACGGCTCAGGCGTCATGTAGGGCGCATCCGTCTCGGTGAGCAGGCGATTCAGCGGCACCTGCCTAGCCGCCTCGCGCGTCTCATCGGCTTTCTTAAAGGTGAGCGGCCCGCCAAATGCCACGTAGCAACCAGCCTCCACCCACGGCTCCAGCGTCTCCCAATCCAGGTTGAAGCAGTGCAGCAGCGTACCCGCCTCCGGCCATCCCTCTTCGCGCATAATGGCCAGCGCCTCGTCATGCGCCTCACGCACATGCAGAATCACCGGCATCCCACACTCTTTTGCCACCTGCAGCTGACGGCGAAACGCCCGACGCTGATCGTCACGCGGCGAGAAGTCGTAATGAAAGTCCAGCCCAATCTCACCCACCGCTGCCACGCGCGAGTCGGCCAGCCGCTCGCGCAGCGTAGCTTCAAGCGCGTCGTCGTAGTGCTTGGCGTTATGCGGGTGACACCCCGTTGCAATGCGAACCCGCGGCACGCGCGGGCAGGGCGTTCCTCAACACCGATGAACAAGCTGACCGATGTTCACTCCGGCCGCGTGTTCCCACTCCCCTAGCTGGTCAAACGTGACCGCGCCATCTTCGTACACATCCGAAATGGTGCACACGAACACCACGCCATTCGCCGCCGCTCGAGCCAGCGACAGCGCCGGATCGGGCAAAAGCTGCAGGTGCGTGTGCGTGTCAGCCACGGGCGCCTCCAACGTGGGCGCGTCCACGATGTCCCACTTGTCGTGCTTGCGCTTGCGGTGGAATAGGGTGTCGCGAAAAACCGGCTCGTCGAATGAGGGCATGACAGGCTACCTCTCTATTCCATGCTGAGGTCCACCGCGTCCATGTCCAGGCGCGGGAACAGGGGGTCGCCAATTTCCACCTGGTTGCCGGAGGGCAGCTGGCCCCAAGCGGTAGCAGCCTCGATGTCGGCCACGTCCGTCACCGCACCCAGGCTCAGACGGCGGAACACCTCGGCCGACGTGTTGGGCATGAGCGGTGCCATATACAGCGCGATAATGCGGATGGCCTCAAGCGCGTTATAGATAACTTCGGCCAGTTCCCCTGCCGTTTCCTCGCTCTTCGCGAGGTTCCACGGGGCGCTTTCCTCAACGTACAGGTTCACGCGACTGGCCAACTTCTGCACCGCAGCGGCCGCGCGCGTGAAGTCGGCGGCACTCAGGGCGGCATCGTATTCCGCATACAGCTCGTCGGAAATGGCGCGCAGCGGGTTCTCCTTCGCCAGCACGTCGGCGGGCACCTCCGGCACCTGCGAGTCGAAGTACTTCTTCGTCATGTTGAACACGCGGCTGCACAGGTTTCCCCAGGTGTTGGCCAAGTCGGCATTGTACACCTGCACCATGCGCTCCAGCGAGATGGAGCCGTCCGCGCCAAACTGCACGTCGCTCATAAAGTAGTACCGATACGCGTCCACACCGAACACGCGCACGAGGTCGGCGGGCTTGAGCGCATTGCCCTTCGACTTCGACATTTTCTCGCCCTTGGTGAGCAAGAAGCCGTGGCCGAACACAGTGTGCGTGATGGGCATCCCCGCCGCCATGAGCATGGCCGGCCAGATGACGCAGTGGAAGCGTGTGATGTCCTTGCCCACAAAGTGGTACTGCATGGGCCAACGGCGGTCGAACTCGCCGGCGCGTTCGCCCTCGTCAGCGTAGCCGATGCCCGTGAGGTAGGCCAACAGTGCGTCGGCCCACACGTAGGCCACATGGCCCTCGTCAAACGGCAGCGGCACGCCCCAGTCGAAGGTGGAGCGGCTGATGGAGAGGTCCTTCAGGCCGCTTTTTACGAACGAGACGATTTCGTTCTTGCGCGTCTCGGGGCGGATGAACTCAGGGTTCTCCTCGTAGAACTTCAGCAGTGGCTCCTGGAACTCGGACAGTTTGAAGAACCAGTTTTCTTCGCCGCCGGCCTTCTGAACAGGGCGCTTGCAGTCGGGGCACACGAGTTCGCCCTCGTCATTCTTTTCGAGGTCGCTTTCGGCGTAGTAAGTTTCCTCATGCACGCAGTACCAGCCTTCGTAGCTGCCCTTGTAGCACCAGCCCTTGTCGTACAGGTCCTGCCAGAACTTCCGCACGGAGCGCGCGTGGCGCGGCTCGGTGGTGCGCACGAAATCGGTATAGGTGATGCCGAGCATGTCCCACGCTTCGCGGAACGCCGGCTCCATGGAGTCGCACCAGTCCTGCGGCGTCATGCCTTTGTCGGCCGCCGTGTCGGCCACCTTCTGGCCGTGCTCGTCCATGCCCGTGACGAACGCGACGTCGTAACCGTTCATGCGCTGGTAGCGCGCCACGGTGTCGGCCGCGATGGTGGTGTAGGCGGTACCCAGGTGCGGGGCCGCATTGACGTAGTAGATGGGCGTGGTGAACGAGTAAGTTCCCTTTGACATGGTGCTTTCCTTTGCTCGGGGCCGCGGAGCGAATGGTGCGCCGTCGACCAATGGGGCGCGACTCGCGGATGATACGGCGCGCAACAGTAACCCGCCCATTCTACCACTCCCCCACCCCCACAAACCCCCCACCACCCCCGTCCGCGAATGTTCCACGGGTGACAGCACCACGAACTTTGCCACCATGCTGGACGCTTCGTGAACGCTTGCAATAAAGCTATTTCTTACGCTCTATTAACGTACATATTTATAGCGCTTTTATGGTACACTACGGTCGAAAGAAAGGAGTACGCATGACTATGAACACTGTGAGTGTAGCGGAGGCACGTGCCAACTTTTCGAAAATCGGTGAAGCCATCAACCGGACCGGAAATCCTGTCACGGTATTCAAACACTCGAAACCCTACCTTGTCATCATGCCCGCCGCACACAAAGAGCCAAACGCCGAAACCCGCGCAGCAATGGCAGATGCAGAACAAATCATTTCCGACCCCAACCGCTCTCACTATTCTTCCTTCGAAGATCTCATGGCAGCGCTCGACAACGAGGAAGACTAATGCTTGATGCGGACTTCACGCCAGCATTCAACCGAGACCGAAAGAAATGCAAGAAAAAGCATTGGGATGGGAGCGGGCTCAACGAAGCAATCAAGGCAGTGATGGAGTCTGACACGCAAGCAATTCCAAGCCGCTTCAACGACCACGCGCTTTCGGGGAACATGCAGGGCTATCGCGAACTCCATGTGGGAGGCCGCAAAAGCGACTGGCTCCTCATCTATAAAGTAGAGGGAAACGTAGCCGTATTCGTCCGAAGCGGAACCCACGACGAATTGTACTGACACTATTGAAAGCCGTAACAAAAAGTTACCTTTACAGGTACCTGCCTTTCCGCAAACAAAAGTGTGACGCGCTTTCGCGCTAGCTAATACGCCATGAGTTTTCTCGCATTCCTTACCTTACGACGCGGGCTGACTTGGAGGCGAGGTCTTACAAGAGGTATAACCTCCGTAGGAGCGTTCCCCAGAGCGCGCCTTTCGCGCGAAGTGCAAAACGCAGGTCAAGGTTGATTTCTCCGCCTTCGGCGGAGAGGGCGCTTCGTGAAGCGCCCCTACGAAGGTTACCTTTTTAGTTAGGTTTATTGTACATGGAAAAGCCCTCGTCATAGTGGTAGGGAGGGCGACCATCTCTTGGCATATTTGCCAGCGCGAAGCGCGTCACACTTTTGTGAAGCGGGACTTTTGTGACAGTCCCGTTGTGATTCAATTTTTCACTCGAAATAAAAAAGGTCTTCGAATTTTTTGTCGAGGGCTATGCAGAGGACGAGGGCTAACTTTGCGGTGGGATTGAACAGGCCTGTTTCTATGGATGAGATGGTTTGGCGCGACACACCTACCAGGCGGGCCAGTTCTGTTTGGGAAAGTCCTGCTTCGGCGCGAGCGGCTTTGAGGCGGTTCTTCAGCTCAAGCTCGCCATCGTTGTCGTGCACGTTATCGAAGCCAAATGAGGGCATCTTTATCATGGCGCGGCCTTACATCGTTGCCATAATATAGTTGACAGCAAAGGTGATGGCACCAAACGCGGCCAGTGCGCCGAAGAACAGGCCGCTCTTCATACGGTACTGGTAGAACTGCCAAAAGCCCATGGCCGCAACGCCCGACAGCATGATGGCACCGCCCTGGCTGGTATCGAGGCCGCGAAAGAGATTCCAAAGAAACAGCACCAGCCACATGCCCAGCATCGCAGCGATAAACACTGTGCTCTGGCGCTGATTAAGAATGCGGAAGCGCTCGTCAACCACCTGATTGTCCTTACGATTCTTCTCGAGGATCTCATTCTTGTCCATACCCAACCCCCTTCGTGTGCCAAGTTTTCTTGTCATAGTGCCAAGTATACTTGGCATTCTCGGGAAACACAAGGGGTGCGGGATGGCGACGGGGTGGTGTGGGGTGAACATGGGGAGCCTTGGTGAAGGGGAACCTGGTATCATCGGAGTATGAAACACATCGACGACAGAGCGAACGAAGCCTCAACATCCAAGAGCGCAGCATCTAAGTATGCATCGTCCAATGGTGTGGCACCCGACGCCGCTGCTTCCCCCGCTTCCGCCCCCGCGCAGCCGCGGCGGCGGTGGCCGCGGCGGGTGGCCATCGTGCTCACTACCTTGGCTGTGCTCCTGTTCGTGTGCGCGGCAGCGTTTCTCGTGTACGCGAGCGACTACTACCACGCTGGCACGTCCGCACAGGCCGCGCTCACTTCCACACCAGAAATTCCCGTCGCCCAGGGCGACGGCTTCGTGGCATTCGGCGACCCGGACGCCTCCGCCGGCATCGTGCTGTACCCGGGCGCCAAGGTTGAATACACCGCCTATGCCCCGCTTGCTCGCGAACTGGCCAAACAGGGCTACTTCACCGTTATCACGGAGATGCCCTTCAACTTCGCGTTCTTCGGCATTGACGCGGCCGACCGCGTGCGAGACGCGTATCCCCAGGTGAAAAGCTGGTGGGTGGGCGGCCATTCCCTCGGTGGCTCCATGGCGGCGCAGTACGCGGCCACCCATGCAAGCGACCCCGCGCTGGCGGGCCTCGTGCTTTTGGGCGCGTACACCGCAAGCGATCTTTCGGCCACCGACCTGGGCATCATCTCCGTATATGGCTCGAACGACCAGGTGCTCAACCGCAGCAAGATGGCGGACAGCGCACCCCTCCTTCCCCCCGACGCGCGCACGGTAGAAATTCCCGGTGGCAACCACGCCCTCTTCGGTGATTACGGCGCCCAAAGCGGCGACGGCGTGGCCACCATCACCCACACCGACCAGCAGCTAAAAACCGCCAGCATCGTCGACGCCTACCTCACCGCGCGCGAAAACCCGAACCCCACCGCCCTTCCTGCGGCGGCGTAAGAATACGGCCGCCTTGCCGCCCGTGCCATTTCTCACCATCTCATGACACCTAATCTTAAGGAATATGTTGGTTCGCCAACGCACGGACGCCACCGCGCTACGCCCCCTATACTAACCAGCAGCAATGGCCGTAGGAAAAAGGAGCATGGGATGACGAAACCGTCTCGCCCGATCGCCGTCGTCGCGGCTTCGTGCGCGGCGTTCCTCCTGGTAACGCTCTTCTTCATTCAGGTGCGCTTCATCGCAGGCACGCTCAACCTGCTTCCCCTTCCGCACGCCACGGCAGAAGCTGCCGAAAACCCTCTTACAACCAGCACTAACGGCAACACCGTGCAGGCCGAATACTGCAGTGAGGCAATTGCCGCTAACAACTTCGGTAACCCCACCGGACGTACGTCAACCAGCCTCACGCTGAACGATGCCTGGTTCGACACCAGCCCCTATTCCTACAACCACTCCCTGGCCACCAGTTGTGCCGTACTCAGCGCCGTCTGTAACTCGGAATCGCGTTTTTATAGCAGCGACGGCGCTGAGTACCCCTATGCCGAACGCGCGCTGGGGGCGCTCGGCTTCAGCCACGTGCGCACGGAGTCGTACGCGCTGCGCAGTACGGTGGTTGACCAGGTGGGAGCCTTGATGAACGGCACACACAACTCAGCGGCCTACACGTTTGCCCAAAAGCCGCTCGACGCGGCGAACGCCGACACGCTGGTGTTCGTGGGCGTGCGCGGCACGTATGGTGCTGAATGGGTCAGCAACTTTTCCTTCCTTGATCCGTCGGGGGAAGATATTGATCACGCAGGCTACCTCACGGCCGAGCAGGAAGTACTCACGGCGCTGCAAGCCTACCTGAGCGACATCGGCGCAAACCCTGCTCACACGCGCATTCTTATCACCGGTCACAGCCGCGGCGGCGCCATTGCCAACTTGCTGGCCGCCGAACTGGTTGACCGCTCAAGCACATCCCTCGCTCTTGCGCCCGCTGACGGCGTGTATGCCTACACGTTTGCCGCGCCGGGCTCAACCCGCGCCGAAACGCGCGATGCCGCCGCCTACAAAGGCATCTTCAACGTGGTGAACCCCGCCGACCTCGTGCCGCAGCTACCGCTTGCGGCCTGGGGTTATGGTCGCTACGGCACCACGGTGGAACTGCCGAGCGCAACCGACGAGCGCTTCGCCGATTCGTTCGCCACCATGCAGCAGGCGTACTTGGAGAACACGGGGTACCTCGATACGTGCAGCGTCGACACGCTGGCGTCCCTCGATTCGTTTGAAGAGCGCGCGGCGCAAAGCCTGCCGACGGCTGACAGTTTCCTATCTCCGCTTGGCATTGTTGCAGCGGCGGGCGAACTTGCCTACCTCGACTGGGGCGAGGCCCTGGTAGCGCACTATCCCGACACCTATATCGCCTGGATGCAGGCGCTTGATCCTGCGGCACTGTCGTTCGTGCACACCGTGTAGGCGACGAGCGACGAGCGGCACGCGGCACGCGGGCTTAGCGCAGTTTCGCACGCCGCTCGCGCCAGTCGGGCATATAGGTGTCCATGAGATCCTGAAAGCGCGGCCCATGCCCGCGTTCGCGCAGGTGACAGAGCTCATGTACCACCACATACTCCAAGCATTCAGGCGGATACAGCGCTAGGCGCACGTTGATACAGATGCGCCCCGTGGCCGGCTGGCAACTACCCCAACGGCTGGTCATGTTGCGATACGCCAGCTTACCCGCCTTCACGCCCATGATGGGCTCCCACGCTTTCACCAGCACGGGCACGCACGCCTCAACGACGGCACGCCACTCCGCCACCTGGGCGGGGTCGGCAGCGGCCGCTTCGGCACGCGGTGAGGTGGCAATATCTGCGCGCTTCGCGTCAATCCACGCGCGCTTTTGGCGTACAAACGAGGCGGCGGACTGGGCAGATACGTGCGGCGGTGCCGATACCTCCACCGTGCCGTCGGGCGCTTTCACGCGCAGGTTCAGGTTCTTCACGCGCTTGTGCACCAGGCGCACGGGCAAGCCGTCCACCTCTATCTCGCTCACACCCAACACCGTGCCGCGCCCGCGGGCTGAGCGCCGCCGCGCCAACACCTCAACGCGCGCCGCATCCTCGCGCCCGGCAGCCACGCCGCGTTCGCCTCCGCTACCCTTCACCCGAGCCACCTCACACCTGAAGGGCCAGCTCATAGGCCGCATTGCGCGCAATGCCAAACTCGTCAGCCAACGCGCGCGCGATGTCCTTCTTCGACGCACCCGCAGTGCGCAACTCAGCCGCACGCATGCGAGCTGCATCGGCAGCATCCTCGGCCGCAGCAGCATCCTCCGCCGCGTTCGGGCCGTCTACTACCACCACAATCTCGCCCTTCACGCCGCGTCCGTCACCCGCTTCGGCCACGCGCCGCGCAAATTCGTCGCGCACCTCACCCACTGCGCCGCGCACCACTTCCTCGTGCAGCTTCGTGAGCTCGCGACATACCGCCACCTCGCGCTGCGGGAACGCCTCAGCCAGCGCCTCCAGGGCACTTACCAGGCGGTTCGGACTCTCATAAAACACGAGCGCCGCATCCAGTGCGCGCACACTTTCCAGAAGCGCCCTCCGCTCAACATCCTTGCGGGGCAGAAAGCCACCGAAGTAGAAGCGCGGGTTGTCGCACCCGCTCGCCACATATGCCGCGGCCACCGCAGTCGGCCCCGGCAACACTTCCACCGCAGCGCCCGCTTCGCGCGCGGCCCGCACCAGGCGCAAGCCCGGGTCCGACACGCCCGGCATACCCGCATCCGAGCAGTACACCACCACTTCACCATCAAGCACGCGCCCCACAATACCGGCCGCGCGGTCGCCTATGAGCGCCTCATCCAACCGCTCAAGCCGCTTCCCTATCCCAAACGCGGCCAGAAGCCGACCCGTCACGCGCGTGTCCTCCGCGCACACCACATCAGCCGCGCGCAACGCCGTGAGCGCACGCTCGGTTATGTCTCCCAAATTCCCCAAGGGCGTGGGGCATATCACCAGCTTACCGGGCACATTTGCCTCCCCGTATTCACTCATCGTCCGCGCCGCATGAACACAACTGCCACAACTACCGCAATCAGCGCCACCGCAACGAGTGCCACCACCAGAAACAGCACCGGGCTATCCCCCGTGCAGGCCAGGCCACCCTGAACGCCTTCCATATTCGCCTCATCTTCACGTGCCGAACAGTGTATGCTCACATTGTCCGCCATCGCCCTCCCATTGGCAAACCCTCACGCTTTCGCCCGCTCGCCCCTGCCCCTCGCCTTTCGTCCCCGCACCCCCACAAGCGGCACATGAAAACCTTCTCTTTCCTCTTCATTCACAGCGAGTCAGATAAGATAGTGACCGGGGGTGTGCTATCCTGATTCTCGCAGAATAGCCCCTACGTAATAGCACACAAGAGACCCTATGCAGCATATGAGTGATACCGAATTCGAACGAACCTGCACCCTTATCTCCCGTGTGCTCGGACTTGAGATGAGGGCTAAACGTGTTCTGCTTGAATGCCGCCTCACCCGCGAGCGCGAGCGCCTTGAGCTGCCCTCATTTACTGCCTACCTCAACCTCATTGAAAGCGGCGCGAACCCGCGCGCGTTCCAGCGATTTGTCGACCTTGTTACCACCCACTACACCTACTTCATGCGCGAAAGTTCGCAGTTCTCGTTCCTGGAACACGTGGCGTTTCCCGAGCTGGAACAGCGCATTCCCGAGCGCCCGTGGAAAATCCTCTGCGCCGGCTGCTCTACGGGCGAAGAAGCCTACACACTTTCCATGCTTGTGGAAGAGTACAGCCGCTCCCGCAGCCTACCCCCAGTCACCATCCGCGCGATTGACGTGTCCGAACCCGCACTGGAGGCGGCCCGCCGCGGCATCTATTCCGCGTCACACATTGACAAGGTGCCCCTTCTCTGGAAGTCGCTCTACTTTTCTCGCGAAGGGGAGCAATTCCGCGTCGTCCAAAGCATACGCAATCGCATAACGTTCCA
Organism: Candidatus Gordonibacter avicola; assembly: GCA_019113915.1. Taxonomy (GTDB): domain Bacteria; phylum Actinomycetota; class Coriobacteriia; order Coriobacteriales; family Eggerthellaceae; genus Gordonibacter; species Gordonibacter faecis. Next base: position 13,412 of record DXGM01000010.1, read on the forward strand.
AAGCGCGAAGCTGGGCGACGCCAACGCACTCAGAGGATCCTACGACCTCATCATGTGCCGCAATGTACTTATTTACTTCACGCAAGATGCGAAAGAGCGGGCTCTCAATCAGCTCCATCGACACCTTGAGCCGCAGGGTTTTCTCGTGCTCGGCCATGCGGAAATTGCACGAGATCGCGAAAAGTTCACCTACGAAGGCAATTCGATCTATCGAAAGCAGGAGGCATCCATCCGATGAAGCAACGCTTTAAGAATATGAGTATCGGCACTATGATCATGCTGTCCTATGTCGTTGTCATGGTGCTGTTCATCACGTCGGCTGGTGTCGCGTTCTACGCCATCCACTCCAACGCCGCCATGACCAGCGAGTTTTACCAGCGCCCCTTCCAAGTGACGAAGTCGTCCATGCAGTTGCGCAGCGCCATCGAGCAAACCGCCAACTGCCTCGGCCAGCTGGTCGATGAGAGCGCCAGCGCGCAGCAGACCAAAAATCTTGCCGCTATCGAGCAGTACAGCGAAGCGCGCAACCAGGAGTTCGCCTTCATATCCAACACGTTCACCGCCGACCCAGCTCTGCTGGAGCGTTTCTCCGAGGCAAACGACAAGCTGGTCGCCGTCCGCGACAAGGTGCTCACGGCCGTTAAGCAGGGCGATTACGAGCGCGCCTCAAACCTGTACACCGACGATTACCTCCCCCAAAAGGAAACGACGTCCGGCTTGGCGGACGACATTGTGGACACCGCGAATTCCGTCGCCACCACCTTCGTGCAGACCTCTCAGGAACTGGAAATCAAGACGGTGGTCATTGTGGGCGTTGGAGCCCTGATCACGCTTTTGTTGGTGGTTCTCATGTGGCGCGCGCTCGCACGCGCTATCACCAAGCCGACGCTGGCCATGCAGGCAGCCGCCCAGCGCATCGCTCAAGGTGACCTCACGGCTTCCGTCGAATACGAGTCGGAAAACGAACTGGGCGCCGTGGCCGCCTCTATCAACCAAACTGCACGCTCTTTGCACAACACTCTGGACAAGATTGGCGAGGCGGTCGAACAGGTGACGCGCTCGTCGTCACAAATGTCCGACGGCGCGCAATCCATCGCCCAGGGCTCGGCGGAACAGGCCATGTCCATTGAAGAGCTGGCCACGAACGTGCAAAACATCGACCAAGTGGTGAGCGAAAACACCGAAAGCGTGCTGGTGGCCAACAACAGCACCACCGACGTCCTAGCCGCCGTGGCCGACGGAAACGACCATATCACGCGAACCGCGCAGATAATCGACCAGATCAAGCGCAATACCGAGAACATTTCCCAGCTGGCCAACAACATTGAAGACATCTCATTCCAAACCAATATCCTGGCCCTGAACGCCTCGGTTGAGGCGGCGCGCGCAGGAGAAGCCGGGCGCGGGTTCTCCATTGTGGCCGAGGAAATCAGGCGGCTGGCCGCTCAGGTGAGCGACGCATCCAAGGAAGCCGACACGCTCGCCGACCACACCATTTCCGGCATTCAAACCAGCTCGGCCATGATCGACGAAGCCGTGCGCAACATGACGGGCGCGGTGGAGGCCACCGAAAACGTGAAAGCCATGATGTCGAGCATCGCCGAAACCTCCACGCAGCAGCAGGAAGCCGTCGCGCAAATTCGCGAAAGCATGGATAGGCTTTCCGACGTCGTGCAGGAGAACTCGGCCTCCGCCGAAGAGAGCGCCGTTATTGCGGAGGAACTGTCTTCCCAGGCTGAAGAGCTGCAACACCTTATGGATCGGTTCAATCGCGGCGAGGATGAGCACGCCCGATGACCGCCACGCACTCATTCCCCGCATCCGCACACGTCCCCACACCCGCACCCGCGGAGCAGGCGAACTCCTTAGCGCAGCTGCACGAGGAAAACGCGCGCCTGCACAAGGAGAACGCCCGGCTGCGCGAGGAACTAACCTTTTTGCGCGGCCTCGCCTTTCGCGATCAGCTGACCGGCCTCTACAGCCGCCGCTACCTGACCGAGTACCTGGAGCGAGAAATTGAAGAACGGTCGGTCGAAACATCGGTTGTGCTGGCGTTGTGCGACATCGACGACTTCAAAAACATCAACGACGCGCGGGGACATCGCGCAGGTGACATCACCATCGTCTGCATCGCCGACATTCTGGACGACCTCGCTGCAGATCAGCCGGTCATTCGTTGGGGAGGCGAAGAGCTGCTCATCGTGCTGTTCTCCATGGGAACTTCCGAAGCACTGCGTCTGTGCGAGAAAATACGCGCGCAGGTGGCCTCCTACCGCATCAACGATGGCTACGGCGAGTTTTCCTGCACGCTGACGTTTGGCGTGGGTGCATTCGATTCGCAATACACCTTCGCGGAAAATTTCGCCCGCATCGACCGCGCGCTGTACCGCGGAAAAGAAACGGGCAAGAACTGCTGCATCTTAGCGCTCCCCGCCGCCCACGAAGAGGAACGCTAGTATGAGGTATCCCGAGCTCATAGCGCAGGTCACCTTCAAGCCCAACTGCGATTTGGAAAACACCCGCGCCTCGCTTATCATCCGGCGTATCGCGCGTTTGTGCGAGCGGGTGTCGTGCTATCCCAACAATGTTGGCGGCGACACGGGAACCATTTCCTACCTGCGAGACCATGGGCTCTACGTGCGCTTTTGTTCGACCCAGCCCGAACAGGTGCTGCTGACCATCCGCAGTTCGTTCTACGTGGAAACGTGCACCCTCGTACACGACGCGGACGATATTCCGGTGTACGAGGCGCTGTTGTCAACGGCGGACGAGCACTGGACGCACGATGCTACGCGGCCCTCGCCGGCGTTCCAAAGCGGTGACGACAAGCGCAACAGCGAGTTGGTACGCCAGTTGCTTCACTTCGATGACGTGCGACGTCGGCTGCGCGCCTGCGCCTTACGACATCCTGAAGACCGCGAACTTGATGACGTGGCCTTTCTACAGGAAAAGACTGCCGACGAATTGCGCACCCTTGTTGCACGCTCGCGTATGCAGCCGTTCAAGTCAATTACCGCCTCGCTGCAATCCCTTACCACCTCGTATGCCACTCGGTTCAACGTGGAAGCGGAGCTTAAGGTAACCGCCACCGATCTGGAAGTTGACCAGAGCGTTCTCGGTTCGCTTGAAGAAATAATTAAGCGTCTGATCAGGGTTTATATACGTGAAAGCATCGAAAGCCCCGAGGAGCGGCGCGCGGCGGGTAAGCCAGCACGAGCCACCATTCACGTTTCGGTAGAAACCGACGGTGCCACGGTAATCTGTCGGTGCGAACATGATGGGCGCGCCTATCAAGCACAGGTGGCCGGCAAGCTTGCCCAAGAAAGAGGCCTGCTCACGCGCGACCTTTCAACCTACAGCGAAAGTGATATCGGCAGGATTGTTCTTATGCCCCATTTTCTGGCCGACAGCGAGGACCGCTTCGGCACAGCGTTTAAGATGAAGGAAATAAGCTCCATTCTGCACCAAAGCGGCGGGCATGGCAGCATCCGCAACACTGAACACGGAACTGTCGAAGTCTCGCTGTTTTTGCCAGTGCCGTTTATCGCGCTTGATGTGGCGCTTCTGAGATGTGGTACCAACGAGATAGCCATTCCTGCATTTCGGATTGAGCGCTTTGAGCGGTTCTGCGCCGAGCACGTCCACGCGCCGCAAGACAGTACGAGCAAAACGCCAAAGGAGAATAGCTTTAGCTACCAAAGCGAAAACGGTACGAGCTACCCTCTTATCAATGCCGAGAATTCGCCTCTGGGCGCCGCGCGTCCGCGGCTTGTTGGCTTCCTCAGTTGCCGTGAGGGCCATGCCGCCCTACTCATCGACGAAGCCGACGGGTACGAACACGTGGTGGTGCACCCCCTGCCGCGCACGCTTGAACGTGAGGTGACAGGTGTAAACAGCATGGGGTTCGCCCTGCTCGCCGACGGGTCGCCGCGGCTGGTGCTCAACGTGGTGCTGATGATTGCCGCGTTGAAAGGTGGTGTTGTAGATGCGTGATAATGAACGCCGCCTCGCCTGGATCGAAAGCCTTATTGGCGCGAGGCCCAACCTGGTGCCGCGCTCAAACGTGGTAACCGTTTCCTCTGATCACGGGCCGCTTGCCCTTCCTTTTGCCTTCATCGAAGAAATCGTTCCCGGCTCCTCTCTGCGTCCGTTCGCCTTTCTTCCGGCGTGGTTTTGCGGAACGGTAGCCAGGGGAGTTGACCTGTATCCGGTTCTCAACCTGGGAGGCGCACCGCAGGCACGGACGAGTATCGCCCTCGTGAGCCATGACGAGCGCGCTTGCGGCTTTCGTTTTTCTGGTGCGCCGCAGGTCGTTGACCTGGACACCGTGGGTGCCGTGACCAACCTTGCGGAAGGGGAAATCCCTCTGCCGTTTCCGCTGAGTGCTTCCAAGCGCTTCGAGGGGCCAGCGGGACCCACGCTATTGCTTGACGTGCCCGCCACCCTGCGCGCGCTCTGCGAGGCGTAAGACCGACACTCGGCCGTTACCGTTTCGGAACCGTTCGCTAACGACCGCGCGTCCCGGCGCGCGGCGCCTTCCTCTGGGCCTATCATCGCACGAACTAACCCACACTTTCAGGAAAAGGAAGGCCCGCCCATGACTTCAGAATCTTCCGTCCGCGCCTCTGCCACACCTGCCGCACCGCGCCCCTACGACGGTCTGGATAAGCTTTTTGTTGCCGGCACCTGGCGCGATGGTGGCAGCGGTGAAACCACCCCCGACGTGAACCCCTACAATCAGAACATCTTGGCTGAGCACGTGCTGGCCGACCGCCACGATCTGGACGAAGCGTACGCAGCCGCCGCACGCGCCCAACACGAGTGGGCCGCCGCTGCGCCCGCCGAGCGCGCGAACGTGTTGGCCCGCGCCGTGCGCATCTTCGACGAACGCCGCGAGGAACTGATTGGCTGGTGCCAGCGCGAATCGGGCAGCGTCCGCGCAAAAGCCGAGTTCGAGGTGAGCGCCGCGCGCGATATTACTGCGGAGGCCGCGTCGTTCCCCTACCGCATGGACGGCGACATTTTCGGCTCCGACATACCGCACAAGGAAAACCGCGTCTACCGCCAGCCACTGGGCGTGGTGGGTGTCATCAGCCCGTGGAACTTCCCCATGAATTTGTCGAACCGCTCGGTGGCCACGGCTCTGGGCTGCGGAAACACGGTGGTATTGAAGCCCGCCAGCGACACGCCTATCACGGGCGGCCTGCTTCTGGCAAAGATTTACGAAGAAGCGGGCTTGCCGGCTGGCGCGCTGTCGGTGCTGGTGGGACGCGGCAGTGTCATTGGCGATTACTTCGTGGAGCACCCCGTGCCGAAACTCATCACGTTCACGGGTTCCACGGCCGTCGGTCGCGGCATCGCCGCCAAGACAGTCGCGGGAACACGCATCAAGCGCGTGGCACTGGAGCTGGGCGGCAACTGCCCCTTGGTGGTGCTTGACGATGCCGACGTGGAACGCGCCGTAGATATCGCCATCATCGGACGCTTTTTACACCAGGGGCAAATCTGCATGAGCACGAACCGCATTATTGTGGACGCCTCGATAGCGAACGCCTTCACTGAACGCTTTGTGGAGCGCGCGAGCAACCTGGTGTGCGGCGACCCGCTGGATCCGGCCACCAACATTGGTCCTATCATCAACGAATCCCAGCTCAACGGCCTGTTGGACAAGGTAAAGCGCGCCGAAGAGCAAGGTGCCCGCGTGCTTCTGCACGGCGAGCCGGAAGGCCTCGTGCTGCCGCCCGTGGTGTTTGGCGACGTGGACCCCATCTGGGACATCGCCCTACAAGAAAGCTTCGGCCCGCTGGCACCCATCATCGTGACACACGGAGAGGACGAAGCGCTCGAGTGTGCAAACATGAGCGACTACGGGCTGTCATCGGCCGTGGTGGGTGGCGACGTGGAGCGCGCGACCGCCTTCGCCTTGAAGATTGACGCCGGCATGACCCACGTGAACGACATGTCCGTGGCCGACGAGCGTCACGTGCCCTTCGGCGGCGAGAAGAACTCGGGACTCGGCCGTTTCAACGGCCGCTGGATCCTTGAAGAAATGACCCGCACCCACTGGACCAGCATCCAACACGCCCCCCACCCCTACCCGTTCTAGGAGGTTACCTGGTCAAGCGCGGCTGCGAACTCCATGGGGTGCTCGAAGTGGATATCATGTCCACTTTTGATGCGCACGGTTTCGCAGTCGCGCACCAGCTCTTGCACGTGCGCGGCATCTTCGTCCGTGTTTGCGGCGTAAAGCAGGCCGTCTTCGCCATAGTTTGTTTCAGCCTTCAGATACACCGTGGGACATTCGATGCGAGCAAGCAGATCTACCTGGTCAACGTCCACGAAAAACGTACCCGTGTAGAACGCCTCGCTGAAGCGCGGGTCAAACGCGTCGAAGAAGTACATGCCGCGCACCCAGTCCCGGGGCACCCACGAAAGCGTCACGTGGCCGGTGGGGTTCACGGCGCGCTCGGCCGCCGTCCATTCGGCAATCCTTGGCTGCAAGCCTCCGAACAGGCCAAACAGGTAGCTGTGCTGCGCGTAGTACACGGCGTAGTCGTCCACTTCGTCCTGGTTGAGGAACGCGTGGGTCACCTCAAAGCCGTCTTTCCACGCAAAGCAGCCGGGAGGCGCCTGCATTTCTTCGGGTGTCACGTGGAAGAACGGTGGGTCCTCAAGCAGGCACCCTGTGACGCGTTCGGCATCGTTCGCCGCAAGCCACGCCGCGATGATGCCACCCGATGAATGGCCCGACACTGCGTAGGGCTCGCCTATCACCTGCGTGGCGAACGCCTTCAGCGCCGCGCCCTGAGCGTTGAGTGAATAGAGCGCCGGGTCATGCGCCGACTCGCCGTGACCAAAGCAATCGACGGCAAACACGTGGTAGCGCGTTGCCAGATCGGGCAGCACCCGCGCGTAGTCTTCCCACTGCATGCCTTGGCCGTGCACCAGCAGCACGGCCGGCCCGTTGTTGGGGCCCTCGGCGTAGTTCACAGTTGCGCCATCAATCGCAGCCTGGTGCTCCATGAAGCCGGCGGCCTGCGCTTTTGCGAGGTCGCGCTCCTCTCCGTGCCGGTTGCCATCTACGTACACGGCCAGCGCGATGGCCGCCGCCGCAATCGCCACCACAACTACGATGCCCACTGCCATGGCAACCTTCTTTCCCCTGCCGCTCCCCTTGCCTTTGCCCATTGCGAGCCCCCTTCCGCCCGCCGGGAGGGGCGGGGTCAGCCGTTCAAATGTGCACGCATCGCTTCGATGCGCTCCATGAAGTCGTCAGCCTTCATCAGGGCGAGGCCTTGATCTTCGTCGCCCAGCACCAGCAGCGCGTCGCCCGGCATGATGCCGAACAGCTCGCGCGCCTGCTTCGGGATAACAATCTGCCCGCGCTCACCCACCGTCACAGTGCCGAACAGGTGCTTTCCCCGTGGTGGCATGGGCAGCCCCGTGCCGCGCGCATCGTAGGCCACCAGCGCGTCAAGCGACACGTCGAGCGCCGCAGCCAGCGCACCCGCGTTTGCCAGGTCGGGCGACGTTTCGCCGGTCTCCCACTTCGTCACCGTCTGCCGCGACACACCCAGCCGCTCCGCCAACTGCTCCTGCGTAAGGCCCAGCATCTTGCGCCTACTCTGAATGTTCTGACCAATCATGTTTTTCATACTCCCAACAAACCCATAGTACCCCGCCAACCAGCCCCACACCACCAACCAATCATGGCATGAGAAACGTATTTTGTCGCGTTTGATTTACAAAATGAAACGACTCCCGCAATCACGATACTTGCCGAAGCCTTAATCCTTCAAGGCGGAAATAGGGTGACGGGAGTCTCTTGCTTGTCTCTTACGTGAAAATGCACGCCTATTGAGCAAATTTGCTCAATAGGCGCGTGGCGACTCTTCTCTGTCAGTCGATGAACAGGTCGGAGTGGAAGAATTCTTCCAGGGTTATGCCGAGGCCTTTGACGATTTTCTCAAGGTTGATGGCTGCCACGTTTCGTCTTCCCGTTTCTACTTCGCCGAAATAGGAACGGGACATGCCAATGAGGTTCGCGAACGCCTCTTGGCTCAGCCCTTGGTCCATGCGCAGCTCTTTGATGCGCAGGCCAATCTTGCATCGGATGTCATAGGTGCGCACGAGGCCTCCTTTCGCCCACCCATGATTTACGATGCACCGATATAAGTTGACCCGCTATAAGCGGCTATCCGGCAGCGGGCACCGTATGCGAGCGATTTACGGAAACCGGCAAGAACGGGCGGAAGAAGTGGGCGAAAAAGAAGGAGGCCCGGCGGCCTCCTTCTTTTTCGTGTTTACGCCTCTTTGGTCTCTATCTCCAGTTTACCAAGCTTGTCTTGGCGGGCGTGAGGTCGCCCGGCGTCGACGAAGCGGTCGCGCTCGGCTTTCGCCTCGGCCTCCTTGTCGGCGAGGTTCGCCTTCGCCACACTAATCATCAGTTTGATGCGGTTGAGCTGGTTCACCTCGGACGCGCCGGGGTCGTAGTCCACGGCCACAATGTTGCTATCCGGATAGCGGCGGCGCAGCTCCTTGATGACGGCCTTGCCCACCACGTGGTTCGGCAGGCACGCGAAGGGCTGCGTGCACACCACGTTCGGCGCGCCGGTGCGAATAAGTTCCACCATCTCGGCCGTGAGCAGCCAGCCCTCGCCCATCGAGTTGCACAAGGACAGGATTTCACTCGCGTATTCGGCCAACTCGTAGATATCCGCCGGCGGCTCAAAGCGGCTCGACGTGGCAAGCGCCTTCGTCACCGGTGCACGCAGTTTCGCAATGGCCCAAAGCCCTATGCGGCTGCCGATGGCGCCCTTCGCCGAACGCCCGAGCGGGTCTTTCTGGAAAATGCCGCCCGCAATGCCGAACAGAAAGAACTCGGCCAGGCCGGGCACCACGGCCTCGCAGCCTTCGCGCTCGATCACGTCAACAATCTGGTTGTTCGCCGTCGGGTGGAACTTCACGAGGATCTCACCCACCACACCCACGCGCGGCTTCGTGCCTTCACCTTGCAGCGGCAGCGTGTCGAAGTCTTCCACGATGCGGCGCGCCGTGTCTTTGAATATGCGGCGTTTGAGGCCCTGGCGTAGTTGACCCTTGCACACGGCCATCCAGTGATCGAACAGGCGGTTAGCGCTGCCTGGCTCCAGTTCATAGGGGCGCGTGCGGTAGAGCGCCATCATGAGCAGGTCGCCGTAGAAGATGGCGTAGGCCGCCTGCAGCAGCATGGCAGGCGTCACCTTGAAGCCGGGGTTGCTCTCGCCGAGGTCCTTGAACGACAGCGCGATCACGGGGATGTGCGACAGCCCCACCGCGGCCAGCGCCTTGCGGATGAGCGAGATATAGTTGGTGGCGCGGCAGCCGCCGCCCGTTTGGGTGATGATGACGGCCAGCTTGTCGGTGTCGTAGCGACCGCTCATGACCGCTTCCATAATTTGGCCTGTGACCAGGATAGACGGGTAGCAAATGTCGTTGTTCACGTACTTGAGGCCCGCGTCCACCGCGCCGTGGTCCACCGACGGCAACAGCTCCAAGTTGTAGCCGTTGCGCGCGAAAATGTCGATAAGCAGCTCGAAGTGGATCGGTGCCATCTGCGGACAGAGAATGGTGTAGCCCGCATCCTTCATCTCCTGCGTGAACACGGCGCGCGGGAATTCGGTGGTGGCACCTTCGCGCTGGCGGAAGCGCTCAATCACCTCGGGCGCGGCCTTTTCCGTGAACGTTTCGGGCGTGGCACCCGCCACTTTTTCGGCGATGGAGGCCTCGGTGTCGCCCGTGCGCACGTCAACGGCGGCCTCGGGCGTGGCTTCAAACGTTGCGGGGTCGAATGTCATCGCCGGGCAGCCGCGTGGCATGAGTTCGGATTCGGCCCGGTCATCGGCCTGATCCTTGAGCGCGGCCAACAGGCTACGCACGCGAATGCGCGCCGCACCGAGGTTCGACACCTCGTCAATCTTGAGGACGGTGTACACCTTCCCCGCCGCTTCGAGAATTTCCTGCACCTGGTCGGTGGTGAGCGCATCCAAGCCGCAGCCGAAGCTGTTGAGCTGAATGAGATCGAGGTCGGCGCGCTCGGTGGCCACCTTGGCGGCGGCGTAGAGGCGTGTGTGGTACATCCACTGGTCCACGAGGCGAATGGGGCGCTCAAGCGTGCCCAGGTGAGCGACCGAATCTTCCGTGAGCACGGCCAGACCGAAGCTGGTCAAAAGCTCGGGGATGGCGTGGTTGATCTCGGGGTCGTTGTGGTACGGGCGGCCCGCCAGCACAATGCCGTGCGTGCCGGTGGCCTCCATCCAGGCGAGCGTTTCCTCGCCCTTCGCGCGGATGTCGCGCTTGAAGGCCTCGTCTTCGGCCCAGGCGGCCTCCACGGCGGCGTCCACTTCGGCCTGCGTCGGCGCACCAGCCGCGCCCATGAGTTCGGGATGCGCCTCAATCAGTTCCACATACAGGCGCTTCTTCAGGTGATCCTTTTGGTCGTAGGGCAGCCAGGGGTTGAGGAACTGCGTCGGCGAATCGCGCAGCTCGTCGATGTTCAGGCGCAGCGCCTCGGGGTAGCTGGCCACAATGGGGCAGTTGAAGTGGTTGCCGGCGCCTTCGTCTTCCTGGCGCTCCCACTTGCTGCACGGGAACCAGATGAAATCCGGGTGCTTGTCCAGCAGGTTCATAATGTGGCCGTGGCTGAGTTTGGCCGGGTAGCACACCGATTCGCTCGGCATAGACTCGATGCCCGCCTCGTAGGTTTTCTTCGTGGACGGATCGGACAACACCACGCGCCACCCCAGCTTCGTGAAGAATGTGAACCAGAACGGGTAGTTTTCGTACAGGTTGAGCGCGCGCGGGATACCCACGGTTCCGCGCGGGGCGGCCTCGGCGGGCAGCGGCTCGTACACGTCGAACAGGCGCTGGCTCTTGTATTCGAAGAGGTTGGGCACTGTGCTCTTGTTCTCGTCGAACGTGCCCGCGCCCTTTTCGCAGCGATTGCCCGTGATGAAGCGGCGGTGCTTGCCGGTAACGTCATCTTTGCCGAAATCATTCACGGTGAGCAGGCAATGGTTTTCGCACGCCTTGCAGCGCACCGTCTTATGGGTAGGTGAGAGAGCTGCAAGTTGCTCGAGCGAGAGCAGATTGGAGGTGACTTTACCTGTGGGACGGGCGGCATCCTCCGGGGCTTCGCTCAGAAGCTCCGCAGCCTTCGCTCCACCCCGCAGGATGCCGCCCTGGTTCGTTGTTGAGTCAACCTGTGTGTCTGTATCAGCACGAGCAGCTTGCTGCTGGGTGAGGGGGGTCAACCTGCGAACTTCATCGTGGTAGCGGTCGCGCGCGAGCAGGGCGGCGCCGAAGGCACCCATGTTGCCGGCAATGTCCGGGCGCACGGCGTTGACCTCGGACAACTGCTCGAACGCGCGCAGCACAGCGTCGTTTAAGAACGTGCCGCCCTGCACGATGACCTTCGTGCCCACATCGTGCGGGTCACGAATCTTGATAACTTTGAAGAGCGCGTTCTTGATAACGGAGATGGCCAGGCCCGCGGCGATATCGCCCACGGTGGCGCCTTCCTTCTGCGCCTGCTTCACGCGGGAGTTCATGAACACGGTGCAGCGACTGCCCAGGTCAACGGGGCGCTCAGCCTCAATGGCGGTCTGGGCGAACTCAGCCACGTCCAGGTTCAGACCCGTGGCGAAGCTTTCGATGAAACTGCCACAGCCCGACGAGCACGCCTCGTTTAGCATGATGTGGTCGATCACGCCGTCCTTCACGCGCAGGCACTTCATGTCTTGGCCGCCAATGTCCAGGATGAACTCCACGCCCGGCAGCATTTCCTGCGCGCCGCGCAGGTGAGCCACCGTTTCGATTTCGCCTGAGTCCACGCGCAGGGCTTCCAGCAGCAGGTGCTCGCCGTAGCCCGTTACCGTGGCGTGACCGATGGTGACCAGCGGCTCGCCCGTTTCGGCATCCACCGGCATGGCGTTGTACAGGTTGGACAGCGCAGCGCGGGCGCAGCCCAGCACGTCGCCCTTGTTGCTGGCGTAGTGCGACCACAGAAGCGCGCCGTCCTCGCCGATGAGCGCGGCCTTGAACGTGGTGGAACCCGCGTCAATGCCCAGGTAGGCCACACCCGTGTAGTCCATGAGGTTGCTGCGACGCACGCATTCGCCGTCGTGGCGCTGCTTGAACTCGTTGTATTCGGCTTCGTTCGCGAACAGCGGGGCCAGGCGCACCACCTCGGAGCCCTGAATGTCGCCGAGGTTCTTCAGGCGGTCAAGCACGTCAGCCAAACGCTCAGACTTCACCGTGTCGCTGGTTGCGCCCGCCATGGCGCAGCCGCTGGCCACGAACAGGTGGGCGTTGTCGGGCACGATGATGTGCTCATCGTCCAGGTTGAGCGTTTCGTAGAAGCGTTTGCGCAGTTCAGGGAGATATTGCAAGGGGCCGCCGAGGAAGGCCACATGGCCGCGGATGGGGCGGCCACACGCGAGGCCGCTGATGGTTTGCGTCACAACCGACTGGAAGATGGAGGCCGCGATGTCCTCCTTGCGCGCGCCTTCGTTGAGCAGCGGTTGCACGTCGGTTTTGGCGAACACGCCACAGCGGCTGGCGATGGGATAAATAGTGGTCGCGCCCTGGGCCAGCACGTTGAGGCCGCCCGCATCGGTGTTCAGCAGTGACGCCATCTGGTCGATGAACGCGCCCGTGCCGCCGGCGCACGTGCCGTTCATGCGCTGCTCGATGCCCTGATCGAAGTAGATGATCTTCGCGTCCTCGCCGCCCAGCTCAATGGCCACGTCGGTGGCAGGGATGAACGTTTCCACGGCGGTTTTGGAGGCGATGACTTCCTGCACGAATTCCACGCCAAGCCACTGGGCCAGCAGAAGGCCGCCCGAACCCGTGATGGCAATGGTCATACGCTCGCCACCGAAATCGACGGCGGCTTCTTCCAGCACCTCCACGATGGTGGCACGCACGTCGGCGTGGTGGCGGCGGTAGACGGAGAACTTCACGTTGTGTGCGTCGTCCAAGATGGCCAGCTTCACCGTGGTGGAGCCGACGTCAATGCCGATATGCAGCGAACCTTCCGCGGCGGGTGCAGCCGCAGGCGCAACGGCCGGGGCAGCCGTCGCCGTCTCGGGCACCTTCGCCTTTGTGACCTGCGAGTTCTTCTGTTCGCTTTCGTTCATGGGCTCGTTCGCCATGACCTTCTCCTTCACGTGCTCTCGTGTGACTCGCCGACAGCCCCTTCGCCGTCGACGTTATAGGGTGATTGATTCGCCCGGCTTGATGAAGAACAGCCGCATGGCCACCAGGGCCATTTCCTCCGAGCTTTCTTGCATGCCCGTTTCTATCCAGCGCTCGATGACGCCGAGGTAGGCCGAGGCGAAAAACGCCACGTAGTAGCCCACGAACGGCGAGGGGTCGTTGCGGTAACGCTCATGCAAGATGGACTGGACGAGGTTCGTGCAGATGGAATCGCGCAGCCGCGGCCCGAAACGCACGTCGCCGCCGGGGCCGAGGACCGCGTGCAAAAAGTCGCCCTGTTCGCGCAGGTAGTCGAACAGTTCCACAAGGAACGGCAGCGGCTTTTTGCGCGCGCGGTACGTCAAAAGGCGACGCACGGTGAGTTCCTGCATCTGTTCTTGGAAGCGCTCAAGGTCGTCCATGACCTCGTCTTCAAGCGCTGCGAGCAGGGATTCCTTGTCGTGGAAGTGGTTGTAGAACGTGCCGCGGTTAAGGTCCGCGCGGGCACAGAGATCGTTCACGCTGAAGCCGTCAAAGCCGCGCTCTTCCATAAGCTCGATGAGCGCATCGCGCAGGGCTCGCTTCGAACGCGTAATACGGCGATCTTCGCTACACGGCTCCCCCACGTGCCGCGCCCGCTCAGGCGCGCACTTCACCGCAGAGGGCGCCATCGTCGTACGCGAGGCAAGTGAAACAGCCATAGTCCCCCAATTGAACACCCGGACCAATAATGAACAACCTGTCTAATAATGACCATTATAGCTGCTAAACCCCCAAAGAGCAACGCAGAACCAAACAACGAAACAACGAGTGATAGCAACAACCCTCTTCAAAACAATCAATTTTTAATCCATTAGTTGATTGAATGATTAAACTTCCAATGCTTAAAAAAGCAACGTTTCAAACACTTAACGATCGCAGCAACCAACGGCCGAAGCAGTTAACTTTCGAAACAAGCCTGGTCAACATCTAGTTAGTGAAGCCCCCCAACTGTCGCCGCAATAATACTCCCTCCCCCTGCGCCAAAATGTTTCACGTGAAACATGCGTTCGTGAAACATTCATCGCAAATAATTCGTTAAGAAACATTCGTTATGAATAATTCATTGCTGAAAATACGCCTCTTCCATTCGCTCTCATTTTTTTCACGCACGAAAAAGTGATTAACAAAATAACGCGTGACTAAAAAACGGATGACCGATGACTAAAAAAGGAATAACGAAAAAATCGTTGATCAAAAAATGAGTGGCGAAAAAGTTAATTGTCACCTTTAATTTATTCTTTCGTTGACAATGAGGGACGGGGGCTTCTACGCTAGGGAAGTCGGCGAGAAAGGGCAAAGATGGCAACGAAAGATCGGTTGTTACGGCTTTTGGAGAATCGGCGGGAGCGGTTCGTGTCGGGCGAGGTGCTGGCGCGTGAACTGGGCGTAAGCCGCAACGCAGTGTGGAAAGCCGTAGGATTGTTGCGAGCCGAGGGATACGCAGTTGAAGCGGTCACCAACCGTGGGTATCGGCTGGCGCAGGAAAACGACGTGCTGTCGCCGCAAAGCATCGAACACTTCTTACCCGAAGAACACCCCTTCACCATATCCGTGCGCAAGCGCGTGGACTCGACGAACGCCGAAGCACGCCGTCGCGCGCTTGAAGGCGCGCCCGAGGGCACCGTCGTGGTGGCCGAAGAGCAAACGGCCGGCCGCGGTCGCCGTGGCAAATCGTTTTTCTCGCCAGCGGAAACCGGGTTGTACTTAAGCGTGCTTCTGCGCCCCTCGCTGGCCGCTGATCAGGCACACTACCTCACGTGCGCCGCCGCCGTCGCAGGCGCGAGGGCCATCGAGCACGTCACCGGCCGCGCTGTGCTCATCAAGTGGGTGAACGACCTCTACTGCGACGGCCGAAAAGTCGCCGGCATTCTCACGGAAGGCGTCGTCGACATGGAGTCGGGGCTCCTTGATCACGCGGTGCTCGGCATCGGCATAAACGTGAAGCCGCCACACGAAGGCTTCCCCACCACTCTCGACGACACGGCAGGCACCGTGTGCGACGAACAGGTGGGTGCAATCCGCAGCGAGCTGGCCGCCGCCGTGCTCCAGCACTTCTGGAGCCTCTACCAGCAAAAAGACAGCCAACCCTTCTACGAAGAATACCGCAAACGCTGCTTCCTCATCGGCCAAAACGTGGTGGTAACGCGCAACAACTCCCGCGTGCGCGCCCGCGCCGTCGACCTCACCCACGACTTCAAGCTGGTGGTGGAACTCCCCAACAAAACGCGGCTGGAACTTCCCTACGGCGAGGTAAGCACGCGCCCCCTTCCGCCCGCCGCCCTGGGGAGAAACGCCGAAAACAGCTGAACCGTCCACCCGCGGCGCACCGGGTTTGCTAGACTGGGACAACACACCTGAATCAGAGAGAAGGACGGGGCACCATGCAGATCACGCCGGCCGAAATTGCCGAAACGCTTGCGATGGTAAGCAAGCAGCACCTCGACATCCGCACTATCACGCTGGGACTGAACCTGCGCGGCTGCACGGACGCGGACATCGACGTGATGGCGCGCAAGGTGTACGACCGCATGACAAGCGCCGCCGAGCGCCTCGTGCCCACCGCTGAACAGCTGGAACGCGAATTCGGCATCCCTATTGTGAACAAGCGCATCTCCGTCACACCCATCGCTGAGATCTGCGCCGCCACCAACGCGACCGATCTCACGCCCATCGCCGTAGCCATGGACCGCGCGGGTAAAGAAGTGGGCGTCGACTTCGTGGGCGGCTTTTCCG
This sequence comes from Candidatus Gordonibacter avicola, assembly GCA_019113915.1. GTDB lineage: Bacteria > Actinomycetota > Coriobacteriia > Coriobacteriales > Eggerthellaceae > Gordonibacter > Gordonibacter faecis. The sequence goes on from DXGM01000010.1 coordinate 29,423, forward strand.
CGCTCGTTCACAAGGGTGCATCAAAGGCCGACCACAAACTCATGGACTCTATCCCCCACGCGCTGTCCGTCACCGACAACGTATGCTCGTCGGTGAACGTGGGCTCCACGCGCGCGGGCATTAACATGGACGCCGTGCTGAAAATGGCGGGTATCATCAAGGCCACGGCCGAAGCCACGGCCGACCGCCAGTGCATCGGCGCAGGTAAACTGGTAGTTTTCTGCAACGCCGTGGAGGATAACCCTTTCATGGCCGGCGCCTTCCACGGCTCGGGCGAGGCCGACGAAGTGGTGAACGTGGGCGTATCCGGCCCTGGCGTCGTGCGCGCCGTGCTGGCCGACCTGCCGAAAGATGCCGACATCACGTCGGTGGCCGAGGCTATTAAGGCCACCGCGTTCAAGATCACGCGCGCGGGCGAACTCATGGCACGCGAGGCATCGCAGCGCCTGGGTGTGCAGCAGGGTATCTTGGACCTGTCGCTCGCACCGACGCCCGCCGAGGGCGATTCCGTGGCCGAGATTCTGGAAGCCATCGGCGTGGGCCAGTGCGGCGGCCCCGGCACCACGGCGGCGCTCGCCATGCTGAACGACGCCGTGAAAAAGGGCGGCGTCATGGCGTCGTCGTCAGTCGGCGGCCTGTCCGGCGCATTCATCCCCGTGTCCGAGGACGCCGGAATGATTCGCGCAGCCGAAGACGGCGCACTGTCGCTGGAGAAGCTGGAAGCCATGACCTGCGTGTGCTCCGTGGGCCTGGACATGATTGCCGTGCCGGGCGACACCTCCGTGGAAACCATCTTCGGCATTATCGCTGATGAGTGCGCTATCGGCATGATCAACAACAAGACCACCGCCGTGCGCCTGATCCCCGCCATCGGCAAAACCGTGGGCGACCAGCTCGACTTCGGCGGCCTTCTGGGCTACGCCCCCGTCATGCCCGTGAACAGCCACGCCGGTACCACCTTCGCCCACCGCGGCGGCCGCATGCCCGCCCCGTTAAACTCGCTCAAGAATTAAGACGCGACACACAACCCTTTATGCTCACCATCAACGCCAATCAATTACCTGTCGAGCTGGCGATTGGCGTTGATGAAAGAATCGCAGCCATATAACAGCTTCCTCTTCAACAACGTAAACAATAAGGTAGTGTGAGAGCGGATACTCGCGATACGGGCGATTTTGAAAATACTCTTTTGTCGATATCGCACGCACGAACGGATTCGCCTTGAGTACTTCTCTCGCTTCGTCAATTTCATCTGCAAGTTGTCTCGCAGCTTCAAGAGAACCCTGTTTGAAAATGAGATACTGCACGGCATGGTCATAGTCGTCCTCAAAAGCCTCGGTGCGCAGAACCTCATAACCCATACTTGGCCCTTATTCGCTCCTGCATCTCATCAACAGCGCCCACTCTGCCTTCAGCAATGTCGCGCTCAGCCTCATTGAGTTTGTCTTTTACCGAAACAACTTTTTTCTTCATCTCCTTATAGTGAGAAATGAGTTCTTCGCCGTCGTACCCTTCTTTGATGAGATAGCGCAATATATCAACAGTCACATCCTCATCATCGACATCAAGAGGCTGCAGAAACATACCCTTGTCAGTCCAGGTACACAGCGCATAGTCCTTAAATCCAGCGCTCTCGTACACTTTCGCTGGAATCGTGATCTGACGCTTACTGGATATTTTGAGAGTAAGCGGTTCCGCCATTGCTGCCACGCCCATACTGCCTCCTTACCAAGCGCTTGGTGCTTGGTAAAGTATAGCATAAACAGGCACACTTATGAACGCTTCTCACCTTCCACTTCCGCCGCTTCCGCAGGCGCAGTCGCCGTCGTCTTCGCATCCTCCCGCCGTCGTGACGACTGGACGAATTCGAAGAAGGCGAAACCGATGGAGACGATGGTGAGTACCGAGACGATGAGTTGCGACATGGCGGTGGCGTACTCTGCTTGCTCGGGCTCAACTACGCCGAGAATCAAATAATACGCGCACCAGATAAGCCCCAGCGCAAGGAACAAAACCGTCACGAACTTGAGAACCGCGCTGACGGCGCGCAGAAGCCGCGCCGTCCGTTCCACCTGATCGGCGGAATACGGCCGTGCTTTCCCCGACCGGCGGCGCACGCCCACCTTAACCGCGCCGCCCAAAAAACCAATGAACAATCCTACCGATAGCGCGCAGCATATTTGGAAAAGGTAGTTCACGCTTCGCTCCCGCCTCCTTGGTACACCGCGCGCACGAGGTATTCCACGTTACCCTCGGGCCCGGTGATGGGCGACTCCACAACCCCCGTTGGCTCGAAGCCAGCCGCCTCAAGCGCCGCGCGCACTTCTTCCACCGTGCGTTGTCGCACCGCCTCATCGCGCACCACACCGCGCTCCGTCTCGTTGGGTCGCGACTCGAACTGCGGTTTCACAAGCCCAATAAACACACTTCCCACCTGCGAAAACCGCGCGAACACGGGAGCGAGCGCCGCCAGGCCAATGAAGCTGAGATCAGCCACCAGCACATCAAACGGCGCGCCCAACTCCGCAGGGTCGGCCAGCTTCACGTTCGTGCGCTCGAACACACTCACGCGCGCGTCCTGCCGCAGCTTCCACGCCAGTTGGCCGTAGTTCACGTCCACGCACGCCACGCTGGCCGCGCCCGCCTGTAGCAGACAATCGGTGAAACCGCCGGTTGACGACCCAATATCCAAGCATCGCAGCCCGCGCACGTCTTGCGCAAACGCATCAAGTGCGCCCTGCAGCTTGTGACCGCCACGCGACACAAAACGCTTGCAGCCCTTCACCACCACCGCGGCGTCAGGCGCCACGCGCACGGCGGCACCCGTGGCGTACACGTCGTCCACCTTCACCTCGTGCGCGAGCACCGCCCGCAAGGCCGCGTCCGCGTCCGGGAAATAGCCCTGCTCAACCAGCAGGGTATCAAGTCGGATTTTCTTCATGAAGAACAGTATAGCGCAGCCACGACCCCGGCCGGCCCCGCCGCCGCAGCCTTACTCGGCGGCGTCGTCCACCAAGCGATAGAATTCGTCGGACGGCACCGGGCGCGAGAACACGAAACCCTGCACCATATCGCACGGCGTAGTCCGCAAAAACTCCAGCTGACGCGGCGTTTCCACACCTTCCATGACCGTGGTCATGCTCAGTTCCTTCGCCATGGCAATGACGGAGCGCACCACCGTTTCCTCCTTGCCGGGAAGCGTGCTTTCCAGCAGGAAGTCGCGATCGAGTTTCAGCACGTCGGCCGGCAGATCCTTCAACACGTTCAGCGAGGACTGACCCGACCCAAAGTCGTCGATCGAGCACAAAAAGCCCGAGCGGCGCAACTCTTCCATAATGGCGAAGGTACCATCCAGGTCCTCCACCACAATGCTTTCGGTCAACTCCAGCTCGCACAGGCCATCCGGAATGCAGTAGGCCTCCTTGATGCGCACGTACGTTGACACGAAGTCGGGGCGATGCAGATGCAACCGCGACACATTCACCGACAGCGGCACCACCGGCAAGCCCGCATCTAGCCGTTCGCGCAGGTCGTGGCACACCTTTTCGAACACAAACTCGTCCAGACGCAGGATGAAGCCGTTCTGCTCGAACAGCGGCACAAACTCGTTGGGGCCCACCGTCCCCTCATCCGGCCGCCGCCAGCGTACCAGCGCCTCGCCGCCCAGCACCTGCGTACCCGACGGATCGTACTTCGGCTGAATGACGTGGAAGAACTCGCCGTTCTCAAGCGCCGCCTCCATACTGCGCTCCAGATCGGCGCGGCGCAAAAGCGCATCGCGCATGGGCTGGCTGAACACGCAGGGCGCAACGGAGCGCTTGCGCGACTCTCGCTGCGCGATGCGCGCACGGTCGGTAAGTTCGGTGATGTCGCGCGCGTCCGGCGCGTCCTCGGAGCAGCACAGTCCCAGGTGAAGCGACAGCGGCTTGCCGTTCCCCAAAATCCCATGGGCGCGTTCGACCAACTTTTCGCACACGGAAAGCGCGTCCTCGCGCGTCTGATAGGGGAACAGCAGCAGGAAGTAGTCGGCCGACTGGCGCGCCGCAATGCCCTGCGGACCCATAACATCCCTGATAACGCCCGCCAGCTCCTTGAGTATTTCGTCGCCGCGTCCGTAACCGTCCACGTCGTTGATCAGCTTGAAGTTGTCGATGTCAACACAGGCTACCGCAAGACCCGCCGCCCCGCTTCCGCCCGCGCGGGACAGCGAGGCCAGGCGCGCATCGCCATCCATCGTAAACTTATCGACACTATGCAACCCAGTCAGGCTATCGAAGTACGCCATGCGCTCAATCTGGCGTCGGTGTGCGCGACTGCCACGCCAGTACACCAGAAGCACCAGCCCCAGCCCAACCACAATGAGTGCACACAGCAAAAGCGTGGCTTGAATAATGGCGTTCGCCTGCTCCATGACCACGGAGTTCGGGATGATGGACACCACATCCCAGCCTTCGGTCCCCGCAAGCGGCGTATAGCAGAACACGTACTCTTCGCCCAGGTAGGTGAACAGCGCCACCCCGCGGCGATCCCCCTCCAGCGCCGCGCGGAACGCGTCAACCGCTGCGGGGTCATTGCCCTCAAACCCCACGATGTCATGCAGGTTGGTGAACGTGCGGTTGCTGTTGGGGTGCGGCGAGCGAATGATCACGTTGCCCGTATCGTCAACCACGTAAGAAAAGCCGCTGTTGTTGTAAAACGACAGCGAGAAGCGTTCGGCCACATCCTCAAGCGGGCGCGCCTTGCGTGCAATACCCTTGGTGCCATCCGCGAACTCAAAACGCTCGTACACACCCAGCATGTTCGTGCCGGTCTTTTCATCCAGAAACGGCTTCATGATGCCGCGCTCGGGCTTCGTGGCAAGCGGGGCCAGCTGCTCTTCGGACACCGCAACCGCCTCATCGGTGCCCATGCGATACGCAAGCCGTTCGTCCAGGTTAACGCACACGTACGTGGCGCCCTCATCGTCGCGGTCAAAGAGCGCGAACTTCTCGTCCAAGCGCGCGAAGTCGTCTGCGTCCTGCATCGCAAGTTCGCCCACGAACAACTCAAGCGCTTCAGCATCTTTTTCGAGGTACGTCTCAAGGGCGTGCTCGCCTTGCGTGGTCACCTCCAACACGTCCGTGACCGATTTCTCCCACAGCGACTCTTGCACGAAGCGCGAGAAGAGCCCCGAGCCCGCAACCACGGCCACGGCCACCAGCAGCACCAGCACCGGAACAAGTTTCTTAGCCTTCATTAGGCACCATCTTCTTCACCGGACAGGTGCTTGAACAGCTGCGCTTCAGCCTCCTCAGCCGTCGCGCCCTCAAGAAGCGCCACCACACTTGCGCGCGTGGCACCCCACACGGGAAGGTTAATGTTGTCGTCAGAGCCGATGACGGCGCGCTCCTTAAAAGCGTCGGCCAAAGGTGCAACCGACTGCTCTTCGGGCTGGAAGCTGGCAGCCAGCGGACTGAACGAGCACTGGCTGTTCGCGAACAACTCAATGGCCTCAGGACGCGTGAACGCGGCCACAAACTCCTTCGCCGCCGCAACATCCGGGCCATTCGCATTCACGCTGACGCGGGTGTCCACGTTCACCACCAGCAGGGGGCCTTCGTCAAGTATTGGGTAGGGATGCACCTCGAAGTCCAGGTCAGGCGCCATGTCACGCACGCGCACTGCAGCCCACGCACCGGTGAGCATGAACGGGCGATCCCCCGCCGCGAACAAATCCAAATCGTCGGCGGTCTTTTCGGTTTGAAGGGCTTCGGCAGCATCCACGTAACCACGCGCAATAAGGCGCTCCACCACGTCCAGGCCGGGCCTCAGTTGAGTGGCCAGCGCAGCGGGATCGTCCACGAACGGGTGCACGGCCTCGCCGATATCTTCCGCCTGATATATCGGCGCCATACCCCGGGCAATGACCAGCGTTTTCAGCGAGATATCGTTGTTCGCCACCACGGGCACGATGCCCTCTTCGACGAACACATCGCAGGCACGTTCGAACTCAGACAGCGTTCGCGGCACCGTCAAGCCGCGCTCCTTCAGCAGCGCCAGATTGCAGTACAATCCGAACGCCGAGATGGAGGTGGGCACATACCTCACCGCGCCGCTTGCCCTCATCTGACTGAGCGCCAGTTCGCCAAACGTGCTGATGGTGGGCAGGTCGGATAGGTCGGACAGGTAGCCCTTTTCGGCGTACACCAGCGACGTGTCGTGATCGACCATGAAGACGTCATCGCCATTCCCCGTGCTCAGACGCTTGTCGAGCGCTGCATAATACGGGCGGCTTTTGATGCCCTCGTAAGAAATGGAGACGTTCGGATGCTCGTCCATGTACGTGCGCAAGATAGTCTCAATGGCGGTGACGTTGAGGGGCTCATACTTGAACCCGAAGAACGTGAGTTTTGTATCGATGGTGGCCTCGTCGGGCGGCGCTTCCACCACGATATTGCGGCTGGGCGAACACCCTGGCAAGGCCAGCACGCCGAACAACGATGCCGCACCAACGGCCGAAGCCGCCAAGAAGCTGCGGCGTGTAAGCGCGGGCCACCCCTCACAAGGCGTGGCAGGGCGCAGTCCGCATGCCCGGACCGTGTGAACGCGCTTCGCGCGATGCTGTGCGTCTGCCATGTTTCCCACCCTCTGTCGGCGGCTCACGTGCGGCTATGCCCCAAAGCGCGCCAGACCTCCGATAACCGTCCACATAATAGCGCAATCGGGCAATGAGCGCACGGAGGATCGAGTGATTCACAGGCTTTACCAACGATTAAACCCATGCTTTAACCTGGACTTTTCCTCTCAACGAAAAAACGCCCACCGGGTGAGCGGCGGGCGTTTGAAGAAGCCGGTATGCGCGCCGTTTTACGGCAGCAGCAGCTGGGCAATTTGCACGGCATTGAGCGCGGCACCCTTGCGAATCTGATCGGCCACCACCCAGAACGCCAGCCCGTGATCCACCGTATCGTCCTTGCGCAGGCGGCCAACGTAGGTGTCGTTCGTACCCGCAAGCAAACCCGGCATGGGGTAGGTGTTGTTCGCAACATCGTCCATCACCGTAATACCCGGGAACGCTTCCATCGCGGCGCGCGCGGCCTCCACGCTGACCTCGTCTTGGAATTCCACGTACACGGCCTCGGCGTGGCAGCGCAGCACGGGCACACGCACGCAGGTGGCAGCCACCTTGATGCCTTCATCACCCATGATCTTCTTCGTTTCGACAACCATCTTCCACTCTTCTTTAGTGGAATCGTCCTCAAGGAACTTGTCGATGTGCGGGATGCAGTTGAACGCGATGCGATGTTGAAACACCTCAACGGTGAGTTCGTCTTCCGGCGTGCCGCTCAGGAACGCGCGCGTCTGGTCGTAGAGTTCGGCCATGGCTGGCGCGCCACCGCCACTGGCTGCCTGGTAGGTGGACACCACCACGCGCGTGATGGGCGACAGATCGTAGAGCGGCTTCAAGGCCACCACCATCTGGATGGTAGAGCAGTTCGGGTTCGCAATGACACCTTCATGCCACGCCACGTCGCCCGGGTTCACCTCGGGCACCACCAGCGGCACGTCCGCATCCATGCGAAATGCGCTCGAGTTGTCAATCATGACCGCACCGGCATCAACCACGGCCTGGCGCATCTCCTTCGACACGCTGGCACCGCAGCTAAACAGCGCAATGTCCACGCCCGCGAAGGACTCCGGTGTCATTTCCTGCACCGTGAGCTCGCCCGCCGGCACCTGCCCGCAGCCCGCGAACGGCACCTTCTTGCCCGCCGAGCGCGCCGATGCGAGCGCCCGCACCTCGCTCGCCGGGAAGTCAAGGTCGTGCAGCACCTGCAGAAACTCCGTACCCACAGCACCGGTCGCCCCCGCAATAGCCACCACCGGATGCGCCGGAATCGTCTTCGTCCACGTCATGATCGTTCTCCTCATCCCAATAGGTTGGCGTAGTCAGTCAGCGAGAGGGGCTGGGGTGCGCCGAATTCGTGGGATCCAAGAGGCGAAGCGTACTTCGGTACGCGAGCCTCTGGGATCGCGCGAAGGCGGTGTGCACCAGCCCCTCGCAGCGTCGAGCAGTTCCGCCGGTCGGCAGACCGGCGGAACGTCAACGGCCCTTATTCATCTTGGCGGCAATCTCTTCCGCCGAGAGTTGGGTTTCTTCGAATACGCTGTCGCTGTCCAGGTCGAACGCGGTGTGCAGGCAGCGTACGGCCTCGGCGGCTTGAGAGCCGTCCACCACCACCGACAGGCGAATGGGCGACGTGGAAATAGCTAGGATGTTGATCTGGTTCTCGCCAAGCGTGGTGAAGGCGCGCGCGGCCACGCCGGGCGACGACTTCATGCCGGTACCCACAAGGCTCACCTTCGCAATGTCCTCGTCCACGTCGAACTCGCGCGCGTTGATGTCGGGCAGGATGCGCTCGATGGTTTCGCGCGCCATGGACAGGTCGGCCCCGGCACACGTGAAGCTGATGTCGGTGAACCCGTCCTCGGAGATGTTCTGGATGATCATGTCCACGCGCACGTTGCGGCCGGCCAGCGCGGAGAACACCTTCGCCGCTACGCCCGTCATGTCGGGAACGCCGCGAATGGTGACCTTCACCTCGGACGTATCGTGAGCGATGCCGGTGATGACGGCTTCCTCCATCATGTCGGTTTCCTCCTTGATGTAGGTGCCCTCGGCGTCGGAAAACGCCGAGCGCGAATGGATGACCACGTCGTATTTGCGCGCGAATTCCACGGCGCGCATCTGCAGAACGCCTGCTCCGGAGCCGGACAGCTCCAGCATGTCGTCGTAGGACACGGCGTCCAGTTTCTTGGCGCGCGGGCACACGCGCGGGTCGGCCGTGTATACGCCGTCCACGTCCGAGTAAATTTCGCACACATCGGCACCAATACCCCAGGCCACGGCCACGGCCGTGGTGTCGGAGCCGCCGCGACCAAGCGTGGTTATGTCGCCGTTCGCGTCGATGCCCTGGAAGCCCGCCACCACCGGAATTGCGCCCGAGTGCAACGCTTCCATGATGCGCTCGTTGTGCACCTTCACAATTTTGGCCTTGGCGTGCGAGCCGTCCGTTTCAATGCCAGCTTGACGACCCGTGAAGCTCATGGCCTTGTAGCCGCGCGCCTCAATGGCCATAGCCAGCAGCGTCATGGACACCTGCTCGCCCGTAGACAGCAGGCGATCCATCTCACGCGCCGGTGGATTATCGTTCAGCGAAGCGGCCAATCCCACCAGTTCATCGGTGGTTTTACCCATGGCAGACACAACGGCCACCACGTCATGGCCCTGCTGCTTTTTCGCGATAAGTTTCTTCGCGACCATCTGGATGCGCTCGGGGGAAGCGACGGACGTGCCCCCGAACTTGCATACGATTAGCGACATGGCGTTCTTTCTCGTCTCAGGAGTTACCCAATGGGTAATCACTATACCAAAACGCCTACCACACCGCCGACAGAAAGCCCGCCAACAGGCGCTTTTCCACGGGGAATTCGGCAGCGCGGGGCCTTACGCCTTCTCGGGCATCTTCCACAACAGCACAAATCCGATGATGAACAGCGTGGCAATGGACAGCACGCCAATGGACGAATTGCCCGTAAGCTGCGTGAACACGCTTACCAAAAACGTGCCCATGACCGCGGCATACTTGCCAAAGATGTCGAAGAAGCCGTAGTACTCGTTCGCGTGTTCCTTGGGAATGAGCTTGCCGAACTCGCTGCGCGAAAGCGCCTGGATGCCGCCCTGGAAGAGCCCCACGAAAAACGCGAGAATCCAGAATTCCAAGGCTTCCCGCAGGAAGAACGCCGCGAACAGCGTAATGCAGAAGTACGCGAACACAGCCACCAGCAGCATGCGCTTCGTGCCAAACTTCGACGACAGCCGCCCGTAGGCGATGGCCGACGGAAACGCCACAAACTGGGTCATGAGCAGCGCCAACACCAGCTGCGTCGAATCGATACCCAGGTCGGTGCCATAGCTGGTGGACATCTTTATAATAGTGTGCACGCCGTCGATGTAGCAAAAGAACGCCAGCATAAACAGGCGCAGCCGCTTGTCCTTCCAGATGCGCTTGAGCGTGCGCCACAAGCCCGCGAACGTGTCGCGCAGCAGGTGCTCGGCGCGCTCCTTGTAGTGTGTCTGGTGCACGTTTTTGATAAGCGGAATGCTAAACAATACCCACCACACGGCCGTGATGAGGAACGCCACCTTCATGCCCACATCCATGGGAATGCCCACCGAGGGCCCACCCAACACCACAATCAGGCTAAGAATGAACGGGATGCACGAGCCAATGTAGCCCCACGCATAGCCCTGCGAGGACACTTCGTCGTAGCGGCTCTCTTCGGTGGCATCCACCAAAAATGCGTCGTAGAACACGATGGAGCCGTTCAGCATGATGGACGCAATCACGTACACCACGAGAAACGCCAGCGCCGCTGACGGAATGCCAAGCGCCGCAAGCGCAATGGCACCCGTGCCCACAGTGCCGATGAAGAACTTCTTCTTGTTGCCTTTAAGGTCGGCAAGACTTCCCAGCACGGGCATGAGCAGGGCCAACAGAAGCGACGCCACCGTTTCAGCGTAGCCCCACGCCACCACCACCGACGAGCCTGGCTCGGCCAGCGACTTGAAGTACACGGGTATCAGCGCCGTGGCCAGCATAATGAAGGCCGAGTTGCCCACGTCGTAGAGCACCCAGCTCTTCTCTTGCTTGGTCAGTTTCATGCGGCGCCCCCTTCTGCTTGCGGCCGCCGAAGCGCCGCTCATCTTCACATCTGGGCAACCTTCGGTTAACAACTCCGGCCTCATTGTATATGATAGCGCCAAGCGTCATCGGTAAAATTAACGTCAGAAACGGAGTGCACTTCCATGCCGGCTCTCATCACGCACGACTTCTTCGGCCAGGACGTCTACGACCGCCTCTTCCGCACCATCGGGGGAACCCGCGACGAGGCGGAGGCTTTCCTGTTGGGCAACCAGGGGCCTGACGCCCTGTTCTACTCCGTGTTGAACCCGCGCCTGCGCGAACACAACCGCCTGGGCAACGTCATGCACAACGAGAAGCCGACGGAGCTTGTGCGCGCGTTCAAGGACTCGCTCGGCATTTTGAATGAGGAAGAATTCCCTGTTGGGCGGGCCTATGCACTGGGGTTCCTCTGCCACTACACGCTGGATTCCACCATGCATCCGTTCGTGTTTTTCCACGAGTACCAGCTGTGTGATGCCGGCGAGCCTGGTCTCACGCGCGACGACGGCACCGAGGTGCACGCGGTTATTGAGAGCGAACTGGACGAGTTGGTGCTCACGGCGAAGCGCGGCGAAACGGTGGCCACATTTGAGCCGTGGCGCGAGATTCTGCAGGCGAGCGACTTTGTGCTGGATACCGTGTCGAAAATGTACGCGTACGTGGCGCTGACCGTGTACGGGCGCATTGTGCCGCCTCGGATGTTTGCCCAGTCGGTGCGCAGTTTCCGGCGTGCGCAAAAGATATTCCACTCCCCCACCGGTCTTAAGCGTGCGGCGCTGGGACGCATTGAGGAATTGGTGCGGCCCCACTCGTTCGTGCGTTCCATGAGCCATCGGCCTGTTGAGCTGGAGGAAAGCGTGTTCGACAACCGCACGCACGAGAAGTGGGAGAACCCCTTTACGGGCGAGGTGAGCACGGCATCGTTCTGGGATTTGTTCGAGGAGGCGCTGGAGAAGGCGGAGGCGAACCTCGCCGCGTTCGACGCGGAGGACTTTGACGAGGCGGCAGCCCGTCGTATTACGGACGACAAGGACTTTTCCGGGCAGCCAGTGACGGCTTCCATTGTGTCGGTGGTGGACGGCGCGGCGGCTGGCGCGGCTGCGGGCGGCGGTGTTAGCGCCGCTGCGCAGGACGCGCAGGATGCGCAACCGGGCGCGGCGGTCCCCGGACCTTCGACCGGCGCCTAACCAATGCTGGAAGTTGTCCTCGCCGTCCCGTTTTGGCTGGAGCTGGCCGCTGCGCTGACCGGCGGTTTGTCCGGTGCCATGAGCGCGGTGCGGGCGCGCTACGACATTTTCGGCGTGGTATGCATCGCGCTGACCGCCGGTCTCGCCGGCGGCATCATGCGCGACCTGCTCATGCAGAACTACGGCATTTACGCCTTTCAGAAGCCCGAATTGCTGCTGGCGTGCGCGGCGGCGGGTGTGGTGGTGTTCTACTTTGGCAAGCTGGCCACCTACCTCGACCCCGTGGTGGCGCTGCTGGACAACCTTTCGGTAGCGCTCTGGGCCGTGATCAGCGTGGGCAAGGGACTTTCGGCCCAGTTGGACATTGTGCCGTCCATCATTTTGGGCACGGTCACCGCTGTGGGCGGCGGCATTTTGCGCGACGTGTTCATGAACCGCGAGCCCGAGGCATTCCAGGCCGGCGCGCTGTACGGTTCGGCCGCACTCATCGGCTCCACGGTGTATGCACTCATGAAGCAAAACCACATCCTCGACAGCTACGCGCCGTTCGCGTGTGTGGCCATTGTACTGGGGCTTCGCTACGCTTCGCTCTTCTTTGGCTGGAGCACCAAGCCGCCGAAGGACTACTCCGATGTGGTAACCAACGCCGTGGCGCGCCCCGTGAAGTCAGTCGCCCGCCGCGTGCGCCCGCCGAAAGGCAAGGTGCAGCGCGACAAGGAACGCAGCAAGGCCTACGCGAAACTGTCCTACTTCTGGAAGCGTATGAACGGCGAGATTCCTCCCCCGCGCAAACGCCGCACCGCTGAAGTGCCACCCGAGGCGCCCGCACAAGACACTGAACCCCAGGCCAGCGACCCCAGCGACCGCATAGTCATCGACCGAGAAGAGTTGCACCGCCTGCTGGGCACCCCCGAAGAAGAAAAGCCCCGCGACCCCTTCGAGCCACGTTCTTAAATGTCACCGGTTGGCGTAACAGGTTGATCGTAGGGCAAGGGTTCTACCCTTGCCGCTCAGCAAAGACAAAACCTGCCAGGTCAAACGTAGTTGACGGCAAGGGCAGAGCCCTTGCCCTACGATCAACCTGGCAGGAACGTAGCCTTTGTTACCGCCCCAACACTAAACGTTTTTCAAGAGAATAGTATTCATGATGTCGGCGGTGTGTTCGCAGGCGTCGCAGCATTTTTCCATGCGGTCGAAGATCTGCGTCCACACGAGCACGCGCATGGGGTTGTCGCAGTCCTCGGTGTGCAGGCTACGGATGACGTGGAGGAACAGCTCGTCGGCCTCTTCCTCATAGGTGTTCACGTCAATGATGAGCTGCTTGAACTTCTTCGACTTCTTGAAGTTGCGGAAGTCCTCCATGGCGCGGTGCAGGGCCTCGCAACTCTTCTTGATGAGCAGGGCAAACTCGTGCGCGTCTTTGTGCATGAAGTGGACGTCGTACATGTAGAAGCGCTGCATGACGTCTTCCACGTAGTCGATGATGTTGTCCAAAAACTGCGCGAGCTCAATGATGTCCTCGCGATCGATGGGCGTGATGAAATCGGTGGCCACCGTTTTGAAGATGGCATGGTTGATCTCGTCACCCTCGTGCTCCAGCGCGTGCGCGCGCCTCATGACGTCGAGTGTGTTCTCGGCCGTCGTGAAGCCTTCGATGGCTTTGATCAGCAGCTCGGCTTCTTTAACCGCCACCTCGGTCTGCTTCTCAAATGCGTCGAAGTAATCAAACTTTACCTTTTTGCTCATTGTTCGTTGAACCTCCTATACGAAGAATAAGAACAGATGGGCGAACGCGAACCCCAAAAGGCCGCACCCGGGAAACGTCAAAACCCACGTCTTCACCATGTCAACCGCAATGCCCCACTTGACCGACTTCGCGTTTTTAGCAGCGCCGACACCCATGATGGCCGTCGTGTTCGTATGTGTGGTGGACACGGGCAAACCCGCAAACGTGGACAACATCAGGCAGAAAAACGTGGAGAAGCTGGCCGCAAACCCTTGGAACGGCTCCAGCTTCACCATGTTGACGCCGACACTTTTGATGATGCGCTCGCCGCCCACCGCCGTGCCGAGGCCCATGTTCAGCGCACACAGGAACATCAGCCAGATAGGAAGCACCATTTGATCGGCCTGACCCACGCCCGTGGCCAGCGTGATAGCAAGCACGAAAATGCTCATGAACTTCTGGCCGTCCTGCGCGCCGTGCATGAACGCCACACCGGCACCGGAGGCCACCTGCGCCCAACGGAAAAAGCGCGCCGTGCTGCGACGGTTCATGTCGCGGCAGACGCGCCCGAGTATTTTGTAGTTGAGCCAGCCCAAAAAGAATCCCAGCAGCGTGGACAGCAGAATGCCGTACACCACTTTCATCCACTCCGCGCCGTTGATGGCACCGAAGCCACCCTGTAGCGCAATGGCTGCGCCCGTGAGGCCGGCAATGAGCGAATGGCTCTGCGACGTGGGAATGCCGAAGTACCACGCAGCCACACCCCACACGATGATGGCAATCATGGCCGCCGTCAGGGCAATAAGGGATTGCTGCGCATCCCCGCCGAAATCGACCATACTAAAGATGGTGTGCGCAACTGCAGATGTTACCAGGGACACCAAAAGCAGACCTGCAAAGTTGCAGATGGCGGCCATCACGATAGCCCACTTGGGCTTCATGGCCCGCGTAGAGACCACCGTAGCGATGGCGTTCGGCGCATCGGTTGCGCCGTTGACGACGATAACGCCGATATTGAGCAAGGTCACCGCCACCAGCATGGGATTGGAGGCCAGCTCGGCGATAAACGTAGCCCACTCGATGGTCACGGGTTCCTCTTTCGACAAAACCGCAAAAAAGCCCAGCGGGCATCAGTTTAACGTAAATCTGACACGGAGGAGGGGACGTCACCCGCTTTTTACGTCGACGGACACACCATTAGGTAAAATTCCGGTAAAGCCACCTTTCCGAACCTGGGTTCAGATTGCGGGTTGCTAAAACTTGAGGATGCCGGTAGGATTACCGGGCGAGCGATGCGGGCATCGGAAAATCAGCGTTGGGCGAGATGAGGGGGAAAGGCCACGCATGAAGAAGCGCATTCAGTTGCCGTTGCAGACGGCCGATCTTATTGTTGGCTTCATGGTGTGGGTTATTCTGTCGTCGCTGCTGCCGTTCATCAAGCAGGATATTGCCATTCCCACAGATCAGGTGGCGCTGGTTACCGCGGTGCCGGTGATTTTGGGTTCGGTGTTGCGCGTGCCGCTGGGGTATCTGACGAACCTTGTGGGCGCGCGAACGGTGTTCTTGGCCAGCTTTGCCGTGCTCTTAGTTCCCGTGTGGCTTATCAGTGAAGCGACCAGCTGGCAGGAACTTATCGCGGGCGGTGTGCTACTTGGCGTGGGCGGAGCCGTGTTTTCCGTGGGTGTGACTTCGCTGCCGAAGTACTATCCGCGCGAGCGGCATGGGTTTGTGAACGGCGTGTACGGGTTCGGCAACATGGGTACGGCACTCACCACCTGGCTGGCGCCGCTGGCGGCCGTCGCGTGGGACTGGCGCGTAGCAGTGAAGCTGTATATCGTGCTTTTAGCCTGCGCATTTGTGGTGAACCTTGCGCTGGGCGACCGCGACGAACCGCGCGTGAAAACACCTTTGCTGCAGCAGATGCGCACCGTGGCAAAAGATGCGCGGCTGTGGCTGCTTTCCTTGTTTTACTTTGTGACGTTTGGTGCGTTTGTGGCGCTGACGGTGTATTTGCCGAACTTCTTAACCTCGCACTACGGGCTTGATGGCGTGACGGCCGGCATGCTGACCAGCGTGTTTATTGTGGCGGCAGCATCGGTGCGCATCCTTGGCGGATGGCTGGCCGACCGCATGGACTGCCTGCGGCTGCTAGCCTTTGTGTTTGGTACGCTGGCGGCGGGAGCCGTGGTTTTGGCGGTGGCACCGGGGCTGCCGGTGTATCTGGCGGGCATCTACCTGGTGAGCGTGGCCTGCGGCATCGGCAACGGCGTGGTGTTTAAGCTGGTGCCCACCTACTTTATGGAACAGGCGGGGCCGGCCAACGGTCTCGTGTCCATGTGGGGAGGGCTGGGCGGCTTCTTCCCGCCTCTCGTGCTGGCGGCATCTATGGCGGCTTTTGGATCGAATGTGGTGGGGCTTGCGGGATTTGGACTGCTGTCTCTGGTGTGCTTGGTGGGAGCGCTGGTGATGAGAAGGAAGAACCTGTCTGGCGAGTAGTTTGAGCTGATCAACCTGAGTTCAACCTGAGTTCAACCTGCGACAGGCTCGGGCGATAGGCTGTGCGAGAACACTTCGCGAAATCTCGCCCAACCTATCGCCCGAGCCTACTTACTTCTGGGAAATTCTGACAAAACCTATCGCTTAGGCCACCTTACTTCTGGCACACACTTTTCTACGCAAAGCGGGCGAAGACGGGGCCTCGTTCGGCTCCTATCGTGGTGGTGGGGCCGTGACCGGGGAGGACTTTCGTGTTGTTGGGCAGGGTGGCGAGGCGTTTCAGGGAGGCGCGCATCTGCTTCAGGCTGCCGCCGGCGAAGTCGGTGCGGCCGATGGAGCCGGCGAACAGGGTGTCGCCCGACACAAGCACGGGCGCACCTTTCGGGTTGGAGCCATCGCGCGCGTCAAGGTACAGGCACATGCCGCCGGGGGTGTGTCCGGGCGTGGCAATGACCTTCCAGGGCATGCTGCCTACCTGGAACGTCTCGCCGTCTTTCAGCACCCGGTCAACCGGACAGGGGGTGAAGGGGCGGTCGGACAGCGGCGTGGGCTCGTCGCCGCAGATCATCGGTGCGTCCACCACAGAGGCAACCACCGGAGCGCCCGTGCGCTCGCGCAACGCTTCCGCAGCACCCACGTGATCGAAATGACGATGCGTCAGCACGATAGCCTCGGGCACGCGCCCGTTGAGCGCCTTCATGATACGATCAGGCTCGCACGACGGATCCACCACAAAAACGGACGACCCGTCGGAAATGATATACACATTGTTCTCCAGCATGCCAAGCACCAAGTACTCAACAGACACGCACGTTCCAGGAATAGTATGAGACATAAAGTTCCTTTCAGTTAAAAATCGAAGTACTGGTCCACCAACGTCAGCGAGGGTTTTCGTGGTGCCCGATATTGGCGTGTTTCGCGGCCGAGCGTGCTTCGCACGAGAGGGTAAGCGAAAAAGCGCCAAGATCGGGTGCCACGAAAAGCCGCAGCGTCGGCCCGTTCCGCTGGCTGACAAGCCAGCGGAACAATCATTTCTTCTTTTTGGCGCTCTCGCCGGGGAGCATGCGGCGGGCATCAAAGACTCCTTCTATGCCGCGGAGTTTGTTCAGCACGAGATCGATGTGGCCAACATCCGACACCTGGAACAAGAAGCGCATCTCCACCATGCCGTCGCGGTGCGAGGTGGTGGACGATGACAGCACGTTCGCTCCAATTTCGGACAGCAGGATGGCCACGTCGCGCAACAAGTTCATGCGGTCGAGCGCCTCAATGAACACTTCCACCTGGTACGACGTGCTCTTCGACGGCTCGTTTTCCCACGACACCTCTATGATGCGCTCGGGCTCGGTCATGAGGTCTTGCGCATTCGGACAGTCGGCGCGGTGCACCGACACGCCGCGGCCGCGCGTCACGAAGCCGAGAATTTGGTCTCCCGGCACGGGGTTGCAACAGCGCGACAGGCGCACGAGCACGTCGTCGATACCCTTCACCACCACGCCGTTGGAGCTGTGCGTCTCGTGCTTCTTCGGACGCTTGACGCTGGTGAGCATGGGGGGCAACTTGCCCGTGGACATGTCCGACGCGCCGAAACCGGGGGACTCGTCAGCCTCGTTACCCTTGTCCACCAGGATCTTCAACAGGCGGTTCGCCACGTGCTGCGAGCTTTCTTTGCCCGTGCCGATGTTCACCAGCATGTCGTCGGCGTCCTTGTAGCCCAGGTGCTCGGCCACCGTTTTGATGGCGCGCATCGACTGGGCGCTGGAGATGCCCAGGCCGTGTTTGCGCATTTCACGCGTGAGTTTGTCGCGGCCGTTCTGCAAGTCGTCGCTGCGGCTGACCCGGCTAAAGTACGAGCGAATCTTGCTGCGCGCGCTCGGCGTTTTCACGATACTCAGCCAGTCGCGCGACGGCGTGGCGCTCTTCTGCGTGAGCACCTCCACGCGGTCGCCCAGCTGCAGCTCGTAGGTCAAAGGCACAATGGCGCCGTTCACCTTCGCACCCACGCAGTGGTTGCCCACCTCGGTGTGGATGGCGTAGGCGAAGTCCACCGGCGTGGAGCCAGCGCGCAGGCTCATGGCCTCGCCTTTTGGCGTAAACACGAACACCTCGGTGGGCGCGAGATCCACCTTGAGGTCCTTCAGAAACTCGCGCGAATCCTGCGTTTCATCCTGCCAGTCCACCATCTGGCGCAGCCACGCCAGCTGCTGGTCAAGCGCGTCGCCGCCCTTGCCGCCCTTCTCCTTGTAGCGCCAGTGCGCCGCCACGCCGTACTCGCTTTGGCGGTGCATGTCCTCGGTGCGAATCTGCACTTCAAGCGGCCGCCCAGCCGGGCCGATGACCGTGGTGTGCAAGCTCTGATACATGTTGAACTTCGGCATGGCAATGTAGTCTTTGAAGCGGCCGGGCATCGGGTGCCAGAGCGTGTGCACCGCGCCGAGTGCCGAGTAGCAGTCCTTCACCGACTTCACAATGATGCGCACCGCAATGAGGTCGTAGATTTCGGAGAAACCTTTGCCCTTTTTCGTCATTTTTTGGTAGATGGAATAGAGGTGCTTCGGGCGGCCCATGATTTGGGCGGTGATGCTTACCTTTTCCATCTCGTCGTGCAGGATGTTGATGATTTGGTCCAGGTAGCCCTCGCGCTCGGAGCGGCTTTCCGTAACCATGCGGCTGACCTGCTTGTACTTGTTCGGTTCAAGGTAGTAAAACGACAGGTCTTCCAGTTCCCACTTGATGTTGTTGATGCCCAGGCGGTGCGCGATGGGCGCGTAGATTTCCAGCGTTTCGCGCGCTTTGAAGATGCGACGATCCTCGCGCAGGGCGGCCAGCGTGCGCATGTTGTGCAGGCGGTCGGCCAGCTTGATAACAATGACGCGAATGTCCTTGCTCATGGCCACGAACATTTTGCGAATGGTGGCGGCCTGCTCGTCGGAGAGGCTTTCCACCTCGATGCGCGTGATTTTCGTAACGCCTTCCACCAGCTGCGCTACCTGCTCATTGAACTGGGCTGCTACCTCGTCGGTGGTGGTAGCAGTGTCCTCCACGGTGTCGTGCAAAAGCGCCGCGCAGAGCGTTTCCACGTCCATGCGGAGGTCGGCCAGAATGAGCGCCACCTCAACGGGGTGCGCCACAAAGGGCTCGCCACTCTTGCGACACTGGCCCTCGTGCGCCTCGCTGGCGAACTGGAACGCCTTCGCAAGCAGTGCCTGATCGGGCTCAGAAAGATACGCTGACGTGAGCTTTTGCAGTTCCAGGAACCGCTCTTCCGGCGTGTTGGTGCGCCGTGCCGAACCATCGGTGCGCGCTTCGGAAGCGAACGCCTTCTCGGCCACATGCGGACGGCCCAGCAGCTCGTCTTCCACCGTTTGACGGCGCGACGACTGCTCAAGTGGCTCTCCCAGCAGTTCTTCGCGTTTGCGGTCGGCCTTGCCCATAGCGTGCGCCTCCTTTCTTTTCCCTAGCAGCCTGGCAAAATGGGCCGCGACACGCGCACGTGCAGGCTTGCCGTGTCGGTGCCCATCGCCCAGTCGCGGAACGCGTCGAACGTGGCGCGCTCGCCCAGGCCCTCGCGGTAGCGCACGCTGTCGGTGAGCTCCACCTTGCTGTTGGTATCAACCACGCGAATTGAGCGTGTGACCTCGCCGGATGCGTAGGCCGTGTGCGTTTCCACCAGCCCCAGTTCGCGAAACACGGCCACGCCACACGCGGCAGATGCGGCGCTCACCACGTGGCCGCCCTCGCTGGCCAGCTGCGCCAAATCGGCGTTGCTCAGACAGAAAAACTCGTTGCCATGCTGGCGCTGAACGGCGCGCAGGCGACGATACACCTGTGCCAGGCAATCGTGGTCGGGTGTCATGTCGCGCAGCACCTGTTCGTTGATGCCCGCATCATTGCGGCCGAACAGCAGGTGAATCTGCGCTGGGCTGCCGTCGCGGCCCGCACGGCCACTCATCTGGTTAAACTCCACCTCGTTGTACGGCAAATGGTACAGCACCACATGCCGAATGTTTGGGATGTTCACGCCTTCGCCGAAGGCCGAGGTGGCTATGAGCACCTTCAGCGCGTCGGTGCGGAACAACTCTTCCACACGTGTGCGTTCAGCGCGCGTGAGGCCGGCGTTGTAGAAGCCGATGAGCGGCGCCATTTGCGGCACGCGCTTGCGCAGCGCACGCGCCACCGACACCGACTGTTCGCGCGAGTTCACGTACACGACGGTTTTTTCGCCCGAGGCGATGAGATTCGCCAGGTAGTCGTCGCGGTTCTTGAGGTTACGGCGGTCGTCCAGCCCCAGGTTGGCGCGCACGGTTTCGTCCAGCACCAGCTCGTCGATGGGCAGGGCGGCGCGAATGTCGCGCGCGATGTTGTCGTCGGCCGTGGCGGTAAGCGCCAGCACCGTGGGGCTGCCCAGCTGCGCGATGGAGCGGCCGATGGCAGAATACGCCGGGCGCTGACCCGCTTTCGCCAGGCCAATGTGGTGCGCCTCGTCCACCACCACAAACCCGATGCGCCCGGATGCGGCAAACTCACTGGCATGGAAGCCCAGAAACTCCGGCGTGGTAAGCACGATATCCACCGAGCCGTCGGCCAGACCCGCAAACGTTTGGCGGCGTTCCTCCGGCGCACTTTCGCCCGTGAGCACCGCCACGGCAATGCCGAACGAATGCAGCGCCTCATTTAGGTGAAATGCCTGGTCAGCAATCAGCGCGCGCAGCGGGTAGATAAAGAGGCTGGCCGCGCCGTCGCGCAGGGCGCGGCACGCGGCGTGCACCTGGAACGTGAGCGACTTGCCGCGACCCGTAGCCATAACGGCCAGCACCGAGCGGCCGGCGTCCAAATGATCAAGCACGACGCGCTGCGACTCATGCAAAGCGCCGTCCCCGATGATGGCGCGCACCACATCGGCCTCAAGGCCCGCCGGGTCATCCTGCGCCTTGCGCTCCCACGCCGAACGGTTGGCGGCAAGGGCGGCCTCGTAGGCCTCCACGTCTTCGGGGCAGTGCACGGCGTCGGCGCACAGTTCGGCATCGCTCGTAGCGTAGAGATCGGCCACAAAGGAAAGGTTCTCCGGGTTCAGGCACGCCTCCAGCGCACCGCACGTGCGCGCGGGCGCGAGCGATTGCAGCATAGCCTTCACCGTGCGGCGGCCACGCCATTCATCAATCTGCACCTCGAACGCGGCGTTCACCACGCTGTCGGTGCACATAAGCGCCTCAATGTCCGTGCAATGAAACATGATGCCCGCCACCGTGGCGCTTCCGTCGGACAGCGCGCACGAGAAGTGGTTCTTCTCGGCACCCACGGCGCGGCAGTTCGTCAGCGTCACGTCGCGCGCGAGGAAGCACGGCACGGGGTTTTCCTGGCCAAACGGCGCAAGCGCGTCCAGTTTCTCCACGTTTTCCAGGGAGAGTTCGTCCAGCGCCACGCACGTGTCAATTTCAATGAGCGGGTGGAAGGCGCCTTCGGGCAGCTCGTCCATGTAGGCGCACAGGCGTTGCGAGAACTCGGGCAGCTTGTCGGCCGGCAGCGTTACGCCTACGGCAGCGTCGTGTCCGCCAAAGCGTGTGAGCAGATCAGAAGCGTTTTCCACCGCCTTGAACAGGTTCACCTGACCCACGCTGCGGCCCGACCCGCGCGCTTCGTCACCATCAATAGTGAACAGCATGCTGGGCACGCCGTAGGTATTCACCAGGCGGCTGGCCACAATGCCCTTCACGCCTTCATGCCAGCCTTCGCCCGACACCACGAGCGCTCGCTGGCCGTGGTAGATGTCCGCAGCCTGGGCTTTCGCGATCTCGGACAGCTCGGCTTCTATGGTGCGACGCTGGTCGTTCACCGCTTCCAGTTGCGAGGCCAAGCGGCACGCTTCGTCGAAGTCGTCGGTCATCAGCAGGTCGAGCGCCAGCTGCGCGTCGCCCATACGACCGGCGGCGTTCAAGCGCGGAATGAGCGAGAAGCTGAGGTTCGTGGCACTGACCGGCTTGTCGCCCGCGCCGCTCGAACCCAGAAGCGCCGCGATACAGGGGCGCGGGCCGTCGTTCATGCGGCAGATGCCGTCGGCCACGAGCGCGCGGTTTTCGCCGCGCATGGGCATAAGGTCGGCCACCGTTCCCAGCGTGGCCAGGTCGGTGTAGCTGCGCCACAAATGCGGATAGCCGAAGCGCCCGCCCAGCACCTGCACCAGTTTCAGCGCCACGCCCACACCGGCCAAGATGGAACTTTCGCAGGTGGCGTCGCACTTGGGATCGGCCACGGGCACGCCCTCGGGTACGAGGTCGACGGGCTCGTGGTGGTCGGTGATGGCCAGCCCCACGCCCGCTTCCACAATGGCCGCAGCCTCCACCTTGCAAGCGATGCCGCAGTCCACGGTCACAATGAAGTCCGGCCGCTGCTCACGCGCGCGCTTGAACGCGGCCTCGGTCAAGCCGTAGCCTTCCTCGAAGCGCCGGGGAATAAACGGCGTAGCATGTGCGCCCAGCGCCCGCAACCCGCGCGTGAGCACGGAAGTGGCGGAGATGCCGTCGAGGTCGAAGTCGCCGAACACGAGAATGCGGCCGTCCGCGCGCATGACGGCCTCCAGCGCGTCGGCCACCTCCGACAGCCCGGGGATGGTGTAGGGGTCAAGCCAATCGCGATCGAGCGAGGGTTCCAGGAAGCGCCGCACGTCGGCGGGTTCGCTGATGCCGCGCGCCACCAAGGTGGCGGCCACAAAGCGCGGAAGCCCCAGCCCCTGTTGGATGCGCGCGACGGCGGCCGGATCGGCCGCTTTAATGTTGAACTGGGCAGACATGGATACTCATACCTAACATGCGAGAAGTGTTTGTGTCGCCTTCCATTGTCCCACAATCCACCGCCGCTGTCACGACGAACACCCCCACGCGCCCACCCCCTCCCCGCCACCGGCAAAAGGACGAAGCGCGGGGCGACCGCACGTTCGCCCTCACGCCCCACACCAAGACAGCGCCCCCTTTTATCACCCCTTCAACTTTCCCGCGAACAATTGCCTTGCCCTATCCGTGTTATGGTCAGGGAGGTGAAAATTTGTGTCTGAACATATACGCTCGAACGAGTTTATTGAAAACGCTATGCGACGTTGGGGCGATACGGTGTTGCGGCTGGCCTTGAGTCATACGCGCAGCGTCAGCGATGCTGAAGATGTGTTCCAAGATGTGTTTTTACGACTGCTCAAGAACGACACCGTATTCAACGACGATGAGCATTTGAAGGCATGGCTGCTCCGCGTCACCATCAACCGGTGCCTTGACCTGGGACGCACAGGATGGAAGAAACGCAATGTACCGCTTGAAGAACGTCACTCGCTTATTGCAGAACCCGTTGACCTCATGAAAACCGACGTGTGGGCGGCCGTGGGTGAGTTGCCCTTTGACCTGCGTACGGTCGTGCACCTGTTCTACGTTGAAGGTTACACCACCGACGAAATTGCCCGCATAACCAACGCTAACCCCAGCACGGTGCGCACGCGCCTCCATCGTGCCCGCGCCTGCTTGCGAGAAACCCTGGATCATCTGGAATCTTCCATTTCAACAGCCCAACCGTCGCCTTTTGGAAAGGAGGCCCACTATGAGCATCGATCCTCTAACTCTCTACGCTTCGAAGATGAGGGAGGTGAAAGCGTCCAACCAATTGCTTGACGCCGTGCTGCAACAAGCCGACGATGAACGGGCGGCCGCCGACGAAGACGACATACATCACCCCACCGCAAATGACACAGAGCCAGAAAGCGCGTCCAGCCGCGGCTTCAACCAGCCGCGCGCCAAACGATCCCCCTCGTTCAAGTTCGCTCTTGCTGCTTGTCTCGTGCTGTTAGTCGGCATCGTGGGCATCTCCCTTGCGATGCCAGTACTTTCCGGCCCGAACTCTACCTTTGTAGGAAAGGGAGGCACCTCCCCCTTCGCCGTGCAGGCCTATGGGGCAATGGATGACACGCTGTTGCCCTCGGGCTCCCAAGGGGCGCTCTTCTTCAACTGCGAAACCGAAACGCAGCGCATGATTCCCGTCCAAGCCGACGAATACGCTAACGAGGGCTTCTACTCGGGCTGCGTATTCAGCGTGGAAAGTTCCGAGAAGGAAATCACACGCATTCAGGCGAATGTGTCGAAGGGTGAGCTTTACCGCGTGACCAGCAAGGTATTCAGCCGCGAAAGCGACCCCGAATTTGCGCGAGAAGCAAACGGGTGGAAATGGTACAAGATTGGCCAGGGTGACTACCTGAAAAAATATGACTATGTGGCGGGCGTGCCCTATTATGGCACTATTCATGAAGGCGAAGAGAACGTGGGGAAAGACCGCAACGACCCCAGCCGCACAAGCAAGGTGAACCTTTACCAACGCTTGGGTGCAACTATCGATACCGACGTTGTGAGCGAACCCGAAACGGACATGAGCAACTATGCCTTTGGTTTGTGGACGAACGAGCCGTTCGACATGATGGCCTACGATCCCGATAATCCTGACAATTATTATCCTGATGCTAATATCAATCGGGCGCTTGACACGCTTGACGGCGCACAGCTCACCGTCACGGTGACGTTTGCGGACGGCACGTGCGCCACGCAGGTGATTGACTTGCACGCAGCCGACTTTAAGGCAAACATCATTACCACAGCCGATGGCATTAACCACGTGGAAGAACTGGTGCCTGAGATTATTGAGGTTCCTGAACGAACCCTAAATCAGGTCATAGAAGACCGCAACAACGGCTTTGCCTCCATTCACACACTGTATGGCCTGGTGAACGAAACGAACGAAGAGCCCTTCCCCTGTGGTGAGGCGTCGTATCCCTACTTGGACACACCGCTCACGCAGCCGCGCCAACTTGATCCGCCGCCAGAACCCACCAACGAGCAGCGAGCAGCAGCGTCCTCTCTGCCACCGGGGCCGTTCATCCCGCGTGAAAACTTGTCCGAGTTCGGCACAAGCTATGACGATGGCAACGGCACTGTGACCACGTTCGATAGCGTTGAGCGCTTGGAAACATTGCCCGAAGGCATGGGGATAGCCGACCTCATTGTGTACTATGAGGGAAGCGGCGGACAATACGATGCCGATACGAATACCATCGTTGTATCTGACGGCTACACCATCGCTTCAGACGGCAAGCTTTCGGATGGCTATTCATACGTGTTATTTACCATGACGCTTACAAATACGAGCGGTGAAGAAAGTGGGAAATTCCTGGGCAACGGCGTTTTCGCGACGCTTGAGAAAGAGGGGGATGGCTACCGCGCCAACCATATCAACATGCACGGCCCCCTTTGGCGCAGCGACCACGTTGGAGAAACATGGAGGTCAGACTACTACTTCCATACCATGGCTCCTGGCGAAACACACCAGTTCTCCGTTCTCAACGTGGTACCGAACGAAACGCTAAACAACCCGAGCCTCGTTTTCGTCTATGCTGGCCTGGCCGGCGAACCCGAGGGAAAAGCCATCCAAGTGGGTGCGCTTCAGTAATTACCGCGATGTGCACTTGGCCCCGGTCGACCCACTCGGCCGGGGCTTCAGTATAGTGTGACGCGCTTGACGGTGGCGCGGCGCTTCTTTTCGGCCATTTCGCTATCCTCTGAAACAATTGGGGTTGCTTGATCGTATGCTTGGTCGAGGAGGTGAGAACATGCCTAACCAACAGGGTGCGGGGCCCCGCACCGAGGCGTTTCTCACGCAGGCCATGGCTGATTGGGGTGACGCGGTGTATCGGCTGGCGCTGAGCCACACGCGGTCGCGCGCCGATGCCGAGGACGTGTATCAGGACGTGTTTCTGCGTCTATACAACGATGCGACGGTGTTTGAAAGCGCCGAGCACGTGAAGGCGTGGCTTTTGCGGGTGACGGTGAATAGGTGTCATGACCTGGCAAAATCTGGGTGGAAGCAGCGCACCGTGGAGCTGGACCCCGAGCGCGACTCGCCGGCGGTTCCAGCGCACAACGCCGAAGATGCGGACGTGTGGGATGCCGTAGGCCAGCTGCCCGACAGCCAACGCTTTGCCGTGCACCTGCATTACGTGGAGGGATACTCAACCGACGAGGTGGCCGAACTTCTCGGTTGCCAGCCCGCCACCGCCCGCACCTGGCTCCACCGAGCCCGAGCCCGCGTAAGAGAGTTGCTGGGCGAACGCGGAAACGCCAAACCCAGCCCGACTGCCGCAACCAGACCTCGGCCATCGCCGAGCAGCACCACACACCAACCCTGCCCTATTATCCCCTTCAGAGAGGAGGCTGACCATGACCAACGACCCCCTGAACCGCTTCGGCGAGATGATGAAGGACGTCAAAGCGCCTGCTCATCTTCCCGATAAGGTTCTTGAACAAGCCCGCAACCAACAGACGGCCACCCCTGTAACTTCTACAGATACATCCACCAACGCGCCCACCTTTTCTGTCAAGCGTTTCCGGTACCGCAAGCTTGCCGTAGCCGCTTGCGCTGCTCTCCTGATAGGCGTTGGACTGCTGGCTGCAGGACCGATAAGCGCCGCACTTGGCCAAGGAGGCGGAATTGTGAGCGCTCCTACAGATAACTTTTTCCAGATGACCGCTTTTGCCGACGAAGGGACTGATCAGACAAACGGCCCGGTTACACTTTCCGCCGAAGACTTCTTAATCATGCGCTCAAGCGTGGGATACGTCTTCCATTCCGATACGGGCGAAACCGATTTGAACCAGGCGAAAGCGTCGCGCTCCTACAACCTTGACCTTACGTGCACCGGCGACAACGTGACGTCGATGACATACGAGTTGCAAGGCGAGGGTGTGAAGTTCTTCAACTGGGAGCTTACTTACGAGGGCAGTGGCGCAACTTCCGACGGCCCAACTATCACAGGAGCAAAGGGCGACAACAACAATTCGTTCACCGTTGACTACTCCGAACAGGACATCGACACCGCTGAAGCCGTGCACCATGAGATTTACCTGAACTATCTGCTCGACGACGCCCAGAAAGCACTTTGGGATAAGCTGAATGCAGCCCACCCACAGAACAAGACTCCCCGAGATTCCCTGAGTGAAGCCGAACTCGCGCCTATTCGAGAAGCGTCCGATAGGCTTGACCTGGCGCTCGCCCAGCATGATGCCGAAATCATGGCAAACGCGAGGCTTGTCCTCACTGCAACCTTCTCCGACGGCACCACGCAGACAAAGACGTATCGCATTGCCCCTGTGGACGATTTCGAAACAGCGTATCGCGCCTACCTTGACACACGTTTTGACGGTGAAGGCACAGCTGCTCCCGACCGCCCCGTGCTTTACACCATAGAAGAAGTGGTCTAGCGGGATTGTTTGCGATAACACAGCATCCGAACTATGATGAATGGGAGCCCGGTTCAAGTCGGGCTCCCATTCGTCTGTGAGGAAGCATCACATGAAATTAGCGGGGTTGCAGAAGCTTACGTTGTTGGATTTTCCGGGGCGTACGGCGGCGACGGTGTTTTTGCCGGGGTGCAACTTTCGCTGTCCGTTTTGTCACAATGCGGATTTAGTAACCGCAGGCGGCGCGGCGGAAACGCCGGAAGTGCCTGTTGAGGAGTTCTTCGCCTTCCTGGATAAGCGACATGGCTTGCTGGACGGCGTGTGCATCACGGGCGGCGAACCGCTGCTGCACCCTGAACTGGCCGACTTCTGCGCGCGCATAAAACAGGCCGGCTTCGCCGTGAAGCTGGATACGAACGGCAGCTTCCCCGACCGGCTGCGCGACCTGGTGGAAGCAGGCCTCGTGGACTACGTTGCCATGGATATGAAGAACACGCTGGCGCGCTATGCCGAAACTGCTGGGGTGCCCGCATTCGACACCACGCCGGTGCGCGCTTCCCTTGACTACCTGCGCTCGGGCGCGGTGCCGTACGAGTTCCGCACCACCGTTGTGCGCGAACTGCACACCGCCGATGACCTGCGCGCCCTCGCGCGTGACATCGAAGGCGCAGACGCCTGGTACCTCCAAAGCTTCGTCGACACAGAAAACGTACTCGCTGGCCTGGACACCCTCCACCCCTGGGACCCCGCCGACCTCGAAGCCTTACTTCCCGACCTCCGCCACCACGTCCCTAACACCCAACTCCGCGGCGTGTAAGCGAAGCGCACTTTATCTTCACTGATCCAATATCTCTATGTTCCATTAAGGTAAACACTCACACGAACCCAGTTTATGTGAGTGTTTACCTTAATTTCTTAACTTTAAGCTGTTCGTTTTGTATTAATAATGATTCTATTACTTATATTATTTTGAGAGGCTTTCGAAAAACTTTTTGCTTTCTGGGAACTATTTGGGGGGCTGGGGCATGTTGGTGGCGAGGAGGTGAGGTTATGGCTGATTTTTGTAGGAGATCGCCAGCGTTTATGGAGCGAGCCATGGATGGTCATGGGGCGCTGGTGTATCGGTTGGCGCTCAGCCAGACGTGCTCGCCGCAGGATGCGGAAGATGTGGCACAGGATGTGTTTCTGCGGCTGCTGAACGACACAACGCCGTTTCAGGATGACGAGCACTTGAAGGCGTGGCTTATTCGCGTCACCGTGAATCGGTGCCGTGAGCTGCACCGATCGGTGTGGAAGCGGCGGGTAGATGCCACCGATACGACCGCACCGGCGCTGGCGAACCTCGCGGCACCGATGCAGCAACTGATGGAAAGCGATGTATGGGAGGCCGTGCAGCGGCTTCCCCACCAGATGCGGCTTGTTGTGCATCTGCACTATTTCGAAGGGTACCCCGTTGCGGACATCTCGCGGCTTACGCACTGCAACCCTATCACTGTGCGCACGCGGCTGCACCGCGCACGAACGAAACTCCGCCTCGACTTAGAACAGGAGGCTCCTCATGAAACAACCAGCTATGAACGAATATCGCTCGCTGATGAACAACGTTGATCTGCCTGAAAGCGTCCGTGAGAGCGTTATGCGCGCGGCTACTGCCCCGGACGCCCACCAGGCGCAGCCGCAACCTGCACGCCGCACCGCACCGCGCCGTCACCCCGTGGTGCGAGGCCTTGCCGCTGGCACGTGTGCGGTGGTGCTGATGGCGGGGCTGGCCTTCGCCAGCGGTTTAGTGCACCTGCCCAACAATGCGCCCACCCACAACGGCGCAAGTATGGTTCCCGCAACCGGCAATTTCTTCACGCTGGCTGCCTATGCGGCTGAGCAAGAAGGAAGCAACGGCCAGTCGGCAACCCTCGCGTTGCGCAACTTCGGCCTGGGCGGCGGCTGGGGTGCGGGCGACTTGGATGTGGAAACCGGCGAGGTGCACAGCGACGGCGACGGACCTGCGTGCGTCGGAGACGACGGCCAGGCGTTTGCGCAGGTGCGCTACCCGCTGGACCTGACGTGCATCGGCAACAACATCCAGTCCGTCACCTACAGCATAGGCGGCGAGCGCGTTCACTTCACACGTGAGAACTGGATATACGGCCCCTTCAGCGACGAACCGGTAGACTTCGAGCAGCAAGATAGCTTCACCATTGCCTATGACCAGCAAGAGGCCGACAAGGCGGAAACACAGCGGAACCTCGTAGCATACTTCCCCCTGAACGAGCGCGGGAGCGAGATTAATGCCCTACTGATTGAGAACGGCGAAAAGCGGCAACGCATCCACGAGAGCAGGGGAGCCAAAGACGGCGAGTCCACACGCATTGACCCCAACGAGCACCCCGAGCTACTATCCGACGAAGAAGTGCAAGCACTCAACGACGAACTGGGCCGCATTGTCCATCGCGGCTTCGCTGAGCTGCTGGCCCAGGCCCCGCTCACACTCACTGCAACGTTCACGGACGGCACAACACAAACAAAGTCCTACCTCATCGCTCCCGTCCCCGAGTTCGACGAACGCTACGAAGCCTACATTGAGGAACGCCTCAAACCCTGGTACGAGCAAAATCCCGAAAAAATCAACCCCACCCTCTACACCATCACCGAGATCACGGAGTAACTACGTAGATTTACCCACCTACCATGCGCATGCTTTATAAAAACCCCGGGGCCGGATCTTGCGATCCGGCCCCGGGGGTGGGCGCTTGCTGTTGGTGTGAATGCGTGGGGTGCGGTTGTGGTTGTGGTGCGCCCTCTCGTCTTGTGCCGGTGCTTGCGCGCCGGGAATTAGGCGGTTAGCTGCATTTTCGTCTCGTTAATGAACTGGAATACCGGCGCGGCACCCGCAGTGACGGACACGGTGCCATCCGCACCCACTTCAAGCAGTGTCGGGGCCTGCATAATGTTGTAGCGCTGGGCCAGTTCAACGTTTTCTTCGGCCAGAAGTTCCTCGTAGGCAATGCCGGCCTCGTCCATTTGCAGAGCGGCGTGCTTGCAGTTGGGGCAGGTGCGCGTGGCCACCAGATACAGACCCGCAGGTAGCGAGCTGCGCGACGGCGCCTCAACGCCACCCAACGCAGGAGCCTCGCCCAGAGCAACCGCAGCACCTTCGGGCAGCTCCACGGCTTCCACCTCAGAAGGCACTGTCACATGAGTACCCGCCTGACCAGCCTTCTCGGCCGCAGCAGCCACCTGCACGCCGGCGCGCGTCAGGTGCGAATGCGTCAAATCGTACTCCACGCGGTCGGCGAATTCCTGGCTCTTGCCATCGTTCCAGTTCTTCACCGGGCGATAGTAACCGGTAATGCGCGAGTACACCTCAGTTTCCTCGTGACAGCAGGGGCATTCGTACACCTCGCCGGCAATGTAGCCGTGGTTCTTGCACACGGAATATGTCGGTGACATGGTGTAATACGGCAGCTTGTAATTCTCGGCAATCTTGCGCACCAGCGTGGCCGTACTCTTCCAGTCGGGCAGTTTCTCGCCAAGGAACGCGTGGAACACGGTGCCGGACGTGTAGAGCGTCTGCAACTCGTCCTGCACGTCAAGCGCGCTGAAAATGTCGTCGGTGTAGCTCACCGGCAGGTGCGACGAGTTCGTGTAGTACGGTTTGCCCTGCTCGTTGGCCGTGATAATATCCGGGAACTGCTCCTTGTCGTGCTTGGCGAAGCGGTACGTGGTACTCTCGGCCGGCGTAGCCTCCAGGTTGTACAAATCGCCGTACTGCTCCTGGTAGTCGGCCAGGCGGTCGCGCATGTGATTGAGTACGGCCTTCGTGAACTCCTGCGCGGGCTCCTGCGTCATGTCGACGCGCAGCCACTTCGCGTTCAGGCACGCCTCGTTCATGCCCACCAGGCCAATCGTCGAGAAGTGGTTCTCGAACGTGCCCAGGTAGCGCTTCGTGTACGGATAGAGACCGGCGTCCAAAAGGCGCGTGATAACCTGGCGCTTCGTGTGCAGCGAACGCGCAGACACGTCCATAAGATGATCGAGGCGCTTGTAGAAATCGGCCTCATCGGCAGCCAAATACGCCAGGCGCGGCATGTTGATAGTAACCACGCCAATGGAGCCCGTCGATTCGCCACTGCCGAAGAACCCGCCGGACTTCTTCCGCAGTTCGCGCAGGTCAAGGCGCAGGCGGCAGCACATGGAGCGCACATCAGAGGGCTCCATGTCGGAGTTGATGTAGTTCGAGAAATAGGGCGTGCCGTACTTGCTTGTCATTTCGAACAGCAGCTGGTTGTTCTCCGTGTCGCTCCAGTCGAAGTCGTTCGTGATGGAGTACGTAGGAATGGGGTACTGGAAGCCGCGGCCGTTCGCGTCGCCCTCAATCATGATCTCGATGAACGCCTTGTTCACCATGTCCATTTCGCGCTTGCAGTCGCCGTAGGTGAAGTCCATTTCGCGGCCGCCCACGATGGCCGGCTGTTCGCGCAGGTCAGGCGGGCACACCCAGTCAAGCGTGATGTTGCTAAACGGCGCCTGCGTGCCCCAACGCGAGGGCGTGTTCACGCCGAACACGAACGACTCTACGCACTGCTTCGTCTCTTCATAGGTGAGGTTGTCCACTTTCACGAACGGCGCGAGGTACGTGTCGAAGCTGGAAAACGCCTGAGCACCGGCCCATTCGTTCTGCATGATGCCGAGGAAGTTCACCATCTGGTTGCAGAGGCTGGACAGGTGGCTGGCCGGCTTGGACGTGATTTTGCCGGGCACGCCGCCGAGGCCCTCCTGAATGAGCTGCTTGAGCGACCACCCCGCACAGTAGCCCGTCAGCATGGACAGATCGTGCAGGTGAATGTCGGCGTCGCGGTGGGCTTTCGCCACCTCGTCGTCGTAGATTTCGGAGAGCCAGTAGTTTGCCGTGATGGCGCCCGAGTTCGACAGAATGAGGCCACCGACGGAGTACGTGACCGTGGAGTTCTCCTTCACGCGCCAGTCCTCCACCTTGACGTACTGATCCACAAGGTCCTTGTAGTCGAGCAGCGTGGCTTTGGCGTTGCGCACCTTTTCGCGCTGGCGGCGGTACAGGATGTAGGACTTCGCCACGTCGGCGTATCCGGCGGTGGACAGCACCTCTTCCACGCTGTCTTGCACGTCCTCCACGCTGATAATGCCGTTTTTGATTTTCGGCTCGAAGTGGGCGGTCACATTGAGGGCCAGAAGGTCGATCGTAGACGGATGGTACTGCTTTTCCAGTGCGTCGAACGCTTTCGCGATGGCGGCCGAGATCTTCGCGATGTCGAAATCGGCGATTGTGCCGTCGCGCTTCTGAACCTCGTACATGCTTGCTCCTTTACCGTGTTGCGTTTCGTGTCCCGCTCGCCGACCGCACTGAACCAGGCATCTGAGGATGCGACGAACAGGGCAATCGGTCGGGGATTTCGGTTGGCTTTCACCCTACCAGCACGGCCGAGGGTCGTCAATGCCCGTTATCTATATGTTGAAGTTCAAAAAATGGTGAACAACAATATATGGTAGATTTACGCCACCAGGGGTTTTGCGAGCGGCCGGCGCGCGTCCTATGAAAAGCGACCTGCGACAATAGAACAAACCTATGACAGGCGAATAACAAGCAACCCAGACACAAGCGAATTCACCCCACCTGCGACTATCCATTTCTGATGGATTTCGACAAGCGGTTGGGTTGTTAAACTGGCTTTTTATCAGGGGTGGGTGGCGTAAAGGGGACGCGAATACTTACGAAGAAGCAAGACCTATCGTGTAGGTAAGCTTTGCAACCTCAACCTCAGAGGGAAGGTAGGCAAGGTGTGCGTCCGGCGGCAGCAACAAGGCGAACTTCACCGCGAATTCACCCTGCCGCACACCCTGCCGCTGGGGAATGAGGAAGTTTGCCGCCACCCCGTCGGCGGATGTCAGCGGCACCTGCACTTCGGCACCTGCGCCCGCCAAAGGCGTGAGCACCGTTTTCACGCCGACACGCACTGCTTGTTCGGGGAACAACGCTGCGGCACCTTCCAACTGTTCACTCATGACGGCGCTCACCTTCAGCGGCGCCACCGTGGAGGAGACGAAAGATACATTGTCGCCCGTGACGGTGCCGGTGGCATCAACCGTAACGGTGGCTGCGGTGGGCACGGCGAACGCGATAGTCATTGTCCATTGGGCGTATAGCTCCAGGTCCTGCTTTACCGGCGTTGAAAAATCGTAGCGAACGCCACCGGAAGGCTGCGTGAACCATCCGACAAACCGGTAGCCATCGCGCTCAGGGTTGGCCGGTTCTGTTGCCTGCTGGTTGTAGCGAACGGTTTCGGAAGGAACGTCCGAACCGCCGTTTGCGTCGTACGTCACCTGCACCGTGAGCGGCACCGGATGCGCCGAGTCCGTCACGCGAATGCCCAGCTGGATGCCGCCGGGCTGACCCGTGGAGGGGTCGGTCGCGCCCTGGAACTGGGACGAGTCGGTGACGCGCAGGCCCAGCTGCGTATCATTCGCAGCCAGGGCGGACGCCGGCAGCACAAGCGCAACCACCAGCGCACTTGCCGTTAGAATGAGCGCGCGGGCGCGTACGTTATATATGTGTAACCAGCGTGGCATAAGGCAGCCGTCCTTCCCAGATCACAGGCAGAAGCAGGGACAGATGCCACCCGGAGCGCTCGCGCTTCCGTTATTGCTGGGGTTACCATCATGGATCACACGGAAGAAATGGGTATCAGTATCAGGGAAAATGGAACGCTCCCACCAGAGAACCGGTGTCTTTGGATCGGACTGATATCCTTTTATCAGGTTCGGATTTGGTCCATAGTTGTTCTCAACTTTGCCCACCCAGTATTCGTACTGCTTTCCTTCACCAGCCAGCCATTCCTTCAGCAGCCAGCGACTGTCTACCGAACCCGTCAGCTCAAAATAACTCGCAAGGAAAAGCTTATCGTTCGAGGTGCGCAAACCATCGGTGGTCATGTTTCTTTCAAATCCATATTCTTTGACGACAGGCTCAATCACCTCTTGCAAATCGGACGGAACCATCGCCCAAATCTCCCCTTCGTTCATACTTATTCTCAATTCGGCCGTTCCCCAGCCGCCTTCACTCACGTTTTCAGCCTTCATTCGGTACTCACTATTCAACAGATTCGTGAACTGGAATGTGAGACCTGCGGTTCCTGTACCGCTTGCTTTCTTGTCGTGGTTAACGCCAATCACGCGCACGTCGTAGTACGTTTCGCCCCATTTCGTCCGACAGGTATACGCGGTTTCGTCAGCAACATAGCCGTCGTATAGAGCGCGATAGATAGACTGCTCACCCTTCGCCGACAGGTCATTTGCGTGAGTTTTGACCTCGGCCAGGCTGTACACCATGCCACTTTTGTTGTCCTTGAGATAGAAGTTGTCGTCTTCCTTACCCTGACCAGGAACAAGTTCGAACAAGCAAGAAACAGTAGCAAGCGGCAGCACGCTCATGCCGTTGTCGGCAATCCCCTCTTTCACCTCGGCATTGTCGAGGTTCAGGCGGTAGGTGCAAGCTAATTTATTGTTTGCCTCCATGGCAAAGGCACTACGATCGGAAGCCGCCACTTCTACCTGATCGTTATAGCCAAAGTCCACCACTTTCGAGATGTCACTGCTGGGATAGACGCTGAACAATTTCTGAGTGTCAAGCGTAGGCGCTGACGCCTTTGCTTGCAGCACCTGATCAATACCTTTATTAGTGCTGGTGACACTTGCGAGTCTCACCGCATTGCGCCCTGTGTTTTCAAAATAACCCGTCGAGACAATGCTTTTAGCAGGATTTGCTATGTCGTAGCCGTTGCCATCGCCGAAGGTGACAGCGAGAGGTGCCGTCACACTGATAGGAGCGAAAGTACTGCGCGCATTCGCGAGGTAGACTCCAGGGAGCAGTTTCGCTGTTTCGCGAATTTGGGAGGTGGCGAGTGGTGTTGCGTTATCGGAGTTCGCTGGAGTTGCGCTTGGCTGTTTCGCCACCGCGGCGCTTGGCTCAGCTGGTTCGCCGGGCGTGACGAAACGCGAAAAGCCCGCGGCTTCCCATACGGCCTTGTGCGCTGCGGCGTCTTCTGTTTCGGTCACCGTTATCACAGCTGTCTTCGCCGCTTTTTCGAATGCGTCGTCCGCTATTTCGGACACGCGGCCGAGCACGTTTACGGACTCAACCGCACAGCCGGCAAACGCCTGAGGGGCGATAGATTCCACGCTTACGGGAAGCACCACGTTCTTACCAGCGGCCGGCAGACACGCAATCAGGGACTTTCCGTTTTTCGTACACAAAAGTCCTTCATGCGAAGAGAGTGCGGCGCTGCCCTCTCCAACTTCGACGGTGAGCAGGCTTCCGCACCGGGAAAATACGGAAGCAGGGACAAGGGCCGTCTGGTCGGGTATGAGGGCAGCGCCCTCCTTGCTCGGCGGAATGAGCAGGAGCTGGGAGTAGTCATGGGTAAACAGCATGCCATCGAAAGAGGCGAGGTGCTTGTTATCAGGGGAAACGAGAATGCGCGTGAGGGTTGAACAATCCGACAGCGCTTCGTCGGCAATTTCCTCGATGGATGCGGGAAGGGAAATTGAGGTAACGTGTGTGTTGGCAAACAAGTCGGCAGCCTTTTCGTCGGCCGAGCCGTTTGCATTGGGGGCGCCGATGCGCATTACGGAGTAGGAATCGGCGCCGCTTGTCACGCGCGCGGGTACCACCACGTCACCTGTGGGCGCTTCGCCATACCAGCCAACGAGAGCAACCGACGTACCACCTGGCATAATGCGGAAGACCAAGCCATCGACATACAGTTCACCGACAGCAGGTCGAGGATTCTGCGACAGCGGAACACTTGCCACTGCCTGTGTTTGGGCTGCACTTTCGCCGGACTTCACAGACGCAGCAGCGACGCTTCCTCCACCGTAGAAAGCAACCACAAAGGCAAGAGCAACGAACAACGACACCACACGTCCACCGGAGATGCAACGTTGAGTATTCGCTTTCATAATCGCTCCTTTTACGCCGTGCTTTGTTCGGTTTTGTCCGCAATAGTGAACAAAACAACTGTTTTTGTCCGCTATAGCGGATATTTTCGCCGTAATGAGGAGTGCTGTCAACTCCATTTACCGTTTTTAGGATTAATTCAGGCGCACGACTTGAAACATTTTTAGTGCTTTTCGATAAGAAGCGAGGTACCTACCTATGAGTATATCCGACTCGCTGAACAAAATATTTTATGAGCGCGACTTGACTCAGGCTGACCTGTGCCGGATGTCGGGCGTCACTTCAAGCACGATATCGGACTATGTTTCAGGGAGGAAAGAGCCTTCTCTTCCGAAGGCCATTGCCATTGCTGATGCGCTGGGCATTTCGCTTGACGAACTGGCTGGACGTCCGACGCAAATCTCACTTGAGCGGAAACTTATCAACAACTTCCGCGCGCTTAAACCCGAAGGGCAAGAAGTGCTGGTTACTATCGCGAAGGCGCTGCGTTCGGTGTACTGATTTCTGCTTGGACTCCGCCGCAAGGCCGCTTCCCCTTTACGTGCTCACTACGCGAAACGGTATGAGTAATATATTCTACCTATTTATATAGTTGGTGCGTCACACTTTTTACAGCCTGTTCGCGCGGAGCGCGAAGCGCAGATCATGGTTGTGTTCTCCGCCTTTGGCGGAGAGGGCGCTTCGTGAACTGAACCCCTACGTGGATTACCTTTTTAGTTAGGTTTATCGTACATGGATGAGCCCTCGTCATAGTGGTAAAGAGGGCGGTCACCTTGTGGCGTATTCGCTAGCGCGAAGCGCGTCACACCCTTGCGTCAAAGTAAAACCCCTGGATCAACTTTTTATCGAATCATGAAATGCCTGAACGCTGGCGTGGGGGTGTTTCTATACTGGTACGCGCTTTGCTGACCGGCTCGTATTCAAGGAGAACGACCCATGTTCGCACTTCGCTTTTCGCGGTCGCGCGTGTGCCGCACGTTACCCGGTGGCACAGCGCTGTTCGGCCTTGTGCTGACAGCCGTTTTGCTGACGCTGCCGCTTGCGTCGGGATGCAGCGCATCGCCCAGCCCCAGCGCGCCGGAACAGCCGGAAAGCGAATTCAACCAGGTAGATGACACGTACGAGGACACAACTCCCGAAAAGCCAGACGCCCCCGACGCCACACAGCCCACCGACCCCGCCTCAAACCTCGACAAACAGGTCGCCGAAAAGGTGGCCGGGCTCACGCTGGAACAAAAGGTGGCACAACTCTTCGTAGTGCCGCCCGAGGCCATCACCGGCGTTGGCACCGCCACGCAGGCCGGGCCCGCCACCGAAGCCGCGCTCGCACAATACCCGGTAGGCGGCCTCGTGTACTTCCAGAAAAACCTGCTCGACCCCGCTCAAACGAAGGAGCTCACCGCCAACTCGCAGCGCTACGCGCAGGAGGCGTGCGGGTTGCCGCTGTTCATAGGCGTGGACGAGGAAGGCGGCACGGTGGCGCGCGTCGGCGGCAACCCCGGCTTCGCGGTGGAGAACCCGGGTAACATGGCCGACGTGGGCGCAACGGGCGACACCGACCAGGCGCGCACCGTGGCGGCAAACATCGGCAGCTACTTGAGCGACCTCGGCTTCAACCTGGACTTCGCGCCCGACGCCGACATATGCGGCGACCCCGCCACTGACGTGATGGCGCTGCGCTCGTTCGGCACCGACCCCAACCTGGTGGGACGCATGGTAGCAGCCCAGGTGGAAGGCTTCACGAGCGCGGGCATGCTGTGCTCCGCGAAACACTTCCCCGGCATTGGCGGGCTTTCCGTCGACAGCCACGAGTGCGCTATCGTAAACAACAAATCACTTGATGACCTGCGCACACACGAACTGGTGCCGTTCAAAGCAGCCATCGACGCAGGCGTGCCCCTAATCATGGTGGGCCACCTCACGCTGCCCGCCATCACCGGCGACAACGTGCCCGCCTCGCTGAACCCCGCCATCATCAACGGCATCCTGCGCGATGAACTGGGTTATCAGGGGCTCGTCATCACCGACTCCCTAGGCATGGGAGCCGTCGACGGCGTCTGCACGCCCGACCAGGCGGGCGTCACCGCCGTGCGCTCTGGCGCCGACCTCGTGCTCATGCCCGCCGACTTCCTTGCTGCCTAC
This sequence comes from Candidatus Gordonibacter avicola, assembly GCA_019113915.1. Classification (GTDB taxonomy): domain Bacteria; phylum Actinomycetota; class Coriobacteriia; order Coriobacteriales; family Eggerthellaceae; genus Gordonibacter; species Gordonibacter faecis. Next base: position 67,945 of record DXGM01000010.1, read on the forward strand.
GAGGGCCTGCTCACCGCCGTGCGCACCGGCGACATTCCCGAATCCCGCATCGACGAATCACTCACGCGCATTGTGAAGGCAAAGCTGGAATTTCTAGTTTGACACATGCGAGATTAGTCCGGCCCGATACCTCAAGTTACCCACGCCCTCACGTGGGCGAGCACACCTACTCACGGCCGAATAGGCTACTTCCGCGCGCGCACGATACAGGCATGATTGCCAGCATTTTCCCAGGCCACGGTTGAGAACCAGCGACCGAGAATGCGCTCGAATTCGCGGCGGGAATACATGCGCACGTCTCCTTCGCTCGAATACGGGATGAAGGCGTTCATGAGAGCGCGGGCCGGCGCGGGGAGCGCGGCATCGCCCACCACCAAAAGACCGCCGGGGCGCAGCACGCGCCACATTTCGAACGATGCCTTCTCCGGGTCGGGATAGTGGTGGAAGGAGTCGTTGCAGTAGGCGGCGTCGAACGATTCGTCGCGAAACGGCAGACGGTCGCTGTCACCTTCCACCACCTGCGCTCGTTCGCCGAAGCTCTGCAGGTTGATGCGCGCCTGCGCCACCATGTTCGGCGCAAGATCGAGGCCGGTCACGCGGCTCAGCGGCCGCTGCTCCAACACGAGCCGCGCGAGCGCACCCGTGCCGCACCCCACATCAAGCAACTCGCCCGCCTCCGGCACATCCGCGAGCGCCGCTACCACCTGCGGATAAAGCCGCCGCGCATGCGCCCCCTGCATGGTGGTGTCATAGGTGGTCGCCTGCGCATTAAAGGTAGCGCGTGACTTCTCTTTGTATTCGTTCATCGGGTGATTCCTTTCATTAAACACTGTTCAATCGTAAGTCCAAAATAAGCCCGGCCACAACAACCGGGCTGTCCAACCAAAAATGACAACACGTGAAACAAGTCCAACAACAAGCAAATACAACAGTCGAAACAACTGCAGCAACCGTAACAACTGCAACAAGTGAAACAAGTGAAGCGATTAAAAAATTGAGTTCAACAAAACAATCGCACTCAAAATTTGGCGTTCCCTTTTCGAAAGCATTCAAAACATGAATGCCGCGCGAGGCGAAGGGCCCGAATGTTTCACGTGAAACATTCGTACGGTTTACTGCGGTGGTGAAGCTTCCACCTGGGATTTCAGCAGCGTTTCCACGTACTCGCGCAGGCGGGCGAGTTTCTTCTCGTCGATGTCTTCGTGAGCCGACATGATGCCCACGTGCCCGTACAGCAGAAAACTCGCAAGCGTCTCCGGGTCGCGCACCGCAAGCCCCTCGCGGCGACGCGCTTGCTCCAGCGCAGCCACCAGGTGCGGCTGCACGTGTGCGCACAGCTGCAACGCCAACTGGCGATGGAACCCCTCGTTGCCCTGCCGATGGAAGAAGTCGCGGTAGCGCAGTGGCTCCTCGTTCGCCACCCCCTCGTACAGAGCCTCGATTTTTTGGCGAAAGTCCAGGTCGGTTGAGCGAAGTGTACGCACAAATTCCGCCGTAAGGTCTTCCACATAGGTTGCCATAGCCTCGTCGAACAGCTTCTGCTTCGAGTCGAAGTAGTGGTACACCAGCCCCGGCGTGATGCCCATATGCTTGGCAATATCCCGCAGCGACGTAGCGTGGAAGCCGCGCTCCGCGAATAGCTGCATAGCGGTATCCAGAATTTCGCGCTTGCGATCGTCCGGCGCCTTCACAATACGCACCACGCGTGCCTCCTTTTCCCCTGCCTCTTTTCGTCGATGCGGTCATCGTACATCTTTATTGAACGAACGTCAATGAACGATGTTTAATCGACAAGTTTGACCGGTGTAGTTGGTGTAACCTGCGCAGCCTGAGCGTCCAATGCAGCGTGCCCATCCTGCTCCGCCGCAATCTCACGCAAACCGCGGCTGAGTACGCGCCATGTCGCCAGGCCAATCACAAACGACACCACCGCAGTGCCCAGCGCCACGGGCACCACATTGCCGCGTAGGGCATCGAACAGGCCGCCGTAGACGAGTTGCCCCACGGGCTGCGCGCAGTTCGCGAGCGACATTGCCAGCGCGATCACCTTCCCCACCAGGTGACCCGGTGTTTCCAGCTGCACGAACGAGATGGACTGGATGCTGAACATGGTGGCGCACGCCATGCACACGAACAGGCTGGTCACGAAGATGCCGTACGCGAGCAGCGGATCCATCGGCACGCCCAGCACCACCGCCATCGGCAGCAGTGCCGCGGCCGCCAGCAGCAACAGCAGCCCTGCGCGTTCAAGCTTGAGACGCTTCGCCAGCACGCCCACTGTGATGCCACCAGCTAGTCCGCCAAGCGCCAGCACACCTTCGGCAAAACCCATGTACTGGTTCGGCAGCCCTAGAATCTGGGTGACCGTAACGGGCGCGCCGATGAGGATAAACGCGGTCAGCGTGACGTTGATTCCTGCCACCAGCAGGATGACTTTGAGGATGACGGGCCGGTCGTGGCGCAGGAAGGCGAAACTTTCGGCGATGTCGCGCACCACCGTGCGGATCACACCCACGTCGCTGCGTTCGATAGCGTCGCGCGGGATGCGCACGAACAGCACGATGAGTGTGGCCGACAGCGCGAACGCCGCGCCCGACACAACCACCACCGGTTCGATGCCGAAGAGGCCGAACACCATGCCGCCAATCACCGGCCCAACGAGTCCCGACAGCGCGCTGATCTGACTCACGATGGCCGTGGCGCGCACGATGCTCTCGCGCGGCACGATGAACGGCACCGCCGCCTGCACCGTCGGCTGGTACACACTTTGTGCGGTGTACAGGATGATGAGCGCACAGACGGACAGAGCGATGATGTCGATGACCCCTTCGAACGCGAGATACGCGGCGCAGGTCAGGGCCAGCAGCACGTCAAGCGAGGCCATGATGCGTTTCTTGTTCACGCGGTCGGCCGCCACCCTGCCGATAGGCGTCAGCACAATGTAGGGAATCCACGCCGCAGCCGCCACCGCCCCCATGAGCGCCGCCGACCCCGTAAGGTTCAGCACATAAAGCGGCAGCGCAAACCGCAGCACCGCGTCGCCGAACAGCGACGCAATCTGCACGATGACTACCGAGATGAACGAACGATTGAGCAGTGATGCCATGATGCTTTCCTTTCTTTTATCATACCTTTGGTTGGTATGTATTTAGGTTAAAAAAGATGCCCGCGAGGGCGAGCGACACTCCATGCCCGTGAGTCTACGAAAGCACGCGCGGACAACGGCAACAGCGAACGTACAAATGTTTCACGTGAAACATTCCGGGCGGGTAACCGGGCGACGAAGCCACGCCACGCCCCTACCCCTTCGCGGCGTCCACGTTCCTCACCTCCTTGAAGCGGGCGTGGAACCGGCGGCGATAGGCTTCCAACACTTCGCCGAGGCCGTTTTCCTCCAGCGACAGGCCCAGCGCCTTCACCATATCCAGGTAGAAATCCACGCGCGTCCGCAGCTCCTCGGCAGTGCAGGAGCGGAACATCGGACTGGCCCAGAGGTTCGCCACCAGCACGATGACCTCGCTAAACTCCTTGGGGTGGTCGGTGCAAATGCTGCCGTCGCGCACGCCTTCCTCCACGATGGGCAGCACGAACAGCGGCACAGCTTCCTCAAATATCGATTGGTATTGCAGGCCAAGCAAGCGCGAATTTTTTACCGGGTCGACGTCGGGAGCAATGTCGGCCCACATTTCCATCTGCGGTCCCGACACCGACGCTTCGAACAGCGCTTGTAGCTTTTGTGCGCCGTTCATGCGGCCGTCGTCACGAATGCGGGCCATCTCTTGGTACAGCCCCGCGTTCTCGCGGTCGAGCGCGGCCGAGAGAATGTCTTCCTTTGACTTGAAGTGGTGATACACCGCACCCTTCGTGAGTCCGCCCAGGCCGTCGATGATATCCTGAATGCTTGTATTGTCGTAGCCCTTCTCGTAGAAAAGCTTGAGCGCCACATCGAGAATGCGGTTCACCGTTTCCTCAGGATGCTTATTACGCGCCATGGGCAGCGCCCCTTTCATTATTTCATCGCGCTTCAAACGTGCATTCAAAAAACGAACTGATATTTCACGTGAAACATTCGGCCCACCGCACGCGAGCCATTAACATACCAACGGTATGTATCTTAGCGCGCCTCCCCGCCCCTGACAAGAGGTCACTATGGAATAATGGAAGCGGACACATTCCCCCGTTTCAAAGGACCACTAGTGACCAAGGCAAATACCAACAAATCGCACAAGCTTGCGAAGGCGTCTGCGATACTTTTATTCACCCTGATCGGCGCTTTTGGCGGATACCAGCTAGCTCGCATGATAGATGAGACCACCACAACAGGGGCACTTGAAACCATACTGATCGCCGGGCTTTTCATTGTTGTGTTAGCGCTTGCCTACCTGCTACACATCATCGTGCATGAGGCGGGCCACCTCGTGATGGGCTTGGCAACGGGCTATCAATTCATCTCATTTCGCATCGGCAGCATCATGGTGATAAAGGAGCAAGGCCGCCTGCGTCTGCGTCGTTTCTCGCTCGCGGGTACGGGCGGCCAATGCCTGCTCAGCCCGCCTGATCTGGTGGACGGGCGCGTCCCCTACGTGCTTTACAACCTGGGTGGCGTGTTGGCGAATCTCACGCTAGCTATCCTCTGCGGCATCATTGCCGTAGTAGCGCGTTTCATTGCGGTGAGCCAAGTAGGCGAGAGCGCACCACTGTGGACCACTCCTTCCGGCGCCGTTGCGCTGTTCTGCACGTTCTCCGCTATTGTGGGCCTGGCGTTGGCACTGATGAATGGCATTCCGCTCTCGCTGAGCGGAGTAGATAACGACGGTCGCAATATCGTGTCAGCCAGCAAGAGCCCTGAAGCGCTGCGTGCCTTCTGGATTATCATGAAAAGCGGCGAAGAGTTGGCCCGCGGCAGCCGCTTGAAGGATATGCCAGCAGCCTGGTTCGCTCCGCCCTCGTCGCCGGAGGCGCTCACCAACCCGCTCATCGCTTCGGTCGCGGTACTGAGCTGCCAGCGACTTCTCGATGAAGGCAACATCCCCGAAGCAGCTCAGTCCATCCGCACGCATTTGAACACTAGCACAGGAACGCTCGGTATTCATCGGGCGCTTCTCAACATCGACCTCGCGTTTTGCGAGATGATGGAAGGCACGCGCCCTGAAAGCCCCGAACCCTTCGACAAGGAAACATTGCGCATCGCAAAGGCTATGCACACGAATCCCTCACTTCTTCGGGCGCGCTACGCAACTGCGCTTCTTGTTGACCACAATCCCGACGAGGCCCGCGTCCTGCGCGAGAAATTCGACCGCGTGGCAGCGAACTACCCCTACTCCGCCGACCTCGCAAGCGAGCGCGAACTCATGGCGCGAGTGGACGAAACTGCCGCCGCTCGACAGAAGCCAGTGAACAACAAAGTGGGCGAAACCGATACCAATCTTTTGAAGGAGGCCTCCTATGACGGCGCATGAGTGGTTGGACACCTATCTTCAAGCAAAGCCCGGCGCAACCAAGGATTACAAGATAGAGTGGGAATGGTGGCGCTATCAGGTGGGTGGCAAGATGTTTGCAGCCACCATGCGTCCGGGCGCGCAGTACGGCGAATACGCTGGCCGCAACCTGGTGTCGCTCAAGTGCGACCCCGTGTGGTCCGAGCAGCTGCGGGCCGCGCACCCCGACATTCTGCCGGGGTTCTACGCCGACAAGCGACATTGGATTTCCATCGACCTCGATGGCACCGTGCCCGAGGACCTGTTGCGCGAATTGTGCGACCATTCCTACAATCTCGTGTTCAACAAGTTGACGAAGAAGCTTCAGCGCGAGATACTCGGCGCTTGACACATTTCGCGGCGGCGATGCCGCGCACAACGAAGAGAACAGGATGCATCACATGGGCAACTGCCTCGTCGCGCAATCCGGCGGCCCGACCGCCGTCATCAACGCCAGCCTGGCCGGAGTCATTCGCGCCAACCAGCTGAACCCGGTGTACGATCGCGTGTTCGGCGGCCTACACGGCATTGAGGGGACGCTCGACGACAAGCTGTACGACCTCACCCACCTGTCGGGCCATGACCTGGAGATTCTGCGCCAAACACCCTCGTCGGCGCTGGGCACGTGCCGCTACAAGCTGAAGCGCGGCAACGACGCCGACTTCCGCCGCCTCGTGGACGTGATGGACGCGCACGACATTGACACGCTGTTCTACATCGGCGGCAACGACTCCATGGACACCGTGGATGCACTGGCCGAATGGGCGCAGGAGCACGCGCCGGGCAAGCGCTTCGTGGGCATTCCGAAGACGGTGGACAACGACCTGGTGCCTGTGGACCACTGCCCCGGCTTCCCGAGCGCGGCGAAGGTGGCCTGCCAGATCACGCACGCCACGCGCCTCGACTACGACGCGTACACGCGCCCCGAGGTGTTCGTGCTGGAAGTGATGGGCCGCGACGCGGGCTGGCTGGCGGCCAGCTGCTGCGTGACGGGCGACGTGGACTTGCTTGTTCTGCCCGAGGTGGATTTCGATCGCGACGCATTTCTGGCCGAAGTGCAGCGGAAGTTCACTGAGCAGGGCGAATGCTACATTGTTGTGTCCGAAGGGGCACACTACGCCGACGGCACGTACCTCGCCGCTACGGAGGCGGCCAACGACGGATTTGCCCACGCGGTGCTGGGCGGCGCGGCTCAGACGCTTAAGCAGATGATCATCGACGCAGGCATCGTGCCGCGTGGCGTGGTGCAGGATTTGTCGCGCGCGGCACGCTCGAGCAACTTCGCACAGAGCCTCGTGGACGTGAATGAGGCCTATGAGCTGGGGATGAGCGCCCACATGCGCAGCGCCGACCCCGCCTTCACCGGCCAGGTAGTGGGCATCCGCCGCGACGAAGCAGCGGCCGCCGAGGGCCGCTACAACGCCGAATTCTTCGCCGGCCCCGCCAGCGAGTTCGCCAACTTCGTCAAGCACTTCCCCGCCGAGTGGATCCTGCCGAACTACCAAGGCATCACCGAAGAAGCCCTCGCCTACTTCCGCCCCCTCATCGAAGGCGAACCCAAACTCTTCACCGAAGCCGGCCTCCCCGTAACGCTACCGGCGTTTAATCGACGCGAACGCTAGAGAGAATTCGGCAGTTCCAGGTTGATGCTGAGGGTGTGGCCTTCGAGGTGGGCTGATAGGTGCATTCCCATGGTGTTGGCGAGGTTGGCGGCTACAGCAAGGCCAAGGCCGCTGCCGGGGCGCGTGCGGGAGGCATCGGCGCGGTAGAAACGCTCGAAGAGACGCTCAACATCGAGCGCCCCGGGGTCGGCTACCTCATTCGCGAACGTTACCACGTTGCCGCGCTGCGTGATGGTAGGTGCGGAGGCCCCGTGGCGCAGCGCGTTACCCACAAGGTTCTCGAAGATGCGCGTAAGAGCCTCGGGGTCGGCCTCAACCAGTAGGTCCTCGTCCGCGAAGTCCACCTGCGGTTCCCACCCCTGACGCTCGAAGGCGGGGTACTGCCCCACTAGCACGTCCGCCAACAGGGGCATCGCGCGTACAGGGCGCAGATCAAGCGCGAGATCCGGGTCGCTCGCCTGCGCATACGCGAACAGCTGGTCAAGCAGGGCACCCATGTCGTCGAGCCGCGCCTCGGCAGCACGCAGGCGACGGGCACGCGCTTCCTCATCTTTCTCCTGTTCACGCGCGTCTTGCGCGAGGCGCAGATAGCCTTTGGCACCCATGAGCGGCGTGCGAATATCGTGCGAAAGACTGGCCAGATCGCGCTGAAACTCCTGCTGGCGGCGCCGCGCTTCCAGCCGTTCCTCCTGCGCGGCATCCAACTGTCTATTTACCGCAGCCGCAAGCTCGGCGAACCCACAACCCGGCGCCTCCACCGTGAGGCGCGTGTTGCTATGCGCATCGCGCTCGCGCAAGTTGCGCGCCATGCGGCGAAGCTGCCGCTCGTACACGAGCACCGCAAGCCCCGCACCCACCACACCGCACGCCAATCCCACGAGCGCGACCATCATATTCCCTACACGTCCTTTCGCGGGCAGACGGCTACCGCAAGCGCGGTGCATGCCGCAATAACCACGCCCGCCACCAGGGCTATCTGCGCCGGAACGGTAAGCCCTTCCACTGCGGTACCTTCAACGGAGGAAAGCAGGCCAATTCCTCCGGAACCAAGCAGCTTTACGCTCGACGTAGGAAGCCACTGCATCAGGTCGGTCAGAATCGGCAGCGCTGGAGCAAGCGCAGCGACGGGCGTCATGACCACGCTTGCCAGTATTCCCGTCGAAACTAGAATCACGAATGAAATGCTAACCGCCTTGCTGCGCGTAAGGCCCACCGCTATCGCCGTTGCGGTTGCATACATCATAACCGCCAACCATGCCAGCACCACCCAGCCCCAAAATTCGCCGAGCGTTTCCGTCTGGCGATGCTCAAACCCGGCTAGCGCAAAGCCAACGTCGGTCAGCGCCATTCCTATCAGGAGAAACACCGCGCTTACTACAGCACATAAAACCAGCTTCTCGGCGTAATACACCCAGCGACGCCCTCGCCCGGCGAAGATGTTTTTCGCAAACCCTGCTTCGAAATCGGTAAGCAGAAGTTCCCCTATGATCAGGCAAATCAGCAGCGTGAGCGCGCCCACCGATATCAGTATCTGCGCATACGAATACGTGCGCGATGGTATAACCTTCTCGTTGAGCGATGTGACTTCTTCGGAAGAAAGATTTGCGCCGCTGCCATCGGTGATGCGGAAAGTCGCGTTCGGCCCAACCTCGGCTGCCTGACCAGTCTCGGTTTGCTCATTCACCATCTGCGCGAACGTTGGCGTGGTGCCGAACCACACCAGGCCCACCGCCAGCGCCACGTACACCACCAGGATTGCGAGACCTACCCATAAAAACTTGCCATGTACCAGGCGGTAGATATCGGATTTCAGCAGATTAAACATGGTGAACACCGCCCTCCATGAGTTCGACAAAGTAGTCTTCAATGTCGCGCTTGAGCACGCTCAACTCCAACACCGTTTGGTCGGTGTCGCGCAGAAGCCGCGACACCGCCCCGTGGTCACACGTACCCACAAGTACAAGTGCGCCGTCCGGTTCCGCGCGGAAGGTGGCGTCCGGCAGCGCCTCTTCCAGCAACGCAAGCGTGCGGGCAGGGTCGGCAGTGCGCACGCGCAGGCTGTCGCCGCATTCAGCTTGCACCTCGTCGGCGGTCATTTCGCGCACCATATGGCCGTTCGCGATGACGCCGAAGCGCGTTGCCATGCGGTCGAGCTGGTCAAGTACGTGCGAACTTATGATGACAGTTACACCCAACGATTGGTTCAGCCGCACAATCAGGTTACGCATGGCGCGCGTGCCCTCGGGGTCGAGGCCGTTCAGTGGCTCGTCGAGCAGCAACAGGTCGGGCGAGCCTATGAGCGCGAGCGCCAGACCCAGCCGTTGCTTCATGCCAAGAGAGAAACCGCGCACCTTCTTCTTCCCCACCTCGCCCAAGCCCACCAGAGCGAGCGTCTCGACGCAGCGGTCAGGGGCGTTCACGATGCCCGAGGCCAGCGCTTTCGCCATGAGGTTCTCGTAGGCAGTAAGGTTGGGCAGCAGCCCTGGGTCCTCGATGAGCGCACCGATGCGCAGACTATCCTCGCCGTCCGGGCGCGTGCCACCGAACAGCGCAATCTCACCCTCGGTGGGCGCGACCAGCCCGCATATCATTTTCATAACGGTGGATTTGCCCGCACCGTTCTTCCCGACGAACCCGTAAATGTCGCCCTGCGCCACGTGCATGTCGAACCGATCGACCGCACGTTTGCCGCGGAACGCCTTCGCCAGCCCCCGCGTCTCAACGACGTTCATGAATGCCCCTTTCTCATGGATGTGTCCTTCACGGTATCCACGATACGGGGCCGAATTTCAGGAAGGTTAAACCAACCTTTAAGAAAGTTTGAAGAAGGGACGGCAGGGCGCGCGGCGCGGGTGGGCGGATACTTCATTGAACCACATCAGCGGCTAGTTTGAAGCCGAGGCCCCATACGGTTTGGATGTAGCCGTCAGTGCCGGTGGGCTTGAGCTTCGCGCGGATGTTGGACACGTGAACGCTCACGGTGCTGTCGTCGACGGCGGAGGGCTCACCCCAGGCCAGCTCGAACAGCTCCTGCTTCGTGTACACCTTGCGCGGGTGCGCGGCCAGCAGTTCCACGATGTTGAACTCGGTGCGCGTGAGAGAAATTTCGGCGCCGTTTGCGACCAACGTGCGGGCGGCGCGGTCAAGCGTCCAGGCGCCCACGCGCAGCACGTCGTTGCCGGGTTGAGGCGCAAGCGGACGGCCGCGGTGGCGAAGCTGAACCTCGATGCGAGCGAGCAGTTCGTCCAGGTCAAAGGGTTTGGCCAGGTAGTCATCAGCACCCAGCTTCAGAAGGTCGATCTTGACTGAGGCCGCCGTACGTGCCGAGGTGACAATAATGGGCGTGGCCGCATCGGTCGCGCGGATAAGCCGCACGATATCCTCTCCGGGCAGCCCCGGCAGCATAAGGTCGCACACCACCACGTCGAAACGTTCGCCACGCGCGACCGCGCCCTCCAGCACAAGCCGAGCCTCCGTACCCGAAAACGCCTGCGTACACGCATACCCCGCACGCCCCAGATGCTCCGTCACAATGCCACTGATGTCCGCATCATCCTCCACAATGAGTACGCTCGTTTGATCCACCCGCACCTCCTGCACCGCCGATTCCCACTCTCAGCGGCCAGTATAGCTAAATCGTTACTTTTTTCCGAGTATCCTCGCCACCATTGTGGTATCTTAGCCATTAGAGGTTATTTGGCTAAGATACTTTCAAGGTGGCGAAGATACGTGGAGCAGTTTGACTACAACAAAATCATTCCCACCCTTATGGTTCCCGAAGTTGTTTCGGCGCTTGGAACCATACGCGAGCACCGCGGAAAACAGGCTCTCTATGCTGCCATCAGGCCAGACATCCTCAACAGCTTAGTGGAAACCGCAAAAATCCAAAGCACCGGTTCATCCAACAGGATAGAGAACATTTCAACCTCGGACAAACGGTTACGGGAGTTAATGATTGACAAGGTTGAACCACGAAACCGCGACGAGCGAGAGATTGCTGGATACCGTTACGTGCTTGACCTGATCCACGAAAACTACGAAGCGATTCCCGTGAAACCAGGAACTATTCTTCAGCTGCATCGTGACCTCTACCGATTCAGCGATACTGCTTACGCTGGCAAGTGGAAAGACACCGATAATGTTATCGCAGAACGAAGCGCCACCGGTGAGATGGTCGCCCGCTTCCGACCGACAAGCGCCATTGGTACGCCATCCGCAATAGAGCGTTTATGCGCCGGATACCATGATCAGATTGATAATGGTATTCACGATTCCCTCCTTGTTTCCCTGCTCTTCGCTTTCGACTTCGTGAGCATTCATCCTTTCAATGACGGAAACGGCCGCATGAGCAGGTTGCTCACCTTGCTGCTTCTGTACCAAAACGGCTATACCGTGGGGAAATACATTTCCTTGGAAAAGGAAATTGAACGGACTAAATCAACCTATTACGAGACGCTGGCGGCAAGTTCGGTCGGCTGGCAAGAGGGCACTAATGATTATCTCCCATTTGTGACGTACCTACTCGGCATCATCACTGCTTGCTACAAGGAGCTCGACGATCGTTTCGCTTTCTTGACTTCGACCAGCAATAACGAAGACACGCTTCGTTCTTATTTCGAAGGCGTACTCGGCGCGGTCACCAAACGGGAGATCATGGAGGCCAACCCTTCAATGAGCCAACGCACCATCGAACGCATTTTGCAAAAATTGCAGGCTGAAGACGTTATCGAAAAAGTGGGCGCTGCAAGAGCGACCGTCTATCGAAGGAGAGATGTGTAAATACAAAAAGCCCGTTCACCTTCGCACGACCAAGGTAAACGGGCTCTGATACAAAGTCGCAACAGATAAGTCCGCCCTACCCTTCGATGCGACTGACGGGGCGGACGTACTTCCAGCAGCGGGCAGGGTTGAAGTAGAAGTACAGTACGCGACCAGGGGTTTCGTCATAGCAGTAGCCGGTACCCTCGAAGTCGAACTCGGCCATAGCGCGCTCGATCTTTTCCTCCACCGTGCGGTTCTCCTGCTCGTAGTCGAACGGGCCGTGCTCGAACACGAGGTATTCGGCTTCGGGTACATCAATCAGCTGCAGGTTTGGCGGCACCTCGCCCTGCCAGTCGGCAGGCAGACGCACGCCGTAGCACTCGATGCGCGGAATGCCCCAGTCACACAGGCGGCCCTCCGGGTCCCACATGTAGGCCATGAGCTGGCCACTTCCACTGTTCACCTCGCTGCCACCATCATCGTCAAGCTTGCCCTTGATGCTGTCCAGCAGCCCGCAAATGGTATCGTAATCCTGCCCGGGAATGGCGTTCTGCTTCTGCCAGAAGTCCCAGTAGCCGTTGCTCTCGTAGTTCTTGACGTGCAGAAACTTGTGCGCGGGGATGGTCACGAAGTAGATCTCCACGCCGTCGTTCGATTTCGTCATGCCAATTTCTCCTAATCCCAGCAGGTAGCGATCGAAGGGGTTGATCTTCGTGCGCAGCACCACCGGCCGCGGCCGCTCGCGGAACTCGCGGGGCGTCACGCCGTACGCGGCCTTAAAAGCCCTGGTGAACGCTTCATGCGACGAAAAGCCGTGCGCGAGCGCAATGTCCAGCAGGCTCTTGTCGGTGTCGCGCACCTCCTTGAGTGCGAACGCGAGCTTGCGGCTGCGCAGGTAGTCGCGCAGCGGCATGCCCGCAATTTCCTTGAACTTCCGCGTGGTGTGAAACTCGGAATACCCCAGCTCACGCGCCAGCGCGCGCAGCGTGAGCGCCTCGTCATCGCAGGTTTTGATGCACTCGTCAATCTTGTCGACGATCGCTTGTATCTGCCGTTGCCATTCATACATTGGACGCGCCTCTTTCAACCGGTTGCAACGATCATACCGAAAGCACCGCCCCGCCGCTTGACTTTGCTTGCGGTGTTGAAGATGCCGTCATCGCGGCGAAGGCAGCAAGAAGATTGATACAGCATTCTACTGTCATCTCGAATTGACAACCGCGTAGGTTTCGGGGCACGCGCTTATGAGAGATCTCCGTGCAGCAAAAGCCCTCTTTCACGCAGATCAAGGATTGTCCGACCAAGCAAGAAAGAGGGCCCACGTTGTAACAAGATTTCTCACACACCCATTCCCCGATCAGGCACTTCCCCCTGTTCGAAATGACAGGAGTATGTGCGCGACCAGAGGCGGACGTAGAGGCCGCCGATGATGGCGGGGATGACTGGCGAAGCGGCTTGCGCGACGAAGATACCTACGTAGCCGAAGCCCAGCACGCCGCTCAACACGAACGCCAGGCCGAAACGCACGGCGAAGGCGTCGATGAGCGAGTTCACCAACACAAGCCGGGGCGAGCCCGCGCTGAGCGCGAACGAGTCGAAGCTGAACATGGCGGCGTAGAACAGGCCGTTCACGCTGCACGTGATGCGCAGGTACAGCACGGCAATGTCATGCGCAGCCGTGCCGTCTACCAGGCCGTACGCCGCCACAATGACGGGCGCCAACAGCTGGATGAGAATTTGGATGCCCATGGTCACACCTACGTTGAACCGCGCACCGAGGCGTACGACCTCACGAACACGAGCGGGTAGCGCAGCACCCGCGTTCTGCGCGGCGGCCGTCGTGATGGCCTGGCCGATAGCCCAACACGGAAGCCCCGCCACGGTGCTGATTTGCAGCCCGACACCCGCCGCAGCCGCCACGTCGGTACCGTAGCGGTTGAGCAATCCCGTGACTAGCGCATACGATAAGTTCACCACCGCCATCTGCACCGCAGAGGGCACGCCTACACGCAACACAGCCACTGCAGCCGCGCCAAAGTGCGAGCCGCGCATGCCCCCGCCCGAGAGCACCCGCCCACCGGGATAGCGTCGCCACACCGCCACCAACGCACCCACGGCCGCCACACCCTGCGCGACAACCGTGGCGTACGCAGCGCCCACCACGCCGAGTCCCGCAGGCCCCACCAGCACCAGGTCAAGCGCTACATTCACGAGCGCCGACACTCCCACCAGCACCAGCGGCGTGCGCGCGTCGCCGTGCGCTTTCAGAAATGCGGCTGCCGCATTCAGCAGAAACGGCCCCACGCACCCCGCGCACACCACCTGCGTGTACGCCACCGCCGCATCAAGCGCCTCAGCCGGCACCGCGTTCGCCGTGAACCCCGGTCGCGCTAGCACCGCACCCACCGCAGCCAAAAGCCCCGCAGCCACCACCGCCACCAGCAGCGTGGCCGCGTAGGCACGCCGCTTACCAGCAACATCGCCCGCACCTACCGCGCGCGCCACCACCACACCACCGCCGGCGGTCAGCCCCATCACAAACGCACTCACCAGATAGGCCGCGTTCGTGGCGTTCGAAATGGCGACCAGCCCCACATCGCCCACCACCTGACCAACCACCACCATATCCACCGTCTGATACACATATTGCAGCAAGTTCAACGCCATCAGCGGCAACGCAAACACAATAAGCCGCCGTAACAGAGGCCCCTCAGTAAAAGAAACAGCAGAATTCGACACAGTTCACCTCGTTGATCGGAGAATACGAAAACGAAAAACTCACCGGTTTCAAAAAAGTCAGCGAGAAGCCTTGAGGTGCTTCGAATTGGCGTGAAAGTCCGACGAAGCGTACTGCGGTACGCGAGGAGGGCTTGGAGCGCCAAGGCGGAGTGCCTCAAGGCTTCGCAGCGGCGAGGCGTTCCGATGGCTGACAAGCCATCGGAACAAAAAAAACGCCGCAGATGAAGTCATCCGCGGCGCTCAAGGTTTCCGGCATTCTGGCATCAACGACGAAGCGCGGCCTTACGCGGCGCGCCTCCTGATGCCGATGAGTATGTCCGTCCCTGCTCCGTGCGATGCTTCATCGGCGATAAGCGCGCGGAGCGGCAGCTCTACAGAGAATCATGAGCCCTCCCAAGTGGTGAGCACAACGCCCAGCAGCATACCGCGCCGCGCGCAAAGCGTCAACTGGCCGCGCTTCGCCCTTGGAACAATTTGCCATCGAGACGTTGGCAGAAGCCGCACGACCTCGGCGCGCGTCAGACGAAGCTTTCATACTCGTTCCCTGTCGGCCCATCACGATGAGTCGACGCTCCACAAAGCCACAACGTCCGAAGGTGAATCCGTGCCCGCAGAAACCTTGGTACCTATCATAGTTACGCTTGCCGTGTTCGCAGTGTTGCTTGGCCTGCTCAAGTTCATGAAACAGCGCGGCGTGGGCTTCACGCCTCGGGTGTTTACGGCGCTCGGGCTGGGCATTGCGCTCGGCGTGGGCATACAACTGGCGCTCGGACGCGGCAGCGAGGCCGCCACTGTGGCGCTCGACTGGATTGCCGTCATAGGCCAAGGCTACATTGCGCTGCTGAAGATGCTGGTGATGCCGCTCATTTTTGTGGCCATCGTGGGCGCGTTCACGCGCACGAAGGTGACCGAGCGGCTCGGTCACATCAGCGCCGTCGTGCTAGCGGTACTGCTGGGCACCGTCGCCATCGCCGCACTCACCGGCTGGGCGGCAGCAGCGTTGACGGGACTTGCAGGCGCCTCATTCACCGCCAACGCCGCCCCCGATCCCAGCGCAGTTACCGCCCTCCAAAGCAGCCAACAGCAGGTAGAAAACCTCACGCTGCCGCAGGAAATCCTCTCGTTCATCCCCACCAATGTGTTCGCCGACCTAGCCGGAAGCCGCCCCACGTCCACCATTGCCGTGGTCATCTTCTCCGCCATCGTGGGCGTGGCCTACCTGCGCCTGCGCGACCGCGACTCAGTCCAAGCCGCGTTCTTCCAGCAGCTCATCGACAGCTTGTATGGGATAGTCATGCGCATCGTGACCATGGTGGTGGGGCTCGCACCCTACGGCGTGCTCGCGCTCATTGCGCACGTTATGGCCACAAGCGACTACACCGCCATCCTCGACCTCGGCAAGTTTGTGCTGGTGTCGTACGCAGCCATCGCGTTCATGTTCCTGGTGCACGCAGCCGTGCTGCTGGCGAACCGCACAAACCCCCTACGCTACTTCAAGAAGGCGTTTCCCGTGCTCAGCTTCGCGTTCGTCGCGCGCTCAAGCGCCGGCGCGCTGCCGCTCAACATAGAGACGCAGGAGAATGCCCTCGGCGTGGATGAAGCCGCGGCGAACCTCTCGGCCAGTTTCGGCATGTCAATCGGGCAGAACGGGTGCGCCGGCATCTATCCCGCCATGCTAGCCACCATCATCGCGCCCACCGTGGGCATCGACGTGTTCTCACCTGCGTTCGTGGCGGGACTGGTGGCGGTGGTCACCATCAGTTCGTTCGGCGTAGCGGGTGTGGGCGGCGGCGCCACCTTCGCCTCGCTCATCGTGCTGGGCACCATGGGGCTGCCCATTGAGATTGTGGGCATTCTCGCGTCGGTGGAGCCGCTCATCGACATGGGCCGCACAGCCCTCAACGTAAGCGATTCCATGGTAGCCGGCATCACCGCCGCCAACACCTCCGGCACCCTGAACCGCGCCATCTTCAACGACCCCACCGCCCACGTAACCACCGAAAGCCACGAGGGACTATAGCGCCCCACATCTCAACCGCGGAATCACTAAATCACAGGCTTCGATACACCTCGCGCCTATGACCCACCTTGAACACTTCCACGATGACGCGCCCATCATCAACCTTCCCCAGAATGCGATACGTCCCAACTCGCCAGCGCCATCCATCTTCCACGCCTTGCAGCTTTTTTGCACTGGGAAGTGTGCGTGGGTCATCGCACCCATTGAGTTCCTTGTCGATAAACGAAGCCACCAGAAGAAGCGTCTTTCGATCAAGAGAGGTAAGCTGCTTCTGAGCCCGCTTCGTCAACTCAACCCGGTATCCCATCAGAGCGCCAAACCGAGATCGCGCTTAACCTCGTCCCACGAGACGCGCGTGCCATCATCCTCGTCAATGGCCGCCTGCAAATCGCGCGCGTCCAACTCATCTTCAAGACGTTCAAGCGTCCACTGCCTGACCTGAGCAGAAAAAGTTGTACCGTTCATTTCGGCAAATGAGGTAATCCATTCTTTCTCTTCAGGAGCGAACCTAATTGCCGATGCCGTCATAGCCATATCCGTCTCCTTACAAGAGTTTACGTTGTAAACTCACTATACTAAGCAGAGTATACGTTGTCAACTTGCTTTGCGGGAATAACGCGAAAATGATTACTGCCTTAAACCACCAGTTCACAGCCAATGTAAACCTGAGCGTGCGCGAAAATTCTTGAAACGCGCGCTCAGGTTGGTGGAGCGGGCGGGGGTGCGCGGGCATTATACAAGACATCGAAGGCGCCGCTTCGGCCGACCGGCGCTTCGGGTATGATGCATTCGAACACAAAGAAGGGACTACCCATGAGTTTCGCCGAAAATCTTGTCTACTTGCGCCAGCACTACGGCATCACGCAGGAAGGCCTCGCCGAGCAGCTGGGCGTGTCGCGCCAGACCGTGAGCAAGTGGGAAGCGGGCACGAACTATCCGGAAATGGAAAAGTTGCTCGTGCTGTGCGACCTTTTCCACGTAAGCATGGATGATCTTTTGCGCGGCGCCGTGAGCGTGGCGAAGGAGGGCGACACCGAGCGCTACGACCGCCACATGAACCGCTATGACGCGTCTATCGTTGCGGGCGTGGCCTGCATCCTTACGGGCGTAGGAATGACAAGCATTGCCGAGGCGCTGCACCTTCCCGATAACATACAAGCAGTCGCGCTGCTGTCATTCGTCGTGGTTGGCGTGGTGCTCCTTGTCATGGCCGGCCTGAACCACAGCGAGTTCAAGCGCCGCAACCCCGCCATCGAACCGCGCTACGATGCCGAAACGCTCGAACGCGCCAGCCGTCGCTTCCCCCTCCAGATTGCAGCAGGCGTGGGGCTCATTCTGCTTGATGTCATCATGCTTGTTGGGCTCACGCCCGAAGATGACACTTTCATGCCGTTTGGAATTGTGGTTGAAGACCTCCTTATTGCACCGTTCATGCTGATCATGGCCGTAGCCGTGGGCCTGCTCATCTGGGCCGGCATGCAGAAATCGAAATACGACCTCTCCGAGCTCACCTACATCGCACACCGCAGCGACCTCGGTGCCGACCTGCCGCCGAACGCCGTCGTGAAGTCTCCGGAGCAACTGCGCGCCGAGCAACTCATGGGTGTAGCGTGCGGCATCATCATGCTACTGGCCACCATCGTGTTTCTGGTGTGGGGCTTCGTGCCACTGTTCGACCAGATGGGCGGCTGGGCTGGCATGGACAAGTTCGAAATCAAAGACGCCATCCGCAGCGGGCAGGGCGGGTTCGCCATCAGTTGGATCGCATTCGCCGTGGGCGGCATCCTGTGCGCCGTCGTGTGCCTCGTAGGCAGCGTGCTGTCGAAGTCAAAAGAAGACTGGATTGCCGAAGCCCGCCAAGAGGACGCCTGGATCAAATACGCCCAGTCCGACACCGCCCAGTCCGACCCCTGGTCCCGCACCCCCGAAGAAGGCGACACCACCCACGGCGAGCAACCGCGGAACTAACAACGCTCTACATCTGATGCCGCAATACTCAAGCAGTTGCGGCATCAGATGAAAAATCTCGTATCACAAAGAACGCGCTACGCTCATTTCTTTACCTAAAGAATGTCCATAATTAAGAAATGGCCCTTTTCTTAATTATGGACTCCTGTACCTTCTACTCCCCTAGGGTTTCGGCGGCTTCTAGCCATTCTTCTTCTAGGGTGTCTATTTGTTGTTGGAGGTCGTTGATCTGGGATTGGAAGTTGCCGAGGGCGGTGAAGTCGGTGGGGTCGGCGGCGGCCATCTGCGCACGAACCTCGTCAATCTTCCCCTTCAGCGTCTCCACCTTCCGCTCGTTCGACTGCATGAGTTTGCGCAACGTCCGTATCTCTCCTCCGGAAAGCTGCGGACGAGCGCTCTCTGTCTCGGGGTGAGCGTCGGTAGGTGCGCACCAAGCGAGTTCCGCACGAGCCGAAGCGTCCTGTGGACGCTTCGTGCGAGCAGGACTGTCCGAGCGACTGCGTGCCTGCCGACGATCGCCAGCCCCCATGCCGGAACAGGTCGCCTCCCGCTCATCCGCCAGCTTCAAATACTCATCAACCCCGCCCGGCAAATGCCGCAACTTACCATCCATCAGGGCGAACTGGTGGTCGGTCACGCGCTCCATGAGGTAGCGGTCGTGCGTGACCAGAAGCAGCGTGCCGGGCCAGCTATCCAGCAGGTTCTCCACCACAGCCAGCATGTCGGTGTCCAGGTCGTTGCCCGGCTCGTCGAGGATGAGCACGTTGGGCTCGTCCAGCAGAATCAGCATCAAGGCAAGACGGCGCTTTTGGCCGCCGGACAGGTCGCACACCGGCTCGTTGAGGTCGGCACGCGTGAACCCCAGCTTCTCCAGCAGTTGCGCGGGCGTCATCTCTTTGCCGTCGAGCATGGTGCGGCGACTGTAACGGCTGATAACCTGGCGCACGCGATCGTCGCCGAAGCGCGCAAGGTCGTCCAGATGCTGAGACAGCACGGCGAACCGCACGGTCTGGCCAATCTTCACGCGCCCGGACGTGGGCGCTTGCAAGCCCTGAATCACACGCAGCAGCGTGGTTTTGCCCGTACCGTTTTCACCCACAATGCCATAGCGGTCACCAGGGCCGATGATCCAGTCCACATCATCGAGCACCGGTCCCTCGCGTCCGTCGAAGCGCACGGTGACGTGCTCCAAGTCCACCACCTGCTTGCCGAGCCGCGCCATGGCCATACGCTTCAAGGCCAGCTCATCGCGCAACGGCGGCACGTCGGCAATGAGCGCCTGGGCGGCAGCCACGTGAAACTTCGGCTTCGTCGCGCGCGCCCGCGCCCCGCGCGAGAGCCACGCCAACTCGCGGCGCAGTTCGTTCTGGCGCTTCTGCTCGGCAAGCGCTGCCAACCGGTCGCGCTCCACGCGCTGCATGATGTAGGCCGAGAAGCCGCCTTCGAACGGCTCCACCGTGCGGTCATGCACCTCCCACATGCGCAAACATACCTCGTCGAGGAACCAGCGGTCGTGCGTGACCACCAGCAGCGCGCCCTGTCCCGCGCGCCAGCGGTTCTTCAGGTGCCCCGCCAGCCAGGTGATGGCACGCACGTCCAGGTGGTTCGTAGGCTCGTCAAGCGCAAGCACATCCCAGTCGCCGATGAGCAATCGCACCAGGTCAACACGCCGACGCTGCCCGCCCGAAAGCGTGCCCACACGCGCGTCCCACGGAATGTCGCGCGCAAGCCCCGCAATGATGTCGCGAATGCGCGCATCACCCGCCCACTCGTATTCGGGCAGATCACCCACGATGGCTTCGCCCACCGTGGCCTCAGGGTCAAGCGCGTCGGTCTGCCCCAGCATGCCCACGCGCACGGTGCCATTGCGCAGCACGCGGCCGTCATCAGGCTCAAGCGCCCCCGCCAGCAGCGCAAGCAGCGTCGACTTCCCGTCGCCATTGCGCCCCACGATACCAATGCGGTCGCCCTCATCCACGCCGAGCGACACCCCCTCGAACACCGTCTTCGTAGGGAACTCCACCCGCACCTTCTCGCAACCCAGCAAAAACGCCATGCCCATCCGTCCTTCATTCGCCGTTGTTCGCAGGCGATTATAACGCAAGCCACAACCCCCCGCCCCCGCTCCACGAGAAGGCCGCGCCCACAAGCCAACCCGCACCACCACAACAAAAGAGCCGAAAGAAAAACCGCACCCGCCGCGGATTTTCTTTCACGCGTTGTACGACTTCCGTCCACAGCGCCGATTTCCCTCCCTTACCCCAGGTAAACGTACCCTTACTATACAAGCATCCCTTGGAGGGGACATCAAAGAAGGAGGGGTATCATGAGCACAAACAGCAATCAGCAATCCCAATCCAACCAAAACGGCAAGCACACCCTCAGCAGGCGTAGCTTCTTCAAGGCTGCCGCAACCGCAACGGTAGCTACCGCCGCTGGCGGAGCACTCGCAGCGTGCGCACCCACCGGAGGCTCCGGTACCTCAGGCAAGGAAGGCGCTGTCGATAAAGCGCAACTCGCCTTCGAGGCGGCCGCCGCTCCCATCGAGCCCGTCGAGCCCCCGGCCACCTGGGACTTTGAAGCCGACGTCATCGTCGTAGGCTCGGGCGGCGGCGGCATCACCGGGTCGGTGCGCCTCGTGGACGCCGGCATGAAGGTTATCATGCTCGAGAAGAACGAAAAGACGGGCGGCACCTCATCCTACGGCGGCATGTTCGTCAACTTCGGCGGCCACCGCCTGGCCAACGAGGTGGAGTGGGCCTACCCCAGCTTCCCCTACGATCCCAACAAAGTGGTCGCCTACGTGAACGACCTCCAGCAGATGACGGTGGATCCGGAACTCCTGTACGCGATGGCCGTCGAAGGTCCGCAGTGCATCGACTGGATGGCCGACGCCCTTGAGGTGCCGTGGGCACCCGCAGGTAAGGGCCCCGCCGGCATGAAGAGCCTCTACTGGAACGGCCAGATCACTGCGAAGAACTCCATCGAGATCATGCACTTCCCCTTCGAAATGATGACCGAAACGGCGAAGAATCATGGTGTGGATATCCACACCAGCACCGAGGCGCTCGCGCTCGTCGTCGACAACGGCACCGTCGTGGGTGTCAAAGCCAAAACGGCCGACGGCGAAAAGTTCTACCACGGCACCAAAGGCGTGCTGCTCACCGCCGGCGGCTTCGAAATGAACCGCGCCATGCTCAGCAAGTACACGCCCACGTGCCTGCGCGGCATCGTCAACGTAGCCACGCCACCCTACAACGACGGTGCCTGCATCCGCATGGGTCTTGGCGTGGGCGCCGACCTGTCCGGCTACAACTCGGTGGCCTGCTTCGACGGCAGCGTGGAGTGGGAGCCGTACGACGAGTTCGCCACCAGCATGAACGCGCACGTCAACAAGGACGGCAACCAAGCGGTGCGCCAGCCGTGGCTGCTCATCAACCGCATGGGACAGCGCGTTCCCTACCTGAGTACGGCCGGATCGTCCTACCCCTTCCTCAACACCGACCCGAACAGCATGGTCACAGCCCTCACGGACCAAGGGGCAGTGGAAATGAGCCAGCCGGGCGGGCGCACCTATGTGTGCTTCGACTCCAAATTCGAGAAACTTGTGGGCGAAAACTATTTCGGCCAGTCGGTGTGTCGCGTGGGCAAAGTCATCCCGGAAGACGATCCGCTCATCGACCGTGTGCCCGAGTGGCAGCGCGACTGGCGCAACGCCTTCCAACTCATGGTAGATGCGGGCGCCGTAAAGGAATGCAACACCATTGAGGAACTGGAAGAAGCGCTTGGCCTGCGCGAAGGCGTGCTCGTGCAAGCGGTGAAGGACTGGAACGCGGCATGTGCGGCCGGCGAAGACACCGTCCCCACTTACAAGTACGACCCCTCGTGGCTCATCCCCATCGAAGAGCCGCCCTACTACGGCGCAAAGATTGGCGGCAACCTGTTCGCCACGAAGTGCGGGCTGCGCATCAATTCGAAGATGCAGGTCATCGACACGGATGGCGCTGTCATTGACGGCCTGTACGCCGGATGGCATACCGCAGGCGGCTCGAACGGCGAGAACAACATCGCGGGCAAGCCGTTCAACGGCATTTACGGCGACATCGGGCTGTCGTTCGTGGGCGGCTACATGGCTGCCGGCAGTATCATCGACGCGAAGTAGACACACCTGCGACACACGGTCGCGCGCACTCCCTCCCTCGCCCTGCGCCCCCGGTGTCACACACGATGCCGGGGGCGCGGCGCGTTATTCGCCACCGTCAGATGAATGGTCCGGCGCAGCAATCGCGCGCAGCTGCTCAAGAAAGGCCTTCCCGCAGGGGTCGAGCCGCGCCTCGTTACTCAACACGTGCAAATCGCACGGAATGGTGAAGTCCTCAACGGCAAAAATCCTGATGTCGGGACTTGTACGCAACCCCGAGTGCGACCCGGCCAGCGCAATGCCAAACGTCTCGCCCAGACCCGACAGATACAAGTCCAGGTAATTCGTGCATGGTTGATTATCGGGCTCGACGTGGGCACCAGCACGCGAAAACCACGACGACACCGCCTCACCCGCCGCCACCATGTTCTGAGAGTTGCCAAGCAGCAGCGTATAGCCATCCAGGTCACGCGCGGTAATACGTTCTTGCTCAAACAGCGGACACGAGCGATTCATCCAGAAACGGCATTCGCCCGTCTCAAAGTAGAAACGTGCCACGCCGTCGGGCATAGACACGGGCTGCGGAATGCCATTGTCCTCCGGTCGCTGCACGTGCGCGAAGATGGAAAGATCTACCTTGCCGTCCACCACCGACTCCACGTTGGCATAGGTTCCGGAGGCGAACAGTATCTCAATGTGCTGATCAGGACAATCTTGGCGAAACGCTGCAAGAGCGCGCACCAGTACTTCCTCAAACGGCGGATAATCGAGCGTCCCCACCACCAACGACGACGATGCGGCCGAAAACGCACGGCATTCCTCAACGCTTTCCTCCGTCAACTTCACGATGGCACGCGCCTTCTTCAGGAACAGCTTGCCCGTCGGCGATAACTCAAGCGCCCCGTTGCGCTTGATGGTAAGAGCCGCGCCCACCTCATCTTCAAGCGCATGGATATGGGCGCGCAGCGTCGGCTGCGACACGAACAGCTCAGTTGCTGCTTGAGCGAAGTTGAGCGAACGCGAGAACACGATATATTCGTGCAAGTAGGCGGTTTCCAATGACATCCCTCCCCTGTGCCATTGGTTCTACTATACACGAATCCCCAAGAGGCGGCACGCGCGAAGCGCACACGCTCAACAGGGAGAAGATGCGCCACTTCGATTTGGCTAGAACACCGTCGTTTCTGGACCTTGCTCACCTGGTCACGAACTGTTGCCAGTTTTCCTTATCTGGCAACAGTTCGTGACCAGGTGAAGCAGCCGGCCCTAGAACATCACCGTCACCGCCACTATGAAGGCTAGTGTTACCAGGGCGCCTCCGGCTACGATGGCCCAGATGGCGGGGCGGGCGAAGTTGAGGGTCCAGCCTACGCCGAAGCGTTCAGGCAGAAAAAGGCTTGCGTCGTCGGGGTTGTAGTAGAACACGCCGAACTTCCAGTAGCGGTCGTCATCCACCAGCAGTCGGTCGGACGTTTGCATGCGTTTGAACACGCGCGAACCCGCCTGACCGTACACCGCGCTCACGCCCATGCCACCCACGCACAGTATGACGGCCGCAACCGCCACAAACACACCGGCCTGTCCAAGCGTAATCACATCCATAAACGACAGCGGCATAGCAATCATCGCAGTGTCTATCACCAGGCCACCAGCCAGCAAAAAGATGCTCTGCGCGCGTGCGAACAGGCCATACGCTAGCGCCGACGTGGCGGGCGCGCCGGGTTCGGCCCACTTCTTCGAACGCGCAATGCTCCAGTGCGCAAACGCGAAGCTCACCGCTATGAACGCCTGGATGAGCACCGGCATCCACACGATCATCGGCGTTTTCTCTTCCCACCGGTTAATCGTGCCGTCGAAATTCATGTGCAGGGGAATCATATCGGGCATGTGCGCGTACCCCACCACGCCAATGAGCAGCGTAAGCGCCATCACGGGCAGGTACAGCAGGTTCCACTTGAGCGAGATGGCGCGCGGAACGGGCTGCTCGCCCACCACGGCGACGGCCTCCTGCGCATCGGCTGTCCAGCCACGCTCCTTCTTGTACGCGTTCATTTTCGCGCGATAGAACAGCATGAGCGCGTAACCGCCGGCCGTGAGCGCCAGCATACCCACCACCATCAGGGCGAATGCTGCGCCGAACGCGCCTGTCACCGCGCATGCAATGCCCGCCACACTGAGCACCGCCGTGCACACCAGGAGAATGGCGGCGTAGCGGCGTTTGAGACCACGGACGAATGGGTCCTTCTGCTCGGCGGTGGGCACGGTGACGGTGAACACCTCGCCGCGACGCATGAGGTACGGCGTCACCGCCATGAATGCGCCGGTCACGGGCAAAAGCAGCATCATAAGCACCACCATCACGGTGGGGTCGAACGCCTCATCCACCACTTACGATACACCTCCCCTGAATGCAGGCGCGCTGGAAGCGGCGCGCTCGATGTTCCCGGGCTCGCCCGCCTTCGCCTGCTCGGCGCTGCGAGCCTCGCGCGCGGCTCGCTCCTCCGGGCGTTCGCCGGCGCCGTACGCGCGCGCCACCTGGGCTTGAGCGCACTCCAAGAACTCACCCCAACTACCGCCGCGTGCACGGTGCGCCAGCGCCAGCTCGAACAGTTCGTCCTCCATTTTCGCCAGCTCAATGCGCGCACGGTCGGCGCGGTCGTCCTCGCAGGGGTCGGCAATGTAGGCACCGCTGCGGCCGCGCATGAGCACGTAGCCCTCGTCGCGCAGCACCGCGTACGCCTTGTTCACCGTGTGCAGGTTGATGCCGAGGTCGCTCGCCAGCGCACGTACCGACGGTAGCGCCGCGCCCGGCTCCAACTCACCACGCGCAATGGCGGCGATAATCTGGTTGCGTATTTGCAGGTAAAGCGGCTCATCAGCCTTCTGATCAATGCGAACAATCATAAGCGTACCTCCTTTGCGAACGCGGATCGAACTCTTAAAACAGCATGAGGTTGATAACCAGCGTGACCACCGCCACGGCAAGGCCAATGACCGAAAGCAGCAAGCCCGTCTTCGCACGCGTTGCCGCAAGCCACGCCGCACCGCCCAGCCCAAGCGTCGCCGTAACCAGTACAATCACCGGCTTCGGGCCGTAGTGCTCGCCTGAGATGCCGAACTGCACAATCACCTGATCAGGCAACAGCAACCACTCCGCAAACACCAGCGCGATAACCACCACCGCCAACACCGCGGCCACCGCCAGGCCCGCACGACCCTCAAGAACCCTGCCGCCGCCGCGATCCCTCATACTGCCCGTATTCTGCGCGTATCCCATGATAGCCCTTCCTTTTCTGTCTACGCGTGCGGCCACCCGCCGCGTGCCTTTAGTTCGTCAACCCCCGCTGCACCGTCTGGCGGTACGCCGCGAGGGATACCCCCGCAACCACAACCGCCAGCACAAGCGAGGCCAGCGTGCCGCCGATCGCGGCTACGGCGAAACCCAGACCCACCAGCACTACGCCGCCGAACGCGATCACGAACACGGGCATCCCACGTTTGACCGGCTCGTATGGCGACGTCCAGTCGTAGCGCGGCCGCTGCGCGTCCAGCGCAAGCCCCATAAACGTGGAAAACAGCGCCAACGCCAACGGCACCACGAACACCCCCACCAGCGAAAGCGCGTCAAGCGGAAACGCGATTGCCACCAGCACGCCGCTCACCACGATGGCAGGCACGGCAAACGCCAGGTTAAGCGCCGCCTTCGCCGCAAGGATAGTGCGCGCAGGCACCGGTGCCGTCAGCATGAGCCAGCGCGCCGACCCCTCAAGCGACACGGCCGCCACCGTCGTGGACATGATGCCCACAAAAAAGGCGAGCGCCCACGGCACCGCTTGCCCAATGAACGGGACCAGCTCAGCCGGCAGTTCGTTAAGCGGCAGCACGCCCGTAAGCGAAGCCACCAACAGCGCCGCCGTGCCTACCACCACAAGCACGTAGCCCATGCAGCCATTGAGGAAATAGATGGGTGTCGCCATAAGCAGGCGCGCCTCCTTCGCCAGCAGCGCACGGAAGGGCGAGCGCGCACCCGCGGCAGCCGCCCGCCCGCGCCGCCCGCGACCATCCTCAAACGAGAACGTCCCGCCCGCGTGCGACGCCATAAACAGCGCATTCACCGGCACAAACAGCTGCGCGAGCACCGCCACCAGCACGAGTGCCGCCGCCACATTCACGCCTGCGAACAGCGCAAACGCCAGCACATCGCCCTGCGCGATGGCGTTAGCCGCCCACACGGCGGGCGGGTACACGACCCCCAGCAGCTCCACCTTGTCTGCGCCCATCGCGGCAAGCGTCGCCAGGTCACCGCCGCTACCACCGATTACCGCAAAGTACAGCCCGAGGAATCCCACGAGCAGCACCATCGACAGCAGGGCCATCACCACATTCGCATGGCGAAAGCGCGACGACACCACCGCGACAAGCGCCGCCAGCACCACGGCCCCCGCAAGCGGCGCGAGCGGAGCCAGCACCACCGACAGTGCCATGCACAGCACGCCGACCGCTGGCACACCCACACTGCCCGCGTACACCACGAACGCCGGTACCATCACCAGCAGGCCAAACGCCGCGCCCATGGCGTACAGCGACGCAATGCGGGACAACACTACAACCGCCGTGGGCACCGGCAGCGACATCACGAGGTCGTAATCCCTAAAGCCGAACAGCACGCCGTTCGCCTTGAGAAACGCCGCCACCGCACCCGCCAGCGACCCTGCAAGCACCGCGATAAGCGGAATGGAATCCCCCAGCCCGAACTGCACGAGCGACGTTGCCACGCTCCCCACGTACGCCGCCACCAGCGCAACAATGCCCACGACCGCCAGCGCCACCAGCCCCAGCGTACGCTTCGCGCGCCCCGGGTTCGCATGGAGCGCCTTGTTGACACCGAACAGGCCCAGCAGCTGCACCTTCCGCAGCAGAATGAACGCGCGCATGACGCCGCCCCCTTACGCCTGGTCGCGGCGGTCGCGGTCGATCATGTCCAAAAACACGTCCTCCAGGCTCTCATTGCCCACCACCTCGGCCGTCGGTCCGCACGCGCGCAGCCGCCCCTGCTTGATAATGGCCACCTTGTCGCACAGCTTCTCAACCACCTCCAGCACGTGGCTGGAGAAAAACACAGCCGAGCCGCGGTCGGCCAGCTCACGCAGCATTTCTTTCACATGAAACGATGCCTCAGGGTCAA
This sequence comes from Candidatus Gordonibacter avicola, assembly GCA_019113915.1. GTDB lineage: Bacteria > Actinomycetota > Coriobacteriia > Coriobacteriales > Eggerthellaceae > Gordonibacter > Gordonibacter faecis. Next base: position 95,858 of record DXGM01000010.1, read on the forward strand.
GACCGACGAACGGCTCGTCCAGCACGAGCAGCGTGGGCTCGTGCACGAGCGCGCCAATAAGCACGAGCTTCTGACGCATGCCGTGCGAGTACGACGACACGAGGTCACCCAGTGCGGAGGTGAGGCCCAGGCGGTCGGCGCAGGCTTCAATGCGCTCGCGACGCAGGTCAGCGGGCACTTCGAAAATGTCCGCGATATAGTTCAGGTACTGGATGCCCGTAAGGAATTCGTAGATGTCCGGGTTGTCGGGCACATACGCCGTCGCGCGCTTGCACGCGAGCGCGTCCGTGCGCACCGAGCGACCGGCGATGCGAATGTCACCCTCATCGAACCCGGTCACGCCCACAATGGCACGGATGAGCGTGGTCTTGCCCGCCCCATTGTGACCCACAAAGCCAAACATGTCGCCCGGCATCACGTCAAGCGTCACACCATCCACCGCCCGCTTGGCACCAAACGTCTTCACCACGTCCCGCACCGCAAGCACCGGGGCTGTCGCATCCATACTTGATCCTTTCGCCGTTGTTTGTTATATTTATGCTATAACAGATGGAACAAGAAAGCAAGTGTTTTCACCCTAAGCGAAGTGCCGTGAGGCGCGGAGTCAAAGGATGACAACTCACAAGGAGGGGAACATCATGAAGCGAATCGGGATATTCTTACTCGTTACGTTTGTATTGACCTGGGCGTATGAGTTTGGGGTGGTGTATCCCGTTGCGTCGGGGGCGCTGGTGGGCGTGCCGCCGATGGCCGCGCAGCTGGCTACCGGCGCAGCTATGTTCTTCCCCGCGCTCGGCGTACTCATCACGCGGCTTATCACGCGCGAAGGCTTCAAGAACAGCGTCATCAAGCCGCGCGGGTTCAAGAAGGCAGCGCCGTGGTTTCTCGTCGCGTGGTTCGGGCCGGCAGTGCTGGCCGTCGCGGGCGCAGCCGTGTACTTCCTCATCTTCCCGCAGGACTTCGACCCGAGTGCGTCATTCATGATTGGCACCGCACAGCAGCAGCTGGCCGCGGCGGGCAGCCCCGAGATGTCAGACGATGCCCTGCGCTCAATGCTGCTCATGCAGTTGCCCTTCGCCGTGGTGGCGGCTCCTGCCCTCAACATTTTCACGACGTTTGGCGAGGAATGGGGCTGGCGCGGCTATTTGGTGCCGAAGATGGCCACGCGCTTCCGCATTGTCCCAACGCTGCTGATCACAGGCATAATCTGGGGGCTTTGGCACGCGCCGCTCACCGCCATCGGCCACAACTACGGCACGAACTATCCCGGCTGGCCGTTCGCGGGCATCGCCGCCATGTGCGTGTTCTGCATCGTGCTGGGCATTTTTCTCACCTATGTCACCGAGCGTACGGGCAGCTGTCTAGCGGCCGCCATCGGACACGGGGCCATCAACGGATTCGCCAGCGCGGCGCTCATCTTCTCGGCGACGGGCGGCAACCCCTTCGTGGGACCCTTGCCCGTGGGCATTGTCGGCGGCAGCGCGTTTATCCTGGTGGCAGCCTTCATGCTGTGGGATTTATACCGCCGCGAGAAGGCCGGCACGCTGCACATGCCTAAAGCCGGCCTGCCCGACGGCGTAAAGAAGGGCGACCCCATTAAGACCGAAAGCCCCATCACCGCCGCCTAGCACGAAAATAAAAGTGTGACGCGTTAACGCGCTAACTAGTACGCCATAAGTCAGCCCGCGTCCCGTACCTTATGACGCGGGCTGACTTACTTACTCGCCGCATCGCCTACAGGTGTGACACCACCAGGTCGCCCATGGCGGCGGTGCCCACTAGCTTGTCAGCGGGGGTTTCGGCATCCTTGATGTCGCCCGTGCGCCATCCCTCGTCGAGCACAGCGGTTACCGCGCGACGAATGTCGTCAGCGGCCTCCTGCATGTCGAAGCTGTAGCGCAGCATCATCTCCACCGACAGAATCTGCGCGAGCGGGTTCGCGATGCCCTGCCCCGCAATGTCCGGCGCGCTGCCGTGGCTGGGCTCGTACAGCGCCACGCCATCGCCGAGGCTTGCGCTGGCAAGCATCCCCAACGAGCCCGTGATCTGGGCCGCCTCGTCAGACAGAATGTCGCCGAACATGTTCTCGGTCACCACCACGTCGAAATCGGCCGGGCGGTTGATAAGCTGCATGGCCGTGTTGTCCACCAGCAAATCCTCAAGTTCCACGTCTGCGTATTCCTCGTCGTGGATGCGGTGCACAATCTCGCGCCACATGCGGCTGGTCTCCAGCACGTTCGCCTTGTCGACGCTCGTCACCTTGTTGCGACGCTTGCGCGCAGCCTCAAACGCCTGGCGCGCAATGCGCTCCACCTCGTACTCGCGATACTCCAGCGTGTCGTAAGCGCGCTGACCTGCGGCGCCATCCGTGCCGCACCCCGCCTCGTCGTAGAAGCGCTCGCGACGGCCAAAGTACAAGCCACCCGTCAGCTCGCGCACAATCATCATGTCAACGCCGTCCACTATCTCCGGCTTCAGCGTGGAAGCACCGGCCAGCGCATTGAAAATCTGCACGGGACGCAGGTTCGTGTACAACCCCAGCGCCTTGCGAATGCCAAGCAACCCCTGCTCAGGGCGCGGTTTCGCCGGGTCGGTGGTATCCCATTTCGGGCCGCCAACCGCCGCCAGCAACACAGCGTCGGACGCCTCAGCCGCGCGCAGCGTCTCGTCCGGCAGCGCCGTGCCGGCCGCATCAATGGCGCACCCGCCAATGAGCGCTTCCGTATACTCAAACGTCGTATCGTACTTCGCCCCCAACGCGTTAAGTACCTTAACGCCCTCAGCAATAATCTCCGGCCCAATGCCGTCACCCGGCAACAAGCAAATGTTATACGTTTGGGTCATGGTTACTCCTTGCCCAGCTTGGCCTTGGTGCGGTTAATCAACCCGCCCGCTTCAATAATCTCGCGAATGAACGGCGGAAACGGCTGGGCCTGGAACGTCTGGCCCGTCGTTTCGTCCACAATCACACCCGCGTCGGCGTCCACGCTCACCACGTCGCCGGCCGAAATGGCATCCACGGCCTCCGGGCACTCCATAATGGCAAGGCCCGTGTTGATGGAATTGCGGTAGAAAATACGCGCGAAACTCTTGGCGATAACCACGTCCACACCCGCCGCCTTGATGGCGATGGGCGCGTGCTCGCGCGACGAACCGCAGCCGAAGTTCTCATCAGCCACAATGATGTCGCCCGGACGCACCTTCTGCACGAATTCCGTATCCAGGTCCTCCAGGCAATGCTTGGCCAGCTCAGCCGGATCAGACGTGGTCAGGTAGCGAGCCGGGATAATAACGTCGGTATCAATGTCGCGCCCATAACGATGCGCGGTTCCCTTAAACTGCATATAACATCCTTTCCCAAAAGGGGTTTTCGTGGCGAGAGCAGTTGGGGTGAAGGTTCCGGAGGGCTGAGCTAAGCGGCCTTTGTGCCGCGTGCGAAGTCCTCCGGATTCTGAACTCCAAATGCGCCGCCACGGAAAGCCCTAGTCCAAGTCTTCCGGCAAGCCAATATGCCCCAGCACCGCGCTCGCTGCGGCGACAGCCGGCGAGGACAGGTACACCTCACTCGTCGGGTCACCCATGCGGCCGACGAAGTTGCGGTTCGTGGTGGCAATGGCGCGCTCGCCTGCGGCCAGAATGCCCATGTAGCCGCCCAGGCACGGGCCGCACGTGGGCGTAGACACGGCACAGCTTGCGTCCAGGAACACATCCATCAGGCCTTCCTCAATGCACTGGCGATACACCGCTTGCGTCGCGGGAATCACGATGCAGCGCACATCCGGGTGCACCTTCCGCCCGCGCAGCACGTCGGCCGCCTGGCGCATATCGGCGATGCGGCCGTTCGTGCACGAACCAATAACTGCCTGGTCAATGCGCACGTCGCGCGCCTCGGCCACCGGGCGCGTGTTCGACGGCAGGTGCGGGAACGCCACGGTCGGCTGAATGGACGCCGCGTCGATCTCGTACACCTTCGCGTACACAGCGTCCGGGTCAGAATGGTACTCGGTATAGGGGCGCTCCACGCGACCATCCAGGTAGGCGCGGGTCACGTCGTCCACGTCAATGAGGCCCGCCTTGCCGCCCGCTTCAATAGCCATGTTCGAAATGGACATGCGCTCGTCCATGTCCATGGCGCGAATGGCGCTGCCCGTGAACTCCATGGCCTGATAGAGCGCACCGTCCACACCAATCATGCCAATAATGTGCAGGATAACGTCCTTGCCCGTCACGCCCGACGCCAGCTCGCCCTCAATCTTGAACAGCAGCGACTCAGGCACCTTGAACCACGCCTTGCCGGTGGCATATCCCACGCCCGCGTCGGTGGAACCCACGCCCGTGGCGAACGCGCCCAGCGCACCATAGGTGCAGGTGTGACTGTCGGCGCCAATAATAAGGTCGCCCGCACCCACAACGCCCTGCTCGGGCAGCAGCGCGTGCTCAACACCCATGCAGCCCACCTCATAGTAGTGGTTAATGCCCTGCTCACGCGCGAAGTCGCGCACAATTTTCGCCTGCTCGGCGCTCTTGATGTCCTTGTTCGGCACGTAGTGGTCGGGCACCAGCGCAATCTTCGTGGGGTCGAACACCTTCTCAACGCCAATCTTGCGGAACTCTTTGACGGCGATGGGGGCGGTAACGTCGTTGGAAAGCACGAGGTCAAGATCGCATTCGATCAGCTGACCCGGCTCAACTTCGTCCAGCCCCGCATGGGCGGCGAGAATCTTCTCCGCCATAGTCATGGGACGTGGCATGGGTTGCTCCTTTGTAGCGGTTGGGTCGTGCGAGCCCACGCAGCGGCGCGGGCAGGTGAAAAACGCCGTCAATTGTACCACTCACTTTAGTGCGCAAAAGAGAAGGACCCCGAAGGGCCCTTCCAATGTGAAGCGAATTCCAGATTTGAGCGGTGTGTGAGGCAAATGGCGAATGGCCTACCACGAACCGTGATAGTAGCCGCCGCCGTACGAGCCTGCTACGCCTGCCATGGCTGCGGCAATCATGCCGCCAATGAGGAACCACAGCAGCACCTGAATGACAATCCAGGCAACAAAGCCAATGATGGTCCATTTGAGCGCGTCGCTTTTCACCTGCGGCAGCTTGTCCACATTCACCAGCCACGAAATGACGATGCCCGGAATGCCCAACAGCGCACCCACCGCAAACCAGCCGAACTTCATGCCGCCAGTCAGTTCCATAAGCGGCGCTGGCATATACACGGGCGGCTGCGGTTGCGGCTGGTAACCCGGCGCGGGAGCCTGATACGGCTGTTGCGGCGGCATCTGCCCCATCGGAGGCTGCTGATAGGGCTGCGTCGGCGGCACCTGAGTAGGCGGCACCTGCGTCGCGGAATCCGGCGTCTCAGCCGGCGGAGGCGTGGGAACGCCCTGGTCGTTCGGGTTCATATTTTCGGCCATTAGTGCACCTGCTTTCCTTGTGAAGTTTCCTGATCAGAAGTATAAAAGCCCCTAGCAAACCCACCGTTCAAGAGGCGAAACTGTCATCGAATTGACACGTGACTACATCACGCGGTGTACGCCAAGGAAGCGATGCGACAGCAGCACGGTGTTATGACAACGCCGAGCACAGTGCGTCAAGCAGGGTGATGGCGAAGTGTTGGGCCGAGCGACCGACTCCGGCGTCTTCCCACATGGTTCCCGGCAGCTCAACCGCCACGCGTGAAGGGGACGCCGCATCCGCCACGCCAATGGCGGTTTCAAGGCGCAACGGCAGCGTTGCGTCGTCGTCGAAACTCACGCGCGGCACCGCTTCGGCCGTGGTTTCCTCAGGCAACACAATGTGCACCAGCAGCATATTCTGATCGGGTGCCACCAACAGTGAGTCGGCACTCATGATTTTGGAGGCAGGGCTTGTGGCCAGCGCCAGATTCGACATGCGCGAAGCAACGCTACGCGTGAACTCATGCGTGCCAAACAGGCAAAGTGCGTTGCGTTCTAGCACGTCAGCGGCGCGTGCGAAGCCCAAGTGCACCGGCTCGTGCACGGCTTCCTTGCCCTCCCAGGAATGATGCAGGTTGCGGATGGCCGCATACGTGTACGCGCCCGCAATGCCGTCGGAAGGCAAGCCCAGGTTCAGCTGGAACTTGCGCAGCGCCAGTTCGGTATAGGCTCCGAAGATGCCGTCGATGGCCCCGCACGCGAAACCGAGCGCGCCCAGCGCCTGCTGCAACTCCACCACGTCGTGGCCGTGGAAGTGCGGCATGCGCAGATACAACGTGCGGTCGCCGAGAAAATATGAGGCGTCTACCAGGGCCGACCACACTTTGTCGGTCACGTCGTCGCCCACCGGCAACCCCGACTGCAGGCAGAACGCGCGCACCGCCGCCGCCGTTTTTTCGCCAAACGTGCCATCGACATCGGCCTGGTCAAGCAGCCCGATGGTGGCAAGGCGCTGCTGCACGTCCTCAACGGCAGCGCCCGTGTCATGTTGTTTGATGGTTTCCATAAACCTCATGGTACCGCACCGCCCCCACCCCACCCGAGCCAACAAAGCTGGTTCCACCAAAGCAACAGAGGGGAAGAAGGCGAAAGATAAGCCTCTTGCCGAATGTGTTTCAACCTCTGGCGGAGCAGGCGATCGCCTATAAGTGTGACGCGCTATCGCGCTTCCTATTACGCCACAAGTTTTCTCAAGTCCCTCACCTTACGACGCGGGCTGACTGACTTGAAGGCGAGGTCATGCAATCGGGACAAGCAGCGTAGGGATGCACTCCAGTGCATCCGTTCGCGCGAAGCGCGAAAACGCAGGTAATGATTGAGTTCTCCGCCTTCGGCGGAGAGGGCGATTCGTGAATCGCCCCTCATATACTCTTTATGTCGCCAGATTTATGGCGAGTACGTCCTTTCCAATGTAGGTTGCATGTGAGATAAAGGGCG